>QHSX01000038.1 GCA_003221695.1 Candidatus Rokuibacteriota bacterium
CGGCGTCGCGGGGCGACGTGCGATTCTCACCCTGCCATCATCACGGGTCGGTCGGGCCGATGGCCGGTATCATCACGGCCTCGATGCCCGTCTTCGTCGTCGAGAACCGTGCCCACGGCAACCACGCCTGGTCGACCATCAACGAGGGCCTCGGCAAGGCCCTCCGCTACGGCGCCAACGCTCCCGACGTCCTCGATCGCCTCGTCTGGTTCCGCGACGTGCTCGGTGGAGCACTCGGCGAGGCGATCCGGCGCGCCGGTGGCGTGGACGTGCGGGCGCTGATCGCCCAGGCACTCCAGATGGGCGACGAGTGCCACAATCGGAACCGCGCGGCCTCCGCGCTGCTGGTGAAGCTGCTGGCGCCGGAAGTCGCGGCGCTCGATCTCCCGCCCGCCGAGCGCTCGCGCATCCTCGCCTTCGCCGCCGGCAACGAGCACTTCTTCCTGAATCTCGGCATGGCGGCGTGCAAGACAGCGACGGACGCCGCCCACGGGGTGTCGGGGTCGACCCTCGTGACGGCGATGGCGCGCAACGGCACAGACTTCGGCATCCGCGTGAGCGGCCTCGGCGATCGCTGGTTCACCGCCCCCGCCCTGACACCGGTGGGCCTCTATTTCCCGGGCTTCGGCCCGCACGACGCCAACCCTGACATCGGCGACAGCGCGATCACGGAGACGGCGGGCATCGGCGCGTTCGCCATGGGCGGGGCGCCGGCGATCGTCCAGTTCGTCGGCGGCACACCCGCCGACGCGCTTCGCGCCACGCGCCGGATGTACGAGATCACCGCCGGCGAGAGCCGCGCGTACCGCCTGCCCGCCCTCGACTTTCGCGGCACGCCCACCGGCATCGACGTGCGCCTCGTCCTCCAGACGTCCATTCTTCCCCAGATCAACACAGGCATCGCCCATCGCGAGCCGGGCGTGGGCCAGATCGGCGCCGGGATCGTCACTGCCCCGCGGGACTGCTTCGAGGCGGCGCTGGAGGCACTGGCGGAGGCGGCAAAATGACGACGCGCCTGATCGGCGCCCGGGTCCGGCGCAACGAGGACAACCGTCTCCTCCAGGGCCGCGGCTGCTTCGTGGACGACGTCAACCCCCGCGGTGTCCTTCACGCCGCGGGCGTGCGGAGCCCGCACGCGTGCGCCCGCATTGTCCGCATCGACGCCACGCGGGCCCGGGCCCTCCCCGGCGTGCACCTGGTGCTGACCGCGTCCGACCTCGGCGACCTGAACGAGCCCGGACCGCTCCTCATCCCGCACCCCGGCCTCACGCACCCGCGCACGCAGCGGCCGCTCGCGGTCGACCGCGTCCGCTACGTCGGCGAGCTCGTGGCCTTCGTGGTCGCCGAGGACCGCTACCTGGCCGAGGACGCCGTCGACCTGATCGAGGTCGAGTACGAAGGAGGACCGGCGGTCATCGACCTCGAGCACGCGCTCGACCCCGCCGCGCCGCGTGTCCACGAGGACGTTCCCGGCAACCGCGCGGCGCGCGTCGTGCAGACCGTCGGCGACCTCGAGGACGCGTTCCGGCGCGCCGCGCGCGTCTTACGCGAGCGGCTCACGATCGAGCGGAGCTGCGGAAGCCCGATCGAGGCGCGGGGCGTCGTCGCCGAGTGGGACGCGCGCGGCGGCACCCTCCGGGTGTGGAGCTCGACGCAGGCGCCGCTTCCCGTGAAGAACGGCCTGGCGAGGATCTTCGGGCTCCCCGAGTTCAACGTCGAGGTGATCGCGCCCGACGTCGGCGGGGGCTTCGGGACCAAGATCATGCTCTTCTTCCCGGAGGAGATCCTCGTGCCGCTCGCCGCCATCCGGCTCGCCCGGCCCGTGAAGTGGACCGAGGACCGTCGCGAGCACCTGCTCGCCGCGAACCAGGAGCGCGGCCAGCTCCACGCCGTTGAGGTCGCCATCGACGGGGACGGCCGCATCCTCGGCCTGCGCGACCGGTTCGTGCACGACACGGGGGCCTACGCCCCCTACGGCATCGTCGTCCCGCTCATCACGTCCACTCAGCTCCCTGGACCGTACCGGCTGCGCAACTACCACGTCGAGTTCGACGTGGCCTACACCAACAAGGCCGCCGTCAGCCCGTACCGCGGCGCCGGGCGTCCGCACGGCGCGTTCGTGATGGAGCGGGTGATCGGCCTCATCGCGCGCGAGCTCGGCGTCGAGCCCGTCGAGGTGCGACGCCGCAACTTCATCCGGCCGGACGAGTTCCCATGGGACGTCGGGCTCACGTTCCAGGACGGCGGTCCCACGCGCTACGACAGCGGCGACTACCCGGCGGGGCTCGAGATGGCCCTCGACATGATCGGCCACCGGGACTTCCGGGCCCGGCAGGCCGACGCCCGGGCGCGCGGGCGCTACCTCGGCCTTGGCGTCGGCTGCTACGTCGAGGGGACCGGCATCGGTCCTTACGAGGGCGCGCACGTCAGGGTGGAGTCGAGCGGCCAGGTCTTGGTCGCGAGCGGCCTCACGACGCAGGGCCAGGGGCACGCAACGACGTTCGCCCAGATCGCCGCCGAGGTTCTGGGCTGTGATCCCACGGCGGTGACGGTGGTGACGGGTGACACGCGGCGCTTCAACTGGGGCGCCGGCACCTATGCGAGCCGCGCGCTGGTCGTGGGCGGCACTGCGGTCCACGCGGCGGCATCGAAGGTGCGCGACAAAGCGCTCCGCATCGCGGCCGAGCTGCTCGAGGCCTCGCCCGCCGACCTGGAGCTCCGCGACGGCATGGTGTGTGTCCGGGGCGCGCCCGGCCGCGGGCTCACGCTCGGCGCGCTGGCCACGGTGGCCAACCCCATCCGCTACGCGTACGGGAAGGAGGCCGCCGAGGCCGCGCTCCGCCTGGTCAAGCCGCGGACGGGCGCCGTCCTGGCCGAGGGCGAGGAGCCTGGGCTCGAGGCCTTCGGGTACTACGCCCCGCCGCAGTCCACGTTCGCCAGCGGCTGCCACGCGTCCATCGTCGAGGTCGACGTCGCCACGGGCGATATCACCATACTCCGCTATGTGGTCCAGCACGACTGCGGGACCATGGTGAATCCGATGATCGTCGAGGGGCAGATCCGCGGTGGTGTCGCCCAGGGGATCGGTGGCGCCTTCTACGAGCGAATCGTCTATGACGGAAGCGGCCAGCCCCTCACCACGACCTTCATGGACTTCCTGATCCCAACCGCGATGGAGATTCCCGCTATCGAGGTCGGCCACACGGAGACGCCCTCGCCGCTCAACCCCCTCGGGGCCAAGGGCATCGGCGAAGGCGGAGCGATCCCCGGGCCCGCGGTGATCGCCGAAGCCATCGACGATGCGCTGGCGACGCTCGGCATCCGCGTCCGCGAGATGCCCCTCGACCCGCCCCGGCTGCTGGCGCTGATCTCGGAGGCCCAGGCCTCGCTCTCGACCTCCACCCGAGGCGGTGGCTGACGTACAATCCTCCGGCCGGGGCCTCTCCGGCCCGGACACCAACGGGAGGTCGCGTATGTACGTCCAGGCGTTCAAGGTGGGGATGCGAGCCCCGGACGACGTCAGCGAGGCCGCGCGGCTGCTCGACGCGGGCGCCTTCGGGGCAGAGCACGTCGTGGCCGTCCTCGGCAAGACCGAGGGCAACGGCGGCGTCAACGACTTCACACGCGCGCTGGCGACGCTGTCCTTCCGGATGCTCATCGCCGAGCGCTCGGGCCGCAAGCTCGAGGACGTGGCCCGGCACGTGCCCATCATCTGGTCAGGCGGGACCGAGGGCGTGATGAGCCCGCACGCCACGATCTTCACCCGCGAGCCCGACCGCGGAGCGCCCCGTGGGCAGAAACGCTTCACGGTGGGCACGGCGTACACGCGCGATCTGCTGCCAGAGGAGTTCGGGACGGCCGTGCACGCCAGGGTGGCGGCCGAGGGCGTCCGCCAGGCGATCAAGGACGCCGGGATCGATTCGCCGCGGGACGTCCACTTCGTCCAGATCAAGACGGGCGCGCTCACCACCGAGCGAATCCAGGACGCGCGTCGTCGCGGCAAGGACGTCGTCACCGGCGACACCTACAAGTCCATGGGCTATGGCCGGGCGGCGGCCGCGATCGGGATCGGTGTGGCCACGGGCGAGGTGGATCCGGCCCGGCTCACCGATGTCGTGGTCGGCTCCGACTTCTCGGTCTACTCCGACGTCGCGTCGACCTCCTCCGGAGTCGAGCTGATGAACTGCGAGGTCATCGCCCTCGGCAACTCGGTCCGCTCGACGAGCGACCTCGTCATTGCCCACGCGGTGATGAAGGACGCGCTCGACGTCGCGGCGGTGCGCGAGGCGCTGCGCGGCGCGGGCTTCACCGCGGACAGCGAGCTCGCCGACGCCGAGCGGGAGCGACTGGTGAACGTGTTCGCCAAGTGCGAGCCCGACGCCTCGGGTCGCACGCGCGGCCGCCGGCACGTCATGTTCGACGACTCGGACATCAACTATACGCGCCACATCCGCGGCGTGGTCAACGCGGTGATCGCATCGGTCACCGGTGACCCCATGTGCTACGTCTCCGCCGGCGCCGAGCACCAGGGGCCGCCGGGCGGTGGTGTCGTGGCCGTTCTGGCCCGCGCCCGCTGAGCGCCACGCGCATCGTGAAGTCCCTGGTGGGCCGCGGGACCTTCGAAGACTATTCTCGTCCCCTCGTCTTGGCCGCCAACGAAGTCCACGTCTGGAGGATCGCCCTCGATCGGGCGAACTGGAGGCAGTCCCTGGCCTCGAGACTCCTCGCCGGCGACGAGGACGCGCGCGCGCGCCGGCTTCGATTCGAAGAAGACCAGCGCAGATTCGTAGTCTGCCGCGCGAACCTGCGAATGATTCTCTCGCGGTATCTGGATTGCCGGCCGGCCGACGTCCTCTTTCGAACCGGAGCGCATGGCAAGCCGTTCCTCGAGCCCGCGGCTCACGGGCAGCGACTGCGCTTCAACGTGTCGCATTCGTACGAGCTCGCGCTCGTCGGCGTGACCGCGGCGAGTGAAGTCGGCGTGGACATCGAGCGCGTGCGCCCGCTGGAAGACCTCGACGCCATGGTCGCGCGTCACTTCGCGCCTCGGGAGCGCCGGGCGTTCACCCGGGCAGCGCCTGCCGACAGGCTCCGCACGTTCTTCCGCCACTGGACGCTCAAGGAGGCGTACCTCAAGGCCTCGGGGGTCGGGCTGAGCGGACCGCTCGACGCGGTCGATGTCACCATTGGCCGCCACGCGGAGTGGACCGTGCGCCCGCTCTCTCCCGACGCCGGGTACGTGGCCGCCCTCGTCGTGGCGGGACGGGGCCACCGAGTCCGTTGGTGGTGACCTGTCCTGACGCGACGCTGTTCATCCCCGGTCAGTTCAGCCGCAGCATGACCTCGGCGAGGAGTCGGGCGCCCGCCGCGAGGTCCGCGGCGGACGCGCGCTCCCCCTCGTTGTGGCTGATGCCGCGCTCACATGGCACGAAGATCATGCCGGTGGGGCAGAGTCCGGCCATGTACTTCGCGTCGTGTGTCGCGCCGGAAACGATCCGCATATGCGGCAGCCCCTGGCGCGCGGCGGCGGCCTGGATCAACTCGCAGATCCGGGGATCGAACTCGGTGGGCGGAGAATTCAGCGTCTCGATCACGTCGACGGCGCATCCGCCGGCGTGCGCGCGGCACACGGCGGCCACCTCGTCGCCGAGGCGGCTGAGAACCGTGCCATCCGGGTGCCGAAAGTCGATGGTGAAGAGGACCTGGCCTGGCACCGTGTTCGGGGAGTTCGGACGGACCTCGAAGCGCCCGACCGTGAAGCGGGCCGTGTCGGTCGCATCGAGCATCAAGTCCCGGAGGGCGCGCACCATGTCGACGGCGGCCAGCAAGGCATCGCGGCGTCGCGCGCGCGGCGTCGTTCCCGCGTGGGCTTCCTCTCCCGTCACCTCGACCCGAAACCACCGGAGGCCCTGGATGCCGGAGACGACCCCGATGGTCTTGCCGGCGGCTTCGAGCACCGGCCCCTGCTCGATGTGCGCCTCCAGATAGGCGGTCATCGGGAAGCGGAAGGCCCGGCGATTCACCACCGGCGCCGCCTTGAGCGTCTGGGCCAGCGCCTGTTCGACGCCGACGCCGTGCGCGTCGACCGTTGCCAGCGCGGCTGCCAGCGCCAGGGCGCCGGCGAACACGGCCGAGCCCATCGTGGTCGGCTGGAACCGCGCACCCTCCTCGTTGGTCCAGATTGCCAGCTCGAGGGGGTGCACGGTCTCGACGCCGGCGTCGTCCACCGCCTCCAGGACCTCCAGCGCCGCCAGGACGCCGAACACGCCGTCGAAGTTGCCACCCGTCGGCTGAGTGTCCAGGTGAGACCCCGAGACGATCGGCCTCGCCGTCGGGCTGCGACCGGCGCGCCGGATGAAGAGGTTGCCGATGGGGTCGACGCTCGCCTCGAAGCCGCGCGCCGCCGCCCACCCGAGGACGCGCCTCCTGGCCTCGGCGTCCTCGGGCGTCAGCGCCTGACGGTTGACGCCACCGCGGCCGGTCGCCCCGATCTCGGCGATCTGAAGGTGACGCCGCCACAGGCGGTCCTCCTTCACCGCCGCCACGGCCGCGGCTACCGCCGGCGCCACCCGCTCGAGCGTCACGTCGAGATCATCTTCTTCTCGACGCCGACGCCGGCGGCGAGGGCGCGCTCGTACTCGAGGGGCACGGTCGCCGAATCTTGTAACGCGATCCCCGTCGAGTCAAAGACGGTGATCTGGGAAGCCGACGTTCGCCCAGGCGCGCGTCCCACGATCACCTCGCCGATCTCGCCCGCGACGTGGTCCTCGGTGATGAGGCCTTGCGCGAGCGGGACGTTGATCTCGCCGTCGGTCCGGCACTGGCGGAGGTCGTCGACGAAGATGCGGGCACGCTGGAGGATCCGCGGATCGAGCTCCTGATCGCCGCGCTTGTCGGCGCCCAGCGCGGCGATGTGCGTGCCCTCCGAGATCCACTCGTTCATGACGAGCGGACCGCGCGCCGGTGTCACCGTCACCACCACGTCCGCCCCGCGAACCACGGCCTCCAGGTCCTGCGAGCCACGGATCTCGAGGCCGCGGTACTTCGGCTGCTGGGCCGCCACGAACCGGTCGAGCGTTTTGCGCGAGCGGCTCCAGACCCGCACGTGCTTCCACGGGAAGATCCCGACGCAGGTCGCCAGCGTGCCTTCCGCCATGTGGCCGGCGCCGACGATGGCGAGCGTCGTCGAGTCGCGTCGCGCCATCCACTTGGCGGAGACGGCGGCGGCGGCGCCGGTGCGCATGACCGTATGGTGGCTGCCGTCGCAGATGGCGAGCGGGAAGCCGGTCTCCGGATGCGTGTAGATGAGAATCGAGAACACGGTCGGCAGGTCGAAGCGCTCCCGGTTCTGCTCGCGGATGGAGACCCATTTGCAGGCGGCCGCCTCCGGCTCCTCGATATACGAGGGCATCGCCTCCCACTCGCCCGGGTACTTGTCGAGGACGATGTGCCCCTTGGGCTCCATCACGAAGCGGCCCTCGCCGTGCATCCGGTAGGCCTGCTCCACACAAGCGACGTACTCGGCCGGGGTGAGCAACCCCATCATGTCGGTCCGGCTCAGGATCAAGGTCTTTCGGTTTCGCCAGCTCAGCGCGTGATTCGCCATCGCTCCCTCTCCCATGGCTCAGATCCTCCCGGACACACCACGCCGCAGGAACTCGCCCATACCTTCCTTGCCGAGCCACTCCGGGCCGTCGACGATCAGCTGGCCGCGCAGGAAGACTTTCTTGACCCGGCCCGTGACCGAACGGCCCTCGAACATCGTGTAATCGACCCGACTGTGACCCTCCGCGGCCCGAATGGTCCAGGTCTCGTCGGGATCGAACAGGACGATGTCCGCATCGGAGCCGACGGCGATGGTCCCCTTCCGGGGAAACAGGCCGAAGAGCCGGGCCGGAGCGGTCGAGGTCAGCTCGACGAAGCGGTTCAGCGACAACCCCTGCCGCTTGACCCCGCCGTCGAAGATCAGCGGCAGCCGCGTCTCCACACCCGGCGCGCCGTTTGGAATCTTGCTGAAGTCGTTACGGCCCTGCTGCTTGGAGAACTTCAAACCGTACGGCTGCTCGTTGAAGCAGAAGGGGCAGTGGTCGGTCGAGATCACCTGGAGATCGTCCGTCTTGAGGCCGCGCCACAACGCCTCCTGGTGGGCGGGAGTCCGGAGCGGCGGCGTCATCACGTACTTGGCCCCGTCGAAGCCCGGGCGATCATAATCGGCAGCGGTCAGGAACAGATAATGTGGGCAGGTCTCGGCATACACCGGGAGCCCCTGGTCGCGCGCCTGCGTCACGGCCAACAGCGCCTCGGCGGCCGAGAGGTGAACGACGTAGAGGGGCGTGGCCGCGAGCTCCGCCAGCCGGATCGCCCGGTGGGTGGCCTCGCCTTCCATCGAGGAGGGCCGCGTCAGCGCGTGATACTTCGGCGCCGTCTGGCCCGCGGCCACCGCGTCCTCGACCAGCACCTGGATGACGGGGCCGTTCTCGGCATGGATGCAGATCATGGCGCCGCCGGCGGCGGCCACCCGCATCGCCCTGAACAGCGCGCCGTCGTCCACCATCAGCACTCCCGGATAGGCGGTGAACAGCTTGAAGCTGGTCACGCCTTCCTGGATGAGGATCGTCATGTCGGCCAGCGTCTCTCGATTGACGTCGAGGACGATCATGTGAGCGCCGACGTCGACACAGGCGCTCTCCGCCCGCCGACGCCAGTTCTCCAGGCCCGGCCGCAGCCGCTCCCCACGAGTCTGGTTGGCGAAGTCGACCACGGTCGTGGTGCCGCCGAAGGCCGCCGCCTTCGTCCCGGTGCCGAAGGTGTCGACCGTGCGAGCGACGCCGAAATCCCAGTCGAGATGGGTATGCACGTCGACCCCCCCGGGCAGGACGAGCAGGCCCCGCGCGTCGTGTACCTGCGTGTGATCGGCCGCGGGGAGATCTCTCCCGATCATACGCACGCGGTCGTCCTCGATGAGGATGTCGGCGGTGTACTCGTCGACTGCGGTGACAATCCGTCCGTTCTTGATCAGCGTCGATACCATCTGAGCCTCCTCACCTGAGCCTCCTCACACCACGCGCTCGCCGACGGCGGCCAGCCGGGTGAAGGCGGCCAGCGAGCGTTCGATGACCTGGCGCGGTAATTTCTGGACGATGAAGACGAGACGCGTGCCGCGGTCTGCCGTGGGCCAGCCGTCCAGGTGCACGGGCGGATGCACGAGATGCTGGACACCGTGGATGACCACCGGCGTGGGCACGCCGACCACCTGGAGGAGTCCCTTCACCCTCAGGATATCCTCGCCGTGGGCGTGCAGCAGCATCGTGAGCCAGATGCCGAACGCCGTCCAGTCGAGCGCGCGGTCGACGGTCACGCTGAAAGCGTAGACGTCGCGGTCGTGCGCACTCGCCTGACCGACACCCGTCTCTGGAGGCGTGGCCGCCGCCACGGGCCCGAGCCAGCGCCGCGCGTCCTGCCGCGTGCCGGACGGATCGGCGGGGTCGCCGGCGAAGAGCTGGTCTGGCCCGATCGGATCGACCGCGGGCTCGAAGATCGGCGCGGCCGGATTCACGCGACGGCAGGCGGTTCGGAGCGCCTCCGCTTGCGCCGGCCCCGCGAGATCGGTCTTGGTCAGGACGACCCGGTCGGCGACGGCCACCTGCTTCACGGACTCGGGGTGCTGGGCCAGATGCCTGGCACCGTTGACCGCGTCGACCGTCGTCACGACGTGGCCCACCCGGAAATGGTGCCGCAGCACGGGCTCGGCCAGCAGCGTGAAGATGATCGGCGCCGGGTCCGCGAGGCCCGTCGTTTCGATGGCCAGCCGGTCGAACCTCGGGATCGTCCCCCGCTCCCGCTTGCTGTACAGGTCGCGGATGGCTGCGGTGAGGTCGGCGCGGAGGGCGCAGCATACGCATCCGCTCGGGAGCACCACGGTGCTCTCGTCGACGTGCCGCAGCAGCAGATGATCGAGGCCGACCTCTCCGAGCTCGTTGACCAGCACGGCGGTATTGGCGAGCTCGGGGGACGCGAGCAGGCGCCGCAGCAGCGTGGTCTTGCCGCTGCCGAGGAAGCCCGTAACGATGTTGACGGGGATGAGATCGGCGGCGGCCATGACCGTCGGGCCGCTACTCGCGTTCGACCGCGGCGATCAGCTGGGGATCGAGCGGATCGCAGCGACGCCCGGTCATCCGCTCCGCCACCGGCCACAACGCGGTCAGGTGCTGGACGATCGCGGACCGGCCGGTCCGAGTGCGGAGGACGAAGCAGTTGCCCTCCCAGTCTGCGAGCGTCAGGCCGTAATGCTTGAGCACCTTGTTGGCCAGCCCCACGCGGTGTAGCCGCTCCTGCCGTCGGGTCCGTCCCCCCGGCGGCGCCCCGGACCGGCTGTCCGGCCCGGCGGCATCCGTCCAGTGCGCTTCCGTTCCCAACACACCGCACAGTCCACACATCTCAGGTCTCCGCGCGGGCCCGACCCCCGGTCACTTCTGGCGCCGACTCCGCTTGGCGAAATCGTCGGCGATCTCGTCGAACCTCGCGAAGCGCACGCCGGGGTGCCGGGTGATGTGGCTGTACAACCGCTCGAGCATCATCAGCACCTGCGGGCGGCCGGAGACATCAGGGTGGATGGTCATAGGGAACACCGCGTAGTCGTACTCGCGATAGACCCAGTCGAACTGGTCCCGCCAGATCTGCTCGATGTCGTGTGGGTTGACGAAGCCGTGGCTGTTCGGCGCCGCCTTGATGAACATCATCGGTGGCAGGTCGTCCAGATACCAGCTCGCTGGAATCTCGATCAGCTCCGTCTCCCGCCCGCGCACCAGCGGCTTCATCCACGCGCTCGGAGGCTTGGCGTAGTCGATCTTGGTCCAGCTGTCCCCGACGCGGACGAAGTGCGGCTGGAAGTCGTGGTGCATCAGGCTGTGGTCGTACTTGAAGCCCCGCTTCAGCAGGAGCTCGTTGGTGACCGGGCTGAACTCCCACCAGGGCGCGACGTACCCGGCGGGGCGGTCGCCGGTCAGCTTTTGCGCCAGCTCGATGCACTTGTCGAGGACCGCTTCCTCCTGCTCGCGCGTCATCGCGATCGGGTTCTCGTGAGAGTAGCCGTGGATGCCGATCTCGTGCCCGGCGTCCACGACCATCCGGATCTGCTGCGGAAAGGTCTCCATCGAGTGGCCCGGCACGAACCAGGTGGTCTTGATGCCGAAGCGTTCGAACAGCTTCACCAGCCGGGGCGTGCCGACTTCCCCCGAGAACATGCCGCGCGAGATGTCGAGCGGAGAGTCCTCGCCGCCGTAGGACCCGAGCCAGCCCGCCACTGCATCCACATCGACGCCGAATGCGCACAGGATTTCCTTAGCCATGGGAGTCTCCCGCTTGTCTGAATGTGGTCACACGCACGGACCGGCCGAGGCCCCCGGTGAGGAGGTGGACATCCTCGGGGGCCCACCACGCCAGGACAGGGTCGCCGATGTCCACGGGGTCGGCGAAAAACCGCCCGTCGGCGACGTTCGCCACGAACGGCTCCCGTCCGGGGACGTCGATGGTCACCTTCACGTACGATCCCTGGTACTCGATCGCATGCACCGCGCCGACGACGGCGTTGGTCCGCTCGGGCGGCGCGCCCGGCGGCCGGCGGTCGCGCTCCAGCTTCACGCGATCTCGCCGGACGCAGCAGTGGAGCATGTCTCCCTCGGCGACCGTCTGGCCGCTCAAGGGGCTCGAGAAGCGCTCGCCGGTGTCACCGACGAGCGTGGCGAACCCGCCCGCCACCGACGCCACCTTCCCGGCGAGCACGTTCTGGCCGCCCATGAACCGGGCGACATACGCGCTGACCGGCAGCGTGTAGATCTCGCGCGCGGACCCGGCCTGTTCGATCCGGCCCTGATCCATGACGACCACCAGGTCGGCGACGGCGATCGCCTCGAGCTGCGTGTGGGTGACATGGACGAACGTGATCCCCAGCTCCTTCTGCATGCGTCGCAGCTCGCCGCGCATCTGCAGGCGCAAGAACTCGTCCAGCGCCGACAGCGGCTCGTCCAGCAGGAGGACCCGGGGCTTGGTGATCAGCGCGCGCGACAACGCCACCCGCTGCTGCTGGCCGCCCGACAGCTGGGAGGGCATGCGATCGGCGAACCGGTCCAGCCGCACCTGGGCCAGCAGCTCCCGGGCGCGCCGGTGCCGCTCCGCCTTCCGGACGCCCCGCATCTTGAGGTTGAAGGCCACGTTGTCGAGCACGCTCAGATGGGGAAAGAGCGCGTAATTCTGGAACATCATGGCGGTGCCGCGCCCGGCCGGCGCCAGTCCCACCACCGACTCCCCGCCGATCCAGACGTCACCTTCGGTCGGCGTCTCGTGCCCGGCGATCATCCTCAGAATCGTCGTCTTGCCGCAGCCGCTGGGGCCGAGCAAGCAGCAGTAGCTGCCGTGGGGGATCTTCAGATTGATCGCATCCACCGCCACCGTCTGGTCGAAGCGCTTCGTCAGGTTGCGGAGCTCGATCTCGCCGGACATGAAGTCAGTCGCCCGCGTCGGTCCGCGTCCCGCGCCGCGTGCGGCGGCGCTGGATCAGGGCGATGGAGGTCAGGGCGACGGCGATCACCACGAAGGATACGGCGGTGGTCAGCGTTCCCAACGCGTACAGCGCGGGCGAGGTCACGTTGGTGGTCATCGCCCAGATCTCGAGGGGCAGCGTGTTGCGGCTCCCGATCGGGATGAGCGTGCGGGGGAACTCGTCGTACGAGAGCGTGAACCCGAACAGCGCTACCGCGATGATCCCGGGCAGGAGAATAGGGAGCACCACGTTCCAGAGCGTCTGCCCGTAACCGGCTCCGAGGTCGCGGGCCGCCTCCTCGTAGAACGGGTTGAAGCGGCTGAACACCGCGAACATGATCAGCAGCCCGAACGGCAGCGTCCAGGTGAGCTGCGCCCCGAGCGCCGAGGAGTACCAGGCCGGCTTGATCCCGAGGAACTGGAACATCAGGCCGACGCCCAGACCCAGCAGCAGCCCCGGAATGATCAGGCTGAAGATGGCCATGTAGAAGACGAGGGTCGAGCCGAGGAAGCGGCGGCGGAACGCCAGGCCGGCCATCACCGAGGCCGCCACGGTGATCGACAGGACGATGACCGCGAGCAGGATGGACCGCGTGAACGAGCCGGCGAAATCTCCCGTCCGCTGCTGCCCGAACAGCGCACCGAACCAGTGGAGCGACACGCCGTTCATGGGAAACGTCAGGCCGCCGGTTGGCCCCTGGAAGGACAGGATGAAGATGGCGGACATGGGACCGTAGAGGAACAGCACGTACAGCCCGAAGAAGGCCGCCAGCGCGTAGAACGTCCAGGGGCGCCGGCCGGACCCGGGTCGGTGCATCAGCGTCTCCCCCTAACCAGCGAGCTCTCTCCGCACATCGACGATCCTGAGAATCCCCACCACCATCGCGGTGACGACGAGCAGCAGGACCACCGCGCTGGCCGCCGCCGGCGGATATTGCAACACGGCGATCTCGTTCGACATGGCCAGCACCACCGACGCACTCTGCCCGCCACTCATGATCTTGACGACGAAAAAGTCGCCCATGACGAGCGCGACGACGAAGATCGAGCCCATGGCGATGCCGGTCTTCGACAGGGGCACGACGATCTCGCGGATCACCCGAAAGCGACCGGCGCCGGCGTCCACCGCGGCCTCGATCACGGCCGGGTCGATCCGGGCCATGGAGTTGAAGATCGGCACGATCATGAACAGCGAGAAGAGATGGACATAGGCGATCACCACCGCGAAATCGGAGAACAGCAGGAACTCCAGCGGCTGGTCCACGATGCCGAGCGCGATCAGCGACTGATTGAAGATCCCGTTGCGACCGAGAAACGGGATCCACGAGATCATGCGAATGACGTTCGACGTCCAGAAGGGAACGGTGCAGACCAGGAACAGGGCCAGCTGCAGCAGGAACGGGCGGACATGGAAGACCAGGAAATAGGAGACGGTGAAACCGATGACGAGCGTGAGGGCCCACACGATGACGGCGTACTTGACCGTGTTCGCATACAGCGAATAGGTCAGGCTGGACCCGAACAGCTCGAGGTAGTTGGTGAGGACGAACGTCGGGATAATGTCGAACTGGTCGAAGTCGAAGAAGCTCACGGTCACGACCAGCACCAGCGGCACCCCGAAGAACACCAGCAGCAGGCATGCCAGGGGCGCCGCGAGGAGATGGTGGAGCCGCGTCACATTACTACGCCGAGACGAACTCGTTCCACTTACGAACCATGTAGCGGTTCTCGTCCATCAGCGTGTTCCAGCAGGCGACCTTGCCCATGCGCTCCCAGAAGGAACCGCCGTCGCGCACCTGACCCGCCTTCTCCATGAGCGTGCCATAGGGGTCCTTGATGTCGCCCTTGGCCGGCTTGCCGTCATACCAGTAGCCCCACTCGTCGGCCGTCATGAACTTCTTGGCGGTCTCGGGGACCGAGCTGTAGTAGCCCTGCTTGGCGATGAATCCGCCCTGCCAGCCGGACTGGTACCAGTTGAGGTACTCGTAGGCGGCGTCGAGCTTGAGGCCTTTGAGGTGCCGCATCGGAGCGATGCAGCTCGCCCAGGCGCGGTAGCCTTCCTTGAGCGGGGCGTAATAGCACGGGATGCCGCGGGAGCGCACGGCCGTCACGGCCGGCGACCACATCGACTGGATCACCACTTCCCCCGACGCCATCAGGTTGACCGACTCGTCGAAGGTCGTCCAGAAGGCCCGGAACTGACCCGACTTTTTCGCGTCGATCAAGATCTTGATGGTCTTGTCGATCTCCTCCTTGGTCATGTTGCCCTTGTCGCCGTACTTGATGTCGCCGCGCGACTCGATCGCCATGGCGGCGTCCATGATGCCGATCGAGGGCACGTCGAGGATCGCGGACTTGCCTTTGAACTCCGGATTCAACAGCTCGCGCCAGTGCTCGATCGGCCGCTTCACGATATCGGGCCGGATGCCGAGGGTGTCGGCGTTGTAGACGGTCGGGATCCCGTTCGCCCACTGCGTCGGCCGCTTGGAGAACTTCGTCGACTCCGGGCCGTCCACGTACTGCACTTCGAACGGGAGGACGCCCTCGGTCGAGACCTTCCGGCCGTCGGGATACTCGCCCTTGGTGAAGATCGGCACGACCTTGTCCCACCACTTGTACTTCTTGAGGTCGATGGGGTGGAGCACGCCGCGCGGGACCAGATGCAGCAGGAAGAAGTACTCCATGTCGGCGATGTCGACGGAGTTCGGCTGGGTCACGAACCGGTTGAGCAACGCGTCATGGGCGCCGGTCTGCATCTCGACCTGAAAGCCGAGATCTTTCGACGCCTGTCTGGCGATGTCGATGATCGCCGAGTACGAGCCGCCGACCTGGACCAGCTTGACGTCCTTGATGTTCTGGGCCCAGATCGTCGGGAATCCACCGATCGCGCCCGAGGCGGCCAGCATGCCGGCCGTCGCGGCGGCACCCTTCAAGACCTCGCGTCGACTGAGCTGCCGCCGTAGCGTTTTGTTTTTCGCCGACATGGTGACCTCCTCCTGGTCGTTCGAGTCGAGGCGGACAGCCGGGCCAGCCTGCGACGCACCGCGCGCCTCGCTTCCACCTAGCCGCGCGCGCAGGGAGACATAACATCGCATCGCCCGACGTGTCAAGGGCGACGGACAGACCGCTTGTCAGCGTCGGCGCGGCGGGCGAGCGCGCCCGTAGGACCGCTACAGTAGGAGGTAGCGGCGGTTCAGCGGGAGATCGTCGTCCGGCAACAGCGGGACGGGCTCGCCGTCGATCCTGATCTCGACGGTCCGCGGATCGATCTCGATCCTGGGGTTGGCCCCGTTGTAGAGCATGTGCCGCTTGCTGACCTGCCGCGTCCCGGTGACGGCGAGCGGCAGGCGGCGGCTCCGCACGTGCCGCCGGAAGTCGCCCGCCGCGGCGGCCGCCGAGACGAAGTTCACGGAGACGCTCGCCGCCGCGCGCCCGCTGGCACCCCAGTGCGCGGCGTAGAGCGTCGGCTCGCTCTGCGGGATCGAGGCGTTGCCCTCGCCGAGCGCTCCCCAGGCCGCGACCCCGCCCTTGATCACCAGCTCCGGCTTCACCCCGAAAAATTCCGGGCGCCACAGCACGATGTCCGCGAGCTTGCCGGGCTCGAGCGAGCCGACCCATCGGTCGATGCCGTGCGCCCGCGCGGGGTTGGTGGTGTACTTCGCCAGGTACTTGAGGATGCGCTTGTTGTCGTGCGGGCCGTCCTCGCCCCGGACGATCTTCATCTGGTGGGCGAGCTGCCACGTCCGGCGGATCGACTCGCCGATGCGTCCCATCCCTTGCGAGTCCGAGTTGATGATGCTGATAGCGCCGAGCTCGTGCAGCAGGCTCTCGGCGCGCATCGTCGCGTCACGGATCCGGTCCGCGACCATCAGGCGGTCGCTCGGCACGCGCGGGTTCATACCGTGCACCGACCACATCATGGCGTGGTGCTCGGGGACCACGTTGCGCCCATAGGGGATCGTGGGCGTCGTCGACGAGCCGATCACGTTGCCAACGCCGGCGATCGCGAGGATGTCGGGGGCGTGCCCGCCGCCGATGCCCTCGACGTGGTACGCGTGGATCGCGCGGCCCCCGATCGCCGCGACCGTCTCGTGGAGCTCGCACGACTCGTTGATACCGTCGGTGTGCATCGCGATCTGGATGTCGTGGGCGTCCGCCACGGTGAGCGCCTGGTCGATCACACTCGGATAGCCCGCGTAGTCCTCGTGCACTTTGAGGCCGCACGCGCCGGACTCGATCTGGCGGAGCAGCGGCTCCGGGACCGTGCTCGCCGCGCGCCCGAGGATCCCAAGGTTCACCGGCATCTGTTCGAACGCCTCGAACATCCGCCGCAGGTTGTACGCGGGGTTGTCGTTGAGGCCCCCGGTGATGAGCGTCGTCATGCCGGCCGCGAGCGCCACGGGGATCAGCCGCGGCTGGACGAGATGCACGTGGGTGTCGATCCCGCCCGGGGTCGCGATGAACCCGACGCCGTAGATCGGCGCTGTGGCGGAGCCGACGAGCAGGTCGGGATTGTCCACGACATCGGGGTTGCCGGCTCGGCCCACGCCGACGATGCGACCGTCCTTCACGCCGATGTTCGCCTTCAACACGCCCAGCACAGGGTCGATGACCACGACGTTCGTGATCAGCAGGTCGAGCTCGCTCACCGCCGGCACCCGGTCACTCATCATGATGCCGGTCCGCATGGTCTTGCCCCAGCCCCGGAGGAGCTCGTCGCCGTAGCTCGACTCGTCGCGCTCGATCAGGGCGAGCAGGTTCGTGTCACCGAGACGGATCCGGTCACCGGTGGTCGGTCCATAGCGTGCGGCGTACTCGGCCCGACTGACCTCACGCGCCACGGCGGGCCTCCTCCTCACGGTGACCGTAGCCGGCGAGGCGCACGCGCGCGAGTCCCTCTGGGAGGCGCTCAGGGTTGGTCGCGCCCTCGGTGAGCCGGTTGAACCCGACCACCACCCCGCGCCCGCCGAATGCGACGAGCCGGACGTGCTTGACCTCTGCGGGCCGCCAGCGCTCGGAGTCTCCGGCCGGGATGTCGAGGTGCATGCCCCACGCCCTCGCACGGTCGAACACGAGGCGGCGGTTCACCTCGAAGAACGGGAAGTGCGAGCTCACGAAGATCGTGTGGTCCGACGTGTTCTCCACGTCGATCTCGACGGTGCGTCGGTCGCGGTTGATCAGGATGGGACCTTCCCCGAACAGGATCTCGCCGGGCTTCATCCTGCACCTTCGCGCGAGCCCGCCTTCGCCGCGGCACGGATCGGCTGCTCGACGTGGAGGACGCGCATTCCGTCGCCGAAGAGGCACTCGATCTTCACCGTGCCGATCAGTTCCGGGACACCGTCCATCACGTCGTTGGTGGTGAGCGCCCGGCGGCCGACCTCGACCACCGCCTCGTAGGCGGCACCGCCGCGGGCCGCCTCGTGCATCTCGTCGCAGATGATGGCGAGCGCCTCGGGGTGGGTGAGCTTCCATCCCTTCGCGCGGCGCCTTCGGGCAAGCTCGGCCGCGGTGAAGATGATCAGCCGGTCCATCTCGGTCGGCGTGAGGTGCATCGTGCCCTCCTGGTCGCCTCCTCGCCGCCGCATTATAGGCCAGGTCTGCCTGTCGAGAGGGCACCTCACGAACGGGGGAGCCGGGACGTTTACCTGGTGTGAGCCAGAAACGCTTCAGGATGCTCGACTGGACTGGCCTCTCGACGCACCTCGATGACCATGGCTGGGCGATGGTCGAGAAGCTTCTGACCGCCGACGAGTGTGAAACGATCGCCGGTCTCTACGATGACGACGGCCGGTTCCGGAGCCATGTGGTCATGGCGCGGCACGGCTTCGGACGCGGTGAATACAAGTACTTCACGTATCCGCTGCCGGACATCGTCGCCGATCTGCGCACGGCGATCTATCCGAATCTGGCGCCGATCGCCAATCGCTGGAACGGGTCGATGGGGATCGATGTCAGCTATCCGGACGCGCATGCCGATTTCATCGCGCGCTGCCACAAGGCGGGGCAGACGCGGCCAACGCCGCTCCTGTTGCGATACGCCGCGGGCGACTACAATGCTCTCCACCAGGATCTTTACGGCGAGCATGTCTTTCCGCTGCAGATGACGATTCTCCTGTCGGAGCCCGAACAGGATTTCACCGGCGGAGAATTCGTGCTGACCGAGCAGCGCCCACGCATGCAATCGCGGGCCGAGGTGGTGCCGTTGCGTCGGGGCGATGCCGTGGTGTTCGCGGTGCACCATCGCCCCGTGCACGGCACGCGCGGAACCTATCGTGTCAATATGCGGCACGGAGTGAGCCGACTGCGATCCGGACATCGCCACACCGTGGGCGTGATCTTTCACGACGCGACATGATCCCGGACTTGTTCGAGGGTGAGCGCCGGGACGTGCCGCTCGCGCCGGGCGCGATATTGCTGGGTGGGTTCGCGCTGCCCTTCGAGGGACCCCTCGTCGCCGCGTTGGGGCGGGTCGTGGAGCGTGCGCCGTTTCGCCACATGGTCACGCCTGGGGGCCATCGGATGTCCGTTGCGATGACGAACTGCGGGGCAGCCGGCTGGGTCACCGATCGAACCGGGTACCGCTACGACGGCCATGACCCGGAGAGCGGGCGTCGCTGGCCGCCGATGCCCGACGTGTTCGCCGACCTCGCTGTCCAGGCGGCAGCGCGGGCGGGATTCGACGGCTTCGCTCCCGACGCGTGTCTCGTCAACCGATACGAGCCTGGAACCCGCCTGTCGCTCCACCAGGACAAGAACGAGCGGGATTTCGAGGCGCCGATCGTGTCGGTCTCGCTCGGACTGCCGGCCGTCTTCTTGTTCGGCGGATCACATCGAGCCGATACGCCACGTCGCGTCCCGCTGGCTCATGGCGACGTGGTGGTCTGGGGAGGTCCCGCCAGACTTCGGTATCACGGCGTCATGCCGCTCGAGCCAGGACATCATCCCTTGACGGGCGGGCACCGTATCAACCTGACGTTCCGAAAGGCGACCTGATTCCGTGGATAGACGGCAACTCCTGCGACGACTCGACACGGCGTGGAGGGCATTCGAGGAGTCGTACGCCGGCTTGTCAGACGCGCAGCTGATGAAGCCCGGCGTCACGGGCGACTGGTCGGTCCGAGACATCCTCGCGCACGTGAGCACGTGGGAAGAGGAGGCGTTGACGCACCTGCCGCTCATTCTCGAGGGCGGCACGCCACCGCGGTACTCCGTCAGGTACGGCGGCATCGATGTCTTCAACGCCCGCATGACGGAGCAGAAAGCGCGCCTGTCGCTCTCCGCGGTGCGACGGCAACTGGACGCGACCCATCGCCGGCTCATCGACTTCATCCAGAGGGCGCCCGAAGGTCAGCTCAGCCGCGAGACGCGCTTCCGTCGTCGCCTACGGCTCGACACGTACAGCCACTACCCGCAGCACGCCGGGGCGATACGGCAATGGCGACGAAACGTGTCGGTGTGAGCCCGCAGCCCTTCGAGGAGATCGTGGCCGAGCACGGGCCCACCGTGCTGCGCGTGTGCCGAGCCATCCTGGGGCGGGTGGACGCCGAGGATGCGTGGTCGGAGACATTCCTCGCCGCATTGCGCGCCTATCCGCGCCTGCGCGCGAACAGCAACATCGAGGCGTGGCTCGTGACGATCGCACACCGCAAGGCGCTCGACCACCTGCGCGCATCGCGTCGCCTTGTCGTGACCGACGAGCTGCCGGAGCGCCCCGCGAGGGACGGCAGCCCTGAGGGCTGGGAGTCCGGTCTGTGGGAGGCTCTCGAGGCGCTGCCGCTCAAACAGCGGCAGACGATTGCCTACCACTACCTGGTGGGGATGCCCTACCTGCAGGTCGCCGAGATCGTGGGCGGCAGTGAGGACGCCGCCAGGCGAGCCGCGGCAGACGGCATCGCCGCCTTGCGAAAGACGTTTCCGAAAGGAGAGTCCCGATGATGAAGGAGCGCGATCTGTTCGCCGCGTTGCCCACCATCGACGAAGCGGTGAGCCGGAGGCTGCACCAGCGCCTGGTGGACGCCGCGAGCGCCGCCGGTCTCCTCGACGTCGCCTACCGCACCATCGAGACCCCCGTGGGCACGCTGCTGTTGGCGGCCACCCCGAAGGGTCTGGTCCGGGTCGCATACGCGAGCGAGGACCATGACCTCGTCCTGGAGCGCCTCGCCCGCGACGTGAGCCCGCGCATTCTGCGGGCCCCTGCGCGCCTGGACCGCGTTGCCCGGGAGATCGAGGAGTATTTCGCGCGGCGACGCAGCACGTTCGACACGCCGCTGGATCTGCGGCTCTCGCACGGCTTCCGCCGTACGGTCCTCTCGCACCTGCCGGAGATCGGCTACGGGAAGACCGCCAGCTATGCCGCGGTCGCGAAGGCGGCTGGCCGCCCGAAGGCGGTGCGCGCCGTGGGCAGCGCCTGCGCAACCAACCCGCTGCCCGTCGTGGTGCCCTGTCACCGCGTCGTGCGGAGCGACGGCACCATCGGACAGTACGTCGGTGGCGTCGAAGCCAAGCACATGCTGCTCGCGCTGGAGTCGGCCGCCTGAGCCCCCGTGCGAAGTAGAACGAGAGCCTATCCGCCGCCGCGCGGCGGGAAGTCCTTCGGGGTGACGAGGCTGTTGGCGTCGGTGAGATCGAGCACGGTCTCCTTGCCGGCGCCGACCACCACCCGGATCTCCCAGAGCTTGACCCCCGCGCTCCGACCCACGACACGGTAGGCGCCGGCCGGGAGGTCTGACATCCTGTAGGGCCGCCCGAGGCCGATATGCAACCGGAACCTCTGGCCCTTCGTGGAGGCGTCATCGCCGTTGAACCGCAGCTCGAGCGAAACGTTCTGGGCATCGGGGCTCACGCCCGACCACGCGGTCGTGCCATTGATCGATCCGACGCCGGCCGGCGCCGGCTGACCTTCCGCTCCCGGCATGGGCGACACCGTCACGCTCCGCCGGCCGGGCGAAGCCTCCGCATCGGACACACGCTCGGCCGCCGCCAGCCATGCACGCGCCATGGCGACCTCGGGTGCTCGGTGCTCGACGACCCAGCGGAACTGCTCGCTGGCCTCGTCGTGCCGGTCGAGGCGGCTCAGCGCGGAGCCCAGGGCGAACCGGAGCTTGAGATCGTCCGGGGTCGCCTTGAGCGCTTCACGGTATTTCGCGACGGCCGCGGCGTAGTCGCCGCGGCTCGAGGCCGCGTCTCCCTCCTCGCGGGGAGACGGGGCCACGACGGTGGGCGTCGACGCCGGCGCCGGGGGAGTTGGGGAACCGCTGCGCCCGGACACCAGCTTCGCCGCGAGAAGAGTTGCCAGAGTGCGCGTCACCGTGAACCGGAGCGTGAGGTCGTGCGGCGCCGTCCGGGACGCTTCCCGGTACTTCGCGAGCGCCGCGGCGTAATCGCCGCGGCTCCAGGCCGCATCTCCCTCCTGGCGAGCAGACGGGGCCGCGGCGGCTGGCGACTGCGCCGGCGCCCGGCGGTTTGGACCACTGCACCCGAACGCCAGGGCCGCCGCGAGCATGGCGGCCAGTGCGCGCATCGCCATCTACTGATCCGTCCAGCTGTACGGCCTCACGAGCCGGCGACCGATGCCGTCCTGGACCAGATCCAGCGCCTCCTTGCTGAACAGAAGCTTGGCGTTGCCTCTAATGTCGCCTTCGAGGTTCGTGGACCCGTCGCTGTGGAGCTCGTTGACGATGGTGGCGCCGTACACCGCCTGGTTCCCGCCGCCCCGATATCGGAGGCCGATGTTGTTGCCGGTGGCGATGATCGACCCGTTCCAGCGGAAGCTCCCGTTGATGTCCGCGTTGCCGTTCTCGATGATGAGGATACCCGTGCCGGTGCTCGTCCCCGAGACGTCGAGCGAGGTGAACTGGGTGTTGAGGTCGGTCAGATCGCCCTTGATATAGATGACCTTCGGCTTCGACGTCGTGCCCCAGCAGGTGGAGCTGTTCCAGTTGGTCGAGCAGGTGGACCCGATGCCGCTGATCGAGTGCGTGTTGCCCGGGCTCGTGTTGATGGTGATGTCGGCGTACGCCTTGAGTGCGTTGACGTAGTCGGTGACCATCTGTGATGTGAGGGCGCCGTCCGACTGGACGGCGCCGGCGCCGGTCGTCGTCGCCGGCGGGTTGCTCGAGCTGGTCTCGTCCCTCCCGCGGACGTCGTTCTGCTGGTTGTTGGCCAAGGCGTTCTCGACCTGGGTCTCGAGCGCTGGAAGACTGCCGTTGACCGAGATCCCATAGACGGCGTTGGCGGTGCCGGTCGGTGAGGTGCTGTCGCTCATCTTCCAGTCCCGCCCGTCGATCGCGAAGCTCGAGCCGCTGAAGTTCACGTCGGCCTGGACGCCCGGGAAGGCGAGCGCTGCGTTCATCGAGGGGATGACCACCTTCGAGACCGCGACGGTGATCGTCCGTGTCGCGTCCCCGAAGGCGCCGGTCGAGGTGACGATGACCTTGTCGTTGGTGTCGTTCGTCGCGTTGGCGCCGCTCTCCACCGCCACGCCGGTGATCTTGTTGTCGCCGGCCCTGCAGTCGTTGCGGACCCGGACGGTGAAGGTTCCGTCCGCGCTCGTCAGCCCGGGAAGCGTCGAGTCCGCCGTGCCGAGGATGGCCCCCGTGGTGCAGGTGGCTCCCACCAGGTACGCGTTCCAGGAGGTGATATTCGTGGCCAGCGTATCGTAGGCGTACTCGATTCCCGCCTCGGCCACGTGCCGCGCCCGAACCGTGCCGCGGTGATTCTTGGAGATCTGCGGCTCGAACGCGCTCACCGAGAGGAACGTCAGCACGAGCCCGGTGAGGGTCAACAGGACCATCACGGCCAGGACGAGCGCCACGCCCCGTTCGTCGGCGACGACCTTCTGCCATCTGCGCATTGTTCTCCCTCCGCACGGCCCGGTCGCCATCATCGGTTCCTCACGCGCACCGAGTCCGTCATCGTGACCAGGACCCGCCCTTGTTGTGTCGCCGCCGGCTGGTTCTGGGGCTGGGTCGTGAGCGTGACGACGATCGTCCGGATATTGGCGGCCGTTGCCGTTGTCGCGCCGGTGCTGTCCTGATACGTGAACGTCAGGCTGTTGATCCCCGTGGCGAGCGTCACGGCGGACGCGTCGACCCCGACCTCCTGTCTGGTGAGCGCCCCGCTGGAGAACGCGTAGACGATCTGCTCACCGTGGACATTGCCGTCGGCGTCCGTGACGGTGCCCGTCGTATTGATGGCGCCGTCGCCGTCCCAGTCGTTCTGGACGGTGAATCCGGTCCCGGTCTGCGCGGCGATCGCGGTGAATGGCGGGGTGGCGGTGCACGTCGGACAGTACCCCGCGTTGCGGACCTCCCTGACTATCTGCGCGATCGCCATGCGGGCGGTCTGCTGCGCCTCGACCTGGTTCGAGCCGACCAGATAACTCTCCTGTCCGGTCTGGAGCGTGACGAACAGGCCGGCCATCACGAAGGCGATGATCACGCACGCGACCAGCAGCTCGGCCAGGGTGAAGCCGTACTCGGTCTTGAGATGGTCGAGTCGTTTCATCGGGGCGCCTCAGGTCCGGGACGCGACCATGGTGAGCAGGTGCACCCGCCGCTCCTGGTCGAGCTGACCTTGTCCCGTGACGGGCTTATAGAACACCGACACCTGGACCAGCTTGCAGTTGGCCGTGCACGTCCCGCCGGGGTTGTCGGTTACGGTGGTGACGCGCTGGTAGAAACCCGCCGTCACCGTGCCGGTGCAGGCAGCCCCTGTCGACGGGCAGTACTCCGTCGTCGTCCCCGCGCTCAGGGTGGCGTTCGTCCAGTCGACGAGCGCCGTCGCCTTGAGCTGCTCGACCTTCTGCTCCGCCAGAAAGGTCGCCGTCGTCTCGCCCTTGCCGGTCGCCACGCCGCTGGTCGCGTATTGGAAACCCGTGGCGACAGCCACGAGCCCGATCGAGAGGACCAACGTCGCCACGAGCACCTCGGCCAGCGTGAATCCCCGCTGAGATCTGATGTGAGACCTCACTGGACGGTCACTCGCCCGGAGGTTGACACGACCACGGTCCGTGTGGCGCCGTCGACCGGGTTGGTCACGGTGAACGAGCCAGCCGGACTCGCGGTGCCGAGGTTCGCGAACACGACGTTTCCACCCGAGCTGACCTGGAGGGTGTTGGCGAGGCGAATCACGCCCGAACCGTCGGTGCCGGGACCCGTCCAGATCGTCCCGCCGCAGCCGCCCGTCCTCATGACGATGCCGGTAGAGCTGACCTGAACGCACACCGTCGTGTTTCGGGAAATCGCGATCTGCCTGCCAAGATTGACGGCGGCCGCCAACTCCCCCGCGCCGGCCCGGAGCGTCGACGACCTCCAGTAGCTCAGGAACATCGGCGTGGCGAGCACGGCCAAGAGGCCGATCAGCGCGGCGACCATGCTGAGCTCTGTGAGCGTGAATCCCCTCGCGTCCATGAAGGCCGCCGGACGACGCATCGCTTCCATGTCGAGTATCTTCAGCAAGGCCTGTGCCGCGTGTGCAGGATGCTCAACGCTGCGATTTATCGAGAGAGAGAAAAAAGATCTCGCCGCGCTTGTCAGTCGTGTATTTCCGGATGCCGTTCCGTCACCTCGGATCGACCTATTCCGGAAGGAGGTCTAGCCATGGTCCCTCCGCTGAACTTCGCTCAGGCGCCGCTCGAGAAATCGGCGCTCGGCGTCATTGGTGACCAGCGCGAGCGCTCGCGCGTAGCTCTTCGCCGCTTCCGCCGAGGATCCGAGGCGGCGCAGCAGATCGGCGCGCGCGGAATGCAGGAGATGATAGCGATCGAGATCGCCCGCGGCGGCGAGCGCGTCGACGAGGGTGAGCGCCGGCCGGGGGCCGTCCACCATCGCGACGGCCGCGGCTCGGTTCAGGGAAACGATGGGGGAGGGCTGCACGCGCTCGAGCACGTCGTAGAGGCGAACGATCTGGGGCCAGTCCGTGTCCTCGGCCCGTGCCGCCTGGCAGTGCAGGGCCGCGATCGCCGCCTGCAGCGCGTACGGACCCGGGCCGCCGCGCAGGGCCTCCTCGACGAGCGGCAGCGCCTCCTCGATCTGCGCGCGATTCCAGCGGCGACGGTCCTGCTCCTCGAGGAGAACGAGGTCGCCGGTCAGGTCCAGACGGGCGTCGCGCCGTGAGTCGTGTAGCAGCATGAGGGCGAGGAGGGCCGTCGCCTCCGGCGGCGGCGGCTCCATCAGTGCCCGCACGAGACGCCCGAGCCGGATGGCCTCGACGCACAGGTCGGTCCTCACGAGCGCCCCGCCGCGCGTGGGCGCGTAGCCTTCGGTGAAGACGAGGTAGATCACGGTCAGCACCGCGTCGAGCCGAAGCGGCATGTCCGTCGTGTCGGGCACCGTGTATGGAATGCGCGCGTCGCGAATCTTGCCCTTCGCCCGCACGAGCCGCTGCGCCATGGTCGCGGTGGGCACGAGGAACGCGCGCGCAATCTCGTCCGTCTCGAGGCCGCCCAGCGTGCGGAGGGTGAGCGCGACCTGGGCCTCGAGCGCCAGCGCCGGATGGCAGCAGGTGAAGATGAGGCGAAGGCGATCGTCGGGAATCTCGTGCGGGTCGTACGGCTCCGCCATCGCCTGGCCGAAGCCGGCCGCGGTGTACGCGTCCAGCTTCGCGTCGAGCCGTGCCCGGCGCCGGATGCGGTCGATAGCCTTGTGCCGGGCCGTCTGGATGACCCAGGCCCGCGGGAACTCGGGGACACCCGAGGCTCGCCACTGGTCCGCGGCGGCGGCCAAGGCCTCCTGCGCCGCCTCTTCGGCCACATCGAAGTCACCGACGAGCCGGATCAAGGTGGCGACGATCCGGCCCCAATCCGATCGATAAAGCGAGTCGACGGCGGCACTTGCATCCGGGGGCATACCTCACGTTAGATAATTTTTCGAGGGGTGTCGATTCGGGCCCCCGCCGTTCGACTCAGTGATGGAGGGACACGTGAAATACATGCTGCTGATTTGCCGGGACGAGCCGGTCTGGGATAAGCTCAGCGTGGCCGAGCGCCAGCGGATCTACGCGGAGACCCTGAAGCTGTCGGAGGAGCTCACGGCGCGCGGGCAGTATCTGGCCGGCCATCCACTGTTTCCGTCGTCCTCGGCGACCAGCGTCCGGGTGCGCGACGGCAAGCGGCTCGTGACCGATGGTCCGTTCGCGGAGACCCGCGAGCAGCTCGGCGGCTACATGCTCATCGACGTCAAGGATCTCGACGAAGCCATCGGCATCGCCGCACGCATTCCATTGGCCCGCACGAGCACGGTCGAAATCCGGCCCGTGAGAGACGGCGCGCCGAGTTGAACGCCAGAACGACGGAGCGAGGGCGATGATCAAGGGCCTGCGCGGAGCGACGATCTGGAGCGAAGACCTGAACAACCTGCTCCCGTTCTACCGGGACGTGCTCGGCCTCAAGGTGGGGCTCCAGATCGAGGGGTTCGTCGTGCTCGGCGATCTGAAGACGCCGGCGCTCGCGCTGGGCACGCACAGCGAGGTGCACGGCCACAACGCGGACCCGGCGCGGCACATGGTCGGGCTCGCCACCGACGACGTCGACGCGGAGTGCAAGCGCCTGAAGGGCGCCGGCGTCGAGTTCGTGGAGGATCCGACGGACTACGGCACGCTGAGGATCGCGACGCTGAAGGATCCCGAAGGCAATCTGCTGCAGCTCCTACAGCCACGGCCGTGACAAACCAGGAGGCGACATGACGATGCGATTTCTGATGCAGGTCAGAGCTGACAGGAAGACAGAGACGGGCGTTCTCCCGAGCGTGAAATCGAAGCAAGAGGCGATCGAATGGGCCAAGCGCGTCCCCTTCGCCGAAGGCGAGGTGGTCGAGCTTCGGCAGGTGTTCGAGGCGTCGGACTTCCCTCCCGAGATCCTGTCCGTATGATTCGCAAGATCCTGATCGCGCTCGCAGGGATCGTCGTCGTGTTCGTGGCGATCGTCGCCATGCAGCCATCCGAATACCGCGTCGCGCGGACGGCCACCATCGCCGCCCCCGCGCCCGCGGTCTTTGCGCAGGTGAACGATTTCCACAAGTGGGAGGCATGGAGCCCGTGGGCGAAGCTCGATCCGGCCATGAAACAAACGTACGAAGGGGCGCCCGCCGGAACCGGCGCAATCTACGCGTGGGCGGGCAACAACGAGGTGGGCGAAGGCCGCATGACGCTGACGGAGAGCCGTCCGAGTGACCTCATCAGGATCAGGCTAGAATTCCTGAAGCCCTTCGCGGCCACGAGCACCGCGGAGTTCGCCTTCAAGCCCGAGGGCAATCGAACCGTCGTGACGTGGAGCATGGCCGGCAACGTCAATTTCATGGCCAAGATCGTCCACCTGTTCATGGACATGGATAGAATGATCGGCGACAAGTTCGAGCAAGGGCTGGCGCGACTGAAATCGATCACCGAGGCCGGGCAGTCGACGGCAAGGAGTCAGGGATGAGCGGGATACGGGTACTGGTCGGGACACGCAAGGGCGCGTTCCTCCTGACATCGGACGGAAAGCGTGCCCGGTGGGACGTCAGTGGCCCCCACTTCGGGGGCTGGGAGATCTACCACCTCAAGGGATCTCCCGTTGACCCGAATCGGCTGTATGCCTCGCAGTCGACCAGCTGGTTCGGTCAGATGATCCAGCGCTCGAACGACGGCGGCAAGACGTGGGAGACGGTGGGCAACAAGTTCGTGTACGACGGCGTCCCGGGCACCCACCTGTGGTACGACGGCACGCCGCGCCCCTGGGAGTTCACGCGCGTCTGGCATCTCGAGCCCTCGCTGACCGATCCGGACACGGTCTACGCCGGGATTCAAGATGCCGCCTTGTTCCGCTCGATCGACGGCGGGCAGGCGTGGCAGGAGCTGCCCGGCCTGCGCGGCCACTCCTCGGCGCCCTCCTGGCAGCCGGGTGCCGGCGGGCTGTGCCTGCACACTATCCTGCTGGACCCGAGCCATCCCGAGCGCATCTTCATCGCCATCTCGGCGGCGGGCGTGTTCCGGACCGACGACGTCGGCAAGACGTGGCGGCCGATGAACCGAGGCCTCCGGTCCGAACAGATCCCCGACCCGAACGCCGAGGTCGGCCACTGCGTCCACCGAATCGCGATGCACCGGTCGCGCCCGAGCGTGCTGTTCATGCAGAAGCACTGGGACGTCATGCGCAGCGACGACGCCGGCGAGTCGTGGCGGGAGATCAGCGGGAACTTGCCGACCGATTTTGGATTTCCGATCGACGTGCACGCGCACGAGCCGGACACCATCTACGTCGTCCCGATCAAGAGCGACTCGGAGCACTATCTGCCCGACGGAAAGTTGCGCGTGTACCGCAGCCGCACGGGCGGACACGAGTGGGAGGCGCTCACGAAGGGCCTGCCGCAACGCGACTGCTACGTCAACGTGTTGCGCGACGCGATGGCCGTCGACTCGCTCGATCCGTGCGGCGTGTACTTCGGTACCACCGGCGGGCAAGTGTACGTGTCGGCCGACGCCGGGGACAGCTGGGCGGCCATCGTCCGAGATCTTCCTTCGGTCGTGTCCGTGGAAGTCCAGACGCTGCCATGATCCGCGTCGTGCTGCCGGCGCATCTCAGGACGCTCGCACACCTCGACGGCGAGGTGAAGCTCGACGTCGAGGGTCGTGCCACGCAGCGCTCGGTCCTCGACGCGCTCGAGGCCTGCTATCCGGCCCTGCGCGGGACGATCCGCGACCACGTCACGCAGCAGCGCCGCCCGTTCGTGAGGTTCTTCGCCTGCGAGCGGGATCTGTCCCACGAACCGCCGGATGCCCCGCTGCCCGACGCGGTCGCGACGGGGGCCGAGCCCCTTCTGGTCGTGGGGGCCATGGCGGGCGGCGCCTAGGAACCCATCATGACCGCTGCGCTGTGGATCGTGCAGTCGCTGCTCGCGCTCCTCTTTTTCTTCGCCGGTGGAATGAAGCTGGTCCTGCCGCTCGAGCAGCTGACCGGGCCGATCACGCTGCCGGGTCCGTTGTTGCGGTTCATCGGCGTGGCCGAGGTGCTCGGCGCGCTCGGCCTGATCCTCCCCGGGCTCCTGCGCATTCGGCCGGGCCTGACACCGTTGGCCGCTGTCGGGCTGGTGGTCATCATGATCGGTGCGACGGTGCTCACGCTGGCGGCCGGGGCTGTCGCGGTGGCGCTGATCTCGCTGATCGTCGGGCTCCTCGCTGCGTTCGTCGCCTACGGCCGCTGGCGGCTGGCGCCGCTTCGCGGGTCGTCACCCGGCCGTCAGTCGGTGAGATCATGACGCTCTTCTACGGCTGGATCATCGTCGCCGCTGGCGTCGTCGTGACCTGCATCGGTCTCGGTGCGATGCTCTCGCTCAGCATCTTCCTCCAGCCCATGTCCGAAGCGACGGGCTGGTCGCGTACGGGGATCTCGACGGCCGCGCTCCTCAACTGGGTCTCGATGGGCGTCGGGTCGTTCGTCTGGGGCGCCCTCTCCGACCGGCTCGGCACGCGCGCCGTCGTGCTCGTCGGAGGCGTCCTGCTCGGCCTCGGCATGGTGACGGCGAGCCAGGCGGCCACCCTCGGCCAGTTCCAGCTCCTGTTCGGCGTGATCGTCGGCCTGGCAGCGGGCAGCTTCTACACGCCGCTGACGGCGACGACCACGCGCTGGTTCACGCGGCATCGCAGTCTCGCCGTCGCGCTCGTCTCGGCGGGGCTCGGTCTCGGCACGATGACGGTCGGGCCCCTCGCCCGCTGGATCATCACCAACTACGACTGGCGCGTCGCCATGCTCGTGCTCGGCGATCTCGCGTGGCTCCTCGTCATTCCGGCTGCCTTGCTCGTGAAGAACCCGCCGGCGCCCGCAGCCATTCCGGCGGCGGCCGGCGCCGAAGGCCCGGAGCTCACGGCCGCGCAGGCCTTGCGCACGCCGCAGTTCGCCGCCATCGCGCTCACGTACTTCGCGTGTTGCGCGGCGCACTCGGGTCCGATCTTCCACATGGTCACCCATGCGATCGACCACGGCGTGCCGGCGATGGCCGCCGCCACCGTGCTCGGGGCGGCGGGCCTGGCCTCACTGAGCGGCCGCATCATCTGCGGGCTCGTGGCCGACCGCGTCGGCGCGAAGCGCACGCTGCTCGCGGGGCTCGCCCTTCAGGCGGTCACGGTGAGCCTCTACCTCTTCACCCGCGAGCTCGCGGGCTTCTACGCGGTCGCGCTCGTGTTCGGCTTCGCCTACGGCGGCGTGATGCCGCTCTACGCGATCCTCGTGCGTGAGTACTTCGGCGCGCGGATCATGGGGACCGTCTTCGGCGCGGTCGCCTTCGTGTCCACCCTGGGCATGGCGCTCGGGCCGTGGGCCGGCGGCTGGCTGTACGACGCGTTCGGCAGCTACTTCTGGCTGTTCACCGGCTCGTTCGGTATCGGCCTCGGGGCGGTGGCCATCGCGGGCACGTTCCGCCCGCCCCGCCAGCTTCCAGTCGCGCTGCCGAGTCCGAGCGTGGCCCGCTGAAAGTCCAAGGGAGCGGCGCGCTGGTCCGCGCCGAGCTCAGCCGACCAGCGATTCGAGCGCTCGCACCTCGTCGACGGAGAGCGCGAGCTCGCGGCTGGCCAGGTCCTGCTTCATGTGTTGCGCGTCGGCGGTGCCGGTCAGCGGCAGCATTCCGATCGCCTGCGCGAAGCGAAACACAACCTGCGCCGGCGTCACCGGGCCGCGCGCGGCGATGGAGGCGACCAGCCGGTGCCGCAGCGCCTCCGGGTTCGCCGTGAGCAGGGAGAAGCCCTGGTAGACGATTTTCCGATCGGTGCAGAACGATCGGACCTCTCGGTCCCAACCCAGGCGAGCGAAGCAGCGGTTCTGCACGAAATCAGGGGCCTCGGCACCGGCGGTCGCCATTTGCTCGAGGTGGGGCAGGGAGACGTTGCTGACGCCGAGGAACCGCGTGCGGCCCGCGTCGCGCTCGTTCACCATTGCGGCCCAGGCCTCGGCGTCGTCGTCGGTCCAGCCCCGAGCGGAGGCGGGCCCGTGCAGCACATAGCTGTCGACGTGGTCGGTCCCGAGGTGCTCGAGTGAGCTGGCCATGGACTGGGCGACCTGCGTGGAAAGGTCGGCGGCCGGATCGTAGGGCAGCCGGTGGTCCTGGCCGCCCTGGTAGGTGAACTTCGTTTGTAGGAAGAGGTCCGCGCGCGTGACGACGCCTGCCCGGTAGGCGGCGGCGAGCCCTTGGCCGACGCCGGCCTCGAAGTAGTGCCGCCGCTGGTTGGCGGTGTCGATGCCACGGAAGCCCATCCTGAGCGCGAGCTCGGTGAGGGCCGGGGTGCGATCCTCCTTCCAGGCGGTGCCGTAGAGAAAATCGGGAATGGGTGCGGGGTGCTGCGCTGGCATCGCGTCATTCTGCCATTATCATGACGAAGCGACCAGAGCATGAGCGCTCGATACTTCTACGGCTGGAACGTCGTGAGCGGTGGCGTGGTACCGCGGCGAGCGTCAGGTCGCGCGCGCCGTGTGCGTCGAACGACAGGCATTGGCCGGGGGCCAGTGCAGGAGGACGTGGGCATATCGGCTCGGATCCATGTCGGCGCCGGTCCGTCGGAAGTACGCCTGCCAGAAGCGGCCGACGTTCTCCGCGAGCTCGGCCGATTTCGCGGACGCCCCCGACACATAGATGCACACGCCCGGGAGCTTGGGGACGAGGCCTTTGGCGTCCAGCTCTGAGAGGGTCTTCGTGATCGTGGTGGGGCTCCAGGCGATCTTCTCGAAGTCGTACGGCGGATTGTCCTCGAGCATGTCAGACATCAGGACGAGCACCTTCCGTCGCGGCTCGTCGGAGAAGAGCTTCTCGGCCATGAGGAGCGAGCTGAAGATATCGGTGTGCGGGCTCACGTAGCGCTTCGCGAACACCTGGGCGACGGTCGTCCCGACCTTCTCCTTGAGATGGAGGACCTGGGTCTCGAGCTCCTTGGCGTCGCGGTTGTACTTCAAGACGTTGTTGAGCCATCCGCTGAACTCGGGCTTCGGCGGCAGGATGACCTCGACGAGGGGACGGAATTCGGTCATGGTCTTGTCGTGAATGGGGGCGATCAAGAGCCGGTCTCCCGCCGAGAGCGACGGCAGGATCTCGCTCTCGATCTCCCGTCGGTACGACGCCCGGTCGTCACCCGTGATGCTCCCCGAGAAGTCGATGAAGACGACGACCGCCGACGCGTGCCGGACGGCGGCCGGCACGGAGGGCGTACAGCCGGTCGTCAGGAGAAGGGCCTGCGTCGCCAGGACGAGCAGCGAGGGCGCGAGCCGGCGCCGGGACTCAACGCTCATGCGGCGGCTCGTTCTCGCCGTTGACGGAGACCTCCGCCCACAGCTTCAGCGCGGGAAACTCCGGGTTCTTCCTGAAGGAGAACGGCGGTAAGAGTCGACGGAAACGAATGTTGGTTTGCCGGTACAGGGCGACCCGCTGGCTGGTCAGCTGCCGGACCTGGTCGATCTGGCTCTTGGCCGCTCGGATCTCCCCGTTGATGCCGTTGCTGAGCCCGAAGAGCTTCTCGCGAATGCCGTTCCGCTTCCGGTCGAGCGATTTGAGCGTCTTGTGGAACTGGTCAAGCCTTTCGTCCGGATCGTGGGCGAAGTAGGAGGCGGCCATGGCGCCGAAGAAGACCAGGCTGTTGAGCGCGAACAGGGCCCACGCCATCGCCCCCTGGTCGGCCGCCGCGGGGGCTCCCTCGGAGAACGAGGAAGAGATGTAAACGTTCCGCAACAGGCTGACTGCGTACAGGGCGCCGCCCACCACGATCGGCGTCAGGGCCCCCATCAGGATGTTGCCCGCCAGGCGTGGAAGCGAGTGGCGCAGATGGATACCGATGAACACGCCGATGAGCGGGATCATGATCGCGAGGGTGGACGCCATGACGTACGTCAGGTACTCGGCCTCACCGAACAGGCGAAACACGACCGTATTGAGGGGGAACTCCCCGATGCCGAGGAAGAGGATGACCCCCCAGTGCAGCGCTGCCGGGAAGGGCATCATCACGTCCCGCCCCAGCTCCTTGACCCTGGACTTGTAACGGTCGGCGATCGGCTGGATCCGGTGGTCGAGGTCCTCCAGGCGCCTCATGAGCGCCTGGAACATCGGTTGGAGCTTGGCGATCCGGAGCGAGGCTGACTCGTAGATCCGTTGAACCTCTTGTTCACCGTGCGCGACCAGCGCCTGCTCGAACGGCGCCGGCATGTACGAGCCCATCTCGGGGATGTTGCGCTCCCCGTCCTTCTGGCCTTCGGTCTGGATCCGCTCTTCCGTGAAGGAAGTGGTCGGCGCCTCGGGCTTGGTGCGTGACAAACCCAGCATTGTTATGCCTCGTGCTTCTTGAGGACCGAGGTCAGCTCGTCGATCAGGAACTTCATGTTGTCCAGGACGGTGTCCTCGGTGCCGTAAAGGTCGGTCATCCGCTTCATGAGCGCCTGGTAGTCGACTTTCATCTGGGCCAGCGTCTGGTGGAGCGAGTCGACGCCGGTCCGGAGCGCCTCCCGTTCCTGCCGCAGAGAAAACCAGCGCTTCTGGAGCGACTCCAGTTGATCGCGCATCTCTGAGGACTGCTGGACCAGTTCCCGGTACTCATTGATGGCCTCGATAATCCGTTTGACTTCCGTGTCATTGAGCACCGCTCGGCTCCTTTCTCAAGTTCGACGTGGCCCTGCTGGTGGATTGCCGCTATTCTTCAGGAACGATTCCGTGGCGAAGACGTCCTTTCCGGAGACCCTTCCACATCCATCGCGCCCCGTTCGGCTCTCTGTAACACGCTTCCACCAACCTCTGTTGCGCCTGTGCCGGCGCAGTTCGACACTGTTACTACCTGGACGGCGCCCTCCTAGTTCAAGGGACGTGCCACGGCTAACCTAGCGAATATTAGCGTTTCCGGAGGGCAACGCTCGGCGATCTGGCACGACAACTTCACCTTCGCGTCGGGTTGTCTACGTGGTGGACAGTGCCCCGCGGCCCTTTCGCGTCACGCGAGGCGGCGAAGCGCCTCCTCGGTTGCGCGGTCGGCGGCGAAAAAGCATTCGATCCGGAGCTTGTGCAGCGTGATGTCATAGGGTGTTCCGAGGCTGGCGAGGACCGTGAAGAAGCTCAGGCGAACGTCGTCACGGCGCATCTCGATGGCGAGGAACGGCACCGTCGAGGCGTCGAGGTCGAGCGTCCGCCACTGCCGAGGCACGTCGGGATAGCCGAGCAGTTCGTCGAGGAGGCGGCGGGTCTCGACGTCGCCAGTGCGCAGCAGATCGCGGTGGAGCCACTGGATGAGGGCCGCGGCGGTGGGCTCCCAGTTGATGATCGCCGGCCGGAGCCCCCGGGGATGAAACGTGAGCCGCATCGCATTGGGCGGCCCCTCCACCTCGGCCGCCTCGGGGCCGAGGAGGAGGCCCAGGACGCGGTTCATGGCCGCGTTCGTCCGGAGGACGTTCCAGTTCCGATCGAGCACCAGCGCGGGATAGGGTTCCTGCTGGCGCAGCATGAAGTCCAGCGCCCGTCGCACCTGGGTCATCTCCGGCGCGTCCAGGGCGGTCTCACGATAGATCGGCGCGTACCCAGCGGCGGCGAGAAGTTCGTTGCGGCTACGCAGCGGCACCTCCAGCACCCGCGAGAGAAGCAGCACCATCTCGCGGCTGGGCTGGGCACGGCCGGTCTCGAGGAAGCTCAGGTGACGGCTCGAGATCTCGGCCTCCACTGCCAGATCGAGCTGGCTCATCCGGCGTTGCTCGCGCCACTGCTTGATGAGCGTTCCCACCGAGCTCGCCGCCGGCCCTTTCGATTGCCTTCGTGAGCCCGCCTTCACGCCCGCCAATATACGCGGGCGCCGTCCGCCGGCCAATTACCTCCGAGGTAATTGATTCGCCCGCTTGTCCACCCGGACGATGCCATCATGCTTCGAGTTGCCTTTGCTGGAACCTTCGCCGCCCGCCTCGAGGAGCGAGTGCGGGCCCAACTGGGAATGCCCTGCGACGTCATCGTGGATGGGGAGAGCGGGATCGTCTCGAAGCTTTCCGAGGTCGACGTGCTGGTAACGCTCGCGTTCACCCGAGAAATGGGCGGCGCCGCCCGACGACTCAAGCTGGTGCAGGTGCCCGGCGCCGGCCTCGATCGGATCGACCGGTCCGCCCTTCCGGCCGGCACGTGGCTGGCGAATGCCTACGGCCACGAGGCCGGCATCGCCGAGTACGTGATCGGCGCCATGGTGGCGTTGAGCCGCGGCTTCTGTCGCCTGGACGCCCGCCTCCGGCGGGGCGACTGGGAGAGCCAGTGGGCGGTGTCCGCGCCGCCGCCGGCACCCTGGCCGGAGCTCGCCGGGAAGACTCTCGGCATCCTCGGCTATGGTCGGATCGGGCACGCCGTAGCCCAGCGGGCCCGTGCCTTCGATATGACCGTCTGGGCCATCCGGCGCGACGTGACTCCATCCGACGCACAGGGGCTCGCGTTCCTCGGCGGGCCGCAAGCCCTGGACGAAGTCTTGCGACGGGCCGATTATCTGGTGATCACGCTCTCGCTCACCGAGGCCACCCAGGGCCTTCTCGGGGAGCGAGGGCTTCGAATGATGAAGCCGTCCGCCATCCTCATCAACGTGGCTCGCGCCGAGATCGTCGAGGAGGCGGCGCTCTATCGAGCGCTGGCCGAGCGGACGATCGCCGGCGCTGCCCTTGACGTCTGGTACCGGTATCCGACCAGCGCTGGCGCCACGCTCCCGTCGCGCTACGCGTTCCACGAGTTGCCCAACCTGCTCATGACGCCGCATGTGTCGGGGTGGACCGAGGGGATGCTGGAGGCGCGGGCGAAGCTCATCGCGGAGAACATCCACCGGGCCGTGCGGGACGAGCCCCCGCTGAATCTGATTCGTTGACCCGGCCCCTCTTCTACGGCTGGGTCATCGTGGCCGTCTCCTTTGTCACCATGGGTGTGGGCGTCAACGCGCGCACCGCCTTTTCACTGCTCTTCCCGCCGATCCTGGACGAGTTCGGCTGGGAGCGGGGCGTGACGGCCGGCGCATTCTCCTTCGGCTTTCTCGTCACGGCAGCCGTGAGCCCCTTCCTCGGCCGACTGATGGATCACCGCGGACCGCGGCTCGTAATCGAGCTGGGCGTGGGGCTCATGGCGGCCGGGTTGATGTTGGCGACGCTGGTGCAGGCGCCGTGGCACCTCTATGCCACGCTCGGCGTGCTCGTCGGTGGCGGTGGCGTCTGTCTGGGCTATACCGGTCAGGCGCTCTTCCTCCCCAACTGGTTCGTGCGCCGGCGCGGTCTGGCCATGAGCCTCGCGTTCTCCGGCGTCGGCGTGGGCTCGATCATCCTGTTGCCCTGGCTCCAGGCTCTCATCGGGCGCGCCGGCTGGCGCGCCGCCTGCTGGGTCATGGGCATCCTGGTGCTGGCGCTCTTGGCGCCACTCAACCTCTTGCTGAGGCGCCGGCCCGAGGATCTCGGGCTCGAGCCCGACGGCGATCATGCGCCGCAGGGCTCCGTCGCCGTCAATCGGACGGCGAGTAATATTGTGGACCCGGCCTGGGTCGCGGTGGACTGGACCCTCGGCCGCGCCATGCGCACGGCCCGCTTCTGGTGGATCGCGGTGGGATACTTCTCGGGCCTCTTTTCCTGGTACGCGGTCCAGGTCCACCAGACGAGATACCTCGTCGAGATCGGGTTCAGCCCGACCGACGCCGCCTGGGCGCTGGGACTCGTGAGCCTGGCCGGCATCCCCGGGCAGATCGCGCTCGGCCATCTCTCGGACCGGATCGGGCGTGAATGGGTGTGGACGGCGGGCAGCCTGGGCTTTGCGCTGTGCTACGTTTCCCTGCTCCTCCTGCCCCACGCCCCGACGCCGACGCTGCTCTATCTCATGGTCGCCTCGCAGGGCATGCTCGGCTATGGTCTCACCTCCGTCATCGGCGCCATCCCCGCCGAGATCTTTCAGGGACGGCACTACGGCACGATCTTCGGCACGCTGATGCTGGCGTCTATCGTGGGCGGGGCGGCGGGGCCCTGGGTGACGGGCGCGCTCTACGATGTCACCGGCAGCTACGCGCCGGCCTTCTCCCTCGCCATCGGCTCGAGCCTGCTCTCAGCCCTGGCGATCTGGCTCGCTGCCCCGCGCGAGGTGCGGGCCGTCGCCGGACGCGTCCCTCGGCTGACGTGAGCCAGCCACCGGCCTCCGCGCCCGCTAGGCCCTGGGGCTCGAGTGACCCGCGTCAGAGGTCTTTGCGCCCTCGCGCTCGAGTCGACGCAGGATGCGTTTCACGTACTGGCGCGTTTCCCGATAGGGCGGAATCCCCCGATGGCCGATCACCGCGCGCTCGCCGGCGTTGTAGGCGGCGAGGACGAGCGGGAGGTCGCCCTCGAATCGGTCCATCAGGCTACGAAGGTGCTTGACGCCGGCCTCGATGTTTTCGCGTGGGTCGAAGGGATCACCCACGCCGAGGATGGCCGCCGTCTGGGGCATGAGCTGCATCAGCCCGCGGGCGCCCGTGCGAGAGACGGCGCGCGGGTTGAACTCGGACTCGGCTTCGATGATCGCCGCGATGAGCTCGACCGAGACACCGTATCGGGCTGCCACTGCCCTGATGACGGCGTCGACGTCCGCGCTGCTCGGTGCGCTCTCGCGCTCTTGCTGTTGACCGTTGCGAGCGTGCATGACGTGAGGTGTCGCATGCGCGCTGGTCATGCGAGACGCCACGTACCCCGGAACGATCGTCAGGAGGAGAACCCCGACGCCGAGCAGGTGGCGATTGAAGAGCGGCCGCGCGTCCGATGACGATCCCGCGACCGTGAGGAGCGACGAGCCAGAAGCCGCCCGCGACAGGATGAGCGGGCAGAACCCCGACACCGCTCCGGGGCACCCCGGGGGCGTGATGGTCCAGCCCATCGAGCGCAGCAGGCCGTCGGCCGTCATGGGCGCGCGTCGATCGCCACGGCGTCGGTCGGTCGCCGAGGACCCTGAACGCCGCCGCCGTTCGGCGACGCGCCGATCCACGAGCACTTGAACGGTCTCGGAGTATGCGAACGCTCGCTGGAAGAGCTCGTACAGGTGTGCGCGATCGTCCGCGACGATAATGAGCTGCGGGACCCGCTCCGGCTGATCGTCGTGGTGTTCTCTCTCGAACGGGCGCTCGCCGCCGCAGGCCGGGCACGTGGCGAGGTTGGCGCTCTGGCGTCCGGAATTTGAGCCTGGCATGGCAGACTCCAGGGCAAATCTGATACCGGAGCAGAATTTCCAGCAGCATCAATCACTTCCGCGGCGGTGGCCAGAAGGGGGCCTGGTGCGTCTCTGGCCAGACAGATCACTCTCGAGCCATCGCGGGCGCATCGTCCCGTCGCGCTGACGTCACCAGATTCGCTTGCGGACGAACTCCACGATCTTGTCCACCGCCCGCACGGCCGCCGGCGAGCTCGGATTCCTGATGATGAACCCCTCGCTCTCCCCCTCGAACAACTCCAGTTCGACCTCGCCCCCCACCGCACGGTAGCGCGCAACGAACCGATCGAGGTCCGCGCGGGGATGCGCCTGGTCGCGGGTGCCTTGAAGGTAGAGCACGGGGGGCAACGCGACCCGCTCGCCACGCTCCAGTGCCTGCACCGGGTTGCCCTCCGCCATCGCCTCCTCGGTTTGCCAGAACTGATCGTGGCAGGGCAGCACGCGGTCCACGACCTCCGGGTAGGGTGGACCTCCCGCCTTGAGCTTCTTGACGTAGTGGTACCGCGCCAGCGGGTCGATGACGGGCCAGCACAGGACGGCACACCGCACACTGGCATCGGCGGCCGGCAGGCCCGCCGGGAGCGGGATCGCCGCGTAGCGCCGATCGTGCGGTCGCATCCCGACCAGGATCGCCTGGTGCGCCCCGCTGGAGGTGCCCAGAACGCCGACCAGATCCGGACGGCTGCCCAGAGCCGTGGCGCGCGTCTTGAGCAAGCGGATCGCGTAGTTGATGTCGGCCACCGACGCGGGGTAGGGCGCCTCGGGCGGCATGCGGAAATCCAGCGCCGCCACGACCACGCCGCTCTTCGCGAGCGGCTCGTTGATGGGGCTATCGTTCAGGCGGTTGCCCCGGCACCAGGCGCCGCCGTGCAGCTCGACGACGAGCGGGAACGGCCCTGAGCCGCGCGGCTTGAACAGACGCGCCAGCAGGGGCCTGTCCCCGTGGCGGAGATACTCGACGTCTTCGATCTCGATGTCGTACGTCATGCGCTCCTCCCTCGGGAAGTCGAGGATCGGGTGCCGCCGCGATACTGCCCGAGCCCTGGCGCGGCCGTCAAGCCGTGGCCGCGGCTTGACCGAGCGGCCGGCCCGGCGCACTATCGCCCCCGGTGCGCGAGCCGCTCCACCGCGGCTGACCCTCGAGGAGGAGAGAGACATGCGCTTCGGCCTGTTCACGAGCATGGGCGCCCAGACCTGGTCTGGCGTGCTGGACCTCTGGCGACACATCGAGGCCACGGGGTGGGACATCGGCTGCGTGACCGACCACTTCATGCCCAACACGAAGGAGCGGGAGGGCGCCATGCTCGAGTCGTGGAGCACCCTCAGCGCGCTGGCGGCCCTGGTGCCCCGCATCCGCGTCGGCACCATCGTGCTGGGGAACACGTACCGCCATCCGGCTGTGGTCGCGAAGATGGCCGCGCAGGTCGACATCATCTCCGGCGGCCGGCTCCTCCTGGGGCTCGGCGCGGGCTGGCAAGAGAACGAGCACGAGGCGTATGGCATCCCGTTCTACACGATGCGCGAGCGGCTCGCGCGCCTGGACGAGGCGTGCGAGGTGATCCGATCGTTGTGGACCGAGCGCCGCAGTACCTTCAAGGGGAGCTATTACCAGCTCGCCGATGCCCCGCTCGATCCCAAGCCGGTGCAGAGGCCCCATCCCGAGCTGATGATCGGCGGAGGCGGCGAGCGCGTCACCCTGCGCATCGTGGCCAAGCACGCCGACCACTGGAACGTCTGGGGCGGTCCGAGAGTCCTGGCGCGGAAGGGGGCCATCCTCGACGAGCACTGCGCCGCTGTCGGCCGCGATCCGAAGACCATCACCCGCTCGGCGAACATGGCGCTGCTCATCACCGACCGGAAGGACGAGGTCGAGCGTCTCGCCGACACGATCGCCACGCGCATGGGCCGGCACGCCGCCGACGCGCGTGACACCTGCCTGGCCGGCACCCCGGACCAGATCCGCGAGCAGCTCAACCAGCTCCGCGAGGCCGGCGCGGGCGTGCTGTTCATCCCGACCCTGTTTCGGCCGCTGCCCGAGCTGCGTCGCGACCTGGATCGGTTGATCGCGGACATCGCCCCGGCGTTTCGATAGGAGTGACGACGGCGCGTGACATTCACGACGCGCCGCTCTCGCGACGCGGGGTGCTCCGCTTGATGGCGGCGGCCGCCGCCGCCGCGGGCGTGCGGCCTGGAGGCGCTGGGGCGGCGCCCACGATGCGCTTGCGTCCCATCCCGGTGAGCGGCGAGACGATCCCCACGGTCGGCCTCGGGACGTGGCGCACCTTCGACATCGGCGCGTCAGCGACCGAGCGCGAGCCCCTCAGGGAGGTCCTGCGGCGTTTCGTCGAGGCGGAAGGGCGCGTGATCGATTCGTCGCCGATGTACGGGGCGGCCGAGGGCGTGGTGGGCGACCTTGCGGCGGATCTCGGGATCCTCGACGCACTCTTTGTCGCTACCAAGGTCTGGACGAGCGGGCGCGCCGCCGGCGTCGCCCAGATGGAGCGGTCGCTCACGCGCCTCCGGCGGAGGCGCCTCGACCTGATGCAGATCCACAACTTGCTCGACTGGCGAACCCACCTCCGGACCCTCCGGGATTGGAAGGAGGCCGGCCGCATCCGCTACCTCGGCGTCACCCACTATGCGTCGAGCGGCTACGACGAGCTGGAGCGGGTGCTGCGGAGCGAGCCGATCGACTTCGTGCAGGTCAACTACTCGCTCGGCGAGCGCGAGGCCGAGCAGCGCATCCTGCCCCTCGCCCGCGACCGCGGCGTGGCCGTGCTGGTGAACCGCCCCTTCTCGGCGGGCGACCTGTTCCGGCGAATGCGCGGGCGGCCGCTTCCACCGTGGGCCGCCGAGTTCGACTGCGAGAGCTGGGCCCAGTTCTTCCTGAAGTGGATCTTGGCCCATCCGGCCGTCACCTGCGCGATCCCCGCCACGAGCCAGCCGCAGCACCTGGTCGACAACATGAAGGCCGGCGTGGGGGCGCTACCGGATCCGGCGACCCGGGAGCGCATGGGCGCGCTCGCGGAGGCGCGCTGACGACGTTCCGTTAGGCGCGGGCGGCGGCGTCGGCCTTCTTGAAGTCCGCCTCCGTGAAGCCGTAGAGGTGCGCGCCCCCCATGAGGATCTGCGCGGCGATCGCGCGCGGGAGGTTTTTCAACAAGGCCTCCGCCACGTGGGGGAAGTTCGAGTCGAAGTGCGGATAATCCGTCGAGACGCACATCCGGTCGGCACCGATCAACCCGGCCGTCGCTTCGATCTCGGGCTCGCTCCCCTCGACCGCGGCCCAGCAGTTGCGGCGGAAATACTCCCGCGGGGTGAGGCTCAGGTAGGGGGCGTGGGAGTCATGGTACTGGGGATAGTCCCACTCGATGCGGGACAGGAGCCCGGGCACCCAGGAGTTCTGCGCTTCGAGGAATCCGACGCGGAGCTTCGGATGGAACTCGAACACGCCGCCGATGATCATCGCGATCAGCGCCTGCTGCATCTCGATCCAATGGCTGGCCACGTGGCGGTAGAAGCGGTTCTCACCGTAGAGCTCGACCATGTGGGAGTAGAGGGCGCTCACACCCTCGTGGAATCCCCAGGTCACGTCGAGCTCTTCGTGCAGGCGGTAGAGGGGCTCCCAGTAGTTCGAGTGCCAGTAGCGACCGTTGACGAGGTTCGGCCGGATGAAGGACCCGACGGCGCCGAGCTCCCGCACGCACCGAACCAGCTCCTGACACGCCAGGTGCACGTCGTGCACGGGCAGCATCGCCACGAACTTCAGGCGGTCGGGGCGATGCCGGCAGAAGTCGTGGATCCAGTTGTTGTACGCCTGGCAGAGGGCCAGCGAGAGCCGGGGATCCATATTGTTGCGCCCGAGGAGCGCGAGGCCGGTGGTGGGGTAGAGCACGGCGATGTCCACCCCTTCCATCTCCATGCCCATCACCTGCGCCTCGGCGTTGTAGTCACGCTCGACCGCGAAGTCGAGCCGACCCGTGTCGAAGATCCGCGATCCCGAGAGGGGCTGGCTGCTTTGCGTCGGGCCCGAGCGGTGCCGCTTCCGGTACTGCTGCAGGTCGGCGTCCGAGATGGGCACCCCGTCGACGATGATCAAGCCGGCGGCCCAACCCCGAGTCGGGCGGCCGTCGGCCCCCACCGGCACGGTGACTCGGTCCTTGAATTTCGGGTCGAGATAGCGCTCGAAGAGGTCCGGCGGTTCCATGACGTGCATGTCCGAGTCGACGAACCGGAGGCCGTCCTTCATGGCATCCCCCTCGGTGTGACGTGGCCCTGTCAACTATGTGGGGCGGCATTATACCGGTTAGAGTCGGGTCTCGTCGACTGGGAGTCCGAGCCAGTGTCGCCCGACCAGCTCGTAGTGGGAGAGGCGTCCCTGCAAGTGCTGGCTGATCACGTGAATGTCCTGGAAGTGCCGCTGGAGCAGGTGGCTCTCGTAGACCGCGGTGGCACCGGCGGCGTTGTAGGCGGTGTCGACGACCTGGACCGCCAGCCGAATCGCGTGCGTCGTGGCGAGGCGCAAGGCCGCTCGCTGGTCCAGGCTGATCGTGTTCGCGGCGCTCACGTCGGCCCAGACGTCGCGGACCGTTTCGGTCAGGAAAGCCCGGCCGGATCCCAGGTGCGCTTCCGCGCGGCCGATGTCGGCCTGGACCATCGGTTGATCGCGTAAGAGCCCGGGCATCGCCCGCGGGGTCTTGACTCCGGCCAGCTCGAAGAACGCGTCCAGGCAGGCGCGGGCCACTCCCAGGGATGCCGCGGCATCGCCCGAGGCGAACAGCAGTGTCCGAGGGATCCGGTAGAGCGGCCCGGTCTCGAGCGGGGGGGCCGTGGCGGACAGCACCGTGCGCTCCGCGGGAACGAAGACGTCGTCGACGGCGAAGTGGTGGGTGCCCGTGCCGCGCATCCCCCGGACGTGCCAGGTATCGAGAAGCTCGGCCTGGGCGACGGGGACGAAGAAGTAGCGCTTCTCCGGTTCTCCGTTCGCTTCCAGTCGGAGCCGTCCGTTCTCGATGACCTGGCCGTGGGCCGCGACCCATGCGGCATGCCGGCAGCCGGTGCTGAAGCCCTGGCGGCCGGTGACCCGATAACCGCCCGGGACCACGACCGCCGTGGCGCTCGGGGCCGGGCTGTTGGCGACGACGCTGCGCGGCGTGTCGATCCAGATCGCGCGGGCGACGTCGCGTGGCATCCGTGCCGCGTAGGTCGCGAAGATGGCCCCCTGGTTGACGGTCCACGCCGTGCTGGCATCCGCCTTCCCCAGCTCCTCGATCACCTGGATGTAGGTCGGCAGGTCCAGCTCCGGACAGCCGAGGGCGCGCGGAACCGCCAGGTGGAACAACCCGGCGTCGGCCAGCCCTTCAAAGAGCGGCCGCGGGAGCTCTCGCGCGGCCTCGATTTGATCGGCGCAGGAGCGGATCTGAGGGGCGAGCTTCCGTGCGGTATCGAGCGGCGACGGGGTCTCGGTGGCGGCCATAGTCCGTCCAGGGTACACCGTGTATGATGCTGTCTTCATGAGCATGCACATCGAGATCATTTGCACGGGCGACGAAGTCCTGACCGGGAAGATCGTCAACACCAACTTCAGCTACATCAGTCAGAAGCTGGAGGACGTCGGGCTCTCGGTCCGCTGGGAGACGACGGTCGGTGACGACCGCGAGAGCCTGCTGCGGGCGTTTCAGCTGGCCGGAGCGCGCGCCGACGCGGTGATCGTCAACGGGGGGTTGGGACCCACGGTGGACGACCTGTCCCAGGAGGTCGCGGCCCAGGCCGCCGACGTCGAGCTCGTCCTCAACGAGGCGTGGCTCGGCCGGATGGAAGAGTTCTTCCGCCGGCGCAGCCGCGTGATGCCGCCCAACAACCGAAAGCAGGCGATGCTGCCCGCCACCGCCGAGCTGATCGACAATCCGATCGGCACCGCCTGCGGCTTCGCGCTCGACGTCGGCGGGGCCCGCTTTTTCTTCACCCCCGGGGTGCCGCGCGAGCTCCGTCGCATGCTGGAGGAGGAGATCATCCCGCGACTCCTCGCGAAGAGCGGTCTGCAGCCGGCGATCCACCTGAAGCGGTTCCACTCGTACGGGCTCGGCGAATCGCACGTCGACGCCCTCCTGCGGGGCGTGGACGAGCTCGTGCCCGATGGCGGCGTGAAGCTCGGCTTCCGGGCTCACTATCCGCAGCTCGAGACGAAGCTGACGGTGCGCGGCACCGACATGGAGGACGTCCGGCGAAAGCTCGCGCCGGTCGAGCGGGAGGTGCGCAAGCGGCTCGGGAACTTCATTCTAGCGGAGGACGAGGGGACGCTGGAGGGCGTCGTCCTGAACGAGCTCGCGCAGCGTCGGGCCACGCTGTCGACCGTCGAGACGTTCACGAGCGGCGCGATCGCCGCGCGCCTCGCGCACCTCCCGGACGCGGAGCGCGTCTTTCGCCGCGGCGTCGTGGCGCGCGACCTCGGCGAGGTGTGCGCGGCCGTCGGGCTCGACGGCGCCCGCGCGGCGGGCGAGCTCACGCGCGAGACGGCCGAGACGGTCGCCCGCGCCGCGCAGCGTCTCACCGGCGCGACGCACGCGCTGGCGGTCCTGATCGAGCTGGACCCGGGCGCCGACCGGATCGACCTCGGCGGGACGATCTGGCTGGCGATCGCGACTTCGCTGGAGGCCACCTCACGGCGGAGTCGCATCCTCGGTGGCCGCGAGTGGGTGCGCCTGGGCGCGGTCGAGTTGGGGCTGGACTGCCTGCGCCGCTACCTCCAGGGATTGCCCGTGAACGAGCGGATCGACTTCGAGAAGGTGTGAGTCATGGCGAGCTTCACGCTCCGGGTGAACGGTGAGAGCCGGACGGTCTCGGTCGAGTCGGACACGCCGCTCTTGTATGTCCTGAGAAACGATCTCGAGCTGAACGGCCCGAAGTTCGGCTGCGGGCTGGCCCAGTGTGGCGCGTGCACGGTGCTGGTGGACGACAAGCCGGTGCGCTCGTGCGTGACGCCGGTCGCCTCCGTCGCGAAAGGTGGGATCACGACCATCGAGGGTCTCGGCAGCGTCGAGCGGCTCCATCCGCTGCAGCGGGCGTTCATCGAAGAGCAAGCGTGCCAGTGCGGCTACTGCGGCAACGGCATGGTCATGTCCGCCAAGGCGCTGCTCGATCGCAACCCCCGGCCGAGCGAACGCGAGATCAAGGCCGCGCTCAATGGCCATCTGTGCCGCTGCGCCTCGCACAATCGGATCGTCCGTGCCGTGCAACGCGCCGCCCAGGAGATGCGGCCATGACGTCCCGCCGGGCCTTCCTCAAGGCGAGCGGCGCGCTCGTCATTCGATTCGCACTCGGGCCGCGTCTCGCCCTCGCGCAGGACCGGCCCGCCGCGCTGCCGGGGAGCCTCAACGCGAATCGCCTGCTCGACGCCTGGCTCTCCATCGCTCCGAACGGCACGGTGACGATCTTTACCGGCAAGATCGAGCTGGGGCAGGGCATCGCCACCGCCCTGTCGCAGATCGCCGCGGACGAGTTGGACCTGGAGCCGACGCGCATCGAGGTCGTCACCGGCGACACCGCGCGCACGCCGAACGAGGGTCACACCGCCGGCAGCCTGTCGGTCGAGCACAGCGGCACGGCGCTGCGCTTCGCGTGCGCCGAGGCGCGCGAAATCTTGTTGTCCGCGGCGGCGGCGAAGCTCGGCGTGCCCGCGGCCGAGCTCAGCGTGAAGGACGGCACCGTCACCGGCCCGCGCGGCACCCACCTCACGTACGGGGACCTCGTCCGCGACGTCGACTTCAAACGCGAGGCCACGGCGCGGGTGAAGCCCAAGCCGCCGTCCGAGCACCGGTGGGTCGGCACGAGCCTCGCCCGTCGCGACATCCCGAAGAAGTTCACGGGCGGCGCGGCCTACGTGCAGGACGTCCGCCTGCCGGGCATGGTGTTCGGGCGCGTGGTGCGTCCGCCCTCGCCCGGCGCGCGGCTCACGTCGGTCGACGAGGCGGCGGTGCGCCGCCTGCCGGGGGTCGTCGCGGTCGTGCGCGACGGGAGCTTCCTCGCGGTGGCGGCCCTCCGCGAAGAGCAGGCCATCCGCGCCCGCGACGCGCTCAAGCAAAGCGCGAAATGGGAGGAGACCGCAGCGCTGCCGCCCTCGGGGGACGCCTTGTACCGGCAGCTGATGAGCTCGCCGCTGCCGGCCCAGACGGTGGCCGAAAAGACGACGGCAACCGCCGCGGCGCCGGTCAAGACGCTCGACGCGCTCTACACGCGGCCCTACCAGTGCCACGGCTCCCTCGGTCCGTCGTGCGCGGTCGCGCAGTGGCAGGAGCGCACGCTGACCGTGTGGACCCACAGCCAGGGCGTGTTCCCCCTGCGTGCGGATCTCGCCAAGGCGTTCGGTATCGAGCCGGGGCACATCCGCTGTATCCATCTGGAAGGCGCGGGCTGCTACGGCCACAACGGCGCCGACGACGTCGCGCTCGATGCCGCCCTGCTCGCGCGCGCCACGGACGGCCGACCCGTCAAGCTCCAGTGGATGCGCGACGACGAATTCATGTGGGAGCCCTACGGCTCGGCGATGGCGATGCGGCTCTCGGGCGGTCTCGACGCCGAGGGCAACGTCGTCGCCTGGACCCACGAGCTCTGGAGCCACCCGCACAGCACCCGGCCGGGCTCGTCGGCGGGCGTCAACCTGCTCGCGGCCCGGCATCTCGCCCGACCGTTTCCGCCGGTGCCTCCCGCGGACGTGCCGCAGCCGTCCGGGGGCTCGGATCGCAACGCGATCCCGCTCTACGACTTCCCCAACGTGAGGGTCGTCAAGCACTACCTCCCCGAGGCGCCGCTCCGTACCTCCGCCCTCCGCACGCTCGGCGGATACGCGAACGTGTTTGCGCTCGAGTCCTTCGTCGACGAGCTCGCCGCCGCGGGGGGCGCCGATCCCGTGGAGTTCCGTCTCCGCCACCTGAAGGACTCGCGCGCCCGTGCGGTGGTCGAGGCGGCGGCCCAGCGCGCCGGATGGCGGCCGCACGCGAAGGGCGACGGCGTCCGCGGTCGCGGGATCGCGTTCGCCAAGTACAAGAACCTCGCCGCGTACTGCGCGATGGCGGCCGACGTCGAGGTCGAGCGTCAGAGCGGTCGGGTGAGCGTCACGCGCGTCGTCGCGGCGGTGGATGCCGGCCAGATCGTCAACCCCGACGGCGTGATCAACCAGATCGAAGGCGGCATCATCCAGTCCACGAGCTGGACGCTGAAAGAAGCCGTCCGCTTCGACCGCACGCGGGTCACGACCCGGTCGTGGGCCGATTATCCGATCGTGCGCTTCACCGAAGCGCCCGAGGTCGAGGTGGTCCTGCTCGATCGCCCCGACGAGCGCTTTCTCGGGGTCGGGGAGGGGGCGCAAGGGCCGACCGCAGCGGCGATCGCGAACGCCCTGGCGAACGCGACCGGCACACGGGTGCGCGCGCTGCCGTTCACGCCCGAGCGAGTCAGGCAGGCCATGGCGGCGCTCACGCCCCCGTGATCCGGAGTGTCCGATTGGGGCCCAGCCCAGCCCCGCGTCACCCGGTTCGCTTCAAGCGGCCGGTGTGCTTGGCCCATCGCTCGACCCGACCGAAGACCCAGAGCCCCAGCGGGATCAGCACCACCCCCATCATGGCGAGGACCGATAGCTCGAACGCGACCGCCGACAGTGGCCCGCCGGCCAATCGTTGGGGCGTCGTCGCGGGATTCCCGATGCCGACCAGGTGGCGGCACGCCGAGAGCGTGTAGGTCGCCGGTGACAGCGCCGAGATCGGTCTGATCCAGCCGGGCAGGACGTCCACGGGATAGTAGACGCCCGAGACCAGCAGCAGCGAGCCCTGAAAGATGTGCGTCGCTTCAGCGCCGCGCTCGGGACTCATCACCGGGAGCGCCGCCGCCATCACTCCCAAGCCCACGAAGGCCAGCGTGCTCGCTAGAAGGACGACAACCACGCCAACGAGGTTCGCTCCCGCCAGGCTCAGGTCGGTGAGCAGCATCAGCCCGAGCAGGACGATCACGGTATTCACGATGCTGTTGCAGAGCGCAAACAGGCTGAGCCCCGCCAGGTGCACGAGCCGGGAGACGGGAGCCATGAATGTGTACTCCAGCGTCCCTTCCCAACGCTCGTAGGCGACCGACATGGCGATCTCGTTGTAGAGGGTCGAGAGAAAGTTCCACAGCAGCGCGCCGACGACGAGCGTGAGCGTCAACTGATGATCGTGGGCCGCCACGCCGATGAGGGCCACGGCCGCCGATCCGGTCAGCGCGTAGAAGTTGAAGACGATGACCCAGGAGATGTAGCGTCGCGTCAGATGATAGCCCCGGAACATGAAGGCCCACGTCTGACGTAGCGAGCGTTCCACGCCGAGCTCCATCACGCGTCCTTCGCCGGCGCCGCCGGCTCTTCGCCGCCGAGCACCTTCTCGCCCGTGAGCCTGATGAAGGCGTCATCGAGCGTCTCGGCCTCCGCCTGACGCTTGAGCCCCTCGGCGGTTCCTTCAGCGACGAGCCGCCCGCGCGCGAGAAAACCGATGCGGGCGCAGAGCCGTTCGGCTTCCGCCATGTCGTGCGTCGTGAGCAGGATGGTGGTGCCCTCCCGCCGCCGAAGGTCCTCCAGGAACGTCTGGACGTCGCGCCGGCTCTTGGGGTCGAGTCCGGTCGTCGGCTCGTCCAGCAAGAGCAACGGCGGGTTGATCATCAGGGCTCGCGCGATGCTGATCTTCTGCTGCATGCCGCGGCTCATCTCCTCGAGCGGGATGGAGAGCGTGTGGTCCTCCATCCCCAGCTGCTCCAGCGCCTGCAGCGCCTGCCGCTCCGCGACTGACGGCTTGAGCCCGTAGAGCAACGCCGTGTAAAGCAGGTTCTCGCGCGCGGACAGCTTTTTGTAGAAGGCCGCATCCACGCTCACACGCCCGATCAACCGGCGCACCTGCGCCTGATCGTCGGGCAGGCGGTATCCGAGCAGGCGAACCTCGCCCCCGTCGGCGAAGAGCAGCGTGGACAGGATGCGAATCAGGGTCGACTTGCCGGAGCCATTGGGCCCGAGCAGGCCGTAGATCGCTCCGCGCGCCACGTCGAACGAGACGCCCGCGAGCGCCCATTCCGCCGCCTTCGATGTGCGTGGGCGGTGGCGGAACCGCTTTCGCAGCTCGCGTACGTGTATAGCCGGAAGCATCATCATGAGCCTCCCGCGCGCGTCGCGGACACGACGACGTGCGTAGACGAACCGGTCGGAAGAGATCGCGCGAGAACGGGGAGACCGAGATCAGGCGTCGAGCGCGCGGGGCTTCTAGACGCGTCCGCCGCCTCCATCGCCGTCTTCGGGGCGAAAACGGGCGGGGCGGGTCGCTTACGCGGCTCGCTTACTCGGTCGGATCAGCGAAATAGGTGCATCGATGTCACCTGAGCAACGGTAGCGTACATCGCCCGCGAAGCAATCGCAAGGACACCGCGGGCGGGCCGACCGGTGCTAGACTGTGCGCCGCCGTCGCGCCGGGGCGTACCTTGCCGGCGCGCCCCCGGTTGCTGAAAGGAGATGCCCATGACTTCCGTGCTTCGACGGCTTTCGCCCATCGTTTTGGGCCTCGTCCTGCTGTCGCTGGTGGCCGCGCCCGCGTCCTCCCAGGCCCCGGCGCGCGGTCACGGCGCCGAGGCTCACGACATGGAGCTGGTCGGCCACGACGACCTGCAGGGCCGGTCGGCCTACCAACCGACGATCCACCAGCAGCGCGGACGCTTCGTCGCCTACGTCGGCCACCACGGCGGGCGCGCGAAGAACCCGCTCACCGGCGCGGACGAAGACAACGGGACGTCGATCGTCGACGTCAGTGACCCCGCGCGGCCGCGCTATCTCGCCCACATCCCGGGGATGCCCGGCGGCCCCGAGCAGGGCGGTGCGCAGATGGCGCGCGTGTGCGATCGGCAGGGCAAGACGTACCTGCTGCGGACCTTCGGCAACTCCGTGCCCAACGCCGCCCACGAGGTGTGGGACGTCACCGATCCAGCGACGCCGCAGAAGGTGAGTACGGTCGTCGCCGGGCTGACCTCGACGCACAAGAACTGGTGGGAGTGCGACACCGGGATCGCCTACCTGATCTCGGGTGACCTCGTCAAGACGGAGCCGTTGCAGCTCGGGCCCTCGGGCTGGCGCACGTGGCGCATGACGAAGATCTACGACCTCAGCGACCCCGCGAAGCCTGTGTTCATCCGCGACTTCGGGCTGGCGGGCCAGGAGCCGGGCTCCACCGGGCCGATCCCGGTCGCGCACGGCGCGCACGGGCCGATCGTCGTCGGCAACCGCGTCTACTTCGCCCACGGGACCAGCGGCGAGGGCATGCTTCAGATCGTGGATCGCCAGAAGCTTCTCACGGGTCCGAAAGAGCCGACCGCCGCGAACCTCACCTATCCCGAGATCAGCCGGCTCTACATGTCGCCCAACTGGGGCGGCCACACGGCGTTCCCGGTGCTCGGCGTGACGATCGCCGACTGGGCGGCCAACACCAAAGAGCGGGTGCGCGACTTCGTCGTGCTCGTCTCCGAGGCCACCGCCAACGAGTGCCGCGAGTCCCGGCACGCCACGTTCGTGGTCGACGTCACCACGGAGACCCGGCCGTTCTCGGTGGCGACCTTCCAGGTCCCGGAGTCCAAGGGCGCCTTCTGCCGGCGGGGCGGCCGCTTCGGCCCCCACGCGTCGAGCGAGTCGTTCGCGCCGATCTTCTACAGGAAGCTCGTGTTCATCTCCTACTTCAACGGCGGCGTGCGGGCCATGGATGTCCGCGATCCCTACGCGCCGCGTGAGGCCGCGTTCTACATTCCGGCGACGACCGAGCGGACCGCCGAGCGCTGCGTGACGAACGGGACACGGAGCTGCAAGGTGGCGATCCAGACCAACAACGTCGAGGCGGACGAGCGCGGGTTCGTGTACCTCGCGGACCGCGCCAACACGGGGCTGCACATCGTGAGGCTCACCGGCGCGGCCGCGAGGATCGTCGGGGGCAACTGATGAAGTTCGGATTGCGGTACGCAAGTCTGGGCCGCTACGCCAACGGCCGAGCGGCCGTCGAGCTGGCCCAGGCCGCCGAGGCGGCCGGGTTCGAGTCGCTCTGGACGGTCGAGCACGTCGTGGTGCCCCACGGGTATCAGTCTCGCTATCCGTATTCGCCGACCGGCCGCATGGGGTCGGGCCTCGAGGACTTCCCGATCCCGGATCCGTTGGTCTGGCTCGCGTACGTCGCCTCCGCCACGCGGACGATCAAGCTGGGGACGGCGATCCTGATCCTGCCTCAGCGCAATCCCGTCGTCACGGCCAAGGCGGTGGCCACGCTGGATCACCTGGCGGGTGGGCGCCGCGTGCTCCTGGGAATCGGCGTGGGATGGCTGGCCGAGGAGTTCGCCACCCTGGGCGTCCCGTTCGATGATCGCGGGCCGCGCACCGACGAGTACGTCGCCGCCATGCGCGCGCTCTGGAGCCAGGAGTGCGCGAGCTTCAAGGGGCGCTTCGTCTCGTTCAGCGAGGTGTTCTGCCGGCCGCTGCCTCCCGATCGCCGGATTCCGATCGTCGTGGGCGGCGATACGAAGGCCGCGGCTCGTCGGGCCGGGCGCCTCGGCGACGGCTACTTTCCCGCACGTGGCGCGCCCGGTGAGCTCTTCGACGAGATGCGCCGTGCCGCCAGGGAGGCGGGCCGAAACCCGGCGGATATCGAGATCACCGTGGCTGCCCCGACCGCGCCCTCGGAGATCGAGGCGCTGGCCAGGCTGGGCGTGACGCGAGTGGCCGTCCCCGTCAGCTCGGCCGCGGGGCTCCCGGCGCAAGTGCAGACGCCCGACGACGTGCTCCGCTACGGACGAGAGGTGATCGCGCGTTTGCGCGACTGAGGAGGAGGCCCCCCATGGACTACGGCGTCGTGATGTTTCCCACAGAGTACGCGATCGCCCCCGAGGAGCTCGCGCGGGCGCTCGAGGACCGCGGCTTCGAGTCGGTGTGGTTCCCCGAGCACACGCACATCCCCGCGAGTCGCCGGAGCCCCTGGCCGGGCGGGGGCGATCTCCCGAGGGACTACTGGTCCTCCTACGATCCGTTCGTGGCGCTGATGGCGGCGGCCGGGGTGACCAAGCGCCTCCGGCTCGGGACGGGCATCTGCCTCGTCATCGAGCGCGATCCGATCACGACCGCGAAGGAGGTCGCCACGCTCGATCGCCTCTCCAACGGCCGCGTCCTCTTCGGCATCGGCGGCGGCTGGAACGCCGAGGAGATGGAGAACCACGGCACCGCGTTCAAGCAGCGGTGGCGACTCCTCCGCGAGCGCGTGCTCGCGATGAAGGAGATCTGGACCAAGCGGGAGGCGGAGTTCCACGGCCAGTTCGTCCGCTTCGACAAGATCTGGGCCGACCCGAAACCCCTGCAGAAGCCGCACCCGCCCATCATCATCGGCGGCGACGGGGCGACGACGTTCGACCGCGTCGTGGAGTTCGGCGACGGCTGGATGCCGATCATGCGCCCGACCCGGAATCCCGTCCCGCGCATTCCCGAGTTGCGCGAGCGGCTGAAGAAGGCGGGGCGCGATCCGAAGTCGGCGCCGGTCGGCATCTTCTTCGCGCCACCCAAGCGTGAGGCGCTGGACGCGCTGGCCGCAGCCGGCGTCTCGCGCGCGATCTTCGGCCTGCCGTCCGAGCCGCGCGACACCGTCCTGCCGCGGCTCGACGCCTACGCGAAGCTGATGCGGTCGTGACGGCTACGCGTTGATCCCGAGCAGCTTCATCGCCGTTCCGCCGAGCATCGCCGCCTTGTCGGCGTCACTCACCCCCGGGGTGTCGAGGATGAGATCCACGGCGGTCTTCGTCCACGGATACGGATAGTCCGTGCCCACCAGGAGCTGACTCGCGCCCACCTCGGCGGCGAGGTGACGCACCCCTTCGGGCGTGAACACCATCGTGTCGTAGTACATCTGCTTGAGGTACTCGGACGGCTTCTTCTTGATCGGCCCGTAGGGTCCCCCGGCGCACCGGTCGAGCCGGGTGAAGCACCCGTGATCGGAGCGGCCCGCGTACGACGGCAGGAAACCGCCGCCGTGCGCCGCGCAGATCTTGAGACCAGGGAACTTGTCGAGCGTGCCCTCGAAGATCAGGTGCGAGAGCGCGATGGTGGTCTCGAGCGGATTGCCGATCACGTTGTCGAGGTAGCCGTTGCCCTGGAGCCGGTTCTTGAGGTCGGCCGGGGCGCCAGTGGGCTGCGGGTGGATGAAGACCACCACGCCGAGCTGCTCGGCCTTGGCCCAGAACGGGTGGAACTTCGGATCGCTGATCTCCACGCCGTTGACGCTGCCGCCGATCCCGGCGCCGCGCAGCCCGTACTTCTTCACGCCCTCCTCGAGCTGCTCGGCGGCGAGGTCGGGGTGCTGCAGCGCCACCGTCGCGAAGGCGACGAAGCGCTCGGGATTGGCGGCGCACGCCTCCGCGAGCTTCTCGTTCTGGAGCTTGATGATCTGCCGGGCGAGATCGCGGTCCGCCGCGTACCAGTTCGGGTTGATGCTGAGCGCCTCGACGTCGATGCCCTGCTCGTCCATGGCCCGAAGTCGCGTCGACACCTCGGTGGCCATATGCAAGTCCGGTCGGAGCGACGGCCCACCCAGTTTCAAATTCATCAGCGCCAGCGCCTCGGGCACCGCGCAGTGCGCGTGGACATCCACGGTCCTCACGCGCCTGCCGCTCACCACCACTTCCCGGCGGCGCGCTTGCGCCCGCGCGGGCGCGGCGGCCATCAGCTCGCATCCAACAAACGTGAGACCGGCGAGCGCGCCGCCGGTGGTCTGGAGGAATTCCCTGCGCGTGGTCGTCATGGCTGGTCCTCCCGGTCGTTGAGGTGCGCGCATTATCGCGCGGAACGCCTGGCAACTCTAGTCGCTCAGGACTGGAGGGCCTTGAGGACCGGTGGCAGGGCCGCCAGCACCTCCCGGAGGCATCGGCCGATCCGGGCGATGTTCCCTTCCGCCTTCTCGGGCCTTGCCCCGCGCTTCACCTGGGCGATGAACTCCTCGCCAGTCGTCGTCATCAGCAACGCCGCGTTGATCTCCAGCTGGAGCGCGTGGACGCGCCGGCTCTCGGGTTGGCCATACGTCGCCACGATGTTTCCGCCGGTGTATCCGTTGACGTTCTGGCGCACCTCGAAGCCGTGGCGGGTAAAGATCGCGGCCACGGTCGCCGTGAGCTCCGTGGCGCACGTCGCATCGTGACGGGTGCCGATGATCACCTGGTCGTCCTTCATCCGGCGCGGGCTCCCGGTGTGGCCATCGAGGAGCAGCGCGTAGCCGTACGCCTGACGGATCTCCGTGAGCAGGCGCTCCAGCGTCGCGTAGTAGGGATCGTAGAGCGTCCGCAATCGCTCCTCGAGGTCCGCGAGCGCGAGCGGCCGCGCGAAGATCGGCGCGTCGCGCATGGTATGGGTGCGCACCACCCCACGCCGGGAGCGGACCTCGCCATCCTGGTGCTCGAAGTCGTCGCGGCGGCGATTGACGTCCACGAACATGCGCGAGAACGGCGTCGCGACGATTGTGGCCCCGTCCTTATATAAGTCGGCGTAGAGATCGCCCGCAAAGGCGTCGGCAAAGCCGTAGGCGAAGGTCTCGAACGACGGCTCGCGGTAGTCGTCGCGGGTGATGTGGGGCAGGGGCTCCGTGCCGTAGTGGGGCACGCTCACCAGCACCGGCGTGCGAGTCCCCGGCGCCGGGTGTCTCACGATCGGGAATGAGCGCTCCATGGGCTCCGAGCGCAGCGTACCGCAATTGACAGGCCTCGGCGCCCCCGCATAATGCCGTCATGACCACCGTCCGGGTGCGCGGGGCACTTCCCGCCGAGGCCGCGATCCTGGCGGAATTGGCCAACGACCTCAACGACCACGTCGGGATCCGCGGCCGGCCGTTCACGCCCGAGCGGGTTCTCGCCGACGGCTTCGGTCCCGAGGCCGCCTTCACGCCACTCGTCGCCGAGCTCGGCGGCGCGGTGGTGGGCTACGCGTTCTTCAGCGCCGGCTACAACACGGACGTGGCGGCGCGGTCCATCGTTCTGCACGACCTCTTCGTGATGCCGGCGGCGCGTGGACGCGGTGCGGGCTACGCCCTCATGGCCGCGGTCGCGGCGAAGACCGTGCGAGCAGGCTGCGTGTCACTGGAGTGGGGCGTGCACACGGCAAACGCGGGCGCGCTCGAGTTTTACCGCCGGTTGGGCGCGGTCGCTGCGGAGGTGCGCGTCATGAGCGTCAGCGGCGAGCGCCTGCGCGCCCTGGCCGAGGCCGCGCCGTAAACGCCGGGCGCGCCGCGACGGGTGGTGTTCGAGTCGGTTGACGCCATGTGCTACATGTAGCACACTCACGCCATGCGCACCGCTGGAGTCCGTGAGGCCCGCCAGAACCTCTCGGCGCTTCTGGATGAGGTCCGGAAGGGGCGCGAGGTCGTGATCACGGAGCGGGGGCGTCCCGTGGCGAAGCTGGTGCCGCCCGATCGCCCTCGCGGCAAGGGCGTTCCGAACCTCGCGGGGTTCCGCCGGCGGATGCCGGTCCTCCACCCTCCACTCTCCACGACGGTCGCCGAGGACCGGGCGGATCGCTTCTAAGAGGCGCGTTCCGGCGCGGCTTCGCGAGCAGCGGGCCGCATACCGAACGGGCTTGCCCGGCCCCCTCTATTGCGACACCAGCGCCCTGCTGAAGCTCTACCTGCCGGAGCCAGGCAGCGACGAGTTCAATGAGGTCGTGGAGGGCCGGGACGATGTCCTCGTGTCCGATCTGGCCGTGACCGAGATCATCTCCGCGCTCGCCCACCGTCTGCGTCGGGGGTCGCTCGCGCGGGAGGCGGCGCGACGCCTTCAACACGCGATCCTCGGGCGCCTCGACGAGGGCGTGTACCACCGCGTCGAGTTGACTGGAGATGTTCATCGTCGGGCGGAGCACTTCCTTCTGAGCCTGCCGGTGACTCCGCTGCGCGCCGCCGATGCTCTTCACCTGGCACTCGCGATGTCGGCGCGCGCGGCGTCCCTGGCGTCGTTCGACGCGCGGCTGGCAGCCGCGGCCCGCGCCGTCAGCCTCGCCGTCTACCCCGCCTGAGGGGCTATCTCCAGAGGATCCTGCGGCTGGTTTAGCGCAGCGGCTCCGGCCGGTACTGGGACCTCCCGAAGCCGCCGACGAAGTCGGGCAGCCGCGTGTGTCCAAGGAGCTGGCGGACCGCCTGCGACTCGCCCAGGTGATACCAGTAGTGATAGGTCGTGCGGTGCAGCTTCGTCCCCGGCGTCTCCCGGGACGGCTCGCGCTTCCAGCGCCGCGTGAGCCGGGCGCCTGCGAGGGTGTCCAGGTAGGCGTCGGCGGCGGTCGCAACGGCCCGCCACCACGCCCACGCGTCGTCGAGCGGGGGCACGGCGAGCGCCTTGCCATAACCGAATCGCTTCACCTCGGGAACGACGGTCATGCCCTGGGCCCGCTCCAGCCAGTAGAGTTGCTCCTGCCATGCCAGGTGGCCGATCATCCACGCGATCGGGTTGATGGGGCCGAACCGGCGCGTCGCCTCCTCGGCCGTGACGTCCTTGAGGCCGCGGATCCATTCGCGGCGCGTGAACCGCAGTTGCGTGACGAGGGGGTGTGGCATGCGCCTATGCCTCCAGCGTCCGCTTCATGACGGCCATGCCTTGCTCGATGAGGCCGCTGCGCGGCACCGAGAGTCGACCACCGAGATCGGTCCGCGGCGCAGGAGCGACGCACTCATCAGGGCCGGACGGTTAGAGCGCGCGGACGGCGCGAAGGACGTCGTCCGGGTCGGGTCGAACCTGGAAGTTCCGGCTGACCGAGAACCAGCGCACGACTCCCTCGCGATCCAGCACGACCGTCGCCGGGCGCGGGACGTCCTGCCCCTCGGGCCCGCCGCCCGCGTGCACCAGGCCATACCGTCGCGCTACGGCGAGGTCGCGGTCGGCGACGAACCGGTACCCGAGGCGCAGTCCCTCGGCGAGCTTCTGGCTGCGCTCGTTGGGATCGGGCGAGATGGCGACGATCTCGACGCCGGCTTGCTCGGCCTCCGACAGCTGAGCTCCAAGCCCTTGGAGCTCCGCCACGCAGAACGGTCACCAGTAGCCGCGGTAGAAGACCAGTACGACCGGCTTCTTGCCGCGGAAGTCCGCGAGCGATACCTGTCGGCCGGCAGCATCGGGCAACGTGAAGTCGGGCGGTCGCTCGCCCACCCGCAGCGCCGTCGGAGTGACCGGCACCTGCGCGACGACGAAGTTGAACCAGGCGCCGCCGACGAGCAGGAGGCTCGAGGGCCCGAGCGCCAGCCAGGCGGGCCACCGCCGAGCCGGCGCGCGGATCACGGCCAGCGCCGCCAGCGCCGTCGCAAGCGCGAACGCGACCACGTAGCCCTCTGGATGGTTCCGGACGGCCGCGACCCGCAGGAGGAACGCGTAGGCCGCGACGGCGCCGATCGCGACGACGACACTGAGCGCGGCGAGCCGTGCGGAGGACGTCATATGAGGATTCTGCCATATACTGGTGGCCACCTCGAGCCAGGGAAAGGAGCTCCTCTTGAAAAGCTTGCTCGTCCTGACGGCCCTGTTGATGGCGGCACCGCTCGCGGACGCAGCGGATCTCGAGGCGGGAAGGGCGAAGGTCGCCACGGTGTGCGCGGCCTGTCACGGCGCCGCGGGCGTGAGCGTGAGCGACACCATCCCCAACCTCGCGGCCCAGCGGGCAGGGTACATCGAGGCGCAGCTCAAGGCGCTCAAGGAGGGCACGCGCAAGAACCCGATCATGAACGCGATCGCCGCGCAGCTCAGCGCGGAGGACATCGCCAACGTCGCGGCCTTCTTCGCCACCCAGCCCGGCGCCGCGGCCGCGGCCAAGTCAGCGTTCCTGCCCAACCTGGCGAAGAGCGGCGTCACGTTCCCCGAGAGCTACAAGACGACCTTCACGAAATACCACACGATCAACTTCCCGGCGACCAAGCAGGTGCGTTACTACTACGCCAACGGCGCCGCCCTGCAGGCTGCGAAGGGCGACCAGCCGCTGCCGAACGGTTCGGTGCTCTTCGCCGAAGTCTATTCGGCCAAGCTCGACGCGGACAAGAAGCCGCTGACCGGCGGCGACGGCTTCTTCGTGCCGGACCAGCTCCTCTTCTACACGGCCATGGCGCGCGAAGCGGGCTGGGGCAAGGACATCCCCGAGATGCTGCGTAACGAGGACTGGAACTACGCGGCCTTCTCCACCGCCAAGGAGCAGCGGCCGGTCAATCAGGCGGAGTGCTTCGCCTGCCACAAGCCGCTCGACAAGACGAGCTTCACCTTCACGCTCAAGCAGCTCACGGACGTCGCCAAGACCAAGTAGGGCTCGCTGGTCGTCCATCTGATCGACGGGACGTTCGAGCTGTTCCGGTACTTCCTCTCGCCGGGGGCCGCCTTCGACCGGAGCGCTCCCGAGAAGCTGAGGGCGGTGCGCGGCGTTGTCGGATCCATTCTGGGGATGCTCGAAGGCGGCGCCACGCATGTGGGCGTGGCCACCGATCACGTCATCGAATCGTTTCGCAACGCGCTCTGGCCCGGCTACAAGACAGGCGAGGGGATTGACCCGCTGCTCTACGCCCAGTTCCAGCCGTTGGAGGATGCGCTGGAGGCACTCGGCGTTGTCGTCTGGCCCATGGTGGAGTTCGAGGCCGACGACGCGCTGGCCGCAGCGGCGGCCGTGGCCGCCGCCGATGCGCGCGTCGAGCAGGTCGTCGTGTGCACGCCGGACAAGGATCTGGCGCAGTGCGTGCGGGGCGACCGGATCGTCCAGCTCGATCGGCGCACGCGCGAGCTGCGCAACGAGTCGGCGGCGCGGCAAAAGTTCGGTGTGCCGCCCGCATCGATTCCCGACTGGCTCGCGCTCGTGGGCGACAGCGCGGATGGTTACCCCGGTCTGCCCGGCTGGGGTGAGAAGTCTGCGGCGGCCGTGCTCGGCCGTTATCAGCACCTCGAGCACATCCCGAAGCTCGCCACGGAGTGGGACGTGTCCGTGCGCGGAGCGATGCGGCTGGCCACGACGCTCACGGAGCAACGCGAGCGCGCGCTCCTGTTCCGGAAGCTCGCGACGCTGCGTACGGATGCGCCCGTCGGCGCCGACGTCGATGCGCTCCGCTGGATGGGACCGCGCCCTGACTTCGCGGCCTGGTCAGAGCGCCTCGGCACGCCGACGATTCACGAGCGGGCTTCGATGCTGGCGGCCGCGCGCGCTTGAAGACGGCGAGAATCTCGGCTAAAGAGGAGCGAAAGAGCGCCGTGAGGAGGACGACGATGGTTGACGACGCGCTGCACTCAGAGGTCGAGCGACTCAAGGCGGAGAACGCGGCGCTGAAGGCCCAGGCGACGCGCGGCGTTTCGATAAAGGTCAGTGAGAAGGGAGGCGTCTCCGTCTACGGGCTCGGGCGCTTCCCCGTGACTCTTTACAAGGAGCAGTGGGCGAAGCTGCTCGACATCGCCGCCGACATCCGGGCCTTCATCAAGGAGCACGACGCCCAGTTGAAGACCAAGGAGCCGCGCTGATCGCGTAATTCCGCCGCTATTGTCGCGGCGGAATGCCGGTCGACTGCCACGACACGAACTCTAGCCCGGACGGCCGCTTCACCCAGATGGCGGTGAAGCGCAGCGGCACGGTGCGATCCTGGCCGCCCGACGTCACCTCGTACACCGCGGTGCCGGTGATGATCGCGAGACAGCCATAGGTTCGCGTCTTCACGTCGCTGTTTGGAGTCATCGTGCGGTACTTGGTGCGCCCCGAGCGCATGGCCTCGATGTACTTCGCCTTGTCATCGGTGGCGGCGGAGGAGTGGTTGTACGTGAGGTCGTTGCCGAACAGCTTCTCCATCGCCGCGAAGTCGTTCGCGGTCTGCGCGGCGTAGCGCGCAGCCTCAGCCTTCATCGCCTCCTCGGCGGTGATGGTTCCACTGCAGTTCTCAGCGGAGGCGGTGCCTGCAGCGACGAGCCCCAGTACCGCGAACATTGCGAACGGTCGCAGGGATCTGTACGCCATAGCGGCTCCTCTCGTTGGCCCTTGGTACAACGCGGTCGAATCAGTGGTCAAGCGGGAAGTTCGGGGGCGGAGCGCTCCTTGGGATGCGGCGCAATGAGGAACAAGAACGTGGAGATGATTCCCGCGAAGACATAGACGGGATGGTAGGTCTCCGCCAGACCCAGACGATAGTCTTCGATAGCGCCTGGCTCACCCGGAACGGCTTAGTGTCGTATCAGCTGGATTGCAGCGAGGAGAATGGCAGCGCCGACGCCAAGGATTTGGATCCAGCGCGGCACCGACTTGGTTGCTGCCGAGAGGGACTCCTGCGAGGATCGGACCCTTTCGTCGAGGCGCTTCATGTCAAGAGGTTAGCACATTCAGGGTGTCGTCGCCGCTCGCTGGAGATCGATCATCGGATAGCCGCTGGCGCGCCAGGCATAAAAGCCGCCGGCCAGGGGCCGCACGCGTTCGATGCCGCGACGTCGCAGGAGCAGCGCCGCCCGGGCGCTCGAGGCCTCGCTGGGTCAGGTGCAGTAGAGCACGATCTCCCGATCGCGCGGGATCTCGAGATGCCGCGCCTCCAGCTCCTCGGTCGTCAAGTGGAGGGCGCCGGGAATGATCGACGGCTCAGTCTCGAAGTCCACCCGATGGCGCAGGTCCACCACCATCATGTCCTCGCCCGCGTCCAGCCGGGTCTTGAGCTCCGCCGGCGTGATCCTGGCGATCCGGATCTTCCGCAAGAAGCGCTGGCGTGCGATGAACTTCCAGGCGATGTAGGCGCCGAGTGCTATGGCCAGCAGCACGATGAGCCAGCTCCCCAGGCGCGTGGCGTAGCTCGCCGCCAGCTCGAGCTGGGAGCTGAACAGCCAACCGAGGCCGACGAAGGTTCCGGCCCAGATCACGCCGCCCAGCCCGGTGAACACGAGGAACTCGAGCAACGGCATCCGGACGATGCCTGCCAGCGGAGGCGCCGCCGTGTTGTAGCCCGGCACGAATTTGGCGAACAGTAGCGAGCGGGCGCCGTAACGACCGAAGGCGTCCTGGGTGCGCCGGACGCACGAGTCGGGTTCGAGGAAGATCCGGCACAGCCAGCGGAGGACGCGGCCGCCGCCGACGCGGCCGATCCAGTACCAGATCGAGTCGCTCACCAGCGAGGCCAGCGCGGCGGCGGCGAGGACGAGCGCCAGGCTCAACCGACCGTTCCCGGCCAGGGCGCCGCCGGCCAGAAGGAACGGCACGGCAGGGAGCGGTAGCCCGATCTGCTCGGCGAGCACCCAACCGAAGACGACCAGGTACCCGTGCCGGACGAGAACGTCGATGATTCCGTCCATTGCGCTCCGGCAGGATACCAGGTTGCCCCGGGTGCGTTATTAATAACCCTTCACATACGGTAGCTTCCTCGCCGTCGCTTCGATCGCGGCGCCGGCCTCGAGCAGCACCGCCGTCGAGTCCCACGTCCCGCCCACGAGCTGGTTGCGCGCGCCCTCGGGAACGGTCGCCTTGATGACGCGGTCGCCGAAGCGCACCTCTTGCTTCTCGACGTCCACGGTCATTGGCTGCTGGGGCGACTTGGCGACGGCCTTCTGGAGCCATTCGATGTCCTCTTGGGAGGCGCGCAGACAGGGGATGCCGAGCATGACGCAGTTGCCGAAGAAGATCTCGCCGAAGGAGCCGCCGACGATCGCGCGGATGCCCCAGCGCATGAGGGCCTGCGGGGCGTGCTCACGGGAGGAGCCGCAGCCGAAGTTCTGCCCGACGACGAGCACCGACGCGCCCTGGTAGGCCTTCTGGTTGAACGGGTGCTCGGGATTCTGCTTCTTGGCGTCCTCGAAGGCGTGCTCGCCCATGCTCTCGAAGGTGACGGCCTTCAGGAAGCGCGCGGGGATGATGCGGTCGGTGTCGATGTCGTTGCCGGTGACGGGGATGCCGCGGCCCGAGACCTGGCGGCGCTTGAAGTCGGCGGCGCTCATTTCAGGATCTCCCTCACGTCGGTGACGGCGCCGGTGATAGCGGCGGCCACGACCATCGCTGGGCTCATCAAGAGAGTGCGGCCTGTGGGGCTGCCCTGGCGGCCGATGAAGTTTCGGTTGCTGGACGACGCGCTCATCTCGCGGCCCTGAAGCTTGTCGTCGTTCATGCCGAGGCACATGGAGCAACCGGCCTTGCGCCACTGGAAGCCCGCGGCCTGGAAGATCTGGTCCAGGCCCTCGGCCTCCGCGGCTTTGGCCACCTGCTGAGAGCCCGGCACGATGAGGGCGCGCACGTGCTTGGCGACCTTGCCCCTCTTCGCGACTTCGGCGGCGGCGCGCAGATCGGACAGACGCCCGTTGGTGCACGAACCCACGAAGGCGACGTCGATCTTCGCACCCTTGATGGGCTGGCCCGCCTGAAAGCCCATGTGAGCGAGCGCCTCGCGGTACGTGGGCCGCTCCGGCTCGGGCGCTGACTCGGGCGCCGGAATCTTCTGGCTGACACCGACCGACATGCCGGGGTTGATGCCCCACGTCACGACGGGCTCGATCGCCGCGCCGTCGAGGCGCGCGACATCGTCGAACTTGGCATCGGGCTCGGTCGCCACCGACTTCCACCACGCGGCGGCACGGTCGAATGCCGTGTCCTTCGGCGCGTAGGGCCGGCCGCGGAGATATTCGACGGTCGCCGCGTCGGGATTGACATAGCCGCAGCGCGCGCCGCCCTCGATCGACATGTTGCAAATAGTCAGTCGCTCCTCCATGGTCATGCGCTCGATCACCGGTCCCGCGTATTCGTAGGCGTAACCAACCCCGCCTTTCACTCCCAGCTGGTTGATGATGGCGAGGATCACGTCCTTGGCGTACACGCCCTTGGCGAGCGCGCCCTCCACCCGCACCTGGCGCAGCTTGGGCTTGGCCATGGCGAGGCACTGCGTGGCCAGCACGTCGCGGACTTGAGTGGTCCCGATACCGAACGCGATGGCGCCGACTGCGCCGTGAGTGGAGGTGTGACTATCACCGCACGCGATCGTCATGCCCGGCTGGGAGAGGCCGAGCTCCGGCCCGATGACGTGGACGATGCCCTGCTTTCCGCTCGCCATGTCGAAGAGCGGCAGACCGAACTCCTTCATGTTCCGGTACATGTGCTGGGCCATCTCCTCCGCCTCCGGGTCGGCGTAGGGACGGGTCTGGTCGGCCGTCGGGATGATGTGGTCGAGCGTGCCGAACGTCCGCTCGGGCATACGCACCTTGAGCTTCAGCTCCTTCAGCATCTGGAAGGCCTGCGGCGTCGTCACCTCGTGGATCAGATGCAGGCCGATCAGGAGCTGGGTCTGGCCGGAAGGTAGAATTCGGACTGTGTGAGCCTCCCACACCTTGTCGAGCAGCGTGCGTGCCATGGAAATCCTCCGCTCGCGTATCGTGCCCCATCGAGGGCAGCGAGTCCAGCGGCGCAACCAGCGTCGCAAGACTGATACGCTTGCGGCATCCCAGCCCGGGGACATACGCTGCCTGAGGGGGTGGACCGATGGGAACGTTCTTCGTGGAGGCACTGCTCGCTGCCCCGGAACGGCCCGAGCGTCGTCAGCCGATCGAGCTGCTCGTGGACAGCGGTTCCACCTACACCTGGGTCGGCGCCGCCCTCCTCCGCGCGCTGTCGGTAGCGCCCACCGAACGCCGGCGCGTGGTGACGATCGATGGCCAGGTCGCCGAGCGTGACGCCGCGGAAGTGCTCATCACCCTCGACGGACGCACTCTCCACACGGTCTGCCTCTTTGGCGATGCGGGCGATCTTGACGTGCTGGGCGCCTACACGCTCGAGGGGTTCGGGCTGGCGGTCGATCCCGTCCAGCGCAAGCTCATCCCGGCCCTCCAATACGGCGCAGCCACGGCGTAGCCAGTCGCCCCCTGGACGTCGCCGCCATCCTGAGGCATGCTGGCGGTAGGCACGGTGAAACCCTCAACTTTTTTCACGACGGAGTCGCGATCGACGGAGGCGCATCATGGCATTGCGGATCAACAGCGAGGCACCGAACTTCACCGCCGAGACGACGCAGGGCAAGATCAACTTCCACGAGTGGATCGGCAACGGCTGGGCCATCCTCTTTTCGCACCCGAAGGACTTCACGCCGGTCTGTACGACCGAGCTGGGCTACATGGCGGGCCTGAAGCCGCAGTTCGACAAGCGCAACTGCAAGATCATCGGGCTCAGTGTCGACCCGGTCGCCGATCACCAGCGCTGGTCCAAGGACATCGAAGAGACGCAGGGCCACGCCGTGACGTACCCGATGATCGGCGATCCCGAGCTGAAGGTGGCGAAGGCCTACGACATGCTGCCGGAAGGGTCCGGCACCACCTCGCAGGGCCGCACCGCCGCCGACAACGCGACGGTGCGTTCGGTGTTCGTCATCGGGCCGGACAAGAAGATCAAGGCGATGCTGACCTATCCGATGTCCACCGGCCGCAACTTCGACGAGGTGCTGCGGCTCCTGGACTCCTGCCAGCTCACGACCAAGCACAAGGTGGCCACGCCGGTGAACTGGAAGCAGGGCCAGGACGTGATCATCGTCACCTCGGTCTCCGACGACGAAGCGAAGAAGACGTATCCCGCGGGCTGGAAAGCGCCGAAGCCGTATCTCCGGATCGTGGCCCAGCCGAAGTAGCCGACTAGGACGCCGCGCTGCGCCGAGAGGCCCTCCTCCCGTGGACGGTGGTCGGCGCGGTGTGGGTCACGCTGGCGCTCGCCTCCGGCATTTACTTCTCGTTCCCGGTCTTCTTCGTGGCGCTGCTGGAGGAGTTCGGCTGGCCTCGCGGGGCCACCGCGGCGGCGTTCTCGATCTCGTCCATCGTGCAGGGAACCCTCTCCCCGGTGGTCGGGATCCTCGTGGACCGCGTGGGGCCGCGCCGGGTCATGCTCGGCGGGGCGTGTGCGCTCGGCGGCGCGTGTGTCCTGGCCAGCCGGATCGATTCGCTCTGGTCGCTCTACCTGGTGACGGGGGTGCTGGCCGCAGCCGGGGTGTGCGCGGTGAGCTGGATACCGAGCGGGGCGCTGATCGCGCGGTGGTTCACCGAGCGGCGCGGCAGCATGATGGGGCTGGCCTTCTCGGGCATGGGGGCGGGCGTGCTGGTGATCGGCCCGCTCTCGCAGTGGTTGATCATCGGGTATGGCTGGCGCGCCGCCTACCTCGTCATCGGCGTGGGCACGCTCGTCGTGCTCCTTCCCCTCGTCTGGCTGGGTGTTCGAGAGGCGCCCGTGGCGGCGGCGCCCGGTCGAAGCGACGTATCGAGACCCGGCCCGGGCATCGTGAGCACGGGCCGGGAGGTCGGCGAGGCCTTGCGGACGCGGGCGTTCTGGGCGCTCTTCTTCGCCTACCTGTGCACGCCGCTGGCCGTCTTCTCGGTCGTCACCCATCAGGTGGCTTTCGCCGTGGACCACGGCTTCCCACGCCTGTTCGCGGCCGGCATCTTCGGGCTCACCGGTCTGCTCTCGATCGTCGGCCGGATCGTGTTCGGCGTCGCGGCCGACCAGATCGGGCGCGCCACCTCGGCCACGATCTCCTACGCCTGTACGGCAGTGGGGACGCTCTGTCTGCTCGGACTCGAGGTGGGGCCGCATGCGGCCGCCCTCTACGCCTATGCGTTCTTCTTCGGCCTCGGCTTCGGCGCCCGGGGCCCCATCATCACCGCGATGGCGTCCCAGCTCTTCCCGGGGCGACGCTTCGGCGCCATCTACGGCATGCTGAGCGTGGGCAACGGCATCGGCGGTGGCATCGCGCCGTGGTTCGGCGGCGCCGTGCACGACCTGACCGGGAGCTATCGCATCGCGTTCCTGATCGCCGTCGGCTTCTGCGTCCTGGGTGCACTGTGCTTCGGGCTCGCGCGACCTCGTCGTCGGAGCCTGTGACCGCTCGGCTAGCCGGCGGCCGCCAGCCGGACGAACTGCTGCTTCAGCGAGTTGACGTGCGCGAGGTAGGCGCGGACGTCGTGCTCGCCACACCGCTGGTCCGCGGTCAGCCGGAAGCCGCGTCGCGCGTAGGCATCGCCCGGTCCGGCTCCGCAGAGGTGGATGACGGCGGCCAGGTCGTGCTTCTGCTGGAGGGTCGCAGTGGCGAGCCGCTGGCGCTCCACGGTGTCCGCGACGCCGCGGTCCAGGAGCGCGGCGGTCAACTCGATGGCGTGGCTCGGCACGACGCGAGTGTAGAGGCGGGTGAACCAGCACGACCGCACGTCGTACCAGGGGCCATCCTCGACCACCACGTGGTCGTGGATGCAGTACCGCTTCGCCTCCCGAAACGTCGCATCGGTGATCTGGTACATGCCGACCGCGCTCGACGCGGGCTGGTAGAGCTGGAAGGGATTCCACGTCAGACGCCAGCGCCAGTACGTCCGCGCCACCGGGTTGCCCCTGCCCTCGACCTGGGCCAGCGCGGCGAGCAGGTCGGGCGTGATGACGGCGGTGGAATGCTCGCGGAAGAGCCGCCCGTACCGTCGCCAGGTTTCGGGCGGCGTCTTCGCGAGCGCGCCGCTCACCGGAAAGAACAACTCGGTCGGCTTGCGGATCACCTGGTACCCCCAGTTCACCGCCGACCACAGCGCCAGGATGAGGACCGCGCCCACGAGGATCCGGATACTCAGCGGCGCAGCCAGGATCGCCCGGAGTATCCGCCGACGCCCGCGTGACATGACAATCTCTTACTATGCCCCGCGCGCGAGCCCTCGGCGAGATCGAGCGGCTCGTCCCGCGCTGGGCGTAGAATGGCGGCGGTGGCCGACCGAAGGTATCGTCAGCAAGGTTACCGGGATCAGGGCGCCGAGTCTCGCAGGCGAGAGCCGCCGGCTGCCGACGCTCCACCGAGCCGCGGGATGCTCGCCCAGCGCACGGTCTCCCGGTGTGGGGCGTGCGGAGCGGTCCTGCCAGTGGCGACCGCCTCGCTCGAGCAGTGCCCGAACTGCCGCGCCGCCGTCCATGCCTGCCGGCAATGCGCCCACTTCGACACGGGTCGGCGGTTCGAGTGCGAAGAGCCGGTCCCCGAGCGGCTGGCGGACAAGAACGCACGCAACGACTGTGCCTGGTTCTCGCTCCGCGTGACGGTCGAGCGCGACGCCTCCCCCGACTCGACGCGCCCCGGCGACATCCGCCGCGGGTTCGACAACCTCTTCAAGAAGTAGGAGCGTGCGCCATGCGGCTGGTCGATCTGAGCATGACCGTCGAGGAGTGCGACTCGGCGCCATTCGCGAAGGACGAGTACTACTTCAAGATCAAGCCGATCGTGCGCTGGGAGGAGCGGGGGTTCGTCTCGAATTGCGTCGAGATGACGGTGCACGCCGGCACCCACATCGACTCGCCGCACCACTTCTTCCGCGACAGGCCGGGGATCGAGGCGCTGCCGCTCGAGGCGATGATCGGCGACGCCCTCGTGCTCGACCTGACGTTCAAGGGCACCCCGAAGGCTCGCATCACCCCGGAGGACCTCGAGCGTGCCGAGCAGGCGCTCGCCGCCGAGTCCATCCGAATCACGCCGGGAGCCATCCTGTTGCTGCGAACGGACTGGCCGAGGGGCCATGTCACCACGGATCCGAAGTGGTGGGATGAGTCGCCGTGCCTCACCAAGGCCGCGGCCGAGTGGCTCGTGGCCAGGCGACCGTCGGTGCTCGGCTTCGACTTCGCCCAGGAGGAGAAGGGCGCCGACTACGAGAAGGCCGGGGAGATCCTGACCTCCGGCATGCGCGTCCACCGGACGATCCTTCCGAGGGTCGTGTTCCAGATCGAGAACCTCACCAACCTGGACCAGATCCCCTCGCGGGTGAAGGTGATCGCGCTGCCCGCGAAGTGGAAGACCGAGTCGGCGCCGGCCCGCGTGGTGGCGTTGGTCGAGGAGTAGGGCCCTGAGGAAGGTCTACGAAGCGTAGCGAGCTGGCCGGTGCCCTGCGCCGGCAGCTGAATCCGCGACGGGCGCGGTGGCAGAAGCCCGGCGCCGTCGTGCGGGCCCTCGGGCTGCGTCGCGGGCAGGTGGTGGCGGAGATCGGCGCCGGCCCGGGGTACTTCACGACGCGACTGGCGCGCGCCGTCGGCCCGTCGGGCCACGTCTACGCGGTGGACCCGGAGGCGGCGGTGCTCGAGGTGCTACGCCAGCGTCTGGGGCGCACGCGCCTGCGCAACGTCACGCCGGTCCTCGGCCGGGACGACGACGCGCTCTTGCCGGGCGGGCGCTGCGACGTGGCGCTGCTCATCAACGTCTACCACCACATGCGCGAGGGCGCCGCGTTCCTGCGCCGGCTGGTCCCGGTGCTCGCTCGTGGTGCCCGCGTCGTCAACATCGACTGGGACGAGAAGGCGGAGTGCGGGCCGCCGGCCCGGCGCCGCGTCCCCCGCGCGCGGTTCTTGCGCGACGCCCGGCGCGCCGGCCTGCGCCTGATCGCCGAGCACCGGTTCCTGCCGCACCAGTACTTCGTCGTGCTGCGTCGCACGGGCTATTCGAGCGGTTGAAGGGAGACTTCCATGGCGCGCACGTACAACGTCATCGACGCCGATGGACATGTGCTCGAGCCGGTGGACATCTGGGACAAGTACATCGACCCGGCCTACCGTGACCGCGCGCCGCGGCTCATCGTGGACACCGACGGCAAGGAGCGCCTGCTCGTCGAGGGCCAGGTGCTGGGCAGCCCGAAGGGCTTCGGCGTCATCGGGGCGATCGGCGCCCGGCAGGGCGCGGTGGACCAGGGCACCATGAAGTATGTCGACGGCCGCAAGGGCGGCTTCGACCCGCACGCGCGGATCCCGGACATGGACCTGGACGGCATTGACGCCGCGTTCCTCTATCCGAGCATCGGCCTCTTCGCCGGCGCGATCCAGGATGGGAGGCTCGCCGCGGCGGTGTGCCGCGCCTACAACCGCTGGCTCGCGGACTACTGCCGGCCCTATCCCGACCGTCTCTTCGGCGTGGCCATGCTGCCGATGCAGTCGATCGAGCTCGCCATCCAGGAGATGCGCTACGCGCGGAAGGAGCTCGGCATGCGCGCGAGCTTCCTCCGCCCCAACCCGTACCACGGGCGGATGCTGCACCACCCGGACTACGCGCCCTTCTGGGCCGAGGTGCAGGAGCTCGACGTCGCCATCGGCCTGCACGAGGGCGCGAGCGGCGGCATGCCGCAGGTCGGCGTCGATCGCTTCACGACGCGCGGGGCCCGGCACATCGTCTCGCACACCCTGGAGATGATGCTGGCCGCGATGAGCGTCATCTGGGAGGGCGTGTGCGATCGACACCCGCGCGTGCGCATCGCGTTTCTCGAGTCGGGCGGCGGCTGGATCGCGCCCTGGCTCGATCGGATGGACCGCCACTTCGACGACAAGGGCTTCAACGACTCGGGGCTCTCCATGCGCCCGAGCGAGCTGTTCCAGCGCAACTGCTGGATCTCGTTCGAGCCCGTCGAGCGGAGCCTCAGCCTGCTCGCGGACTACATCGGTCCGCACAAGATCCTGTGGGCGACGGATTACCCCCACCCGGACGGCTTCTTCCCCGGCGCGCCGAAGCTGATCGCCGACCGGCCGGAGCTGTCTCCGGAAACGAAGCGCCAGATCCTGGCGGGCGGCGCCAAGGGGTTTTACGCGTTGACGTAGCCGACCCGTCCCTGCGGTATGCTGGACGCAGGGGGGATGTGAGACCATGAGCGAGTGCAAACACGGCATGAGGTCCGGCTGCGTGTACTGTCACGGCCGTACGACGCCCACGGCCGAACCGCCGAGACCGAAGAAGCGCACCAAAGCCTCTCGCCTGTCGGAACAGATGAACGAGCGCATGACGACCCTCAAGCGGCGGCTGCGACAGCTCCGCGGCGAGTAACCTGGTGGGGGACCTCGACGCCCTGCTGGCGCTCAACCGTGACTACATCCGATCGGTGCAGGCCTGCGATGTCCGCCGATTCAACGAGATCCTGGCGGACGACTTCATGTGCAGCAATCCCGACGGCTCGCTCGTCGACCGGGAGGGCTTCCTGAAACAGACGGCGCGTCCGGTCGGGATCTCGGACCTCGAAGCCCACGACGTCAAGGTGCGGATCATGGGCGACGTCGCGATCATCCACGCCCGGACCACGTACACGCGGCCGGACGGGCACGCCGGATCCGGTCGCTACACGGACGTGTGGGCGCGTCGCGCGGGCGGCTGGCTCGCCGTCTCCGCCCACGTCACTCGCTGCTGACGCTTTTGTCTTCCTCGCAAGCGATGCATGGAGCGATCCGGTGGGACTGACATACGTCGACGGCCTGGTCACCGGTCCCTCCGGCACGTCTCGCGCGGTGCGGTTCATGGTCGACAGCGGGGCCAAGTACAGCCTCCTGCCACTCGCCGATTGGCGCGCGATCGACCTCGTGCCGAAGCGCCGCATGACCTTCGCCCTGGCGGACGGTACTTTGATCGACCGTGACGTCTCCGAGTGTCACATCACGCTGCCGCAGGGCGGGGGACACACGCCCGCGATCCTCGGCGAGGCGGGCGACGAGGCGTTGCTGGGAGTTGTCACCCTCGAGATCCTCGGCTTCGTCCTGAACCCGTTCAACCGGACGCTTCAGCCAGCCCGCCTCCTCCTCGCCTGATACGCCGGCACCAACTCCCGTCGGCGCGGTCGCGCTCGTTCAGCGCATCATGCTCGGCAGCCACAGGGAGATCGCGGGGAACGCGACGAGAATGGCGAGGCGCACCACGTCGGCCCACATGAACGGCATGACGCCGCTGAAGATGGTCCCCGTCGAGACCTCGGGCAGGAGGGTCTTGAGCACGAACATGTTCATCCCCACCGGGGGGCTGATCAGCCCGATCTCGACCACGCACACGATGATGATGCCGAACCAGACCGGGTCGAATCCAAGATGCACGATGACCGGGAAGAAGACCGGCATGGTGAGGAGCACCATCGACAGCTCCTCCATGGCGGTGCCGAGCACGACGTAGATCGCGCAGATCGCCGCCACCACCATGATCGGGTGGAGCGCGAAGCGCGAGACGAAGGCCTTGAGATCGCCCGGCATCGTGGTGATGTTGACGAACTCCGCGAACATCAGCGCGCCGATCAGGATCATGAACAGCATCGCGGTGGTCCGCGCGCTCTCGAGGAGCGCGGCGTAGAGCGCCCGCCACGTGAGCGCGCGGCGCGACAGCGCGAAGACCATGGCGCCGACGGCGCCCATGCCCGCCCCCTCGGTGGCGGTGAAGAAGCCGCCGTAGATGCCGCCCATCACGAAGAGGAAGAGCGCCGCGACCCCCCACACGTCCTTGAGGGCGCGCCAGCGCTCGGGCCAGGACGAGCGCTCCCCGGGCGGGCCCGAGGCCGGATCGCGCCAGGTCATATACGCGACCGCCGCGCAGAGCAGAATCGCGCCGAGGATCCCGGGCAGGATCCCGGCCATGAACAGCCGGCCGATGTTCGTCTCGGTGAAGACGCCGTAGATCACCATGATGGTCGAGGGCGGGATCATGATCCCGAGCGTGCCGCCCCCGGCGACGACACCCGCGGCGAGCCGGTCGGAGTAGTGGAAGCGCTTCATCGAGGGATACGCCACCTTCGCCATGGTGGCCGCCGTCGCGATGGAGGAGCCGCAGATCCCCCCGAAGCCCGCCGAGGCCCAGATGGTGGCCATGGCCAGCCCCCCGCGCAGGTGGCCGATGAAGGCGTACGCCGCGCGGAACAGCTCCCGCGCCATCCCGGCCCGCGTCACGAAGCTGCCCATGAGGATGAAGAGCGGCACGACCGACAGCGTGTAGCTGCGCCCCGTCTCGTAGAGTTTCGTCTGGGTCATGGCGAACGCGACCGTCCAGTTCCAGTCGCGCATGTAGGCGTAGCCGACGGCGCCGACGATCCCCATGGCGTAGGCGATGGGCACCCGCAGGAAGGCGAGCGCCATCATCAGCGTGAGGCCGACGAGCCCTTCGATCACCGGCGTGCGACCGTCTTGTAGAGGTGGATCAGGCTCGTGAGCCCGAGCATGACCGCCATGAAGTAGACGAAGGGGCCGTACACGATCCGCAGCACGTCGGTGGCGTCGCGGTAGGCCCAGATCCGGTCGGCCTTGAGCCAGACGAGCCAGGCGAGCAGGAGCATGACCGCGGCGCACACAAGGTGCACGAGGCCCTCGAGCAGGCGTCGCGTCCGCGCGCGGAGCAGGCGATCGACGAAGTCCATGAGGGCGTGCTCGTCCGCGTACGACACGAGGGGGAGGCCGGCGAAGATCAGCACGACCAGCATCAGCTCGGTGACCTCGAAGGCGCCGCGCACCGGGCGATTGAAGAGGTACCGCCCCGTCACGTCCGCGACCGTGAGGAGCATCATGGCCAGGAGGATGGCGGAAGCGGCGGCGCCGAGGATCGCCTCGACGCGGTGCTCCCACCCGCGCGCGGGAGCGCTCACTGCCCCGCGGCGACCTTTTTCAGCTCGTCCTGGAACTCGGCGAGGATCTTGGCGGCGTCGATGCCCTTGGCGCCCGCCTGCTTGATCCAGTCGTCGACGATCGGCGCCGAGCGCTTTCGCACCTCGGCGACCATGGTCGCGTCGGCGTGGACGATCTTGACGCCCGACTTCTGCAGCGCCTCGAGGCCCTTCCGGTCGGCCTCGTCCCAGGAGCGGCCGGCGTGCCGCGCGATCCACTCGCCGGAGATCTTCTCGATCGCCTCCTGGTCCTGCTTGGGCAGCCGGTTCCACTTGTCCTCGTTCATGAAGAAGCCGAACGACGAGCTGTACATGCCGCCGGGGAACAGCGTCGCCTGCTCGAGGACGGTCTCGAGCTTGAACGAGATGATGGACTCCATCGGGAAGAACACGCCGTCCGCGACGCCGGATTTCAGCAGCTCATAGGACTCCGGAGCAGGCTTCACGAACGCCGAGGCGCCGAGCGCCTTCGCCACCGCCTCGGCGACGCCGCCGCCGGTGCGGATCTTGAGTCCCTGGACGTCGGCGATGGACCGGACGGGCCTCTTGGTGAACATCTGCCCGGGGCCGTGGGTGAACACGCCCAGCAGCTTCACGCCCCTGTACTCGCCGACCTTGTGAAGATGCTTCCAGTAGATCCGGGAGTAGGCGACCGAGTTGATGAGCGAGGTCTCCCCGGCCCCGGGCAGCTCCGCGAGCATCGGCACGATGTGCCGCGCCGGCGTGTAACTGGCGGTGACGTACGAGAGGTCCACCAGGCCTTCCCGCACCGCATCGAAGGTGCCGGGCGGGGCCGACGGGTGCTTCGGCAGCATCTGGAACTTCACGCGGCCGTTCGTGACCTTCTCGACCTCGTTCGCCCAGCCCTGCAGGACGACCGCGGTGATGTGGTGCTGGGGCGACACCCACGAGGACATCGTGAGCGTGGTTTGCGCGAGCGCGGGCGGCGCGGCGGTGAGAACGCCGGCCAGCGCGGCGAGCAGGAGTTTCGTCACGTGCGACATGGTCATCCTCCTACAGCCCGTGCCAGTAGCGGCGTCCCTGGAGTCGCACGATCCTCCCGAACCCCGGCGCCTGGAAATGTCCCGCGGCCACGATGATCGCCTCGCGCTCCAGACGCTCCATCAGGGCCCGTCGGGTCTGGCGCGTCAGCTCCGGGTCCATGTCGGCGCGGGACACCCAGTCGGTCTCGTGGACCTGCACCGGGCTGTGCGCCGCATCCCCCAGGACGAGCGCTCGCTCCCCCTGTGAGGTGATCAGGATACTCATGTGCCCCGGCGTGTGACCGGGCGTCGGCAGCGCCGTCAGCTCACGCGTGATGCTGTGCTCCCCCTTCATCAGCTCCACCAGGCCCAGCTCGGCCAGGGGCCAGACACAGGCGGGAGCGTTGGGAAAGCGCTGAGGCTGGACGTCGGGCTCGTGGCAGACTTCCCAGTCCTTCGCGCTCATCCAGTAGCGAGCGTGCGGAAAGGTCGGCACATATTTCTCACCCTGTGCGACCAGATTCCAGCCGACGTGATCGCGATGCAGATGGGTCATCACCACCGTGTCGACGTCTTCGGGCGGCACGCCCTTGGCCTGGAAGTCGTGCATGAGCTGGCCCCACGGCGCGTCAGGCGCGTCGGCTGGCTTGGGGCCGAGCCCCGTGTCGACAAGGACCGTCCGCCCTCCCGACCGTATCAGGTACGAGCCGAGATTGAAGCGAACCTTGTGCTCCTCCGTGAGATGGGACTCGTACTGGCGCCAGCTGTCCGGTGGGATGGTCGGAAAGAAGTTACACAGGTCGAACTCGAGCATGCCGTCCGACAGCGCCATGATCCCCACATCGCCCACGCGGATGACGTTGTTCGCCATATGGCGTGGGGACGCCTATCTTACGACGTCGCGGGGCCCCGGCCAGCCCAGCCACTCGCAGATCGCCCGACCGATGATCCACTCCCTGTCCTCTCCCGAGAGCCAGGGGAGCTCCTCGGTGACCAAGGTCACGGCCTGGCGCCACGGGCACACGAGCCGCGTCCAGTCGGTGCCCCAGAACACCCGCCGCGGACCGAAGGCGTCATACACCTGTCGGATGTGCTTGTGCAGACCGCGGAAGGGATACGGCTCCGTGGAGTAGCAGGGCAGCGCCGAGGCCTTGACCGCGACGTTGGGCCGACGCGCCAGCCGACAGAGCTCCGGCAGCCCGGCAAAGGCCTCGTCGTCCTTCTTCGCGGTGCCGATGGCCAGGTGATCGATGACGAGCTTCAAGCCGGGATGGCGCTCGGCAATGCGGTCCACCGCGGGGATCGAGCCCGGAGGGAAGATCATCACGGGGATGGAGGCACGCTCGGCGGCTGGCCAGAGCCAGTCGGCCGTGCCGTCGGTGAGCCACGGCTTCTGGAGCTCGGTGTGAAAGGTGAAGCGCAGGCCGAGCATGCCGGGCTGCTTCAGCCATCCGGCGACGAGCCCCCGGCTCTCGGCCTTCTCGATCGCGAGCCGCCCCATCACCCTGAACCGGTCCGGGTGTAGACGTGCTGCTTCGAGGGCGAGGTCGTTGCGGTCGCCCTCCCACGAGGGAGGGACGAGCACGACGCGATCGACGCCGGCTTCCTTCATTGCGGCGAGCACCAGGTCCTTCGTGACGGGAGAGGGCTTGTGCGCCTGGCGGGCCCTGCCGGGCGGCCACGGCCGGTCGGGCGTGTCGGCGCCCCAGATGTGAACCTGCGCGTCGACGATCAGCACGACGTCCCCCGCGCGCTTGGCCCCGGCTCGACGGTCGCGCGCTCGACCGCGAGGAGCCGATCGAGCCCGATCACGGCGAGCATGTCCTTCTCCAGCGGGCTCCAGTCGGGCCGGGCCGTGTCCTTTGCGCCGAAGCCGTCGGCGAGATCTTCGTAGACCTTCTTCCAGGCCGCGTACGCCACCAGCAAGGGCGTGGACGGGTCGGCGACGATCTTGTAGCCGAGGCGGCCGAGATCCTCGAGCGTCATGCCCAGACCGGCGAGCCCGCCGCGCCCCGTGAGGTACATGAGCGGTCCGCCGAGCCGCTCTGCGATGACGCGCAGCTGTTCCGGCGTGTGCGCCATCGAGAGCAGCACGACGTCGGCCCCGGCCTTCCGGTAGGCTTCGCCACGGCGGAGCGCGTCGTCCATCGTGCTGGCCCGCATCGCGTTGGTCCGCGCGATGATGACAAAGTCGCGCTGGCGTCGGGCGGCGACGGCCTCCCTGACCTTGGCCGCCATCAGCTCGGTCGGGATCATGTGCTCGATCCCGATGTGGTGATGCGCGCGCTTCGGGACGAGCTGGTCCTCGATCTCGATCGCAGCGAACCCGGCCGCCTCGCTCATGCCGATGGTCCGGTGTATGTGCATCGGGTCGCCGTAACCGCAGGCGGCGTCGAGGATGAGCGGGAGCGACGAGACGGCGCGGATGTCGATAGCCGCCTGGCACATCTCGGTCAGGTTGAGATTCGCCTCGAGCGCGACCTTCTGGTAGCCGGTCGCGCCGCCGCCCAGATATCCGGCGGGAAAGCCCGCGGCCTCGGCCATCTTGGCCATCAGCGGATTCAGAACCAGGGGCGCGGTGACGGGGAGCGGCGCCTGCAGGGTGTCTTTGAGCGACATCGGGCGTCTCTCGCGACTCACGGCCTCCGCGCCAGCGGTCCGCGCAGCAGCTGCCCGGGAAGCGCGCCCGTGTGCTTGCCGTCGCGGAGCAGGACCTCGCCGTTGACGATCGTCGCGGTGATGCCGGTCGCGCGTTGCACGAGCCGGCGAGCGCCGGCGGGGAGGTCGTTGACGACCTCGGGCATCTCCGGGCTGATCGTGTCGGGGTCGAAGACGATCAGATCCGCCACGAAACCCTCGCGGACGAGGCCGCGGTCGGCGAAGCCCCAGTACGTCGCGGGCACGAGCGTGAGCATACGCACCGCCTGCTCGAGCGTGAACGCCTGCTTCGCGCGCACCCAGTGGCTCAGGAGGTGGGTCTGAAGCGACGAGTCGATGATCTGCGAGACGTGCGCGCCGGAGTCGGAGAACGTCACGACCGCCCGCGGGTGGCGCATCATCTCGAGCACCGCGTCCTGATCTTCGTTGGCGACCGGGTGCACGAAGAAGCGCTCGAGGTCCCGCTCGAGCGCGAGGTCGATCATGGCCTCGGCCGGATCGACGCCGCGCTCGCGCGCGATCTCGGCCACCGTGCGGTGGGGGCCCGCCACCGTGTCGTAGAGGAAGATCCACTCGTACGGGAACGGCCGGGCTTCGGTGCCCAGGGCGCGCCGCTCGGGGCTCGCGTGGGCGCCCTCGATCAGACGGCGCCGCGTCTCGGGGTCGCGCAGGCGCTCTCTCTGCTCGGCGAGCGGCAGCGCGCGGAACGGCTTCCACGCCGGGAGGTTGTCGAACGGCAGCTGCGTCTTGAACGACAGCACGACGTTGAGCCCCCGGCTGTGCGCCTGTGCGAACATGCGCCCGCCGGCCGCGGCCGTCTCGTCGAGCAGGTCCAGGTAGCGGCGCCAGACCTCGGGCGCCTCGAGGCGGCTGAAGATGCCCCACGTCACGGGACGCCCGGTCTCGACGGCGAGGTCGCGCAGGCGCACGTGATAGTCGCGGAAGGCGACGGGATCGCTGAGCTCGCGCCCGACGGCCTCGCCGGCCAGCTCGAAGATGCCGGCGTTCAGATCGCCCATCACCGCGACGAGCCGCCGCACCTCGTCCCACGTCGCGAGCCGGCTCGCGACCGGCCGGCCGTCGGGTGTCTCGTGGATGGGCGAGCGCGAGGTCGTGAAGCCGATCGCGCCGGCGCGGATCGCGTCCCGGAGCTCGCGCTCCATCGCGCGAAGGTCGTTCTCCGTCGCCGCCTGCTCGAACGCTCGCTCGTCCATGACGTGCGTCCGGAGCGCCGAGTGGCCGAGGTACCCCGCGTAATTGATCCCCTTGGGCAGTCCGTCGAGACAGTCGAGGAACTCGGGGAAGGTCGTCCACGTCCACTCGATGCCCGCCGCCATCGCCTCGGCCGCGATGTCCTCGGCGCGCTCGAGGTTGCGCACGACCAGATGCTTCCGAGACGCTGAGCAGGGGGCGAGCGTGAACCCACAGTTGCCCATCACCACGGTCGTCACGCCGTGCCAGCACGAGCACGTGCCGAGCGGGTCCCAGAAGACCTGCGCGTCCATGTGGGTGTGGCCGTCGATGAACCCGGGGGCGACGACCAGGCCATCGGCGTCGATGACCTCGCGTGCCCGCTCGCGGATCCTGCCGGTCGCGACGATCCGACCGTGCCGGACGGCGACGTCGGCGCGGTAGCGCGGCAGGCCGGAGCCATCGATCAGGGCGCCGTTCTTGATGACGAGATCGTAGGGCATCGTCCGTTCCTCCCGAGGTCGTTATCCTACTTCAGACGGCCGGCAAGGGGGATAATACGCGCCGGCAAGGAGGATCGCCACATGATGAAGAAGGGAAGCGGGCTCTTGATGGTCTGGGCCGATGTGCCGTCGGACAAAGAGAAGGACTTCAATCGCTGGTACAACGAGGAGCATCTGGCCGAGCGACTCTCCGTGCCGGGATTCTTGAGCGCCGCCCGATACGAAGCGGTGAAGGGTGGGCCGAAGCACCTCGCGTGTTACGAGCTGGACGGCGTCGCGGTGCTGGAGAGCGAGGCGTACAGGCGCGTCCAGACCCACCCCTCAGAGTGGACCCGACGCTCGACCCCGGAAGTCATCGGCACTACCTACATCCGTAACGTCTACACCCTGATCCATCCGAAGACGGTGACGCGTGACGTGGCCGAGAGCGATATGGCGCCGGCCCTGCAGATCGGGCGCATGGATGTGCCACCCGAGATCGACGACGAGTTCAACGCCTGGTACAACACCATTTACGTTCCGAACTACGAGAAAGTCCCGGGTGTGATTCGCGGCCGGCGCTATCGCGCCGTCGTCGGCACGCCGAGCTATCTCACCCTCTACGAGTTCGAGCACCCCGGCGTGTCCGAGAGCGCTGCATGGGCCGCCCAGCGGGACATCTCACCGGTGACCCATCGTATCCGGCCGCACATGCGGCACGCCCCGGGCTCTCCCGGCATCTGGGTCAAGACGTTTCAGCTCTGATCGCTCACTTCGGTACGGTCGCCGGGCCTGGCTGCGGAGGCGGTGCGTCGAGCCTGACGACATCGTCGCTCTCGATGCCACGAAACCATCCCGGCGGGGGGTCCGGATGCTGCGCGCGGACCCACCCGCGGCCCTTCATGCAGGCCTGGTAGAGTTCCGGCCGGACCATCCCGTAGGCCTTGTTCCCGCTCACGTACAGGGCGTTCTCTTGCGCGCACGCTTGGCTGTCCTGCGAGAAGTCGGCGAAGCTGGCACCGGGCCTGTTCCAGTAATGCTTTCCACAGCCGACCAAGAAGAGGCTGACGAGGACTGCGACGAGGACGCGTTTCATCCGGCTCCTCCTTCCTCCGGCGAGAGTCTATCGCAGTTCGTGCCGAGACTCCGCGGGCGCCGAGGCGGCCTCGGCGCCCGCGGGCGAGAGGGCTACTTCACCTGTGGACGCGCCTCAGCTCGGGAGCGCGCGCTTGACCTTGTCACCGGATTCCTTGAGGATCGCGGCCGTCTCACCCGCCTGCCAGCGACGCTCCGCCCCCCAGTAGCTGGGCGCCCGCTTGCCGGACTTGACGGCCTCGGCCCCGAGGACCATCAGCGTCGCGACGAGCTTGTCCTGGCGCAGGAGGGCGTACTCCATCGCGGCCCAGTCGATGACCTCGTCGATCGCCTGGCCGTTCACGTCGCGCTCGTAGGGCTCGTACCAGCCCCTCTGGTCCGGCCGGAACGTCGTCACGATGCCCGTTTGCTTCGCCGCCGAGCGAAATGGCTGCGCACCGGGGTGGCGGTAGACCACGGCGAGCAGGATGTGGCCCCGGCTCCACGCGTAGCGGTAGTTGCCCGTGAGCGTGTAGTTCTGAGCCTGGTCCTCTTTCATCCCCTGGGAGACCAGGAGCCGCTGGAAGGCGCGGTTGGCCTCGACGATCGCTTCGGGCTTGAACCGGCCGTAGAGGCCCTCCTGCCCGTAGACGTCGCCGCTCTTTTGATCCACGTGCTGGTCCGTGATGGGCACCCCGAAGGTCGCCTTGTACGAGTCGTCCAACGAGACCGCGTTCGCCTGGAGGAGCGCCTTGTTCAACTCCCCGAGCCCCGTGCCGAGGGTGTAGGGGAGGAAGGCGAGCCCCTGGGCGAGCCCGGACGCGATCATGAGGGGCGACAGAACCAGGTTGAGCATCCCGCGGCCGAACGTTTCCATTCCGGTTCGTCCGTCGTAGGACGCGCAGCCGCTCACGAGAAGAGTGGCCGTCAGGAGTGAACAGGTCAGACGCTTCATCATCGATTGCATGAGTCCGCCTCTTTCGCGGGACGCTAGCTTCTGTGCTGTGTCCCACTCCGTCGCCTGACGCAATCCGGGGGCCACGGCAGAGGGTCGGAAAAACAGCCGGTTACGACGTGCGGACCGAGAGGTGGTGGTGGTGAAGCGGCGACGGAGAAAACGCCAGGCGGGCGTCAGACGCCCGCGCGAACTAGTCGAGGAAGGCCTGACCGACAATGAGCACGAGCCCAGCGAGGGCGACGGCCAGACTCGTGGCGAGGCCAACAGCGAAGAGCAGGACGGTTCTTACCCTCCCCCGAACCCCCTTGACGGCGAGGAACCCGAGGGGCGGCGGTACGGAGGACACAGGCCTTTCAAGACGGGGCAACAGCTCGCGCAACTCCTCCCGTCGAGTCCAGTGCAACCCCGGCCGCAGGTGGTGCTCCTGGTGATACCCCTCGTTGCAGCAGAGCCAGTTGTAGATGCGACCGTAGTGGCTCACGGCATTCGCCCAGCGGGTGCCCGGCAGGGCGCCGGCGTGCTGATAGTAGTTGGTCAGGATCCCGAAGAAGGACCCCACGTAGAAGACCGGGACGAAGAAGAGCAGGACGTACTGCCACGAGAGGGCTGCGTAGGTCACCAAGCCGAGGCCGCAGACCGCTGTCTCGCTCAGCAGTCGGGCTTTCTGGCCGCTCCGCACCGCCTCCCGCCACGCTTCGACCGTGCCGCTCCGGAAGAGCCCGAGCAGCCCGTAGGTGAACGCGCCCTCGGGCGCCCCGTCCCTGCCAAACCGGTAGGTGGACGAATGATCCTGCGTGCGGCCGGCCGCGTCCCGACGGTCGTTGCCGTGACGGTGGTGGTTGAGATGATGGAATCGGCAGAATGTGAGCGGCACGCCCAGGTTGATCGAATCCACCGCCGCGTAGATCCGATTCGCGACTTCGCTCCTGAACCACGGCGTGTGGACGAAGTTGTGGGTCGCGACGACGGCGTTGTACCAGAAGAGGAGCACGCCGCCCGGCCAAAGCCAGAGCAGGTCGAGCCAGCTGCGTTCGTCCCACGTCGCCGCCAGCCAGACGTTGAGACCGAGCTGGACGATCGAGACCACGAGGAGGATCGTGTCACGCGGAGAGTGGCGCCAGAGCGTCATGCTCGTCACGGCTCAGCTGGCAACGAGGTACCGAGTCAGGTGAAAGAAGACGGGGGCGGCGAAGCAGATCGAATCGATGCGATCCAGGATGCCGCCGTGCCCCTGGATCAGAGTCCCGTAGTCCTTGACTCCGCGATCGCGCTTGACGGCAGACATGACCAGGCCACCGGCGAAGCCCAGCAGCGTGAGGACCAGGGACAGCACGCCGGCCTCCCAGGGCGTGAAGGGCGTGATCCATGACACCCCTGCGCCGAGGAGCGTGGCGCTCACGATTCCGCCCAGGAAACCCTCCCAGGTCTTGCCGGGGCTGATCGTGGGGGCGATGGGGGTCCGCCCCACCCACTTGCCCCACACGTACTGCAGCACGTCGCTCGCCTGGACGACGAGGACGAAGAAGACCAGGAGCTTGAGGTTCTGCCCCTCGTAGCCCCGGATCTCGAGGCTCAGCAAGGCGGGCACGTGGCTCACGCCGTACACGCAGACCATCAGGCCCCAATGGATGTCCGCAGTGCGCTCGAGAAAACGCGTGCGGTCGCCGGCCAGCGCGCCGCGGAACGCCAGGAGGATGGCGCCGACCGGGACGAAAATAGTGAGCAGATCGAGCCGTCCCGCGGCAACGAGCCCGTACTGTACCGGGATCACGCCGAAGAACGCCCAGCAGAGGGAGCGATGGTCCGCCCGCAGCGTAGGCGTGAGCGTGACGAACTCCCGCAGCGCCAGAAACGAGATGAGAGCGAAGAACACCACGGACCCGACACCACCGGTCAGCAACGAGGCCAGAAACGTCAAGCACATCACCCACCAGGCCCTGATGCGCTCGTTCATGTTGACGATCACGGCGCGGCCGCCGGAACTCACGACCGTGCGGTCCAGGACGAGCCCCACTCCCGTAGCCAGAACGAGGGCGATCGTGGCGCCCAAGACGATCCACGCCAGGTCCCGGTCCATGGTCAGCATGGGGCCTCCGTCGACTTGAGCCGCTGCACCGCTTCTCGGGCCCGCTCGAGGAAGGCCTCCTTGGGCTCATCAGCGCCGAGAGCGAGGGGCGGACCGAACGTCACACAGCAGGCCATGGGCACCGGCAGCAGTTCTCCCTTGGGAAGGATGCGGTAGACGTTGTCGAGATAGACGGGCACCAACTCGAGCGCGGGCTTGCCCACGCTCAGGTGGTAGAGCCCGCTCTTGAACGGGGCGATCTCTGGCCCGGCACCGCGCGTGCCTTCGGGGAATACGATGAGCGACCACCGCTCGCCCATCGATTCCAGAATGGTCTTGATCTGCTGCTCGCGCGCCGCGACGCTCGTGTTGTCGCGCGCGATGAGCACGGCGCCGGAGAGCCGTGTGATAAGCCGTCGGAGCGGGTTCTCGGTTCCCCAGTAATCGCGGGCGCCCAGCGGGCGCGTTCGCAGCCTGATCTGGGTCGGCAAGGCGGACCAGATGAGCACCGCGTCGAGATGGCTGGTGTGATTGCCGAAGTAGACGCGCTGGCGTGGCTCCGGCGTGCAGCCTACCCAGCGCACGGTGGCGCCGGAGAGGAACCGCGCGGCCCCGGCGATGACGACGGAGGACGGCGCGTTCAGCATGCCTCCAGCTCCCGAACGATCCGCACCGTACGGCAGATGATCGTGACCGCGCAGCCCGCCGCCACCACCGCGAGCCCACCCGCGATCGCGTACGCGGGCTGGCCCACGGCCGACTCGACAGAGGCCACGAGGCACGCTGCGCCCAGAGCGACCATCCGGTGGGGCTTCGCCATGGGGCCGCCGAACTGCGGCGCCGCGCCTGCCGCGGCGCCGAGCACCCGGACGTAGGCGGTCAGCGCAGCGAGCAGAGCCGCGAGCCAGCCGAGCCCCGGGGCCCAGGCCACCTGTGGAATCGCGTAGCCCGCGGCGACAAGGACCAGGATGTCCGAGACGCGATCGGGCAGGTCATTGAAGATCTCGCCCGTCCTCGTCCTGAGACCCCCCTCGATCGCCATCAGGCCATCGCAGAGATTGCAGAGCCCGCGAAACGGAATGAAGGCCGCCGCCCCTAGGAACGCGATGCTTCGCCAGATAGGCTCTGCGAGCGGCGCCAGGACCAGGCAGGTCGCCGTCACAGCGGAGAAGCCCACACTCAAGAGGGAGACGTGGTTGGGCTTCACTCGTGCCCGGACCAGCCAGGCGGCGATGGCCCTCACGAAGCTCTGGTCACGAAGAGCGATTGGCCGGCGGTCCATAGGATTTGGCTCCTCCTCGCCCTGTGAGTAGGCAAGCGGAGTGCCAGAGGGAAAGGCCTGACGAGGAGGCTACTTACGAAGAATGACGGGCCGCAGTCGATGCGGTGGTGGTGGTGCCGTCTGCCGCGTCAGACGCCTACGAGGGGTCCGGGCATGTCGCGCCCCGTCCCAGGAGCGTCCCCGCCCGCAGCCGATCGTGCAGGTGCTCCACCTTCGTGAGCGGGACGACCTCGGATACGACCGGCGTGATCCGGCGCGCCGCCACGAGGCGGGCGGCCTGCGCCACTTCCCAGCGCGAGGCGTACCGGGATCCGATGATGCTGATCTCCGTCTGCACCATGCTCCGGGGGAGGACCTCGGTCGCGACACCCGGGAACGTCGTGAGCAGGACCAGCCGGCCCCGGGGCCCGAGCATCGCGAGGCAGAAGTCGAGGGTGTGCGCCGTGCCCACGAGATCGATCGCCACGGCCACGCCCGCCGGCGCGACCGCGCGAACGCGATCACGCAGGTCCGGGGCATCGCCGTCGAGCGCCGCGAGCGCGCCGAACTCACTCGGCGCCTTGAGCTTGTGGGCCCCCCGGTCGATCGCGATGACCTCGCCACCGAACGCCCGGGCCATCTGGACCATGTGGATACCGACGCCGCCGGCCGCGCCCACGACCATCACGGTGTCGCCGGGAGCGATCGACGCCCGGCGGCTGACATGGAACGGCGTCGCGATCGCGTCGGGAATCGCCGTGGCGTGCACGGCCGAGACGCCGTCGGGCACCGGGAGGAGATTTCTCGCCGGGAGCGCGAGGTAGTCCGCGTAGCCGCCGTCTGCGGCGACGCCGACCTGCCCGCGCAGACGGCGGCAGAGTGGCTCGTGCGCCAGGCGGCAGAGATCGCAGTCGTCACAGAAGAGGTAGAAGTAGCTCATCACCCGTTGCCCGGCCGAGAGCGTGCCGACGGCCGCGCCGACCTCCACGACGGTACCGACGGCCTCGTGGCCTGGGATGCGGGGAAGGTCTTCCGGCCGCCGGCCGTGGTTGCCGTTCGTGTAGTTGAGCACGGTGAGCCCGACGCCGCACGCTTCGACACGGATCAGGGCGTCCGTCGGACCGATGCGCGGGTCGCCCACGGTCTCGTACGAGAGCCGGCCGCCCCACTCGTGCAGCACCTGCGCGCGGATGTCGACCCCTCCCGCCTAGCTCACCATCGCGTACGTGCGCTCGATGTTGGCGCGGAGGGCCGCGCGCCACGGACGGTAGTGACCGTAGAGGGAGAAGGGCTTCTCGTAGACGGGCGCGAGCCGCTCGGGCACGCGCTGCTGGACTTCCTCGAGCGTCGCGCCGGCGGCGACCTCCGCGCGGACGGCGTCGACCATGTCGTGGACGTAACCCCGAAACATGGCGAGCCAGTCGCGGCCGGCCACGTCGCCGTGTCCCATGATCATCTGGGTGAAGTCGAGCTGGGCGAGACGATCCACCGTTGCCACCCAGTCCTCCGGGTAGCCGTCGCCCATGAAGGGCGTCCAGCCGATGACGGCGTCGCCCGTGATGACGACCTTCTCCTTCGGCAGGTAGACGAACACGTCTCCCTCGGTGTGCGCCCGGCCGAGGAAGAGGAGGTGGATCTCGCGATCGCGCCGGTAGAGCTTCATCGTCTGCTCGAAGGCGATCGTCGGCAGGGCTGGCCTGAGTGTCGTGACTTCGGCGAGGTACGATTCGGCCAGGCGCACGTCGGCCTCGAGCCTGGCGCGCTCGGCGGGCGCCCGGGCCGCCGCGAGGTCGGCCTTGAGTTGGGCGATCTCGCGCGGGACCTGGCGGACGTGGTCCTGGATGCGCTTGAGCCCTTTCCGGACCATCGCCTCGCGCGTGAGCTGGTTGGTGACGATCTCCGCGTGGGGGTAGACGGCGGGGTACACCTCGTTACCGTGCCAGTGGTCCCAGTGGAAGTGCGTGTTGACGACGTAGCGCACGGGCTTCGTCGTGATCTCGGAGAGCCGCTCGACGATCACGCGAGCCGCCGAGGGCTTGGAGTGCGTGTCGACGATGACCACGCCGTCGTCGCTCTCGATGATCGCGGTGTTCGAGTTCACCTTGTAGGCCGGCGCGGCCACCGCGGCGTGCACGCCGTCGGCGACCTTCTTGATCTCGAACCGCGCGTCCCCGACAGTCCGCCCCTCGTGACTGCAGCAGTCCATCACGCGCTCTCCCCTCTCCGAACCAGGTCTCCGGCGTCGCGATACTATGCGATGGCGGGTGCGCGCTCAAGGGTGTGCTAGATTCCGTGCCGAGGAGGACGCTCCAATGGAGCTGAGGCTCGCCGTCGTCCAGCCCGAGACGCTGACGGGCGCTGACGCCCCGAAGAACGTGGACCGCGCGGTCGGCTACATCCGCGCGGCCGCCCGTGAGGGGGCGCGGCTCGTCGTGCTGCCCGAGACCTATCCCGGCCCCTACACCGTGCCGGTGGACTACTCGCCCCACGACGCGCTCGCCGCCGTCGCGCGTGAGGAGAAGCTCTACGTCGTCGGGGGCGCGATCGAGTACGTGCGCCCGGACGACACGGGGCACGCGCCGTGCTTCAACTGTCTCTACCTCTACGGGCCGACGGGCGCGCGGCTCGGGACGTACCGGCGCACGACGCCGCCCGGCCCGTGGATCTACGAGGGGGGGAAGTTCTGGGACTTCAAGTACCAGGAGGCGGACGCGCTGCCCGTGTTCGACACCGAGTTCGGCAAGCTCGGCTTGTTAATGTGCAGCGAGGTGTACGTGCCGGAGCTGGCGCGCGCCATGGCGCTCCAGGGCGCCGTCATCACGCTCCTGCCCGCGGGGCTCTGGAGCTGGGAGCTCCACGACACGTGGCGCACACTCCTCTGGGCGCGGGCGATCGAGAATCTCATGATCACCGCCACGAGCCGCAACATTTTGCCGGGCGGCGGCGGGCACGCGATCATCTGCAGCCCCGAGGAGATCCTGCTCGAAGCGCGCCGGCCCGGCGTCTTCACCGCGACCGTCGACCTCGCGCGCGTCCGGTGGCTGCGCGAGCAGGTGGACCGCCCCGTCGACCCGTGGCCCTGGCGGACGAAGCCCGGCATCTTCAAGCAGTGGCTCCGTCCCGAGGTGTGTCGGAGGGGCCAGCCATGACCGACCGGCGCCGGGGACGCCTGAAGCGGCGCGATTTCCTCGCGGGCGGTGCGGCGCTCGCGCTCAGCTTCCCCCGCGGCGCCGGTGGACAGCCGACGGCCGGGACGCTGACGTATGCGAGCACCGCGCTCCCGCCGAACATCGAGCCACACATGCAGGGGCTCGACATCTGGCAGCAGCGGAAGCCCCTGATCTACGAGAACCTGATCTGGGTGGACGAGTCGCTCGAGGCCAGGCCCGAGCTCGCCGAGAGGTGGGAGCCGCGGTCGCCGACCGAGTACGTCTTCCGCCTGCGCCACGGTGTCAGGTTCCACAACGGCAAGGAGCTCGACGCCGAGGACGTGAAGTACACGTACGACCGCGTGCGGGATCCGAAGGTGAGCCCCGGCGCCAACGACCTCCTCGTCATCAAGCAGATCGACGTCCTCGACGCGCACACGGTTCGCTTCGTCCTCCATGCGCCTGCGGCGACGTTCCTCATCAACCTCGGTGGCAAATACAACGGCGTCATCCCGAAGGGCGCCGCGGGCGACGGTAAGGAGCTGCTCACGCGGGCGGTCGGGACGGGCCCGTTCAGCGTCGAGGAGTTCGATCCGAGTCGTCGGCTCGCCCTGAAGAAGAACGCGACCTACTGGGGGCCGACGAAGCCTGCGCTCGAGCGCATCGTGTTCCAGGCGATCCCGGACGAGTCGTCCATCGTGGCGGGGCTCCGTACCGGCCAGGTGACGATGGCCCAGTTTTCGTCCGCGCTCTCCTTTCAGGTGGCCCGCGGGATCGCCACGCTTCAGACGATCCAGGCGCCGTCCACGCGCTGGGTCGTGCTCGACCTCGCGGGCGACATGGAGCCGACGAGCAAGCCCGAGGTGCGTCAGGCGATCGCGCTCGCGCTCGACCGTCAGGCGATCCTCCAGATCGCGGGGGCCGGGCTCGGCCAGCGCCTCGGCGTGCTACCGCCGGGGATGAAGGCTTGGGCCATGCCGTGGCAAGAGCTGCCGAACCAGCAGCGCGACCTCGCGCGGGCGCGGGCGCTGCTGTCGAAGGCCGGTTACCCCGGCCGCGTCCCCATGAAGATCCGCAACATCGTCGGCTTCCCGGCGCTCGGCGCCGCGCTGCCCGTCATCGTCGACAACCTTCGCGAGGCGTCCATCGATGTGCAGGTGGAGACCGTGGACGGCGGCGTCTGGATCAAGGACTGGATCGTGCCCCAGTCGCCGCCCACGATGAACGAGTGGGGCGGCTTCGTCGATCCCGACCAGGCCTTCCACCGCCACTTCCATTCGGCGCCGGGCGGCAAGGACTTCCGACGCTGGAACAGCAAGAAGGCCGACGAGCTGCTCGACGCGGGTCGGGCGACCCTCGAGCGCGCCAAGCGCAAGCAGATCTACGATCAGGTCCAGCGGCTCATGGCGGAGGACCCGATCACGGTCCCGCTCTACTCGCCCGACCTCCTCTACGCCATGCAGAAGTCCGTCAAGGGCTTCGCGCCGCACCCGACGGGCTTCCTCTACGGCCTGCGCTGGGTGTCGCTCTGAAGCGAACGGGGGGGTCGTCGTAGCCGGCGATGCGCGCGTATTTCCTCCAGCGCCTCGCGGCGATGGCGCTCACGCTCCTGGGCGTGAGCCTGCTCATCTTCACGATGATCCGGCTGGTCCCGGGCACGGTCGTGGAGCAGCTCCTCGGCCAGGCCGCGATCGCCTCGCCCGAAGTGCTCGCCGCGTTCCGGCGCTTTTTCGGGCTCGATCGCCCCGTCCACCTCCAGTACATCGAGTGGCTCGCGTCGGTCCTCCGCGGCGACTTCGGCGTCTCCTGGCTCTCCGGCCGCCCGGTCCTGGCGATGTTCCTCGAGCGGGTGCCCGTCTCGGCCGAGCTCGCGGCGCTCGCGGTCGGCTGGTCGCTCCTGATCGGCGTCCCGCTCGGCACGGCCTCGGCGGTGTGGCGCGGCGGCGTCCGGGACGGGGCGATCCGCGTGATCGCGACGCTCGGGCTCTCGCTGCCCGCCTTCTGGCAGGGCACCGTGCTGATCCTGCTCTTCTCGATCCACCTCGGCTGGATGCCGTCGCTCCAGTGGGTGCCGTTCACGCACCGCCCGGCCACCAATCTCCTGACGATGGCGCTCCCGGCGCTCACGCTAGGGACGGCGACGGCGGCGATGATCACCCGCATGTCCCGCTCGACGATGCTCGACGTCCTCGGGCGCGAGTACGTTCGCACGGCGCGCGCCAAGGGGCTGCCCGAGCGCCGGGTGACCTTCCACCACGCGCTCCGCAACGCGTTGATCCCCGTCGTCACGGTCGCCGGCGTCCAGCTCGGCTACATCGTGGGCGGCATCGTCGTGGTCGAAGACGTCTTCACCCTGCCCGGCGTCGGGAGGCTGCTGCTCGACGCGATCTTCCAGCGCGACTACCCGGTGGTCCAGGGCGTGATTCTGCTCCTCGCCGCCGCCTTCATGGTCCTGAACCTCGCCGTGGACCTTCTCTATGCGGTCCTCGATCCTCGGCTCCGACGCGGCTAGCCGCGCGATGGTCGCGGCGCCCCGGCGCTCGCTCGCCCGGAGCCCCCTCTTCGTCGGCGCGTGCGGCGCGCTCCTCCTCATGATCGCCATCGGGCTCTTCGCGGCGTTCGTGGCGCCGTTCTCGCCGACGGCGATCGACGCCGCCCACGTGTTCCAGGGGCCCAGCCCCCGTCATCCCTTCGGGACCGACCGATTCGGACGTGATCTCCTGTCACGCATCGTCTTCGGCGTCCGCGTCTCGCTCGGCATCGCCGGCGCTTCGATCGCTGCGGCGCTCGTGGCGGGGGGCGCGCTCGGGCTCCTCGCGGGTCTCGGGCGCGGCGTGGACCAGGTGCTCGGCCGGGCGATGGACGTGTTCTTCGCCTTCCCGCCCGTGCTCCTGGCGATCGGGATCGCGGCGGTGCTCGGCGCGGGACCCGGCACGGCGGTGGTCGCCATCGCCGTCGTCTATGCGCCCCTCTTTTTTCGGGTGGTGCGCGCCAGCGTGCTCGCCGAATCGGCCCAGGCCTACGTCGAGGCCGCCGAGGCGCTCGGGCTCGGCCGGCTGGCGATTCTCGTGAGCCACATCCTGCCCAACGTCGTCTCACCGATCGTGGTCCAGACCGCGGTCTGCCTCTCCTACGGCATCCTGATCGAGTCCGCGCTGTCGTACCTCGGGCTCGGCGTCCAGCCGCCCACACCCTCGTGGGGCACGATCCTGAACGAGGGCAAAGAGTTTCTGGCGCAGGCACCCTGGGTCTCGCTCTTCCCCGGCGGCGCGATCATGCTCGCCGTCCTCGCGTTCAACGTGATCGGCGACGGCTTGCGCGATGCGCTCGATCCGCGGAGCGCCCTCCGGTAGGAACCGCGCGGTACGGCGGGGTTGTCAGCGTCCGAGCTCGTGGCGCAGCGCGTCCTCGAGCGTCGCGTGGCGGAACGTGAAGCCCGTGGCCCGGAGCCGCGCGGGCTCGACGCGCGCGCTCGCCAGCAACAGCTCGTCCGCCATCTGGCCGAGGAGGAGTCGCGCCGCGACCGCGGGGAGCGGGAGGAGCGCGGGGCGGCCCAGCACGCGCCCGAGCGTGCGCGCGAGCTCGCGATTGGTCACGGGCTCGGGCGCGACCGCGTTCACGGGGCCGACGAGGGTGTCCGTGGTGAGCGCGTGGTGGATCGCGCGCACGAGATCGTCCAGCGCGATCCAGCTCACCCACTGGGCGCCGCCGCCGACGGGCCCCCCCGCGCCCAGACGGAAGGGCGTGAGCATCGTGGCGAGGGCGCCGCCGCGGCGGCTCAGCGCCATGCCGATCCTGAGCCGCACGACGCGGATCCCGGCGTGCGCGGCGGGCTCGGTGGCGGCCTCCCACTCGCGGCAGACCTCGGCGAGAAAGCCCGCGCCCGGCGCGCTCTCCTCGCGGAGGAGCTCCGAGCCGCGGTCGCCGTAGTAGCCGACGGCGGAGGCGGTGACGAGGACGCGCGGCGGGCGCTCGAGCCGGGCGAGGGCTCCCGCCAGGCGCCGCGTCGCGTCCACGCGGCTCGAGCGGATCCGGCGCTTCTTCGACTCGGTCCAGCGGCCGCTCGCGACGCTCTCGCCCGCAAGGTGCACGAGCGCGTCCACGCCGGCGAGGGCCGACGCTTCGAGCGCGCCGGATTCGGGGTCCCAGCGCGCGATGGGCTCTCCCGCCGCGGGCGCCCCCCCCGCGCCGCGGACGAGACGCAGGACGCGGTGGCCGGTGGACGTGAGCGCCGGGACGAGCGCCGAGCCGACGAGCCCGCTCGCACCCGTGACGGCGACCGTCGACGCCCGCGCGGTCCCTGCCATGTCGCGCCCATTATGCGGCCGGGCTGGTGCGCTTCGTTTTAGAATGGCGTGCGGCTTGCGGGTTCCGGGCGTCCTGGGTATGCTGCATGGGCGGTTACCCGCCCTAATTCTCGCGAGAGTGGCGAAACTGGCAGACGCGCCGGACTTAGGATCCGGTGGGTGCAAGCCCTTGGGGGTTCGACTCCCCCCTCTCGCACCAGCGTGGAGCGTGGATGAGCGTGGAACGTCGGTGAGGGTCGAAGTCGAGACGATCGAGGGTTGCAAGCGGCGCCTGGCGGTGGAGGCCCCGGCCGACGTCGTCCAGAAGGAGTGGGAACGCGCTTACGTGCGCGTCCAGAAGCAGGCGCGCCTCCCGGGCTTCCGGAAGGGCTACGTACCGCGCTCGCTCGTCAAGCTGCACTTCGCCGACGACGTCCGGCGCGAGGTCGCCGAGCACCTCATCCCCGACGTCTACCGGCAGGCCCTCTCGGAAGCGCACCTCGACCCGGTGAACGAGCCCGACCTGCAGAACGTCAAGCTGGAGGAGGGTGCGCCGCTCAGCTTCGTCGCCGTCGTCGAGGTGAAGCCGTCGATCGCGCTCGGCGAGTACAAGGGCGTCGAGGTCCAGCACGCGGCCAAGGCCGTCGACGACGAGGAGGTCGCCGCGGCGCTCGAGGGGATGCGCGAGGAGCAGGCGCAGTTCCGCGCGGTGGAGCGACCGGCCGGCCCGGGCGACCTCCTGGTCGTCGACTACACGCTCGCCGTCGAGGGTCGCGACCCCACGAGCCAGACGGGCTACCAGTTCATCGTCGGCGACAAGACGGTCCTGCCCGAGATCGACGCGGCGGTCGTGGGGATGCGCGCGGGCGAGACGCACTCGGTCCCGTTCCGTTTCGCGGACGACCACCGGCGGGAGGAGCTGCGCGGGCGCGGCGGGTCCGCCGCGGTCAAGGTCGTCGAGGTGAAGGAGAAGCTGTTGCCGGCGCTGGACGACGAGTTCGCGAAGTCGGTGGGCGAGTTCGCGAGCCTTGCGGCGCTCCGTGCCGAGGTGCGCAAACAGCTCGAGGCGCGGCGTGCCGAGAACGAGCGGCGCGCGCTCCAGGAGAAGGTCGTCGACGCCATCCTCGACGTGCACCCCTTCACGGTGCCGGACGCGATGGTCATGCGCCACGTCGCCCACCAGATCGAGCAGGCGCGCGAGGGCATGCGCGCACAGGGGGTCGACCCGGACCGGGTGCCGTGGGACTACGGGAAGCTGATCACTGAGCTCCGGCCCGTGGCCGAGAAGGGGGTCCGGCGGGCGCTCCTGCTGGAGGCGATCGCCGAGCGCGAGGCCGTCGCGCCCACCGATGCCGACGTGGACGCCGAGCTGGAAAAGATCGCCCAGGCGAGCCGGCGCCCCGTGCCGGCCGTCCGTCGTATGATGGAGAAGAACGGCGACCTCGAGGCGTTGCGGCGCGGGCTGCGCGACCGCCGGACCCTCGAGCTGCTCGTCGGCCACGCCCAGGTTCGGGCGTAGCGGGTATGATAGTGCGAGCCTGCGACAAGGAGATCCCGATGGCGCTGGTCCCGATGGTGATCGAGCAGACGCCGCGCGGCGAGCGGGCGTACGACATCTTCTCGCTCCTGCTCAAGCAACGAATCATCTTTTTGCCGACCTTCATCGAGGACGATCTGGCGAACCTCGTGATCGCCCAGATGCTCTACCTCGAGGCGGAGGACCCGGACAAGGACATCCACCTCTATATCAACTCGCCGGGCGGCTCGGTGACCGCGGGGATGGCGATCTATGACACTATGCAGTACGTGAAGCCGGCGATCTCCACCATCTGTATGGGCCAGGCGGCCTCGATGGCCGCGCTGCTGCTCGCGGCCGGGTCCAAGGGCAAGCGCTTCGCCCTGCCCCATGCGCGGATCTTGATCCATCAGCCCCTCGGCGGCGTCCAGGGTCAGGCGACCGACATCGACATCCAGGCCAAGGAAATCCTTCGCATGCGGGAAGAGCTGAATCGGATTCTCCTGCACCACACCGGACAGTCCATGGACAAGATCCAGCGCGACACCGACCGGGACTTTTTCATGACCGCGGAGCAGGCGAAGGAATATAGAATCGTCGATGACGTCATCTCGTCCAAGCCGACGACCCGGGCGGTGGCCGAGGCCGTGGCATTGGCGGCGCAGGCGCAGAAGTAGAGGAGCGATGGCTCGAACGCGCGAAGGCAACGGAACGCTGAAGTGCTCGTTCTGCGGGAAGAGCCAGAATGACGTCCGCAAACTGATCGCCGGCCCGACCGTCTACATCTGTGACGAGTGCATCGAGCTCTGCAACGACATCATCGCCGAGGAGTGGGAAGAAGAGAAGAGCCGCGAGATCCGCTCGCTCCCCAAGCCCGCCGAGATCAAGAATGTCCTCGACCAATACGTGATCGGTCAGGAGCGGGCGAAGAAAGTCCTCGCCGTCGCGGTCCACAACCACTACAAGCGGATCGAGTCGGGCGGTGAGTCGGGCGAGGTCGAGCTCCAGAAGTCGAACATCCTCCTCATCGGCCCCACGGGCTCAGGCAAGACTCTCCTCGCGCAGACGCTCGCCAAGATGCTGCGCGTGCCGTTCACGATCGCCGACGCCACGACGCTCACCGAGGCGGGCTACGTCGGCGAGGACGTCGAGAACATCATCCTGCGCCTGCTCCAGTCGGCGGATTACGACGTCGAGCGGGCCGAGCGCGGCATCGTCTATATCGACGAAATCGACAAGATCGCGCGCAAATCCGAGAACCCCTCGATCACACGGGACGTCTCGGGCGAGGGCGTCCAGCAGGCCCTGCTCAAGATCCTCGAGGGCACGGTGGCCAACGTGCCGCCCCAGGGCGGGCGGAAGCACCCGCACCAGGAGTTCATCCAGGTCGACACGTCGAACGTCCTCTTCCTCTGCGGCGGCGCCTTCGTCGGCCTCGACAAGATCATCGAGGCGCGCGTCGGACGGTCCGGCATGGGCTTCGGCGCGGAGATCAAGCGGCGCGAGGAGCGCCGGGTGGGCGACCTCCTGACGATGATCCAGCCCGAGGATCTGCTGAAGTACGGGCTCATCCCCGAGTTCGTCGGCCGGCTGCCCGTCATCGCGACGCTCCACGACCTCGACGAGGCGGCCCTCGTCCGGATTCTCAGAGAGCCGAAGAACGCGATCATCAAGCAGTACCAGAAGTACTTCGACCTCGAGAAGGTCCGCCTGAAGTTCACGGACGACGCGGTGGCGGCCATCTCGCGGGAGGCGCTCAAGCGGGGGACCGGCGCGCGTGGGCTCCGGGCGATCCTGGAGGAGGTCATGCTCGAGATCATGTATGACCTGCCGTCCATCGAGGGGCTCAAGGAGTGCATCATTACGCGCGAGGTCATCCTGAACCACGAGCGGCCGCTGCTCGTCACGGAAGCGCAAGAGCAGTCGGCGTAGCCTGAGCGGCACGTTCTTCGTCGTCGCCACCCCGATCGGCAACCTCGAGGACATCACCCTGCGCGCGCTCCGCGTCCTGCGCGAGGTGGACCTGATCGCGTGCGAGGACACGCGCCGCACGCGCGCGCTCCTCACGCACTTCGACATCCACACCCCGACCGTGAGCTACTGGGAGAAGAACCAGCTCGCGCGTGGCCGTGAGCTCGTGCGGGCGCTGGCCGACGGCCGCTCGGTCGCGCTCGTCACCGACGCGGGGACGCCGTCCATCTCGGACCCCGGCTTTCGGCTCGTGCGCGAGGCGCGCGGCCACGGGATCGCGGTGGTGCCCGTGCCGGGCCCGTCGGCCGTGGTCGCCGCGTTGTCGGCCGCCGGAATCCCGGCGGACCGGTTCGTGTTCGACGGATTCCTTCCGGTGAAGCCCGGCCGACGACTGAACCGCCTGAAGGCGCTCCGGGACCTCGCGACGACCATCGTGCTCTACGAGTCGCCCCACCGCATCCTGGCGGCGCTCGACGCGGTCGGCCAGGTCTTCGGCGAGGTCGAGATCATCGTGGCGCGGGAGCTGACGAAGCAGTTCGAGGAGGTCGTGGGCGCCACGCCGGCGGCGCACCTGGAGCGGCTCAAGCGTGGGCCGATCCGCGGCGAGTTCGTCCTGGTGCTGCCGGGCCGATGAGGCCTACGGGAGCACGCGGTCGATACGATGCACGATCCAGGTATACTTCATGAGTCTATGAGTATCCCCAAGGCGCTGACCATCGCCGGGTCGGACTCGGGCGGAGGCGCCGGCATTCAGGCCGATCTCAAGACGTTCTCGGCGTTCCGCGTCTTCGGCATGAGCGTGCTTACCGCGGTGACGGCCCAGAACTCCGTCGGCGTCCAGGGCGTCTTCAATCTGCCGCCGGAGTTCGTCGGCAAGCAGCTCGACTCGGTGCTCTCGGACTTCGGCGCGGACGCCGTGAAGATCGGCATGCTCTCGACGACGCCGATCATCGCCGCGGTCGCGGCGCGGCTCCGGGCCCACGCGCAGGGCCAGATCGTGCTCGACCCAGTGATGATCGCCAAGTCCGGCGATCCGTTGCTCGAGCCCGACGCGCGCGCGGCGCTCGTCAAGGAGATGCTGCCTCTCGCCACCGTGGTCACGCCGAACCTCCACGAGGCTGGCGCGCTCGCGGGCATCCCGGTCGCGACCGAAACGGACATGGAGGAGGCGGCGCGGCGCATCCTGTCCCTCGGGCCCCGCTACGTGCTCGTCAAGGGCGGGCACCTCAAAGAGGCGGCGACCGACATCCTCTGGAACGGCCGCGAGTTCACGCGCTTCACCGCGCCGCGCCTGGATTCCTCGAACACCCACGGCACCGGCTGCACGTTCTCGGCGGCCATCGCCGCCGGGCTCGCGCGACGGCAGCCGCTCGGCGACGCCATCCGCGAGGCGAAGGCCTACGTGACCGCGGCGATCCGCGAGGGGTTTCAGGCCGGGCGCGGCGTCGGCGCCCTGCGCCACTTCGTCGCGACCTGGTAGCGCGTCATGGCCCGAAGCGTCGACGACCGGATGTCCTTCATGGAGCACCTGGGTGAGCTGCGCGTGCGGATCGTGCGGGCCCTCACGGCGCTCCTCGTCGGTAGCGTCCCCGGGCTGTACTTCAGCCAGCAGATCGTCGACTGGCTGGCGCGCCCCGTGACGAAGCTCAACTACTCGCTGGTCTTCACGTCGCCGGCAGAAGCGTTGTGGGTTCAGATGAAGGTGGGGCTCATCGTCGGTATCTTCGTCGCGGCGCCGGGGATCCTCTGGCAGGTCTGGGCGTTCATCGCGCCGGGGCTGCACGAGCACGAGAAGAAGTACGCGCTGCCGTTCGTGCTCATCGGGTCGCTGCTCTTCATCGGCGGTGGGGTGTTCTCGCTCTTCGTCGTGACGCCCTACGCGCTCCAGTTCCTCCTGAGCTATGCGCGGCCGGGGCTCCAGCCGATGATCACGCTTCAGAACCTGACCGACTTCCTCCTGAAGTTCACGCTGGCCTTCGGCGCCGTGTTCGAGCTGCCGCTCGCGCTCACGATTCTGGCGCGCCTCGGGGTCGTGAACGCGAAAATGCTCGCGAGGAACCGCAAGTACGCGATCCTCGGCGCGTTCATCGCCGGGGCGGTGCTCACGCCGACCCCCGACGCCTTCAATCAGACGCTCATGGCCGGGCCGCTCGTGCTGCTCTACGAGGTCGGGATCGTCTGCGCGCGCGTCTTCGGACGGAAGCCGGCGCCCGCGTCGGCGCCCGCGCCCGCCGAGTCCGCCTAGATGGACTTCGCCTCCCTCGACCTGCCCGCGCCCGTCATGCAGGGGATCCGCGAGGCGGGCTTCGTGACCGCCACGCCGATCCAGGAGGCCGCGCTCCCGCTGGCGCTCCGGGGCAAGGACGTCGCGGGGCAATCGCAGACGGGCACCGGCAAGACGGCGGCGTTCCTCATCGCGGGGTTCACCCGCCTCCTGCGCTCGCCCACGCCGTCGAGGCCGGCGGGCGTCGGCGCGCCGCGCATGCTCGTCATCGCGCCGACGCGCGAGCTGGTCGTCCAGATCGAGTCGGATGCGCGGCTCCTGGGCCGGTGCACGCCGTTCCGGCCCCTCGCGGTCTACGGCGGCATCGACTACGCGAAGCAGCGCGAGGCGCTCGCCGCCGGCTGCGACATCCTCGTGGGGACCCCCGGCCGGCTCATCGATTACCTCAAGCAGCGCGTCTGGTCGCCCAGGCACGTCGAGGTCCTCGTCGTCGACGAGGCCGACCGGATGTTCGACATGGGGTTCATCGCCGACCTGCGCTTCCTCCTCCGCCGCCTGCCGCCCCACGACAAGCGCCAGTCGTTCCTCTTCTCCGCGACCCTCTCGTTCCGGGTGCTCGAGCTGACGTGGGAGTTCATGAACAACCCCTCGCAGATCACGATCATGCCGCAGCAGAAGACGGCCGAGCGCGTGGAGCAGATGCTCTTCCACGTCGGCCGCGAGGAGAAGTTTCCCCTGCTCCTCGGCCTCCTCAAGCGGGAGGGCGGGGACCGGATCCTGATCTTCACGAACACGCGCGAGGAGGCGCGGCGGCTCGAGGATCGGCTGACGCGCAACGGCTACGACACGCGCGCCCTCACCGGCGACGTGGACCAGAAGCGGCGTCTGAAGATCCTGAACGACTTCAAAGAGGGCCGGCTCCCCGTGCTCGTGGCGACCGACGTCGCCTCACGCGGTCTCCACATTGAGGCGGTCAGCCACGTCGTCAACTGGGACCTGCCGCAGGACGCCGAGGACTACGTCCACCGCATCGGCCGCACGGCCCGCGCGGGCGCGGGCGGCAAGGCGGTCGCTCTCGTGGACGAGGCGAGCGCGCTCTACCTCGAGCCGATCGAGAAATTCATCGGCCAGAAGATTCCTGTGGAGTGGCCGGACGACGACCTCTTCGTGGCCGAGATCAAGCCGACCGCCGAGGAGCGCCGCCGCTTCGCCGAGGCGCGCCGCGCGCGACTCGAGGCGCGCGGCGGGCGGTTCGGCGACCGAGGCCGCCGCGAGCACGGGCGCGGCGCGCCCGACCGACGCCGTCACGAACCGCCGCCTCACGCCGGCCGGCCGCCCGCGCCGCCCGCGCCGCCGCCGCCCGGGAGCGCGGCCGACCAGGGCCGCCGGCGTCGCCGCAGGCGCGGACGCGGCGGCCCCCGTCCGGGCGGCCCGCCGCCGTAGCAACGCCGCCGGACGCGGCGATCCGGATGGGCTAGAGCGCGAGCCCCGCACGCGCCCGGCCGTGCGCGGGCTGGTCGCCACGCATCGTGTCGGGGTTGACCCCGCGCACGAGCGCCAGGTGGTAGGTGAAGAGCTGGAGCGGAACCACGGTGAGGATCGGCGAGAGGAGCTCCGGCACCGGCGGAATCGCGATCGTCTCCGCCGCGAGCGGCGCGATCTCGCGATCGTCCTCCCTGACGAGCGCGACGACGGGCGCGCCGACTTCCTTCGCGACGCGCGCGACCGCCAGACACCGCTCGTGGGCGGGGCCCGGCGGCGCGATCAGGAAGACGACGTCGCCGGGCTCCAGCGCGGCCCACGGGCCGTGGAGGAACTGCTCGCAGCCGAGGCCGAGCGCGGTCGCGTGGTTCGCCTCGCTCATCTTCAGCGCCGCCTCGTACGCCGTGGCCGCGTTGGGCCCGCCGCCCACGAACCAGTAGCGCCGGCGGTCGGCGAAGCGCGCGGCCAGCTCGGCCCACGACTCCTGCCCGAGCAGCAGCGCGAGCTGATCGGGGATCGCCTGGAGCTCCTGGACGAGGTCGTCGTTGTCGCCGATTGCCGCGGCGAGCGCGGCGAGGAGGGCGAGCGCGCACGTATAGCTCACCGTGTGCGCGGCGGACTTCTCCTGGTCGACGGTCTGGAGGAGATAGTCGGCCGAGGCGAGGCCCTCGGCGCCCTTGCCGGTGATCGCCACCCCCACGCCGCCCCCGCCCCGCGCCTTGGCGAGCGCCTCGACGGAGTACCGCTTGCTCCCGCGGTGGCTCACCACGACGACGCCGGTCCGCGCGTCGGGGTCGGGCCAGTAGCTCTTGAACTCGAACGAGTGGAAGGCGCGGACGCGGTGGCCGAGACCGCCCGTGTGGGCCATGAGCAGCTCGCCGACGAGCGTCGCGTGCCACGAGGTCCCGATGCCCGAGAGGAGCACGCGCTCCGTCGCCCGCAGGCGAAGGGCGGCGCCGTCGATCAGCTCGCCCTGGCCGCGCGTCACGAGCCGGAGGGCGCCCGGCTGGGCGTAGATCGCGTCGTGCATGTAGTACGGGTGGCCGGCACGCGGTGGCGGCGGGGTCCAGGTCATCGGACTGGGTCCTCCTTACCGCGCGGACGGAAACGCGGGCGCGCGCTTCTCGCGGAGCGCGCGGGCGCCCTCGCGGACGTCCGGGTGCATGAACGTGAGCATCTCGAGCGCGAGCGACTGGTCGAAGATCGGCCCGGCCTGCCGGAGCCAGTTGTTGAGCGCGCGCTTCGTCCACCGGATCGAGAGCTGGCTGCCCTGGGCGAGCCTGTCGGCGACGTCCATCGCCTTCGGCAGGACCTCCGCGGCGGGGGCGCAGAGGCTCACGAGGCCGATGCGCTCGGCCTCCCGGCCGTCGAGGAAGTCGGCGGTAAGCAGGTAGTACTTCGCCTTCGCCATACCGCAGAGGAGCGGCCAGACGATCGCCGCGTGGTCGCCGGCGGCGACGCCGAGGCGCGTGTGGCCGTCGGTCAGGCGGGCGGTCTCCGCGATGATGCTGACGTCGGCGAGCAGCGCGACGACGAGGCCCGCGCCGACCGCGGCGCCATTGATCGCCGACACCACGGGCTTGTCGAGGTTGATCATGTTGTAGACGAGGTCCGAGGCCTCGCGCATGGTGCGCGCGGCCGCGGCGGGGTTCCCCGCCATCTCCTCCACGAGCGAGAGGTCGCCGCCCGCGGAGAATGCCTTGCCGGCGCCGGTGACGAGCGCCACGCGCACCTCGGGATCGGCGTCCACCGTCAACCACACCTGGGTGAGCTCCCAGTGCAGACGCGCGTTCGTCGCGTTCATCACCTCCGGGCGGTTGATCGTGATCAGGAGCACCCCGTGCGGCTTCCGGTCGAAGGTGAGGTGGCGATAGTCAGCATAGTTCATGATCGTCTCCTTTCGCGCACGAGGAAGAGGAGGCTCGTCACGGCGAGCGCCGCCGCCCAGACGCCCGCGAGGACCGGGGCCCGGCCCGCGCCGAGGAGCCCGGCGAGGAAGGGGCCGAGAAAGATGCCGCCGTCCACGCACACGCGGTAGAGCCCGGTCCGCCAGGCGACGTGCTCGGGCGGCGTCTCACGCCGGAGCACGCCGAGCGGCAGCATCCAGCCGGCCATGGAGAGGCCGTAGAGCGCGCACCCGGCAGTGACGAGGGGCAGCGTGCCGAAGCCGACGAGGACGCTCGCCCCCGCCATCACGAGAAGCACCGCCACGAGCACCCGCCCGGTTCCGCGGCGGTCGGCGAGGACGCCCAGCGGAAGGAGCGCGGCGATGTCGAAGATCTGCACGACCAGGAGGAGGCGCGCGACCCCCGCGCGCTCGAGCCCGAACTCGCGGCTGCCGCGGAGCGGGATCGAGAACTGCTCCACGGTCGAGTACGCGACGGCGATCGCGCCGCCGGCGACGAAGGCGAGGGCCGCCGCCGGGGTGATCGCCGTGACTCGGGCGTCGGGCCCCGCGGCGGCCTGGCGGGCGAAGAGGGGCCTCGGGCCGGCGCTCGGGTACCGCGGCAGCGTGCGGAGGAGCGCGGGGAGCGCCAGAAGGCCGATGAGCTGCGGGGCGCACGTGGCCAGGAGCGCCCAGTTCCACGCGAGGCCCGACGGCAGCACCCCGATCAGCACCGTGCCGCAGAGGATGCCGATCATCGCGGAGAACTCATAGGCATTGAGCGCCGAGGCGAGGCTCGGCCCGGTCCGGTAGTGGAGGATCGCCGTGAGCCCGGCCACCATCCCGACGGCGTGGCCCACGCCCATCAAGAGCCGGCCCAGCACCAGGAGCGGGAAGGGGCCGCCGCTCGTGAGGACGGCGGCGCCGACCGCCAGCACGCCGGGGCCGATCACGACCGCGCGCCGCAAGTGGTGGGTGAGGAAGAGGCCGATCGGAATGTCGGCGGTCATCCGCGCGAAGCCGAAGGCGCTGGCGACGGCGCCGAGCTGCCAGTCCACGAGCCCGCCCCCGCGCGCGAGCTCGGGGAGGATCGCGGGGAAGGCGCCGAGCGAGAACGTGTTCGAGAAGCTCGTCAGGCACAGGAGCGCGATCAGAGAGGTCACGAGGTCCTTTATGGTAAACCATTGGCTGATGGCCGAGCCCAAGACGGTACGGCTGGACGTGACGGGCCCCCTCGCCCGCCTGACCCTCGATCGCCCCGAGGTGCTCAACGCGGGCGACGCGCGCTTCGCCCGGGAGCTCAAGGAGGTGGTCGCGGCGCTCGGCGCGCGGCCGGAGGTGCGCGTGGTCGTCGTGACCGGTGAGGGCCGTGCCTTCTCCACCGGCGTCGACCTTGGAGCGCTCGCCCACGGGGAGTTCGGCATGGCCGACTTCGTCCTCTGGGAGGACGCGATGACGGCGATGGAGCGGATGGACACGCTCTTCGTGGCGGGCATCAACGGCCACTGCCTCGGCGGCGGTCTCCAGCTGGCGCTCGTGTGCGACTACCGGCTCGCCAGCGAGGACGCGTTGATCGGCCTGCCAGCGGTGAAGGAATGCCTCATCCCGTCGATGGCGCTCTACCGCCTCCCGCGGCTCGTCGGCCTGGCGAGAGCGAAGGAGCTGATCCTTCTCGGCGAGCCCATCGCCGCGCGCACGGCCGAGCGCTACGGCCTCGTGAACCGCGTCGTGGCGCCCGCCGACTTCCCGGGCGCGCTGGACGACACGGTCGCGCGCTTCCTCGCCCTGCCGCCATCGAGCGTGAGGGCGAGCAAGCGCCTCACGACGCGCGCCTTCGACGTCGACTTTGAAACCTTCCGGAAGGAGATGCAGGTCGCCCTCGCCGGGTGCGTCGAGTCCCCCGAGCACCGCCGCGCGATGGAAGCGATCCGACAGAAGGGGGCGACGTGATGCTGCTGCCGACGTCGGTGGTGGGAAGCCACGGCCTCCCCGGGTGGGTGTGGCTCGCCCGGGAGGCGATGGCGGCCGGGCGAATGGGTGCGGGGGATCTGCGAGAGCTCGTGGAGGACGCCACGCAGGCGGCGCTCCTCGACCAGGAGCGCGCGGGCGTCGACGTGGTCACGACGGGCGAGATGCTGCGCGTCCGCTTCATCGTCGGCTTCTACGACCGGCTCACGGGCCTCCGGGCGCTCGAGCCGCCCCGGAAGCTCGGCGCGCCGCTCTGGGACACGAACACGCCGTTCGAGGTGATCGAGAAGGTCACGGCGCCCGACGGGCTCGGCATCGTGGAGGAGTGGAAGCTCGCGCGAGCGCTGACGACGAAGCGACTGAAGGCGACCGTGCCCGGCCCGTACACGCTGCTCGTCCCGCTGCGGCTGGGCGAGGGCTACACGGACCGGGACACGCTGCTCGCCGATCTCGTCGCGATCGTCAACGCCGAGTGCCGCGCGCTCGTGGCGGCCGGCTGCGACTTCATCCAGATCGACGAGCCCCACAGCGGCATGTACGCGACCACGGCGCCCCGCTTCGACAAGGGCGTGAACCGGGCGGTCGAGGGCGTGACCGCGAAGATCGCGGTGCACATCTGCTTCGGCAACCTCTACGGCCGGCCCTTCGCAGCGGTGCGCGACTTCCGCAACGTCTATCCCGCGCTGCGCGACCTCGCGGCCTCGCAGATCGTCCTGGAGTACGCCAACCGGGGCCTGGACGATCTCAGGCTCTGGCGTGAGTTTCCCACCGACAAGGAGCTCGGCGCCGGCGTCATCGACGTGAAGGCGTTCCGTGCCGAGACGCCGACCGAGGTGGCCGAGCGCATCCGGCGGCTGCTCGAGTACGTGGCCCCCGACAAGCTCTGGCTCAACCCCGACTGCGGCTTCTGGGAGACGCCGCGCTGGCTCGTGAGGCAGAAGCTCGGCGCGCTCGTCGAGGGCGCGCGCATCGTGCGCAAGGAGCTCGAGTGAGCCGCCGCGCCGTGCGCTGGCTCGCCCTGCTGGTCGTCCCGGCGCTCGTCGGCTGCGCGGTGCTCGAGCGCGCGCGGTCGAACTGGCGGGAGCTCGAGCGCGGCCCGTCGGGCCAGGCGCCCGATCCGGCGACGACGCCCGAGGCGATCGCGCAGGTCTACGCCGCGCGGGCCGTGAGCTGGCGCGGCGTCTTCGCGGTCCACACGTGGATCGCCGTCAAGCCGAGCCGCGCGTCGTCGTACACGCGCTACGAGGTGATCGGCTGGGGCGTGGACCATGGGTCGCCGGCGATCCGCGTCAACCGCATGGGTCCCGACAACTACTGGTTCGGCGACCGCCCGCAGAAGCTCGTGGACGTCCGCGGGGCCGGCGTGGACCGGGTGATCGCGAAGATCGAGGCGGCCGTGGCCCGGTACCCCTATGCCGCCCACTACCGCACGTGGCCCGGACCCAACAGCAACACGTTCACGGCGTGGGTCGGGCGGCAGGTGCCCGAGCTGCGGCTCCGGCTCCCGCCGACGGCGATCGGGAAGGACTACCTGCCGGGTGGCGCGCTCGCGGGAACAACGCCCAGCGGCACCGGCGTTCAGCTCTCGCTCTTCGGCCTCGGCGGCCTCGCGGTCGGCTGGGACGAGGGCGTCGAGCTGAACGTCTTCACGCTCAACTTCGGGATAGACGTCACGCGTCCGGCGCTAAAGCTCCCCCTCCTCGGGCGCCTCGGCGTGTCCTGAACCCGGCGCTACGCGATGACCTTCGTCTCGCGGAGCCGCGCGAGCTCGTCGGGCGCCAGCCCGGCCTCGCTGAGAACGACGTCGGTGTGCTCGCCCAGAGCCGGCGCGTGCGCGCGGATCCCACCCGGCGTCCGGCTGAACCGGATCGGTGTGTCGAGCGTCGTGAGTCGCCCGGCGCGCGGGTGGTCCTCGGCCAGGAGCATCCGGCTCGCGACCACCTGGGGGTCCGTCGGCAGGTCCGCGTAGCGGTTCACGGGCGCACAGAGCACCTCGTGGCGCTCGAGCCGCGCCAGCCACTCCTGCACCGTGCGCGTCAGGAAGATCGGCGCGAGGGCCGCGACGAGCTCGCGCCGGTGGCGCAGGCGGTCGTCGCGCCCCGCGAAGCGGGGATCCGTCGCGAGCTCGGGCCGCTCGATCGCGGTGCAGAACGGCTTCCAGAGACGCTCCACCCACACGGCGACGTAGATCCAGCCGTCGGCGGTCGCGAACGCCTGGAAGGGCACGAGGTAGGGATGGGCGCTCCCCTGGCGGCCCGGCTCCTGGCCCGTGACGAGAAACACGCTGAGCCGCGCGGCGTGGGCCAGGAGTGCGCCGCCGAGGAGCGAGACGTCCACCCGCTGCCCCTCGCCCGTGCGCTCCCGGTGGAGGAGCGCCGTGAGCACACCGAGGGCGGCCGAGACCGCGCCGAGGGTGTCGAGCACCGGCGCGCCGCACAGGATCGGCCCTCCGTCGGGCTCGCCCGTCACCGCCATGAGCCCGCCCATCGCCTGCACGAGCATGTCGAGCCCGGGCTTCTCTCGCCAGGGCCCTTCGGGGCCGAACGCCGAGAGCGAGCAGTAGACGAGCCGCGGATTCAACGGCGCCAGCCGGGCGTAGTCGATCTCGAGGCGCTCGGCGACGCCACCGCGGTAGGCCTCGACGACGACATCGGCGCGGGCGGCGAGCCGCGCGAACACCCGGCGTCCCTCGCCCGTACCGAGATCGAGCGCGACGCTTCTCTTGTTGCGGTTCACGGTGAGGAAGACGACGCTGTCGCCGGCGAGCCGGGGATCGTAGATCGTGCGCGCGGCGTCGCCGACCGCCGGCTGCTCGACCTTCACGACGTCGGCGCCCATGTCGGCGAGGTACATCCCGCACACCGGCCCCGCGATGAGATGGGCGAGCTCGAGGACGCGGTATCCGGCGAGCGGAAGCGTCACGGCGATCACCATTATAGACTCGCCTCGCCTCCGGCTGCGGCTCGCACGGCGAGATTCATAGACTCGCCTTGCCTCCGGCTGCGGCTCGCACGGCGAGATTCATAGACTCGCCTTGCCTCCGGCTGCGGCTCGCACGGCGAGATTTATAGACTCGCCTTGCCTCCGGCTGCGGCTCGCACAGCCACGTTCACAGACTCGCCTCGCGGCGCGCGTCGCCGAGCCTCCGCGGCCGCCGCTCGGCTCGCACGGCCACCTACACCAACTCCCCACGGGGTGGTATCTTCGGGGCGCCATGGACAATCTGGAGCTGGGCCTCGCGGGCAAGATCGCGATCGTCACCGGCGCGAGCGAGGGCCTCGGGCGAGCGACCGCCGAGCGGTTCGCACGCTCGGGCGCGAAGGTCGCGATGTGCGCGCGGCGCAAGGACGTGCTCGAGGGGGCCGCCGACCTCATCCGGCGCGCGACCGGCGCCGACCTGCTCGCGCTCCAGTGCGACGTCACGCGGCCCGACCAGATCGAGGCGTTCGTCGCCGCAACCGTCGCGCGCTGGGGCGGCGTGGACATCCTCGTGAACAACGCCGGCACCTCCGCGGCCGCGGGCTTCGAGGAGGTCGACGACGTCACGTGGCAGACCGACATCGACCTGAAGCTGATGGCCGCGGTCCGCCTCTGCCGCCTCGTGATCCCCCACATGAAGCGGCGTGGTGGCGGCCGCATCGTGAACGTGACCACGGTGGGCGGCAAGGCGCCCGCCGCCCGGGCCCTCCCCACGAGCGTGACGCGCGCGGCCGGCATCAACCTGACCAAGGCCCTCGCCAACGAGTACGCAGTCGACAAGATTCTCGTCAATACGATCTGTCTCGGCGTCGTGAAGAGCGGCCAGTGGGAGCGCCGGATGACGGGCGATCCCGAGACGTTCTATCGCGAGATGGCGGCGAAGCGCCGCGTGCCGCTCGAGCGGTTCGGTGAGGCGCACGAGTTTGCGGACCTCGTCGCTTTCCTCTGCTCCGAGCGCGCGTCGTACATCACCGGCACCGCGATCAACTTCGACGGTGGCCTGTCGGCGTCGGTCTGACGCCCGGGGACCGAACCACGAGGAGGGGCCCACGCTGAAGCATAGGTCGGCGGTCGCGGTGCTCGTGCTGAGCCTGGTCCTCGGCGTGAGCTCGCTGGCGTTCACCCAGGACAAGCCCGCCAAGCCGGAGCGGGGGGAGCGGCATCCCCAGATCCACGCGGCCATGCGGGCGCTCAACGTCGCGTCGCGGCACCTCGAACACGCCGCGCACGACTTCGGCGGTCACCGCGCCAAGGCGCTCGAGCTCGTCAGGCAGGCCGAGGGTGAGCTGAAGCAGGCGCTCGAGTTCGCGAAGGCGCATCCCGAGATGGGGAAGACGCAGTAGCCGGTGCTCGCGCTCCACACCTGGACGCTCGACACGACCCCGCTCGCCGAGGTACTGCGCGTCGCGCGGCGCGTCGGCTGGGACGGCATCGAGCTGCGCCGCGCGGACTTCGCCCGGGCGGCCGAGCGGGGTCAGTCCGCCGCCGACGTGCTCGCGCTCGTGTCGGCGGACGGCCTTCCCGTCGCGTGCGTCGGCGTCGAGTTCGGCTGGATGTACGCCGAGGGCGCGGAGCGCCTGCGTCTGCTCCGGGTGTTCGACGAACAGTGCGGGCGGGCCGCGGCGGCCGGCTGTCGCACCGTGATGAGCCCGGTCGACAAGGGGCGCGGTGACCTCCGGCGGGCGGCGGAGAGCGTCCGCGAGGTCGGCGAGCTGGCGGCAAAGCATGGCGTGCGGCTCGCGGTCGAGTTCAACTCGCAGGCCGAGCAGCTCAACACGCTGGCACGGATGCGCGAGGTGATGGTCACGGCCGGGCACCCGCGCTGCGGGCTCCTGCTCGACACCTACCACCTCTGGCGGAGCGGCGCCACGCTGCGTGACGTCGACGACGTTCGCCGCGACGAGCTCGTCTACGTTCAGTTCAGCGACGTGCCCGCGAGCGTCGAGTCCGGGAAGGTCACCGATCGGCTTCCGCCCGGCCGCGGCGTGGTGCCGTTCAAAGAGTTCTTCGCGCTCGTCGATGCGAAGGGCTACCGCGGGTTCATGAGCTACGAGGCGCCGAACCCGGCCGCGTGGGCCCGCCCGGCGGACGACGTGGCCCGCGAGGCGCTCGAGGCGACGCGCGCCGTCCAGCCGCGCTAGGTGGACGTCCTCGCCGCGCACGCCGACCGCGCTCCCGACGCCGTCGCGCTCCTCGACGGCGAGCGGCAGCTCACCTGGCGCGGGTACGTCGCGCAGCGGAACCGGCTGGGGAACGCGCTCTCCCGGCTCGGCCTGGCGAAGGGCGAGCACGTCATCGTCTACGTGCAGAACTCGCTAGAGACCGTGCTCGTGCCGGCGGCGGTCCGCGCGGTCGGGGCGATCCCGGTGCCGATGAACCACCGGCTCGTCGCCGACGAGGTCCTCTACATCCTCGACCACTCGGACGCGCGCGCGGTCTTCGTCGGCGACCTCTTCCTCCGCACGGTCGAACGGATCCGCCCCGCTGCCGTGAAGGTGCGGAGCTGGATCCTGGTGGGCAGCGAGCGGCGGCCGTGGGCCGAGCACGTCGACGACCTGCTCGCGCGGGGCGACCCGGCGCCCCTTCCCGAGGATCCGGCGCAGGGGCTCGGCGGCTCGATGATCTACACGGGGGGCACGACGGGCCGGCCGAAAGGAGCGCTGCGGACGGCCGTCGATCCGACAGTGACACGGCGCTACATGGAATTGTTCGGGCTCGCCGAGCCCCACGTGCACCTGGTCGCCGGGCCGCTCTACCACTCGGCGCCCGGCAGCTTCGCCCAGTTCACCCACGTCTTCGGCGGCACGGTCGTGGTCATGCGGAAATTCGACCCGGAGGACGCGCTCCGGACGATCGAGCGCCGCCGGTGCACGTCGACGTTCATGGCGCCGACGCTCGTCAAGCGCATCGTCGACCTGCCGGAGCGGGTGCGCGCGCGCTACGACGTCTCCTCGATGCGCGTGCTCGTCGTCGCCGCCGCACCGTGCCCGACGCGGGTGAAGGAGCAGGCGCTCGCGGTCTTCGGGCCGGTGCTCTGGGAGTTCTACGGCTCGACCGAGCTCGGCATCAACACGATCCTCCAGCCCGCAGACGTGCTGCGGAAGCCGGGCTCGTGCGGGCGGGCGGCGCCAGGCGTCGAGCTCCTCTTGCTCGACGACGCGGGCCGGCCCGTGGCCCCGGGGACGCCCGGCGAGCTCTACGTGCGCCGCTTCCCCGGGATGTTCGACGGCTACTACAAGAATGACGCGGCGACGCGGGAGGCGCATCGCGGCGAGTGGGCTACCGTGGGCGACGTCGCGTGGATGGACCCCGAGGGCTTCGTCTACATCTGCGACCGGAAGCGCGACATGATCATCTCGGGCGGCGTCAACATCTATCCCGCCGAGATCGAGGACGTGCTCCACCGCCACCCGGCGATCGACGACGTCGCGGTCTTCGGCGTGCCCGACGACGACTGGGGGGAGCGCGTCCACGCCGCCGTGCAGCAGCGCCCGGGCCAGACGCTCACGGCCGACGAGGTCGTCGCGTTCGCGCGGGGCCACATGGCGGACTACAAGGTCCCGCGCGAGGTCTCGTTCCACACGGAGTTCCCGCGGGATCCCGCGGGGAAGCTCCTCAAGCGCGTCCTGCGCGATCCCTATTGGGCGGGACGCGCCGCGCGCGTGTAGCGGGGGGCGCGCTCGCGGGTGGGAGCCGAAGCCCCCCGCCGAGCCAATTTAACTGTGCTTGCGCAGCTCGAGGCGACCGATCTGGCGGCGGTGCACCTCGTCCGGCCCGTCGGCGAAGCGGAGCGTGCGCGAGTGCGCCCACATCGACGCGAGCGGGAACTCCTGGCTCACGCCGCCGCCCCCGTGGAGCTGGATCGCGCGCTCGACGACCCGGAGCGTCACGTTGGGCACGGCCACCTTGATCTCGGCGATCGCCTGCCGGGCCGCCTTGTTGCCGACGGTGTCCATCATGTGCGCGGCGTGAAGCACCAGCAGGCGCGCCTGGTCGATCTCGATCCGCGACTCGGCGATGCGCTCGAGCGTGATGTCGTTGTCGGCGAGCGGCTTGCCGAAGGCGACGCGCTTCATCGCGCGGCCGCACATGAGCTCGAGCGCGCGCTCGGCGACGCCGATCTGGCGCATGCAGTGGTGGATGCGGCCGGGGCCGAGGCGCCCCTGCGCAATCTCGAAGCCGCGTCCCTCACCGAGCAGCATGTGCGACGCGGGCACGCGGACGTTCTCGAACAGGACCTCGCCGTGGCCGTGCGGCGCGTCGTCGTAGCCGAACACGGTCAGCATCCGGAGCACCTTGATGCCCGGCGTGTCGCGGGGGACCAGGATCATCGACTGCTGCTTGTACTTGTCGGGGTTCCTCGGATCGGTCTTCCCCATGAAGATGAGGATCGTGCAGCGCGGGTCGCCGATGCCCGAGGTCCACCACTTGTGGCCGTTGATCACGTAGTGGGCGCCGTCGCGGACGATCGAGGATTCGATGTTCGTCGCGTCCGAGGAGGCCACCTTGGGCTCGGTCATCGCAAACGCGGAGCGGATCTTGCCCTCGAGCAGGGGCTCGAGCCATTGCTTCTTCTGCTCGGGCGTGCCGTAGCGCTCGAGCACCTCCATGTTGCCGGTGTCGGGCGCCGAGCAGTTGAAGGCCTCCGGCGCGATCGGCGAGCGACCCATGATCTCGCAGAGCGGCGCGTACTCGAGGTTCGTGAGCCCGGCGCCGCGCTCGCTCTCGGGGAGGAACAGGTTCCAGAGGCCGCGCTCGCGCGCCTTCGCCTTCAGCTCCTCCATGAGCGGGGGGACCTGCCAGCGCGTCGGTCCCGAGGTGAGCTGGTCGTGGAAGACCTTCTCGTTCGGGTAGACGTGCTTGTTCATGAAGTCGGCGAGCTGCTCCATGTACATCTTCGTCTTCTTCGAGTACTCGAATTCCATGGGGGCCTCCCCTGGCCAGGGTGCGCCCCCGATTGTATCCTCCCCCCGGCGAAATGGAAGGGCCCCTCTGGCCGTCCAGCTGCTTTTGGCGTACAAGGGGGACGCCGACGATGCGGATGCGGGACAAGGTCGCGCTGGTGACGGGCGCCGGCTCGGGGATCGGGCGCGCGACGGCGCTCAGGCTCGCGGCCGAGGGCGCGCGGGTGGCCTGCGCCGACGTGAGCCGCGACGCGGCGGCCGAGACGGCGGCGCGCATCGCGAGCGCGGGCGGCGACGCCCTGGCGCTCGCCGCCGACGTCACCGACGCGGGCGCCTGCGCGCGGATCGTGGAGTCGGCGCTCGCGCGCTTCGGCCGGCTCACGACGCTCGTGAACTCGGCGGGCGTGCGGGCCGAGCGGCACGATCCGTCGCCGCCGCCCGACGAGTGGCAGCGCGTCGTCGACGTGAATCTCACCGGGACCTACCTCGCCTCCCGCGCGTCGCTCGCCGCGCTCGCGGCGAGCGGGAGTGGCTCGATCACGAACCTCGCGTCCATCTTCGGCCTGGTCGGCGGCTCGCTCTCCCCGGCCTACGCGGCGTCCAAGGGAGGCGTCGTCAACCTGACCCGGACGATGGCGCTCACGTGGGCGCCGAGGGTGCGTGTCAACTGCGTCTGCCCCGGCGTCATCGAGACGCCGATGACGGCGCCGCTTCTCGCCGACGCCGCCTGGCGCGAGAGCGCGGTCCGGCGTCACCCGCTGGGCCGCGTCGGCCAGCCGGAGGAGATCGCCGCGGCCATCCTCTATCTCGCGAGCGACGAGGCGGCGTTCGTGACCGGCGTCGCGCTCCCCGTGGACGGCGGCTACACGGCGGCGTGAGCGCCGCCCCTTGACTCTCGCGCGGGCGGCGCCCACAGTCGGTACGAGAGGAGATCGTCATGGGCGCAGACCCGACCCGTCGCGCGATCGTCGCCGGGGTGCCGCTCGCGCTGCTCACGGTCCACCCCGCCTTCCGCACGCGCGTCTGGGCCCAGGCGCCGAGCACCGGACGCCTGATCGTCCAGCGCGCGGTCCCGCTTGCGGCGGAGATGCCCCTCTCCGGCTTCGGCACGTGGATCACGCCCAACGACCTCTTTCACATCCTGACGGTCATGGCGAACCCCTTGCCCGCGATCGAGCCCGCCGCATGGCGTCTCGCCGTCGACGGGCAGGTGGAGCAGACGGTCACGCTGACGTACGAGCAGCTCAAGGCGCTCCCCGCACGGAAGGTCGTCGCCGTGCTCGAGTGTGCGGGGAACTCCCGGAACTCGGTGAGCCCCCCGCTCGAGCGCTCGCACCTCGGCAACGGCTACGTCGGAAACGCCGAGTGGCTCGGGGTCCCGCTCCATCGGATCCTCGAGCGCGCGGGCCTCACGCCGTCGGCGCGTGAGGTCGTGCTCGAGGGCGCGGATCGCGGCAAGCCGGCCTTCGCGCCGGAGGAAGTGGCGTTCGCGAAGAGCCTGCCCCTCGAGAAGGCGCTCCACCCTGACACGCTCCTCGTCTACGCGATGAACGGCGTGCCGCTCCCGCGAGAGCACGGCGGGCCGGTGCGCGCCGTCGTGCCCGGCTGGTACGGCACGTACCACGTCAAATGGCTCGAGCGGGTGAGCGTGATCGACCGGCCGTTCGACGGCGTCTTCATGGCCCGGGCGTGGCGGGTGCAGCGCCGTCGCGATGGGGCCGTGCATGACGAGCCCGTGACGCAGGTGGCGGTGAAGTCGCTCGTCGTCCGGCCGGTGGCCGACGCGAAGCTCGCCGTCGGAACGCACACGGTGGCGGGCGTCGCCTGGTCGGGCGGCAAGGACATCGCCTCGGTCCAGGTGTCGACCGACGGCGGGCGGACGTGGAGCTTCGCGCAGCTCGTGGAATCCCCGGCGACGTACGCGTGGCGATTCTGGGAGTTCACGTGGCGCGTCACCCGGCCCGGCTCGTACACGCTCATGGCGCGCGCGACGGACACGAGCGGTGCGGCACAGCCGTTCGCCTACGACCTCGACCTGGGCGGCTTCGCCGTCAACCAGGTCCAGCCCGTCGCGGTCGAGGTGAGCTGAGCCTACCGCCGCGCGAAGTTGGCGAGGATCCAGCCGGCGATCGAGTGGCGGGAGGGCCCGTCGGGGAGCTCCGCGCGCGAGAACCAGCGGGCGTCCTCGAGCTCGTCGCGGTCGATCGCGATCGTACCGCCGGCGTAGGCGGCGACGAAGCCGACCATGAGCTGGCTCGGGAACGGCCAGTTCTGGCTGCCGACGTACCGGACGTCTTTCACCTCGACGCCGACCTCCTCTTTCACCTCGCGCGCCACCGCGGCCTCGAGCGACTCGCCGTTGTCCACGAACCCCGCGACGAGCGCGTAGCGCCCCGGCGCCCAGATCGCCTTGCGCGCGAGGAGCACGCGCTCGCCGTCCTGCACGAGGACGATGACGGCGGGGTGCAGGTGCGGGTAGTGCTCGTAGCGGCACGTGGGGCAGCGCTTGCCCCACTCGCCCGCCATTCGTTCGGTGGGGGTCCCGCAACGCGGGCAGTGGCCGCTCGTGCCCTCCCAGTAGAGGAGCTGCATCGCCATGCCGCCGAGCGAGAGGAGCTCGTCCGGCAGGCGCGTCCCCTGCATCGGCACGAGCGTCTCCCGCTGGAGGCCTTCGGGGAGCGGCGCGTCGCGCGGCAGCCCCGCCACCCAGCACGGCGTGCCGCCGTACGTCCCGAGCCAGAGCGGCTGCTTGGCGATGTCGTCGAGGCCCCGGGGCAGCTCGCCCGTCGGGAGACGGAAGCGGCCGCCCTCGGGGACGACGATGAGCGTCTGCTCCTGCACCAGGAGCCAGTGACCGTGCGGCACGGGCGGCGCGCCACCGAGCTTGGCGGGCACGAACTCGCCGCGCAGGCAGTCGCGATTGAAGGGCAGATAGACGGTGGTCGGCGTCACGTGCCGGGGCGTCAGGAGCCGAGGAGCCCGACGCCGAGCTCTTTGCCGGCGCGCGGCGCGGCGGCCGCCGGAGCCGGGGCGGACGCCGGCGGGAGCTTCTGGAGCTGGGGCATCACGGTGCGCGCGAACAGGCGCATGTTCCGCTCCGCCTCGCCGTAGTCCATGCCGGCGTAGCTGAAGACGCCGACGAAGGTGTCGTTGCCGACGCGGCCCCGGACGTCGAGGATCTTCTCGTAGCACTGCTCGGGCGTGCCCCACACCTGAAGGTTCATGAAGTACTCGATCACCTTGTCGGTGCCGTACTGCGCGATCTTCTCGGACATCTTGCCGTAGTATTCGTAGCCCTTGGTCTTGGCGAGATGGTCGCCCTGGAAGTTGTAGTGGTCGAGCACCGTCTGGTAGTAGCCGCCGATGTAGCGGAGCGCCATGTCGTGCGCGCGCTCGGCGCTCTCGTCGCAGAAGGTCCAGCCGGCGCACACGGGCGGCGGCGCCTCCGTCCGGTTGATGTCCCGGTAGGTCGTACGGTACGCGTCGAGCTCCTTGGCGACCTCGGGCCAGGGCTTCTGCGGGATGACGAGGATGCCCACCCCGAGCTTCGCCATGATCGGCATCGACTCCGGCGAGACCGCCGCGGCGTAGGTGCGCCCGCGGAAGGTCTTGAACGGCGCCGGGCGGATCGCGGCGCGCGGCTGCCGCACGAACTTGCCCGCGTATTCGCAGTGGCCCGTCTCGAGGCCGCGCAGCAGCATCTCCGCCGATTCCACGAAGCGGTCGCGGGACTCGTCCATCGAGAGCCGGAAGCCGTCGAACTCGACCCGGCCGGCCCCGCGGCCCAGGCCAAGGATCAACCGCCCGTCGGAGATGTTGTCGAGCATCGAGACCTCTTCCGCGACGCGCAGGGGGTCGTGCCACGGCAGCACCACGACCATCGAGCCGAGCCCGGCGCGCTGGGTCCGTCCGGCCATGTACGTGAGGAACTGGAGGACGTCCGGGCACATCGTGTAGTCGGTGAAGTGGTGCTCGACGCCCCAGATGGACTCGAAGCCGAGCGGCTCGGCCTCGGCCGCCAGGCGGAGCTCGTTCCGATAGACGTCGTGATCGGAGCGCGTCTTCTTCGGATTCTGAAAGACCGTGGCCAGTCCGACGTGCATGGGGCCCCCCTCGCAGCGCGCGTAGGCGGTGCACCCGCCATTGTATGCTATTGAGGAACCATGGCGACACCCGGTGAGCTCGGACCCTTCGCGGACCGGCGGCTGCGCTTCGCGGCGGCGCTCGGCGACGCCCTCGCGATCATCCCGGGGGCGCAGGAGGCCCGTCGCAACGGCGACGTCAGCTACGAGTTCCGCCAGAGCTCCGACTTCTTCTTCCTGACCGGCTTCGACGAGCCGGACGCCGTCGCCGTCATCAACCCGGCGCACGCCAAGGAGCGATACGTCCTCTTCGTCCGGCCCCGCGATCGGGAGATGGAGGTCTGGACCGGCCACCGCGCCGGGGTCGAGGGCGCCGTCGCCACCTACGGAGCCGACGCCGCCTATCCGATCGACCGCCTCGACGACAAGCTCCGCGAGTACCTCATCGACCGGCCGGTGGTCTACTACCGCCTCGGCCAGGTCGCCTTCGACGGACGCGTCACGCGCCTCGTCACCGAGCTGCGCGGGGCGCGCGCGCGGGGATATCCGACGCCGGTGCGCCTCGAGGACCCCGGGCCGATCCTCCACGAGATGCGCCTGCGCCGCTCGCCCGCCGAGCTGGCGCGTCAGCGGCGCGCCTGCGAGCTGAGCCGCGACGCCCACGTCGAGGCGATGCGCTACGCACGGCCGGGGCTCTACGAGTATCAGGTGCAGGCGGCGCTCGAGTTCGTCTTCCGGAGCCACGGCTCGCCGCGCAACGCGTATCCCTCGATCGTCGCCTCCGGTCCCAACGCGTGCATTCTGCACTACGTGGAGAACACGCGGCAGATGGCCGACGGCGACCTGCTCCTGATCGACGCCGGCTGCGAGTGGGGCTATCACGCGGCGGACATCACGCGCACCTTCCCGGTCAACGGGCGCTTCACGGGGGCCCAGCGCGCGATCTACGAGATCGTGCTGCGCGCCCAGCTCGCCGGGCTCGCGGCCGCGCGGCCCGGCAACCGCTACGAGATGGTTCACGAGGCGGCGCGCCGCGTCTTGACCGAAGGGCTCGTGGCGGCCGGGCTCCTGCCGCGTGAGGTGGAGGACTCGCTCGCGATGCACCACTACCGCGAGTTCTACATGCACGGCACCGGCCACTGGCTCGGCATGGACGTCCACGACGTGGGGGACTACCGGATCGACCGGGCCTCACGCGTGCTCGAGCCCGGCATGGTCTTCACGGTCGAGCCCGGCCTCTACGTCGATCCCGCGCGCGCGACGGCGACCTTCTACCTCCGCGAGTACAGCGAGGACGAGATGTGGGAGCGCCGCTTCCGCCTCGGCATGGCAGCGGCGAAGAAGCTCGAGGAGGAGGAGAAGGCGCAGGCGCCGAAGGTGGTCCACCCGATCCCGAAGGAGTTCTTGGGAATCGGCGTGCGCATCGAGGACGACGTGCTGATCACGGCCGACGGCGCGGAGGTCCTCACCGCGGGCACGCCGAAGACCGTCGACGAGGTCGAACGCGTCTGCGCCGAGCCGCCGCGCCTGCCGCGCTAGCGGCGACGGTCCGTGCGACGAACGCTCGCGCTCCTCCTCTCCGGAAGCCTCGGCCTGGCCGCCGCGGGTTCGGCCGTGGCGCAGCCGCCCCCCGCGCTCGGTCAGTCGCCCGAGGGCACGGTGACGGCGCCGGCGCGTCTTCCCGAGATCCGCGTCGCTCCGCCGCCGGAGGCGCTGCCCCCGGCGTCCACGCCGAGCCGCGTGGACACGCTGACGAGGCCGGAGATCCGGCGTGACGAGCCCACGGTGCTGCCCGAGGCTCTCGAGCGTCTGCCGGGGGTCTCCCTCCAGAACGAGCAGGGAAACCGGCTCCAGCCCAACCTCTCGCTCCGGGGATTCACGATCTCACCGGTCACCGGCCTGCCGCCGGGGCTGAGCGTCTTCCTCGACGGCGTCCGCCTCAACGAGCCGACCGTGGAGGAGGTGAACTTCGATCTGATCCCCCTCGAGGACGTCGAGCGCGTCGACGTCATCCGCGGCCCCTCGGTGCTCTTCGGCCGGAACACGCTCGGCGGGGCGATCAGCATGGTCACGCGCCGGGGCAAGGAGGTCCGCGAGATCGTCCCCGAGATCGCCGCCGGGAGCTTCGGTCACCGCGACTACCGTCTGCGCCTCGGCGGCTCGGCGCGGCCGCTGGACTACGCCCTCTCGCTCACCGAGTCGCTCGAGGACGGCTTCAGAGACGCGACCACCGCCCGCGTCTCGCGCGTGTTCACGAAGCTCGGCGTCGCGACGGGGGGGACGGACGCCACGCTCTCCTATCAGTACAGCCAGGACAGGATCAAGCAGGCGGGCTCGCTGCCGGAGCGCGAGGCGCGCCACCACCCGCGACGGAACTTCACCGCGGGCGATTTCTTCGAGCCCGAGCTCCACCAGGCGATCCTGAACGGCGAGCAGCAGATCGGCGAGCGCCTGACGCTGGCGGGGAACGCCTTCGTCCGTGCGCTCGACGCCGAGCAGTTCAACGTCAACCTGCTTGCGCCCAACAGCCGGCTGTTCAACCGCACGCGCTCCACGGGGGGCGCGGTGCAGGCGAGCCACGACGGCGTCCTCGCGGGGCGGAAGAACGTCCTCGTCGTGGGCGCCGAGTACACGCACCACGACGTCCGGAGCCGCACCTTCGAGGAGTCCTCCGGGGGACGGACGCTCGAGGCGGACCTGACCGATTCACAGAATTCGGTCGGCGTCTGGCTCCAGGACTCGCTCACGCTCGTCCGTGACCTCTTCGTCCCGGGCTCTACCGTGGTCGTCACGGTGGCCGGGCGCTGGGACTCCCTGCGTCACGACATCGACGACCAGCTGGGCGGACCGTCGAGCGGCGTCCACGTGTTCAACCGGTTCAATCCTCGCGCCGGCGTCAACCTGAACCTCAGCGAGCGGCTCCGCCTGTACGCGAGTTACGCCGAGGGGTTCCGGGCGCCGGCGTTCCTCGAGCTGACCTGCGCGGGTCCGGGCGCCGTGTGCCCGGGGCTCCAGGTGGGCGTCGCGCCCGACCCGCCCCTCCACGCGGTCACGGCGCGGAGCTGGGAGGTCGGCGCCCAGGCGCGGCCGCTCGGTTGGCTCGCCGTGGACCTCTCCGGCTTCCGGACCGACGTAGGCGACGACATCTTCTCGGTCGCGCCGACGGGGACGACGGGCGTGTTCTTCCAGAATATCGGGAGCACGCGGCGCGAGGGCGTCGAGCTCGGCCTGCGCGGACGCGTCGAGCGCGTCGAGGCGTTCGTCAACTACACGTTCACGTACGCCACGTTCCGCGACCGCGTCGAGCTCGCCACGCCGCTGCCGCCGGGCACGGAGACGGTGCGGCCCGGCGACTCACTCGCGCTCGTCCCGCGCCACCGGTGGGGCGGCGGGCTCGTGTACCGCCCCTGGCCGTGGCTCGCGCTCTCGGCCGACGCGCGCTACGTCGGCGCCCAGTTCCTGCGTGGCGACGAGGCGAACGTCCACCGGCCCCTGCCGGCCTACTGGGTGACCAACGTGGGCGCGACGGTAACGGTGCGCGGTCTCGAGGCGTTCGTGCGCGTGAACAACGTGCTCGACACCCGCTACGAGACGTTCGGGACCTTCGCGGCCAACGGCCGCGAGCCCGGCAACCCGGTCCAGCGCTTCCTGACGCCGGCCCTGCCGCTCAACGTGCTCGCGGGCGTGCAGTACGCGTTCTAGGGCTCCCTGGGGATCATCGCTGCCCTCCGAAGTTACGGCGCCAGAGCTCCACGTACTCGCGCGCGTTCCGGAGGATGTCCTCGAGCTCGTCCGGGCTCATCTGCCGCACGGGCCGGGCCGGCACGCCCATCACGAGCCACCCGGCCGGGACGATCTTGCCCGGCGGCACGAGGGCTCCCGCGCCCACTTGCGCGCCCTCCTCCACCACCGCGCCGTTCAGCACGACGGCGCCGATGCCGATGCGGCAGTTGTTCATGACCGTGCACGCGTGGACGACGGCGCGGTGGCCGATCGTCACGTTGTCGCCGACGACGCACGGGTGCTCTGGGGTGACGTGGAGGACCGAGTTGTCCTGGACGTTCGAGTTCTTCCCGAGCCGCACGTAGTTGTCTTGATCGCCGCGGAGCACCGTGAAGGGCCAGACGCTGGCGCCCGCGTCGATCGTCACGTCGCCGATGACGGCCGCCTGGGGATCGACGTACGCGTCGGGATGGACGCGTGGCGTGAGACCCTGGACCTCGCGGATCATGAGGCGCCGCGGAGGAACGCGCGCACTTCGTCCACGACGAGATCCGGCGCCTCGCGCATCATGAAGTGGCCGACGCCGGGGACGCGCTTGAGCGTGAGCTTCGCGAAGTACTCGGGGAGCCGGTCGGCCCACGCGACGGGCAGGATCGCGTCGGCGTCGCCCCAGAGCACGAGCGTCGGGACCTCCACGCGCAGCGTCTCGACGGGGGCGTCGGCCTGGGTCGTGCGGACCCGCTCGTAGGCCTTGTAGTACGCGAAGCCGCCGCGCAGCGCGCCCGGCTGCGAGTAGGCGTCGACCCAGTGGTCGAGCTCCTGGTCGGTCACCCAGCCCTTCCGGCCCGACCAGTGCGTCAGGAAGTGGCGCAGGTAGAGCCGCGTCGCCTCGCGGTTCGCACCGACGAGCTCGTGCGCCCAGGGGAGCGTGTGGAAGATCTGGTACCAGATCTCGCGCGCGTGCCCGGGCTCGCGCCACCGGCGCCCGATGCCGGGATACGGGGGATCGAAGAGCACGAGACGCGACACGAGGTCGGGGGAGTGGCGCGCGAGCGGCTGGGCGACGGTCGCGCCGATGTCGTGAGCGACGACGGCGATCCGCGCGAGTCCGAGTGCCTGCACGAGGCCGGCGATCTCGCGCGCGACGACGTCACGTACGTAGCCGGTCTCGGGCGGAACGTCGGGTTTGTCGGAGTAGGCGAAGCCACGCAGGTCGGGCACGATCACGTCGTGGTGCGCGGCCAGCGGCGGGATCACCGGCGCCCACTCGTACCAGAAGCCCGGCCAGCCGTGCAGCAGGACCACCGGTGTCCCCGCGCCCTGGCGCACGTAGTGCAGGCGGACGCCGTCGACCCGAGCGAACTCGTGCCGCCACGGCCCCGCGGGCCCCGTCGATGGCATGTGCCGTCCTCCGCGAGTGGGATTATACTGGCGCGGCGGGACGATCGGGATGATCTCGACTACCGCGGAGGTCCGCGAGCAGCACCGCTTCGACGCGGCCGCGCTCGAGCGCTACATGCGCGTGCACGTCGCGGGCTTCGACGGCGCGCTGACGGTGAAGCAGTTCCGCGGCGGCCAGTCGAATCCGACCTACTACCTCATGGCCGGCGGCCGAGAGTACGTGCTCAGGCGGAAGCCGCCGGGCAAGCTCCTCCCCTCGGCGCACGCGGTGGAGCGCGAGTACCGAGTCATCACGGCGCTTGGCACGACCGGGTTCCCCGTGCCTCGGACGTACGCGCTCTGCGAGGACGCCTCGGTCATCGGCACCGCGTTCTACATCATGGACTGCGTGCACGGACGCGTCATCACCGACCCGGCAATCCCCGGCCTGACCCCGAGCGCGCGCTCGGCGATGTACGACTCGTTGAGCCATGTCCTCGCGCGGCTTCACACGGTGGACTGGCGAGCCCTCGGCCTCGCCGACTTCGGGAGGCCCGGGAACTACTTCGCGCGCCAGATCCACCGGTGGACCGAGCAGTACCGCGCCTCCGAGACGGAGAAGATCGACGCGATGGAGCGCCTGATCGCGTGGATGCCCGAGCACGTCCCGTCCGGGGACGAGACCACGCTCGTGCACGGCGACTTCAGGCTCGGCAACGTCGTCATTCACCCGAGCGAGCCGCGCGTCGCCGCGGTGCTCGACTGGGAGCTCTCGACGCTCGGCCACCCGCTGGCCGATCTCGCGTACAACTGCCTGCCCTACCGCTTCACGCGCGAGTGGGAAGGGCTCGCCGACAAGAACCTGAGGGAGCTCGGGATCCCGACCGAGGAGGAGTACGTCGCGGCCTACTGCCGCCGGACGGGGCGCGCGGGGATCCCCGACTGGAACTTCTGCCTCGCCTTCGCGATGTTCCGGCTCGCCGCGATCGCCCAGGGGATCATGGGGCGTGCGATCGCCGGCACCGCCAACGATCCCAACGCGCGTGAGCGGGGCGCGCGCGCCCGCCCGCTCGCCGAGTCGGCCTGGGCGCTCGTCGGGAAGCGCGCCGGCTGAGCGGGGTGCGCGGCGGCGCGCGGATCCTAGGCGCAGGCCTCGAAGAGCCCCGCGGCGCCCTGGCCCCCGCCGATGCACATCGTCACGACGCCGTAGCGCGCCTTCGAGCGCAGCATCTCGTTGGCGATCGTGCCCACCATGCGCGAGCCCGTCATGCCGAACGGGTGGCCGATCGAGATCGAGCCGCCGTTCCGATTGAGCTTCTCCGGGTCGAGGCCGAGCCGGTCACGACAGTGGACCACCTGCGAAGCGAACGCCTCGTTCAGCTCCCAGATGTCGATGTCGCCGATCCCGAGGCCGCAGCGCTTGAGGAGCTTCGGCACCGCGAAGACCGGGCCGATCCCCATCTCGTCGGGCTCACAGCCGGCGATCGCGAAGCCGCGGAAGACGAGCTTGGGCCGGATGCCGAGCTGCTTCGCGCGCTCCATGGACATGACGAGCGTGGCCGAGGCGCCGTCGGAGAGCTGGGACGAGTTGCCCGCCGTCACCGTGCCCTGGCCGCTCTCCTTGTCGAAGTGCGGCGGCAGCGCCCGCAGGCCCTCGAGCGTCGTGTCAGCCCGGTTGCACTCGTCCTTGTCGCAGGACCACTCTTCCTTGCCCACGACCTCGCCCGTCTTCTTGTCGAGGATGCCGCGCGTGACGTGCATGGGCGCGAGCTCCTCCTTGAAGAAGCCCTCCTGCTGGGCGCGCGCCGTGCGCTGCTGGCTCGAGAGCGCGTAGCGGTCCTGGGCCTCGCGGCTGATTCGGTAGCGCTTCGCGACGACCTCGGCGGTGTCGCCCATGACCATGTAGATCCCCGGGGAGTGCTCCTTCACCCAGGGGTTCGGCGAGTTATCCCGCTGGGCCATCGTGATCGACTCGACGCCGCCGCCGATCGCGACGTCGGCGCCGTTGTTGACGACGTAGTTGGCCGCGATCGCGATCGCCTGGAGCCCCGAGGAACAGAAGCGGTTCACGGTGAGACCGCCGACGGTCGCCGGGAGCCCCGCGCGGACCGCCGCGACGCGCGCGATGTTGTGCCCCTGCGGGCCGTGGGGCTGGCCGCAGCCGAGGATCACGTCCTCGACCTCCTTCGGGTCGAGCTGCGGCACCTTGCCCAGAACGTCCCTGATGCAGTGGGCGGCGAGGTCGTCGGGCCGCGTCAGGTTGAACGAGCCGCGGAACGACTTGGCGAGCGGCGTGCGGGAGCTGGCGACGATGACGGCTTCACGCATGACGGTCTCCTCCGGCCGCGACTAGATCGCCGCGACGCACATGATCTCGACGAGGTACTTGGGCGACGCCAACCGCGCCTCGACCGTGGCCCGCGCCGGCGTGTTGGTCTTGTCCACCCAGGCGTCCCAGGCGGCGTTCATGTCGTTGTAGGTCGCCATGTTGGCGAGGTAGACCGTGGCCGAGAGAAGCTTCGATTTGTGGCTGCCGACCGCCGCCAGGGTCTCGTCGATCTTCTTCAAGATTTGCTCGGTCTGGCCTTTCGTGTCCGCGGAGGGGTCCGCGGCGACGATCCCCGCGAGGTACGCCGTGTCGCCGTGGACGGCAGCCTGGGAGAGTCGGGGCCCGACACCGTGACGCTTGATACTCATCGCGCTCCTTTCCGTGCCCGGGGTTGGGACGATGCCGGACAGTCGGGGAGATTCTACCCCAGTTGCGTCGTCGCGGCGTCCTGGGTAGAGTTGTCGCCGTGGGTATCGTCCGAGACTTCGAGAAGGCGTTCAACCGCCAGGACGTGAACGCGCTCGTCGCGTGCTTCACTCCCACGGGGCGCTACCGCGACACCTTCTTCGGCGAGCACATCGGTCATGCCGCCCTCCGCGCGATGTTCGAGCGCATGTTCCACGAGGGCCGCGAGTACGCGTGGACGATGGACATCGTCGTCGAGGACGAGCGGCGCGCCGCCGCCGAGTGGACGTTCAGCTACGTCGTGAGCGACGCCGTCCCGCGGAGCGCGGGTCGCAAGGTCCGCTTTCGCGGGATGAGCCTCTTCGAGCTCGCCAACGGGAAGGTCGCCGCCTACCGCGAGCACTTCGACGAGGGCGGAGCGCTCCTCCAGCTCGGCTTCACCCCGGAGTCGCTCGCGAAGGTCCTGCGTCGGAAGCTCGCGGAGAGCTGACGGTGGCCCTCTCCCGCGCCGAGCGTGAGTCGCTCATCGCGCAGTACGCCGCCGGCCCCGCGCGGCTCAAGGCGGCGCTCGGCCGGGTCCCCAAGGACGCGCTGCAATGGCGCCCGGCGCCCCGAGAGTGGTCGGCCCACGAGATCGTTTGCCACTGCGCCGACTCCGAGACCAACGGCTACGCGCGCATCCGTTTCGTCCTGGCCGAGAAGGAACCGGTCCTCCAGGGCTACGACCAGGAGGAATGGGCGCGGCGCTTCGACTACCACGGCCAGGCGCTCGAGCCCCCGCTCGCGGTTGTCGAGGCCGTGCGCGCCGCCACGGTGGCGCTCCTCCGGCCCCTTTCCGAGGCGGCGTGGGCGCGCGAGGGCCGGCACACGGAGTCGGGACGCTACACGGCCGAGGACTGGCTCCGGATCTACGCCGACCATCTGGAAGGCCACGCCCGTCAGATCGAGACGAACGTCGAGCTGTGGCGGGCGGCGCAGCGCCGCTGACGCCAGGGCTCAGCCACGCACGAGTAGCACGAGCCCCGACACGAAGAGCAGCGCGAAAACGATCCGCCGGAACCGGACAGGGTCGATCCGGTTGAAGAGGCCCATGCCGAGGGCGATCCCGGCGACCGCGGGGGCTGCGAACACGGCGGCGAAGCGCCACACCTCTCGCGTCAGGAGCCCCGCCCACCAATAGCCCGCGAGGATCACCACCTGGTTCACGACGAAGAAGGCCTGGAGGTTCGCCTTGATCGTGCGCGGGCTCCATCCCTGGGTCGTCGCGTAGAGGACGACCGGCGGCCCAGGCGTCCCGACCGCGCCGCCGATCACCCCCGCGAGCACGCCGGCGCCCAGTCCCCAGCGGCGGCCCTCGAGCTTCGTGGGAGCGAGGCCGCGCCACTCGAGCGCCCCGGCGATCACCAGCATGAGACCGATCAGCCGGTCGAGCGCGGTCGCGGGCAGGCGCGCGAGCGCCCACACACCGAGGGGCGTGCCGACGACCGTCCCGATCAGGAGGTCCACCACGGGGGCCGGGGCGAAGTTCTCGCGGACGGGGACGAAGATCGCGAGCGCGAAGACGGCCGCGTAGAGCGTCATGAGCACGATCGCCTCCGCGGGCGCCATGAGGTAGGGGAGAAAGGCGAGGGAGACGAGACCGATGCCGAAGCCCGCGAGCCCCATGACGAAGCTCGCACCGAGGATGATGAGGGCACCGGCCGCCCAGGCGAGCGCGTCTATACCGTAAGGTCCACGAGCACCTTCATGACCGGCCCGCCGCCGAGCGCCTCCTCCATGCCCTGCTGGAGCGCCTCGAGCGGGATCGTCCGGCTCACCAGGGGCGCCACGGGCACGATGCCCCCGGCCGCGAGGCGGATCGCCTCCTCCCAGTCCTCGCGTGCATAGAGACGCGCGCCGTGCATGTTGAGCTCGCGCGCGAACATCTGGTAGAGGTTCACGGGCACGGGCTCCGCGTGGATCGCAACGATCGACACGGTGCCCCAGACCCGCACGACGTCCGTCACCGCACGCGCCGCGGCGGGGTGGCCCGAGACCTCGAAGGCGACGTCCACGCCCGTGCCGCCCGTCCACTCGTTGGCGAACTTGACCGGGTCGCGGTCGGGGCCGACGGTCTCGAGGCCGAGCGCTTTCAAGATCTCCAGTCGATGGCGGTTCACCTCGACGACGACGACCCGCGCGCCACGCTGGCGGCTCACGAGCGCGATCAGCGCGCCGATCGGTCCACCGCCGAAGACCAGCACGGCGTCGTCACGCTTCACCGCCGCACGGCGGACGTCGTGCGTCGCGACGGCGAGCGGCTCGATGAGCGCGGCGTGGTCGTCGCCGAGGGTGTCGGGCACCCTGAGCAGGCGCGCCGCGTCGACCGCCCAGTACTCCTGCATGCCGCCCGGCAGGTCCACGCCGAGCACCTTGAGGCCGTAGCAGAGGTACGAGGCGCCCATCCGGCAGGCCCGGCAGCGCCCGCAGAGCTGGAGAGGCTCGACGACGACGCGGTCACCGGCCGTGAAGCCGCTTCCTGCGGGCGCCTCGGCGACCTCGCCGAAGGTCTCGTGGCCGATGATGCCGCCCTTCGGCACGCGGTGGTCGAGGTGGCCCTGGAAGATGTGGAGGTCGGTCCCGCAGATGCCGACGCGCTTGACTCGCAGCAGGGCCTGCCCGGGCCCCGGCGTGGGCGTCGCGACGTCGCCGGTCGTGAACGTCCGCGCACCCTGGTAAAAGGCGGCTCGCATCCCGGGAGATCCTACTGCACGCGGGCGTAGCCCGCGCGGGTCATGCAGCCGTCGAACGCGCTCCGCACGCGCGCCTCGGTGAGGGCGAGACGCGGGACGTCGAGCAGGCCGCCCACCACGAGATCGAGCCCGTAGCCGATCTCGTACGTCTGGCGGGCGCACTCTATCTCGGCTGCGGTCACCTGCGTGAACATCGCGTCCGGCTTCTTCCAGGCCGTCCCGCTCAGGTCCAGGGCGCAGCCCGCGAGCACGACGGCGGCCGCCCCCACGAGCACGAGTCGCATCGGGTGTCCTCCGCGTCCGGCGTGGACGCTCAGCGCCACGATCTTACACCCCGAGGAGCTTGAGCCGGAGCTCTTGGTCCGCGTGGAGCGTGCGCGCGTCGCCCTCCCAGACGATCGAGCCGTTGCTGATCACGTACGCCCGGTCCGAGAGCGCGAGCGCCAGGTCCGCGTTCTGCTCGACCAGCAGGATCGTCGTGGCGCCCCGCAACTCGCGCAGCACGGTCCATACCACCTCCACGATCGCCGGAGCCAGCCCCTCGAACGGCTCGTCGAGCAGCAGGAGGTCCACGTTGCCCATGAGGGCGCGGGCGATCGCCAGGAGTTGCAGCTCACCGCCCGACAGGGTGGCGCCGCGGGCGCCCCGAAGGGCGTGGAGCCGGGGGAAGGTCGCGAAGACGCGCTCCAGGGTCCAGCCGGTTGCGCCGCGGCGCGCGATCGTCAGGTTCTCGAGGACGGTGAGGTTCGGGAAGATCCGCCGCCCCTGCGGGACGAGGCCGATCCCGAGCCGCGCGATCGCCTCGGGCGGCCGCCCCGCCACGTCGGTCGCTCGATAGGCGACCCGCCCGTCGCGCGGCGGGACGACGCCGGTGATCGTCGCGAGCGTGGTCGTCTTGCCCGCGCCGTTGCGGCCGAGGAGCGCGACGACCTCGCCCGGGAAGACGTCGAGCGAGACGCCGTGCAGCACGTGGCTCTTGCCGTAGAAGGTATTCACCGACGTGACGCGGAGGAGCGGCGCCGGCGCCCGGCGCGCACCCGGCGGCGTCGCCTCCCGCGCGAGCATCAAGTGGCCGAGGTAGGCCGTCTGCACCTCCGCGTTCTGCTGGATCGCGGCCGGTGCGCCCTCGGCGATCACGCGGCCCTGGTGCAGGACCGTGATGCGGTCGGAGAGGGCGAGGACCGCGTCGATGTCGTGATCGATCAACACGATCGTCACGGAGCGACGGAGCGTACGGATCAGATCTGCCACGCGCAGCCGCTCGTGAGCCGCGAGGCCGGCGAGCGGCTCGTCGAGCAGCACGAGCTCGGGGCGCGTCGCCAACGCGATCGCGATCTCGAGCAGCCGCTGGTCGCCGTGCGAGAGGGTGTCGGCGATCTCGAAGGCGCGGTCCCTGAGGCCGACGGCGCGGAGGAGCCGCAGCGCCTCGGCGTTCAGGTCCGCGTAGCTCCCGGCGTCCGTGAGCATCGCGAAGCGGCAGCGGTGCTTGGCCTGCGCGGCGATCCGCACGTTCTCGAAGACCGTGAGCGCGTGGAAGATGCTGATGATCTGGAACGAGCGCGAGACGCCCGCCGCGACGATCTGGTGCGGGAGGAGGCCCGTGATCGCGGCGGCGCAGAACCGCGCCTGGCCCCGATCGGCGGGGAGGAGGCCGGTGAGGACGTTGAAGAGAGTCGTCTTGCCAGCGCCGTTCGGCCCGATGATCGACCGGAGCTCGCCGCGCGGGACCGCGAGCGACACGCCGTCCACCGCCGCGAGCGCGCCGAAGTGCTTGGCGAGGTCCTCGACCTCGAGCAGCGCCTCTCCCCGCGGCCTCGGCGAGCGCTCCGCCGGCGCGGCCGCCGGCGCTCCGGCCGACGGCGTCGTGACGCCCGCGCCCATAGGGTCCCGGCGGGCGAGGCCGAAGAGACGCTGGAAGACGCCCACGATGCCATTGGGCGAGAACATGACGAACGCGATGAAGATCACGCCGAAGTAGACGAGCCAGTTCTCGGTCCACGACGAGAGGGTGTCGCGCATGAAGACGAAGACCGCCGCGCCCACGGCGGGGCCAACGAAGCTCCGCATCCCGCCCACGAGCGTCATCGCGACGATCTCACCGGCCATCGTGACGTGGAGCGACTCCGGGTAGGCGAAGTTCAGCAGGAACGTGTAGAGGGCGCCGGCCGCCCCGCTGAAGGCGCACGAGACGACGAACGCGGTGAGCTTGTAGCGCTTGACGTCGTAGCCGACGAAGCTCGCCCGCGCCTCGTTCTCGCGGATCGCCTCGAGGACCCGCCCGAAGGGCGAGTGGACGACGCGCCAGAGGAGGTAGATGGCGCCGGCGGCGAGGACGGCGCTCGCGTAGTAGTAGGCACGCTTGTCGCCGAGGTCGAGGCGAAGGGGGCCCGCGACGAGCGGGAAGCGCTCGATTCCGCCGAGACCGTTTTCGCCCCCGGTCACCGTCGTCGCTCCGTAGACGATGTAGAAGAACATCTGTGTGAACGCGAGCGTCAGGAGCGAGAAGTAGACGCCGCGCTTGCGCATCAGGAGGAAGCCGATCCCCGCCCCGGCGAGCGTGGCGCCGAGGACCCCGGCGAGGAAGGGGGCCACCATGCCCTTCGCCAGGTGAAGCTGGGCCAGGCCGGCCGCGTAGCCGCCGATCCCGAAGAAGGCCGAGTGGCCGAAGGAGACGAGACCCGTGTAGCCCATCAGGAGGTTGTAGGCGATGGCGAGGAGGCTGAAGACCACGATCTCGGTGGCGAGCGACACGGTCGACTGGACCGCCACCATCAGGAGCGGTAGCACGAGGAACCACGCGTAGAGCCAGGTCAGCGGATGGCGCAGGACGCCCGAGGCGAGGCGGGTCACTCGAATTTTTCCCAGCGCTCGCCCATGAGCCCGCGCGGCCTGAGCAGGAGGATGACGGCCATGAGGATGTACATGGACGCCTCGGCCGCGCGCGGCTGGAAGTAGATGCTGAGGCTCACCACCTGGCCGACGAGCAGCCCCGAGATGACGGCGCCCCAGAAGCTGCCGAGCCCTCCGATCGTGACGACGACGAAGGCCGCCGTCCCGACGTTCACGCCCATCGCGGGCTGGACGCCGGCGAGCGGCGCGGACAGCACCCCCGCGATCGCCGCGAACGCGGTCCCGAGGCCGAACACGAACGTGAGCACCGGCCGGAGGCTCACGCCGAGGAGCCGCACCATCATCGGGTCGCGGCTCCCGGCGCGGACGATCGTGCCGACCGGCGTCTTCTGGAGGAACAGCGTGAGCGCGACGATCAGGACCACGACCGCGAGCAGGATGAAGCCCCGGTACTTGGAGTAGGTGAGCGGGCCGAGGCTCAGGGCGCCGGCGAAGGCGGGCGGCACGTCGAACGGCTTGGGGCTGCGTCCCCAGACCATGCGGATCCCCTGCTCGAGGACCATCGTGAGCCCGAAGGTGAGCAGGAGCCCCTGGAGCGGGTCCTGGAGGTAGAGGCGGCGCAGGAGCGTCGCCTCGATGAGCATGCCCAGGACGCCCACGAGCAGGGGCGAGACGACGAGCGTCGCCGGGAACCCGAGGGCGTCCTTCACCTGGAAGGCGGCGTACGCGCCGAGCGTGAAGAGCGCACCGTGCGCGAAGTTGATGATCCCGATCATCCCGAAGATGATGGACAGCCCGAGCGCCATCAAGACGTACAGCGCGCCCAGCACGAGCCCGTTGAGGACGAACTCGGCGAAGACCGCCGGGGTCATCGGTCGCCGCGATCTACGCTAGGGGCTCCAGCTGGCACTGGCTCTCGGCCTTCGGGATCGCGATCGTCTCCAGCGATTCGCCCCGCGGCGGCACCTCCGAGACGATCTCGAAGATGTCCCACTTGTCCCTCCACTTCGACTTGTCGCGCGCCGCGACGACGTACATCGGCTGGAGGAGCTGGTGGTCCCACGCGCGAAAGGTCAGCGGCCGGCCCTTGAGCCCGTCCATCGTCCCCGTCAGCGTGTGGCCTTCGAGCGCCTGGACGAGCTTCGCGCTGTCCGTGCTCTTGGCCTTCTCGATCGCCTGCGCGATCGCGTGGACGGCGACGTAGTCGCCGTACGCCTGGTTGTCGGGCGGCCGGCCCCAGCGCTTGATGTAGCGCGCCGCCCACGCCAGGCTCGCCGGCGTGGCGAGCTCGTGCCACCAGATGATCGGGAAGTGGCCGCGGAGCGACTCGCCGACGGGCCACGCGTACGCCGAATCGATCACGCCGCCCGCGACCTCGAGGGTCATCCCCGCTTCGGCGTACTGCTTGAGGAAGTTCGTGACGTCGGCGCCCGCCAGGTTGTGGAAGACGAGGTCGGGCTTCGCCGCCTTCATCTTGGTGATGTACTGGCTGAAGTCCGTCGTGCCCGTGGGTGCCAGATCGCTCCCGACCTCCGTGCCCTTGTTCGCCGTCAAGAGATTTCGCGCCACGCGCAGCAGGTCGTGGCCGAACGCGTAGTCGGAGGTGAGGAAGTACCAGCGGCTGATCTTCCGCTCCCGGATCAGCCAGTTGCCGATGGCGCTGACGTACTGGGTGTTGCAGCCCTCGGTCGCGAAGACGTAGCGGTGGCAGCGCTTGCTCCGGATCTCGTCGGAGTTGGCGCCGGCGTTGATCATGAGGATCTTCGCCCGCTGCACCTCGTCGCCGACCGCGAGGCACGAGGCCGACGAGACGAGGCCCTCGATGGCCACGACCCGGTCCTTCTCGATCAGCTTCCGCGCCTTCTGCACCGCCACGCCCGGGTTGGCCTCGTCCTCGGTGATCAGCTCGATCTTGCGGCCGAGGACGCCGCCCCGCTCGTTCAGCTCCTCGACCGCGAGCGTCGCGCCCTGCTTGCCGTACTCGCCGATCGCGCCGAGGAAGCCCGTGAACGGGATGAGTTGCCCGATGCGGATGGGCTCCTGCGCGCGCACGACGGCGGGGAAGGCGAGTGGGTGGATCTCGGCCGCGGCGCCGGCCGTGGCGAGGGCGAGGAAGGTGCGTCGGGTGAGACGCGTCGAGACGTCGCGACGTTGGGCCATCGGGTCACCTCGTGAGCGAAGGGTGGGCAGAAAATGGCCCTGCGCGGCCGGGTTGTCAAGGGTATGATTCCGCCGGGGAGGAGACCATGGGCGAGACCATCACGCTCGTCGCAGAGGACGGCCAGCGGCTCACCGGCTACCGTGCGGCCCCGCCACGCGCGCCGCGCGCCGGTCTGGTGATCGTGCAGGAGATCTTCGGGGTCAACGCGCACATCAAGAGGGTGTGCGACGGGTTCGCCGCGGACGGCTACGTCGCGCTGGCGCCCGGGATCTTCGAGCGCGTCGAGCCGGGCTTCGCGATCGGCTACAAGCCGGAGGATATCGAGCGCGGACGCGCCGTGCGCATGAAGATCCCGCTCGAGGACATGGTGAAGGACGTGCGCGCCGCCGTGAAGGCGCTCGCGGCGGAGAAGCTCAAGGTGGGCGTGGTGGGCTACTGTCTCGGCGGCACGCTCGCCTGGCTCGCCGCGACGCGCATCGACGCCGTCGCCTGCGCCGTCGGCTACTACGGTGGCGGCATTGCGGACACGGCGAACGAGACGCCGCGCTGCCCGGTGCTCCTCCACTTCGGCGAGACGGACCAGTCCATCCCGAAGGAGCACCACGCGAAGGTCCGTGCGGCGCACCCGACGCTGCCGATGCACATCTACCCGGCGGGGCACGGCTTCAACTGTGACGAGCGGGCGAGCTATCACGAGCCGAGCGCCATCCTCGCGCGGAGCCGCACGCTCGACTTCGTTCGGCGCCACCTCGGCTAGCCGCGGAGCCTGCGCCGCCGGAGCCCTCGGCGTCGTCGTGCCGTGAAGATCGGCATCGTCCTCGACGGGCGTCGGTCGGCGGAGGAGATCGCGGAGCTCGCACGGCTGGCCGAGGAGTCCGGGATCCGCCAGCTCTGGCTCTCGGGCGGCGCCCGAACGAAGGATCACTTCCTTCGCCTCGCCGTGGCGGCGACGCGGACGCGGGCGATCCGGCTCGGCCCCGTGGCCATCAGTCCCTTCGAGGCTCACCCCGCCCGAATCGCCCTCGAGCTGCTCACGCTCCACGAGATCGCTCACGGGCGCGGCGCGATCGTGCTGGGCGGGGGCGGCGATTTCGCGGCCACGCTCGGAGTCAAGCTCGAGGGGCGGGTCCAGGCGGTCGAGGAAACCCTCGACATCACCCGGGCGGTGGCCCGCGGCGGCGAAGTCAACCATCAGGGGAGGCGCTTCCAGGTTCGCGGCCTGTTCTCGCCGTGGACCAAGCTCGAGCCGCCGCCGCTCTACGTCGGCGCCAACCGGCCGCGCATGATCCGGATGGCGGCCCACCGGGCCGACGGCGTGATGTTCACCGACATGCCGCTCGTCTACGTGACGTCACTGGTCGCTGAGGTACGCGCCGGGCTCCTCGCGGCGGGCAGGCGCCCCGAGGATTTCAGGATCAGCAACTGGTTCGTGTGGAACGTCCAGGACACCCCGGCCGAGGCGTTCGAGCTGGCGAGCCGTCAGCTCGGGTTCCGCCTCTACTACGTGCGAGACGTGGCCGCCTCGATCGGGCTCACCGAGGCCGAGGCGCGCGAGCTCGAGCGCCGCCAGCCCGAGATGCTCCGTGCCATCTTCGAGGGGCGAGATCCCTGGCGGCCCGCGCCGCGTCTCACCGAGCTCCTGATCCGGCAGCTGACGCTCTCCGGCGGTCGCGAGAGCCTCGACGACTGCGTCGAGCGTCTGCTCGACTTCGAGCGGCGCGGCGTGAACGAGATCGCACTCGCCCTCCACGGCGACCCGTCAAAGGCCATCAGGCTCCTGGGCGAGCGGGTCCTCCCCGTCGTCCAGAATGACGCGGCATGATTCTGATCCCATCCGGCCCGGCAAGGAGGCAGCATGCTTAACGACTTCAAGGCGTTCGTCGTGCGCGGCAACGTGGTGGACCTCGCGGTGGGCATCGTCATGGGCGCGAGCTTCGGCGCCATCGTCACCTCGCTCGTCAACGACATGCTGATGCCCCCGATCGGGCGGCTCCTCGGTCGGGTGGACTTCACGAACTTCTTCGTGAGCCTGTCGGGCCAGTCGCACCCGACGCTCGCCGCCGCGAGGGCGGCGGGCGTGCCCACGCTCAATTACGGTGTGTTCCTCAACACCGTGGTCAACTTCCTTATCGTCTCGTTCGCGATGCTCGCGGTGATCCGCCAGGTGAACCGCCTCTACCCCAAGCCGGCGCCGGCGGGGCCGGGAACGAAGGGGTGTCTGTACTGCGCGACCACGATTCCTACGCGGGCGCGGCGCTGCCCCCATTGCACGTCGGACCTCGCGGCGGCGCGCTAGGCGAGCCTCAGCGCAGGGCCTCGACGGTCACCGTGCGAGGATCCGGTCCCAGCGGCCGTACTCGCGCGCGGCCTCCATGAACCACGTCACGCAGTCGGGGTTGGCGCGCGGCGGCAGCTCGCACGAGGTCGAGAGCACGAAGCGCGAGCGGCGGCCGACCGTGTCGATGCAGCGCCGGACCTCGGCCTCGATCTCCGCGCGCGTCGCGCGCTCGAAGATGGTCACGTCCACGTTGCCGATCGCCACCACGCCCCGCGCGTTGCCGAGGGTGACGAGCTTGTCGAGCTGGTCCACCTTGAGCGCGGGGTCGGACTGCTGGTCGAGGTCGATCGTGACCGCGACGAAGCCCACGTCCACGAGGTCCTCGTGGATCTGGTGCGTCGTCCCGCAGATGTGGACCGTGGTGCCGACCTTTTTCGCCTTGAAGTGGTCCACGAGCGCCTTGTGGTAGGGCTTGATGAACTCGCGGTACGTGTCGGGCCCCACCAGCGAGCACGACGCGGTCGGGTCGGAGTAGCTGAGGCCGATCCGCGTCTCGAGGACGGCGTCGCCGACGCGCTTGGCGTACTCGGTGGTGAAGCCCATCAGGTCGTGAACGAACTGGGGGTCGTCGATCGTGTCCAGGCACATGAGCTCGGGGTTCCGCATCAGCATCGCGATCGTCCACGGCCCGACGAGGACCGCGCCGAGCGCACTCGGGAGCCCGGCGCTCGTGAGCGCCGCGCACTGCTCGAGGAAGGCGGGCAGGCGCCCGTGGCGCTTCGGGTCGGGGATCTCGAGCCGGGTGAGCCTGCCCTTGTCGTCTTGGAGCACGTGACGGTCGATCGACGGCACCACGTAGTCGGAGTACTTCACGTGGCAGCCGATCGCCTCCGCCTCCTTGGCGAGGTCGTTGAAGGCGATCATGATGTCGGGCTCGTACCGCTCGTAGTAGTTGAGCATCGCCTTCGTGGCCTTCGTCGGGTTCGTGCAGTACTCCTCGATCGAGAGCCCGTCGAGGCAGCCCGCGAACGAGCCGGCGATCGGATACGCGGGCACGCGATCGGCGAAGCCGCCCTTGTAGGCAAGGACGACGCGCTCCCGTGGCGTGTACTGGGTCTTCGGCGCCTCTGCCATATTGCGGCCTCCTTCGGCGCCACCGGCGCCGGTGGGTTCGGCGATTATTGCCCGGATCGAACGAGCCCTCAAGCCGGGCGCGGTCGGGCGGGACGCGGGAGGCATCGGGCGGTTCGCCTTCAGATCACCGGCCGGGGTGTCCGTAACCGACCGATTTCAGGAATCTCCTGACCTGGCACACCTTCTGCCTAAGACGACCTGGCAAGGAGGGCAAGATCATGCTGACCGAGATCCTCAGCGTGGCGTTCCTGGTCGGCGTTCCCATCTGGCTGGTGATCGAGGAGGTCCTCCACAAGAGCCACATCCGCGCGCACGCGGCGCGGGTCCCGGGGGCTCGTCGGCGTGGTCGCCAGACGGTCGCCTCCGACCGCCTGAGCCACGCGGCCTAGCGTCCGACGCTGCGCATTGCCTACGAGGACGGCGACGGGCGCGTCGTCGTCCTGGACTCGGTCACGCACGTGGACGCCCGCGTCGGCGCGCGTGACGTCCTGGTCGCCGGTTCGTTCGCCGGCGCCCTCTCCCTCGCCTTCGTCCTCGAGCGTGGCGTCCGCGGCTTCGTCGCCCACGAGGCCGGCGTCGGCCGCGACCGCGCCGGCATCTCGGGTCTGCCCTTCGCCGATCGGCTCGGACTGCCGATGGCGGCCGTGGCGACCGCCTCCGCGCGAATCGGCGACGGCCCGAGCGTCCACGACGACGGAATCGTGAGCCACGCGAACCGGGCGGCGTCGGCGCTCGCCATCGCGCCCGGCGTGCCCGCCGCTCGCGCCGCGCGCGCGATGCTCCTGGCTCCGCCCGGGGTCGCGCACGCCACCCTCGTGGACCGTGAGCCCCGCGTGGTGGCCGAGACGACCGCGGGGCGCGTCGTGCTCATCGGGTCGATGAGCTTCGCGACGCCGGACAACCGCCACGACGTCCTCTGCGCAGGCTCGCACGGGGGCAGCGTCAACGTGCCGCGCTTGCTCGTCGTCCGGCCGCGCGGGGCCATCTTCAACGACGGCGGCGTGGCGCGCGACGGCTCGGGCGTGAGCGGCCTACCCGTCCTCGACGCCGCCGGCGTGGCCGCCGCCGCGGTGGGCGCGATGACGGCGCGTATCGGCGATCCCGAGAGCACCTGGCACGACGGTGTCGTCAGCTTCGTGAACGCGACGGCGCGCCGGCTCGGCGTGGCGCCCGGCCAGCCCGCACGCGAAGCGGCGCTCCTCATGCTGGGGACCCACGGCTCGCTCTGAGGGCGTCGCGCCGGGGTCAGGGCCTCGAGGCACGCGCGAGGCAGGCGCGGACCCGCGCGCTGAGCTGCGGGCTCGAGAACGGCTTCGTCAGGTAGTCGGTCGCGCCGACCTCGAAGCCGGCGCGCGTGCTGTCCTCGTCGGCCTGCGAGGTGACCAGCAGAACCGGGAGGGTCACCGTCGCCGGGTCCGCGCGGAGCACGCGCAGCACGCCCAGGCCGTCGAGCTCGGGCATGACGAAATCGAGGATCACAAGGTCGGGCGTCTCCCGCTTGATCCGCTCGAGGGCCTCGCGCCCGTTCGCCGCTTCGGTGAGGACGTAGCCGTCGTTCTCGATCGCCCCCCGCGTGAGGCGGCGCATGACGGGGTCGTCGTCCACGATCAGGACGCGCGCCCCGGAGGCGATCGCGGCGGGGGGCGCGGGCCCGGCCGCGGGCCCGGCGGCGGGCGCGCCGCCCGGCGCGTCCAGGAGCACGCGGGCGCCCTCGAACGCGCAGAAGACCTCGAGGGGCGCGTGGCGGCGCTCGGCCACGGCGCGGGCGTGTCGCTCGATCTCGGCGACCGCGGCGTCGTCGTGGCTCGGGTCGTGATGGGTCAGCGCGAGCCGCTTCACGCCGGCTGAGCACGCGAGCTCCACGACGTACTCGAACGGGCTGTGCCCCCAGTTTTTCCGTGCGCGATATTCCTCGGGCGTGTACTGCGCGTCGTGGATGACGAGATCGGCGCCGGCCAGGAAGCGGGCGTGACGGCGGTCGCCCTCGTGCAGGATCGATTCGAGCCGGCCGGTCGCGGTGTCGCTGCGCCAGAGGGCGCCGCCGAAAGGCTCGTGGTCGCACGCGTAGACGACCGCGGCGCCGTCGGCTTCGACGCGGTAGCCGAGCGTGACGGCGGGGTGGTTGAGGTACTGCGCGACGATCCGTGCGCCGCCGACCGTGTGCGCGCCCTCGCCGAGGTCGGTGTAGCTGAGCGTGGCGGGGAGCTGGTTCAGCGCGACCGGGAAGTACGAGAGCTCCATCTGCCGGGCGAGCGTCTCGTGGAGCGAGCGCCCCCCCTGCGGACCGTAGAGGGCGATCGTGTTGCGAGGGTCGAACGCCGGGGTGAAGAAGGGGAAGCCCTGGATGTGATCCCAGTGTGTGTGGCTGAAGAGGATGCTCGCGCTGACGGGCGCCTGGGCCGTGAGCGCGTCACCGAGCGGGCGCGCGCCGGTCCCGCAATCGAAGATGAAGACGTGTCCCGCGCCGGTTCGTACCTCGACACACACGGTGTTGCCACCGAACCGCACCGTCTGGGGACCCGGCGTGGGGAGGGACCCGCGGGTGCCCCAGAACCGCACCTCCACCCGTCATTCCTCGATGCGGTAGACGCGTCGCACGTTCTCCCACAGCATCTTCCGCTGGATCGTCGGGTCGATGGAGCGGAACTGCTCCTCGATCGCCTTGCGCGAGAACGGCCAGGTGCCGTCACGGTGCGGGTAGTCGGAGCCCCACATGACGTTGTCGGGCGCGATCTCGGCCATCGCCCGCACGCCGTGGAAGTCCTTCTGGAAGGTCGCGTACATCTGCCGCTTGAAGTAGGCACTCGGCGGCAGCGGGAGGTTGAGGTCGTCGGCCAGGCGCTCCGCGTAAGTATCGTCGAGCCGCTCGAGGATGTACGGGAGCCAGCCGATCCCGCTCTCGCCCAGCACGAGGCGGAGCCGCGGGTGGCGCTCGCACACGCCCGAGAGGATCACGGACACGCAGATCTCGTCCATCTGCATCGGCGCGACGGTCGTCCAGGAGCCGATGATCGCTGGATGGCGGATGCCCTTGACCTCGTAACCGACGGTTGCGCCGCCCCCCTCGAAGACGTGGAACGAGACGACCAGGCCCGTCTCCTCCGCGGCGGACCACACGGGCTCCCACATCTCGTGCCACACGGGCATCGCCGAGCCCCACGGAACGAACACCGCGCCGTGCAGGCCCAGCGTGGCGCAGTGGGAGAGTTCGTTCGCCGCGAGCGTGGCGTCGTGGTTGGGGAGACACCCGAGTCCGTAATAGCGACCGGGGTCGGTGCGGTTGAAGTCGGCGATGTACTGGTTGTACGCGTGGTAGATGGCCGTGAGCAGCGCGTGATCCGAGATGCCCGCGTGCGTGAAGAGGCCCCGCGAGATGCCGATGATCCCGTAGATCACCTCCGCCTCGACGCCGTCACGCTCCTGGTCCGCCCGGCGCTCGATCGGGTTCGACGGCCGCGTCTGCTTGCCCGTGGCGAAGCCCGCCTCGGCGAGGATCCGGCCGCGCCGACCGCCCGTCACGCCGGGGCCGTACACGCCGTACGGGCCGAGCACGGCATCCTGCGACACCCACCACTGCCGCCCGTCACGCTCGACGACGTGCGGCGCGGCGTCACCCCACGTCCTCGCCATGCGCGAGGTGAAGGTGTCGGGCGGAAGATAGATGAGGTCCATGTGGCTGTCCGCCGACATGACTCGGAGCGCCATCGTCGCCTCCCGCACGCGGCCTAGCCGCGTGTCGCGTACCCCTTGGCCCGGAGCGCCTCGGTGATCTCGCCGAGGATGGCGGGATCGTCGATCGTCGCCGGCAGCGTGTACTCCTGACTGTCCGCGATTCGTTTCATCGTGCCGCGCAGGATTTTGCCCGAGCGCGTCTTGGGCAGCCGCTTGACGACGATCGCGGTCTTGAACGCGGCCACGGGGCCGATCTCGGCCCGCACCCGCTCGACGAGCTCGCGGACGATCTCGGCGTCGCTCCGCGTCACGCCCGCCTTGGTGACGACGAACCCCACCGGCACCTCGCCCTTGATCTCGTCGGCGACGCCGACCACCGCACACTCGGCCACGTCCGGATGGGCGGCGAGCACCTCTTCCATCGCTCCGGTCGAGAGCCGGTGGCCGGCGACGTTGATGATGTCGTCCACGCGACTCATGATGTAGAGGTAGCCGTCCTCGTCCTTGTAGCCCGCGTCGCCCGTGAGGTAGTGGTCCGGGTGCTTCGTGAGATACGACGCCTCGTAGCCCGCGTCGTTGTTCCAGAGGGTCGGCAGGCAACCGGGCGGCAACGGGAGCCTGATCGCGAGCGAGCCGATCTGGCCCGCGGGCATCTCGTGGTTGTCCTCGCTCAGCGCGCGCACCTCGTAGCCGGGCACGGGCTTCGTGGGCGAGCCGGGCTTCACCGGGAGCATCCCGAGGCCGATGCAGTTGGCGGCGATCGGCCAGCCCGTCTCGGTCTGCCACCAGTGGTCGATCACCGGCACGCCGAGGTGCTCGCGCGCCCACACGAGCGTGTCGGGGTCGCAGCGCTCGCCGGCGAGGAAGAGCGTGCGGAACCGCGAGAGGTCGTGCTTCGTCATGTGCGTGCCCCGGGGGTCCTCCTTCTTGATCGCGCGGAACGCGGTCGGCGCCGTGAAGAGCACGTTGACGCCGTGCTGCGCGATGAGGCGCCAGAAGGCGCCGGGATCCGGCGTCCCCACGGGCTTGCCCTCGTAGAGGATCGTCGTGCAACCCTGGAGCAGCGGCGCGTAGACGATGTACGAGTGACCCACGACCCACCCGATGTCCGACGCCGCCCAGTACACCTCGCCCGCGCCGACGCCGTAGATCCCCTCCATGGACCACTTGAGGGCGACCGCGTGGCCGCCGTTGTCTCGCACGACGCCCTTCGGGACACCCGTCGTGCCCGACGTGTAGAGGATGTAGAGCGGGTCGGTCGCCGCGACCGGCACGCAGTCGGCGGGCTCTGCGCCTCCCACGAAGTCCCCCCAGTCGAGATCGCGCCCCCGAGAGAGCGGTGCTGCTTCTTGAGGTCGCTGGAGGATCACGCAGCGCTCGGGCTTGTGCGAGGCCGCGGCGATCGCGCCGTCGAGGAGCGGCTTGTACGGCACGACGCGGTTCACCTCGATCCCGCACGAGGCCGAGAGGATGAGCCTGGGCTTGGCGTCGTCGATGCGCTTGGCGAGCTCGTTCGACGCGAAGCCGCCGAAGACCACCGAGTGGATCGCACCGATGCGGGCGCACGCCAGCATGGCCATCACCGCCTCGGGCACCATCGGCATGTAGACGATGACCCGGTCGCCCTTCCCGATCCCCTGGCGCCTGAGCGCGCCGGCGACGCGCGCCACGGCGTCGCGCAGCTCGGCGTACGTGAAGACGCGGACGGTGTTGGTGACGGGGCTGTCGTAGACGAGCGCGCGCTGCTTGCCGCGCCCGCGGTCGATGTGCAGGTCGAGGGCGTTGTAGCAGGTGTTGAGGACGCCGCCCGTAAACCAGCGGTGGAAGGGCTTCCGCGAGTCGTCGAAGACGCGATCCCAGCGCTTCTCCCAGTGGATGGCCTCCGCCGCCCGCGCCCAGAAGCCTTCCGGGTCCTTCATCGAGCGGGTGTAGGCCTCGTCGTAGACGCTCTTCGCCATCGGCGAACCTCCCTCCGATGCCGCCCGGGAAAGGCGGCTCACGAAAGGTATCACGGCGCGCGCCTCCTGTGATCGCATGGTGCTAGAGCCTGAAATCTCCCGACGATCTGTGCAACCCGTTGCGTGATCACGCGCCTGCGCTGTCCTGGAAGTAGTTGAAAATGACAATCTCTTTCATCCCAACGCGCGGGTACGGGAATTGCTGGTCAGAAGCCCACGGACGCTCCGCGTCAGCTCGTGAAGGAGGAGATCAATGAGACGGCTCACCGGGGTCCTGGCGGTTATCGCTCTCATGCTCGGCGCGACTGGTCAGGCGAACGCGGTCCTCATGCTGACTGGGTCGGGTGGGGCGGTCCTTTATCAAGGTCCGGCCGACTACGTGACGACCTCCGGAACTTTCACCGGCGCCGAGAGCACCATCATTGGCATGGCTTTGACTCTGGGTCCGAATCCCTTGAATGCGACTTACTCGAATTCTGACGTGGATTTCATTAGCAACGGTAAAGGGGGCTTTGCTTGGTCTGAGCGCATCCTGAATTCTTCCGGCCAGGCATGGAATGGGTTAACCGTGCAGATCAACGGAGGTGTCCCTAATTTCGGCGACTTCGTCGTGACTCCGATTTCGCCTATTCGGGTCGCGATCAGCAACCTTCCGCCCGTCCCACTTACGAACCCCGTGATCACGCAGACAAGCCTTGCGGGTCACCCTGATGTAACGGTTTCCCTTGACGAGCTGACGGCGACGTTCACCTTCGCGACCCCAGTGGCGGCCGGATCCACAGTCGAAATCTACATGCCCATCGAGAATCTTCCTCTCGACTCGAGCTTCGACTTGACTGAAACTCCGATCCCTGCTGCGGCTGCGGCGGTGCCCGAACCGGGCACCCTCCTCCTTCTTGGTGCTGGCCTTGCGGGGCTCGGCGTGGGACGGAAGCGGTGGCTCACGGGCGCTGACGTCGTCTAGGATTCACCGGCACCTGGTTTCGTTCCCTCTCGCCGAAGTTCTTGACAATATCGATCGACAAAGTGTAGTAGGAAGACTACCAATGCGCTGTTCATGCATCGGGAGGTGTCCGGGCTAGGGTCGCAGCGCAAGGCGAAGTCGAAGTAGCAGAAAGACAAGAGCCGAGATGGTCGAGCCGTCGAGAGACGGCGGACCGCCTCGGCTTTTTTGTTGCGGGTGAATGCAGAGGGGGGGACGGACGAGATGAGCGAGATCCGGGAGTCGATGAGCGCCGAGGAATTGCTCGCGGCGGCGCTGGCGGAGTTCCATCCGCGAATCGCCCTGGCTGCGAGCTTCGGAGCGGAGGACGTCGTGATCGTCGACATGCTGATGCGGCTCGAGCCGCGCGCGCGAATCTTCACGCTCGACACCGGTCGGCTGCCCGCGGAGACCTACGCGCTGGTCGACGCGATCCGTGACCGCTACGCCTGTCGAATCGAGGTGTATTTCCCGGACGCGCCGGCGGTCGAGGCCATGGTGAGCGAGCACGGCGTCAACCTCTTCTACTCGAGCGTCGAGCACCGCAAGCTGTGCTGCGGGGTGCGGAAGGTCGAGCCGCTGGGACGAGCGCTCGATGGCCTCGCCGCCTGGATCACGGGGCTCCGGCGCGACCAGGCGGTGACGCGGACCGACGTGGCGAAGGTCGAAGTGGACCGCGCCCACGGGTCCATCTTGAAGCTCAACCCGCTCGCCGACTGGAGCTGGGAGGACGTCTGGGGCTACATCCACGCGCACGACGTCCCCTACAACGCGCTTCACGATCAGGGCTACCCGAGCATCGGCTGTACGCCGTGCACCCGCGCCGTGAAGCCCGGGGAGGACCAGCGCGCCGGGCGGTGGTGGTGGGAGACCCCCGAGACGAAGGAGTGTGGTCTGCACCTTCCGACCGCGCCTGAAAGCGGCAAGCGCGGTGCGTAGCGTGGCGCGGCGGCTGGCCGGGGTGCTCTCGCCCTCGCGCGCCGCGGGCGCCGACGCGCCTCCGGAGCTCGAGGTTCGATTGCTCGTCGCCCGCGACGCGCCTGCGCCGTCCGACGCGGTGGACGCGATCCTGGCACTGCTCCGTCGCGCCGGCCGGATGCGGCTCGACGCTCTCGTGCGCGATGGAGCCGAAATGCTGTACCGGAGCGAGCTCGCGCGTGGGGGCGCGAATGTGGATCTCGGATTCTTCGGCCCTGGCGTCTTCGTGCCCGCGATCTGCGGCGCCCTCAACGCCGGCCACGGACGTCTGTGGGAGATCGCCGCGCCGGTGGATGTCGCCCACACGGTCAGCGCGGGAGCCGCCCGATGACGACCGCGGCGCCGCACGGCGGAGGGTCACTGGTCAATCGCGAAGTCGACGCAGCCTCCCGCGCCGAGGCGCTGGGCCAGTGTCGCGAGATGCCGGCGCTCTACGTGGACCCCCGGGCCGCCTCCGACGTCGAGTTGCTCGCCACCGGGGCGCTGACGCCACTCGAGGGCTTCATGCACCAGCGCGACTACCGCGCCGTCCTCGAGCGCATGCGCCTGGAGGATGGCGCGCTGTGGACGCTTCCCATCACGCTGACCGTGAGTCGCCAGCACGCGGGGCGGCTCAAGGAAGGGCGACCGGTGGCGCTCGTCGCAGAGGGCGGCCGGCCGATCGGCGTCCTGCACCTCGACGAGCGATACGCGTGGGATCCGCGCGAGGAGGCGCGGCTCGTCTACGGCACAGAGGATCCGGCACACCCGGGCGTGGCCTACCTGCTCGGGCGCGGGCCGGTCGCCCTCGGCGGACGCGTCGACCTGATCGAGCGCCCGGCGCTGCCCGGGTTCGAGCGCTATCGCCTTTCACCGAGGGAAACACGGGCGCGCTTCCACGAGGTCGGTTGGAGGACCGTGGTCGGCTTCCAGACGCGGAACCCGATCCACCGGTCGCACGAGTACATCCAGAAGTGCGCCCTCGAGCTGGTGGACGGGCTCCTGATCCACCCGCTCGTCGGCGAGACGAAGTCCGACGATACGCCCGCCGACGTCCGCCTCGGCTGCTACGAGGCGTTGGTCGAGCACTATTTTCCGCGAGAGCGGGTGCTCCTGTCGGTCTTTCCCGGGGCGATGCGCTACGCCGGGCCGCGCGAGGCGGTCTTCCACGCGCTCGTGAGGAAAAACTACGGCTGTACCCATTTCATCGTGGGCCGGGACGCGGCGGGCGTCGGCTCCTACTACGCCTCGTACGCCGCGCACGAGCTCTTACGCTCCTTCAGCGACGGTGAGCTCGGCATCGAGCCGCTGCTCTTCACGGAGACGTTCTACTGCAGGCGCTGCGGTACCGTCGCGTCGGGCAGGACATGCCCGCACGCGGACGGCGACCGCCTCGTCCTGTCTGGAAGTCGCGTCCGGGAGCTCCTGCGCCGGGGTGAGGCCCTGCCGGGCGAGTTCACCCGTCCTGAGGTGTCGGCGGTTCTCACCGACTGGGCCAGGGGCTCCTAGTTACCCTTTTGTCATAGTCTCTTGACAATCTCGATCGACAATAGGTAGATTCTGCTCATGACTGAGGCGGCTAATGACTGAGGCGGCTGAGGAGTCGATCCGGCGCTGCCCCGTGTGCCGAGCCAAGGTTGTCGTGAAGCTGCCGCAGGAGGTTGTCATCCACAACGCCATCCTCAAGGTCGATGCGCCCACCGGCCACGTGAGCGCGAAGTGCTCTCGCTGCAAGGCCTGGGTGGAAGTGCCGCTCCGGTACCTCGGATGATGGAGCTTTCCGCTTCCGGAGGAACGTGATGAGCGAGGCGGTCAAGGAGACGAAGGCCCAGCGCGTCGAGCGGCTCAAGCGTGAGCTGAACCCGTGGGAAGCGTACGCCGAGATCCAGCGCTTCGCGCGCGAGGGCTGGGACGCGATCCCCGCGGAGTGGCTCGGGACCTACTTCCGCTGGTGGGGCATCTACACGCAGGGTGACGGTGTCGGCGCGGTCGGCGGCAAGGGTGGTGAGGGCAAGGCGACGCGCCACTTCATGGTCCGCATCCGGATCCCGAACGGTCAGCTGCAGGCTCACCAGCTTCGCACGATCGCCGGGCTCGCCGAGCGCTACGCGCGCGGAATCGCCGACGTCACGGTCCGCCAGAACATCCAGCTCCACTGGGTGACGCTCGAGAACCTGCCCGACGTCTTCCAGACGCTGTGGCGCAGCGGGATCACGACACAGGGCACGTGCGGCGACGTCACGCGCAACGTCACCGGCTGCCCGCTCGCCGGCGTGGACGCCGACGAGATCGTGGACGCCTCGCCGGTCGTCCACGCGGCGACGCGCATGGTCAACGGCAACCCGGCCTTCTATAACCTGCCGCGCAAGTACAAGGTCTCGATCACCGGCTGCCGGGTATGGTGCTCGTACCCGGAGGTCAACGACGTCGGGCTGACGGCGCTCCACCACCCGGCGACGGGCGAGATCGGCTTCGCCGTGCGCGTCGGCGGCGGGCTCTCGACCGATCCGCGCCTCGCCACGCGACTCGACGCCTTCGTGCGCTGGCACGAGGCGCTGCCGGTCCTCCGGGCGATCTCGGAGATCTTCCGCGACTCGGACGTGCTGCGGCAGAGCCGCGAGAAGGCCCGGCTCAAGTTCCTCTTCCTCCAGCACGGCTGGACCGCCGAGAAGTTCCTCGCGGCGATCGAGGACCGGCTTGGCCGGGCCCTCGAGCACGGCGTGCCCGACGACCCGCCCGAGGACGTCTACCGCGACCACGTGGGGCTCCATCGCCAGAAGCAGGAGGGGCTGGTCTACGCGGGCGTCGCGGTGCTGCGCGGTCGGCTGACTCCCGCCGAGATGCGCGCGGCTGCGGACCTGGCGGAGCGCTACGGGACCGGCGAAATCAGGACGACCAACATGCAGAACCTCCTGATCCCGAACGTCCAACGCGACCGCGCGGGCGCCCTCGCGCACGCGCTCGAGGCCGCCGGGCTTCGGCTCGACGCTTCGCCCTTCTGGCGCGGGACGATCGCATGCACGGGCTCGGAATTCTGCAAGCTCGCCCTCACGGAGACGAAGGGGTTCGCGCGCGCCCTCGTGGAGGAGCTGGAGACGCGGCTGCCGGGGTTCGACGAGCACGTGAAGGTCCACGTGACGGGGTGCCCGAACAGCTGCGGCCAGCACTGGATCGCCGACATCGGCATCGAGGGCAAGAAGGTCAAGGTGGACGGCGCGCTCGTGGATGCCTACTACTTTTGCGTCGGCGGCGCCCTCGGCCGCCACTCGGCCACGGCCCGGCCGATCGGCCTCCGCGTCCCCGCTGCGGACGTCGGCGCGGCGATCGAGCGGCTGCTCCGCGCGTTCCTCGCCGAGCGTCTCGCCGGGGAGAACTTCCGGGAATTCTGCGCGCGTCACACCGACGAGGAGCTCCGCGCGCTGCTCGCCGGCGAGCTGGTCGACGCGGTGGAGCGTGACGTTCCGGCCGGTCAGCTGCCCCACGGCGTGGACGGCTGAGTCAACATGGGCTTCTACCCGGTCTTCCTGGAGCTGGCGGGCCGGCGGTGCCTGGTCGTCGGCGGCGGGCTCGTCGCCGAGCGCAGGGTGCACGGTCTCCTGGCGGCGAACGCGGCGGTGACGGTGGTCTCACCGGCGCTGACTCCGGCGCTCGGGGCGCTCGCGTCCGGCGGGCAGATCCGCCACGACCGGCGCAGCTTCGCGCCGGACGACCTCGACGGTGTCGACCTCGCGTTCGCGGCGACCGACCGCGGCGAGGTCAACGCGGCGCTCTCCCTCGCGGCCCGCGCGCGCGGGGTCTGGGTGAACGCGGCGGACGATCCCGCGCACTGCACGTTTATCCTGCCGGCCGTCGTGCGGCGCGGGGAGCTCTCGGTGGCCGTGTCCACGGGCGGCACGAGCCCCGCGCTCGCTCGCGCGATCCGGGAAGAGCTCGAGCGCTACCTGACGGCGGAGTACGTGACGCTCGCGGAAATCGCGGCGGAGGCGCGGCGCGAGCTGCGCGCCGCCGGGCGGGTCGCCGACGCCGAGACGTGGCGGCGCGCCCTCCAGGCACCCGAGGTGCGGCGGCTCATCGTCGAGCGGGGACGCGCGGAGGCCAAGCGCCACCTCCTCGAGCGCCTGGGAGCCCCGGCGTGCGCGTAGGGTCGGTCGCGCTCGTCGGCGCCGGCCCCGGCGACCCGGGGCTGATCACCGTCCGCGGCCTCGAGCGCCTGCGGCGCGCCGACGTCGTCGTCTACGACCGTCTCGTGGATCGGCGCCTCCTCGACGAGGCGCCACGGGCGCGCCGCATCTTCGCCGGCAAGGCGCGCGGGGCTCACGCGCTACCGCAAGAGCAGATCAACGCGCTCCTCGTGAGGCACGCGCGGCGCGGCCGGCGCGTCGTGAGGCTCAAGGGCGGCGACCCCTTCGTCTTCGGCCGGGGCGGTGAGGAGGCGGAGGCGCTGGCGCGCGCCCGGATCCCGTTCGAGGTCGTGCCGGGGGTGACCTCCGCCGTCGCGGCGCCCGCCTACGCCGGGATCCCGCTGACCCACCGCGGCGTCGCGTCCTCGTTCGCCGTCGTCACCGGGCACGGCTGCGCGTCCGAGCGCGGGCGCCCCGTCGACTGGGCGCGGCTCGCGACCGCGGTGGACACGCTGGTCGTGCTGATGGGCCTCGAGCGACTGGCGGAGATCGCGCGCGAGCTCGTCGCTCGAGGGCGCCCGGCGGCGACGCCGGTGGCGCTCGTCCGCTGGGGAACCACCGACTGGCAAGAGACGGTGATCGGGACGCTCGGCGACATCGCGACGCGCGCCCGCCGCGCGCGGCTCGAGCCGCCGGTCGTCGCGGTGATCGGCGATGTCGTCGCGCTGCGCGACAGGCTCGCGTGGTTCGACGAGCAGACCCTGCCGCTCGGAGCGGTCCGATGAGCCTCGCGCTGGCGGCGCCGATCGGCATCCTCGACGAGCACCCCGAGTGGTCGGCGCGCCTCATCGCCGAGCTCGAGCGGCGGAGGCTGCCGTTCGAGAAGATCGACCACTCGAGCCACGGCTACGATCCGCGCGACCGGCGCCGGCGCTACGCCGTCGTCGTGAACCGCACGAGCCCGTCGTCGCACCGACGCGGCCACGCGGGCGTCCTCTTCTACGCCGAGCCGCTCCTGCAGCACTACGAGTCGCTCGGGATCCCCGTGATCAATCCCGTGGCGGCCTACCGGTTCGAGAAGTCCAAGGCGCTCCAGGTCAACCTCTTCGAGCGCCTCGGCCTCCCCTACCCACGGACGGTCGTCGTGAACCACCGCACGGAGCTCGTCAAGGCGAGCGTGGGCGTCCGCTTCCCGGTGTTGGTCAAGCCCAACGTCGGCGGCTCCGGCGCGCTCATCGAGCGGTTCGACTCGCGCGTGGATCTCGAGACCGCGGCCGAGCGCCTGGACTTCGGGCCCGACGGGACCGCGCTGCTCCAGGAGTACGTGGAGCCGGCGGGCGGCGCGATCGTGCGCGTCGAGGTGCTGGACCGGCGGTTCCTCTATGCGATCCGGATCGTCCGGGGCGCGACCGACTTCAACCTTTGCCCGGCCGACATCTGCCAGGCCGAGCCGGCGCCCGCCGCCGGGGCGCTGGGCGCCTGCCCGGCGGACGCGACACCGGGGCTCACGGTCACCCGCGGGGACGCGCCGCCCGCCGTGGTGGACGCCGTGCTGGCGCTGACACGCGCGGCGTCGATCGACGTCGGCGGGGTCGAGTACCTCGTGGGCAAGGCCGACGGCCGGGTCTACTTCTACGACGTCAACGCGACGTCGAACTTCGTCGCGAACGCGCCGGCCGTGGTGGGCTTCGACCCGACGCCACGCTTCGTCGACTACATCGTGCGTGTCGCGACCCGAGGCACGCGGCGCGTCGCAGCCTGACGCTGGACACCACACCACCAAGGAGGGATGTATGTCACTGAGACTCGGAGACGCCGCACCGGACTTCACCGCCGAGACCACCGAGGGGCCGATCCGGTTCCACGAGTGGGTCGGGGACCGCTGGGTCATTCTCTTCTCGCACCCGCGCGATTTCACGCCCGTCTGCACGACGGAGCTCGGCTACGTCGCGCGTCTCCGGCCGGAGTTCGACAAGCGGAACGTGAAGGTGATCGGCCTCTCGATCGACCCGCTGGACGCCCACCGCGGGTGGGCGGCCGACATCAAGGAGACGCAGGGCTACGCGCCGAACTTCCCGATCATCGCCGACCCCGAACGCAAGGTGGCGAACCTCTACGGGATGATCCACCCCGCCCACGACGAGGTCTACACGGTGCGGACCGTCTTCGTCATCGATCCGAAGAAGAAGATCCGCCTGACGATCACGTACCCGCAGACCACCGGCCGGAACTTCGACGAGATCCTGCGCGTGATCGACTCGCTCCAGCTCACCGACGCGCACCGGGTCGCGACGCCCGTCAACTGGAAGCATGGCGAGGACGTCATCATCGTCCCGGCCGTGAGCGACGCTGAAGCCCGCGCGAAGTTCCCGAAGGGCTGGCGCGCGCTCAAGCCGTACCTCCGCCTGACGCCTCAGCCCGACCACTAGCTCGTCGAGGGGGCCTCCGCGGGCCCCGTCCTCGGGGTGGGCCGGTCCTGGGGTACACTTGGCGAGACTCGTGCGGAGGGGTCGGCAATGAGCGACGAGTTTCGCCACGTCTATCGGACCGAGCTCACTCCGGTGAGCTTTCTCGCGCGGAGCGCGTACGTCTTCCCACAGAAGACGGCCGTCGTCCACGGCGCCCGGCGATACACGTACGCGCAGCTCGCGGAGCGGGTCAATCGCCTCGCCTCGGCGCTGCGGGCAGCGGGGATGAAGAAGCACGACCGGGTCGCGTTCCTCTGCCCGAACATCCCGGCGACGCTCGAGGCGCACTTCGGCGTGCCGGCCGCCGGCGGGATCCTCGTCGCCATCAACACGCGGCTCGCCTCCGACGAGATCGCGTACATCCTCAAGCACTCGGGGTCGCGGTTCCTCTTCGTCGACGCGGAGCTCGAAGGCCTCGTGAAGCCGATCGACCTGACGGGCGTGACGGTGGTCCGCGTGGACGACACGGGCACGCCGGGCGATCCCTACGAGGACTTCCTCGCGGCGGGCGCGCCGGATCCTCTCGAGAGTTGGCTCCGCGACGAGGACGAGACGCTCGCCATCAATTACACCTCGGGCACGACGGGGCGGCCGAAGGGTGTCATGTACTCGCACCGCGGCGCGTGGATCAACGCGGTCGGTGAGGTGCTCGAGGCCCACATGAGCTTCGACACGAAGTACCTCTGGACGCTGCCGATGTTCCACTGCAACGGCTGGTGCTTCACCTGGGGCGTCACGGCCGTCGCCGGCACCCACGTCTGCCTGCGCCGTGTCGAGGCCGCCCGGATCTGGGAGCTGATCGACACGGAGGGCGTCACCCACTACAACGGCGCGCCGACCGTCCACGTCGGCGTCGTCAATGACCCGAAGGCCCACCGGCTCAGGCGCCCGGTCACCGTGTGCGTCGCGGGCGCCCCGCCCTCGCCGACGCTCCTCGGCAAGCTCAAGGAGCTCGGCTTCCGGCCCGTGCACGTCTACGGCCTCACCGAGACGTACGGCCCGCACACCGTGTGCGCGTGGCACGCCGAGTGGGACGCGCTGCCGCCCGAGGAGCAGGCGCGCCTCGCCGCGCGCCAGGGGCAGGGCTACGCGCTCTTCGACCTGGTGCGCGTCGTGGACACGAACATGCACGACGTGCCGCGAGACGGCGAGACGCTCGGCGAGGTCATCATGCGCGGCAACAATGCGATGAAGGGCTACTTCGAGCAGCGCGACGCGACCGCCGAGGCCTTCCGCGACGGCTGGTTCCACTCTGGCGATCTTGCCGTGTGGCACCCGGACGGGTACGTCGAGCTGCGCGATCGGAAGAAGGACATCATCATCTCGGGCGGCGAGAACATCTCGACGATCGAGGTCGAACAGACCATCGTCAGGCACCCCGCCGTGCTCGAGTGCGCGGTGGTCGCGGTCCCCGACGCGAAGTGGGGCGAGCGGCCCAAGGCGTTCGTCACGCTCAAGCCCGGCAAGAGCGCGACCGAGCGGGACATCATCGAGTTTTGCCGCCAGCACATCGCGCACTTCAAGTGTCCCGCCGCCGTCGAGTTCGGCGACCTGCCGAAGACCTCCACGGGGAAGGTTCAGAAGTTCGTCCTGCGCGAGAAGGAGTGGCGAGGCCAGGCGAAGCGGATCAACTAGATGCCGCTCCTCTCGATCCTCCGCGTGCTCGCGGTCGTCGGGGTCGGCGCGTCGGCCCTCCCCGTCACCGCCCGGGCCCAGCCGAGCGCCGCGGTCCGGGCGCCCCAGTTCCGCGTGGACCCGGCATGGCCCAAGCCCCTGCCGAACCGATGGCTCATGGGCCAGGCTGCGGGCGTGGCGGTGGACGCGCAGGACCACGTCTGGGTGATCCAGCGCCCACGCTCGCTCGTGCCGGCGCCGCCCGTCCTCGAGTTCGACCCCGCCGGCAATCTCCTCCGGGCCTGGGGAGGCCCGGGGCGGGGCTACGACTGGCCCGCGGCGGAGCACGGCATCTTCGTGGACGCTCAGGGTCACGTCTGGATCGGCGGCAATGGCGAGCGGGATCATCAGGTCCTGAAATTCACGCCGGACGGGAAGCTCTTGCTCCAGATCGGCCAGGCGGGTGTGACGGGCGGTGACAGCGACACCGCGCATCTCGGGCGCCCCGCCAGCGTGTCGGTGGATCCCGCGACGGGCGAGCTCTTCGTCGCGGACGGGTACAAGAACCACCGCGTCATCGTCTTCGACGCCCAGACGGGCGCCTACAAGCGCCACTGGGGCGCCAACGGCCGCCCGCCCGGCGACGCGAGCGTGAAGTCCTTCGGCAATCCGGTCCACTGTGTCCGCCTCGCCCGGGACGGGTTGCTGTACGTTTGCGACCGGAGCAACAACCGCATCCAGGTCTTCCGGCGGGACGGGACCTTCCTCAAGGAGTTCGGGGTCGCGCCCGCGACGCGCGGCAGCGGCTCGGTGTGGGACGTGGACGTCTCGCACGACGCGCCCCAGGCCTGGCTCTACAACGCCGACGGCGAGAACAACCACGTCTGGACGCTCCTGCGCGAGAGCGGCCGGGTCCTCACGAAGTTCGGGCGCGACGGGCGCCAGGCGGGGCAGTTCCACCGGGTGCACAACCTCGCCGTGGACTCCCGGGGGAACATCTACACGACCGAAGTGGACACCGGCAAGCGCGTCCAGAAGTTCGTCTTCGAGGGCACGTCTCCCGTGGCGGAGTGACCACGCCCACCTGACCCTCGCGACCCCCCTTGTCAGTGGGCGGCGACGGTGCGACACTCCCGCCACCGCCTCGAGGGAGGGGCTGCCATGATCGGACGACGCACGCTCGCCGTCGCGCTCTTCGCGCTGGTCCTCGCCGTCGTCGTCCTCGCCGAGGCGGCCGACAAGAAGGTCATCCGGCTCTGGCAGACCGAGACCGAGCCGCAGACCCTCGCGGTCCTGAACCAGATCGCTGCCGAGTATGAGAAGACGCACCCGGACGTCTCGGTCAAGATCGAGGGGCTCGCCTGGGGCGACCTGGAAAAGAAGCTCACCGCCGCGCTCGCGGCCGGCGCGCCGCCGGACGCGGCGCACGGCCAGCCGATCACGTGTGTCTCGTTCGCGGCGAAGGGGCTCCTCCGACCGGTGGACGACCTCGCCGACTCGATCCCCAAGGACAACCTCGTCGATGCGTTCCGCAACCTCTGCCAGTGGGACGGCAAGACCTACGGCGTCGGCCACTCCCCCGCGTCGTCGGTCTTCGTTTACCGGAAGGACCTGCTCGCCCAGAAGAGCCTCAAGGTGCCGCGCACGTGGGACGAGCTCGTCCAGGTGGCCGAGACGCTGAAGGAGGTCAGGGACGGCCAGGTCGTGCGCTGGGGGCTGACGATGACGGGGCAGCCGCTCTTCGTCAACATCGCGGTCGGCGAGCTCCTGAAGACGAACGGCGGCCGGCTGTTCGACGCCGAGGGGCGCCCGACGCTCACCGAGAAGCCGGTGCTGGAGCTGCTCGATTTCTACAAGAAGCTCGGCCGTGTCCTGCCGCCCGGCTGGACGGGTCACAGCTACCTCGACACCTTCGCGAACCTCGCCAACGACAAGGCGGCGATGCTCTACCAGGCCTACGGCCGGGGCGTCGGCTACATCGAGAAGTACGCGGCCAAGGACATCGCGGATCCGGACCACTTCGCGGTCGCGGACAAGGTGGTCGGCCCGTCGGGCCGGACGCCGGCGGCGCAGCTCGACTGCGAGCCGTGGATGGTCTTCAAGGACGCCAGGGGCGGCCCCGAGGCGGTGGACTTCCTCAAGTTCTTCTTCCGGGACGAGCACTACGTCCCGTACCTCCACTCGGTACCGATCCACCTCCTGTCGATCAAGAAGTCCACCTCCCGAAACCCGAGATACGCGGACAACGCGATGATCCGGAAGTGGCGGCCCTGGGTGGACATGCAGGAGAAGTATTTCCGCAACGACTGGATCAAGCCGGTCCTGGTCACGGACTGGGAGGACATGAAGAAGCCCTACCTGCTCGAGGTGATGGGGTCGGGCATCCTCGTGGACATGGTGCTCGACGCCGTGAAGGGCGTCCCGTCCGCCGAGGCGGCCGCCCGGGCGCAGAAGCGCGTCGAGGAGCTGCTCGCGAGCTCTGGCTATCTGAAGAAGTAGCGTTGCGTCGCCGCCTCCCCGAGGCGGTCCTGGGCGTGCTCTGGATCCTCCCGGCGCTCGTCCTGATCGCCGGCCTCATCCTCTACCCGGTCGCCTACGCGATCTGGCTCTCGCTCTTCGACAAGCACTCCTTCTTCCCAGCCGAGCGCTGGGTCGGTCTCGGCAACTACGCGCGGATCGCGGGCGACGCTGAGTTCTGGGACAGCCTGTGGAAGGGGGTCGTCTATGCGGGGGCGTCGACCGTCCTCCAGCTCGTCCTCGGCCTGGCCGCGGCGCTCGTGCTCCACCAGGCCTTCCGCGGGCGGACCGCGATCCGCGCGCTCGTCCTGTTCCCGTACATGATTCCGACGATCGTGGCCGTCATCGTGTGGCGCTGGCTCCTCAACGAGACCTACGGTGTGGTGGACGACGTGCTCGTGCGCCTCCGGCTCGTCCGCGAGCCGGTCGTCTGGCTCGGCGTGGACCACATGATGACCTCGCTCATCGCGGTGAGCGTCTGGCAGTTCACGCCGTTCGTCGTCGTCAGTGTGCTCGCGCGCCTGCAGACGATCCCGCTCGAGCTCGGCGAGGCGGCGCGCGTGGACGGCGCGTCCGCGTGGGCGCGGTTCCGCCACATCACCCTGCCCCAGCTCCGGGGGGTGCTCTTCGTCGTGGTTCTCCTCCGCTCGATCTGGATGTTCACGAAGTTCGATACCGTATGGCTCTGGGGCGAGGGCGCCGGGGCGGGACGCGAGATCCGGACGCTGCCGATCTACGCGTACATGCGGACCTTCACCTATTACCAGGCGGGCTTCGGCGCCGCGCTCGCGGTGATCATGTTTCTCATGCTCATGGCCGCGACGCTCGTCTACTTCCGGCTCTTCTGGGGCGAGGAGGACGCGGCGTGAGGGGGCTCGCGTGGCGGGCGTTCGTCTACGCGGCCGCGTTCGGGCTCGCGGCCCAGGCGGTCCTGCCGCTCCTGTGGATGCTCTCCACGTCGCTCAAGCCGCCGCGCGAGGTCTTCGCCACGCCGCCGACGTTCGTGCCCGCCGCGCCGACCCTCGAGAACTTCGCCCGCCTCGTGACGGACACCGCGTTCCTCACCTACTTCCGCAACAGCGTGGTCGTCGCGGGGCTGACGGTCGTCCTGACCATGGCGGTCGGCGCCCTCGGCGCCTATAGCCTGACGCGCTTCGCCTTCCCCGGGCGCGAAGCGGTCGCGCGGCTAGTCCTCTGCACCTACATGTTCGCGCCGATCATGATCGTGATCCCGATCTACATCCTGGCCCGCCGCCTGTCCCTCGTGAACACCCACACGGCGCTCGTGCTCTCGTACTCGTCGTTCTGCCTGCCGTTCGCGCTGTGGCTCCTGCGCGCCTTCTTCGGCTCGATCCCCGTCTCGCTCGAGGAGGCGGCCCACGTGGACGGCGCGGGGCGCGGTCGTGCGGTGCTCCACATCGTGTTGCCCCTCGCGCTGCCGGGCCTGATCGCGACGTCCATCTTCACGTTCACGCTGGCGTGGAACGACTACATCTTCACCCGCATCCTGATCGCCTCCGACGACCTCAAGACACTCCCCGTCGGCGTCCAGGACCTCTTCGCCGCCGCCGTCGTGGACTGGGGGCTCGTCATGGCGGCGGGCATGCTGATCACGATCCCCGCGCTCGCCTTCTTCATGGCGGTCCAGCGCCATCTCGTGGCGGGCTGGGGCACGGGAGGGCTCAAGGGATGACGACTCGCTTCGGGTTTTCGCTCCAGGGGCGCGGCGCGCTCGCCGACCGCGACGCGATCACGACGCTCGCCCTGCGCGCCGAGAGGCTCGGCTTCGACTCAGTCTTCGTCACCGACCGACTGCTGATCCCGGTGCAGAGCGCGTCGCGGTACCCGTACTCGGCGACCGGGGCCTTCCCGCTCGGCCCGGACGAGCCCTGGCTCGAGCCCCTGACCGCCGTCACGTATCTCGCGACGGTGACGGCGCGCATCAGCGTCGGCACGAGCGTCCTCGTGATCCCGTATCGGAACCCGGTCGTCACCGCCAAGGCGCTCGCCACGGCGGACTACCTCTCCGGCGGCCGGGTGATCCTCGGTGCCGGCATTGGCTGGTGGCGCGAGGAGTTCGAGGGGCTCGGCGTGCCGTTCGCGGACCGCGCCGCCCGGACGGTCGAGTATCTCAGGCTCATGCGGGAGATCTGGACGAAGCCGCGCGTCGTGTTCGAGGGACGGTTCGCGCGCATTTCCGAGGCGGGCGGCGTCCGTCCGCACCCCGTGCAGCGGCCACATATCCCGATCTGGATCGGCGGTCACAGCGAAGCCGCGCTCCATCGCGTCGTGGAGATCGCCGACGGGTGGCACCCGCTCGGGCTCCGTCCGCCCGTCACCCTCTACCCGGCGGAGATGGCGGCGGCGGTGCGGCGACTCCGGGACATGGCGGCGGCCGCGGGCCGCGACCCCAAGACGATCACGATCACCTTCAAGGGCCCCCTGAAGTTCGCCGCCGGCGCCGGTGCGGACCGCCCGCCGCTCACGGGGTCGGCGGCGCAGATCGCCGAGGATCTCTCTGCGTACGTCGCGGCGGGGGTCGAGCACTTCGTCCTGGATTTCTCGGTTCCGACCGTCCCCGAGATGTTGGATGTCCTGGCGCGGGTCGCCGCGGATGTCCGCCCGCGAGTTGGCGTATGATGACCCCGCTCTCGCGCCGGCAGCGTGTTTGGGTATGATGGCACGGGATGAACCGCGGGCTCCGCCACCTCGCGCTCCGGACCCGGGACCTCGGGCGCACCGAGCGCTTCTACCTCGACGTCCTCGGGCTCAAGACCGCATTCCTGCACGAGGGGATGGTCTTCCTCGAGACCCCGGGGGGCCACGACCTCCTGAACTTCGTCGAGAGCCGCCGGACCTTCGACGCCACCGCCGGCGGCCTCGACCACTTCGGCGTCCGCTTTCCGCGCGCCGAGTGGAGGAGGGTCCGCGAGCGAGTGAAGCGCGCCGGCGTCAAGATCCGCGGCCGTCGTGGGGACACGGCCATCTATATCGAAGACCCGAACGGCTACACGGTCGAGCTCTACTGCGACTGATCCCCCGCGCACGTGGGCCCGCGCCTCGAGGGGGAGGACACCGTCATGACCAAGCTCGGCTTCCAGGTCCTGAACGCGGGACCGCTCGCGACCCGTGAGCACGTCGTCGAGCCCGCACCTCGGGCGCGTTGACCCGGCCGGCGAACCGCTGCGCCATCAGCCGCGCACGTCAGCAGTTCATGTACTTCGGCGTGACGAGCGGCTTCTCCGTCCCGTCGGCGGCCCAGGTCTTGCGCTTCAACCCCGCGAGGTCCTTCCCGTAGACGTGGATCTCGACGGTGTCGCGCTCGGTCGGGTTCTGCATCGCGTGCACTTCATCCCCGGGGACGAGGCACGAGACGGCGCCCGGCGCGTGGCGCATGACCGTCTTCACCTCGAGCTTCGCCCGGCCGCCCCCGACGCCTTCTTCGACGCGGTAGCGCGTTTCCTCGATCTCGTTGTCGATGACGCCGATCACGCCCCACGTCTCGTGGTTGTGCGCCGCGGCGGCCTCCCCGGGGCCCCAGACGACCGACGTCACGTTGAAACGGGGCGCGCGGTGGAGCATGTAACGGCCGCGCTTCTGGCCCGGCGGACGCCGGCGGAATTCGACCGGCACGACGTGGGGGTCCTTGACGAGCTTCGCCAGGAGCGGCGCGACGCGCGCGGTGATGACGAGCGGGGAGGTCTCGTCCCGCGTGAGGCGGTCGAGGTCGGAGACGAAGTTCTCCAGTGTGTAAGCCGCCGTCGCCATGGATCCTCCTATCGCTCCACCGGAGTGTCGGGGCGCCTACCCCATTCTGTCCACGATCCGTCGTAGACCGCAACCCGCTCCCGCCCGAGGAGATAGAGCCCGAAGGCCAGCACTGAGGCGGTGATGCCCGAGCCGCACGTCGTGACCACGGGACGGTCGAGGTCGACGCCCGCGGTCTCGAAGGCGCGCCGCAGCGCGTCGAGTCCGAGGAGCGTGCCGTCCTTCGCGTGGAGGAGCTCGTACGGCAGGTTGAGGCTGCCCGGAATGTGGCCGGGGCGGAGCCCCGGGCGCGGCTCGGGCTCGGTGCCGACGAAACGCCCGTGCGAGCGCGCGTCGAGCACCTGCTCGCGGCGGTGCGTGAGGTTCGCGCGCATCTGCTCCAAATCGCGTACGAGGCGCCGCTGGAGGCGGCCCGTGTAGCGTCGCGGCCGGGGCGCGGGCAGGCCTGACTCGACGGGCCGCCCCTCGGCGCGCCACTTCGGGAAGCCTCCGTCGAGAACGGCGACCCGCGCGTGGCCGAACGCGCGGAACGTCCACCACACGCGCGCCGCGCTGACGACCCCGCGCGTGTCGTAGACGACGACCCAGTCGGCGTTCGCGATCCCCAGCCGGCCGACGCGCTCCGCGAAAATCCAGGCGCTCGGCAGCATGTGCGGCAGGGGCGTGCTCGGGTCGGCGATCTCGTCGATGTCGAAGAACGCGGCGCCGGGGACGTGCACCTCGACGAACTCCTCGAAAGCCTCCCGCTTGAGCTCGGGCATGTGCCACGAGCCGTCCAGCACGCGTAGACCGCGGCGGCCGACGTTCGCGGCGAGCCACTCGGTCGTGACGAGGGCCGGGAGCTTCACAGGAGCCGGCTCCGGCTGTGTCCCGCGGCGTCGAGCTCCGCTTCCCAGCTGAGGTAGCGCTCCATCGCGGCGCGTCCGCGCTCGTAGGGCTTGAGCACCACGTCGTCGGGCTCGTCGCCGAGCCGCGTCGGGCCGCTCTCGACGGCGCCCGCCGCCTCGACCCACGCGCGCGTGCCCCCTTCGAGGACGCTCACGGCGGTATAGCCCAGGCGCCCGAGCGTCGCAGCGGCGAGGGTCGAGGCAAAGCCGTCGGCGCAGGTGACGATGATCGGCGCCTGCCGGTCCGGCGCGACCGTGCCGATCGTCCACTCGAGCCGACTGCGACAGAGCCACCAGGCGCCCGGCATGTGGCCACGCGCGTACGCGTCGCTCTGGTCCACGCTCACGATCAGGGCCGGGCCGAGGTCGCCGGGGCTGACGCGCGCGACGCGCGCGCGGGCGGTCTCCCAGCCAACGGGCACGGCGAGGGGGAGTCCCGTCTCGACGGCGCCGCCGTCGGCGGTCCATGCGGGCAGGCCCCCGGCCAGCACGGCGACGTCCGGGAGCCCCATGCGGCGGAGCCACGAGGCCGTCATCACGGAGCGCGCGAAGCCGTCGCAGACGAGGACAATGGACGCGGCGCGGACCGCGACGTACTCGTCGGTCGCCTGCACCGCCTGGCCCCCGGGCGCCCAGACGGCGCCGGCGACGTGGCCCGCGGCGTACTCGTCGGCCGTCCGGACGTCGAGGACGTAGAGGTTCTGGTCCTCGCGCCTGGCGAGACGCGCGGCGAGCGCGCGGGGCGAGACGAAGGGGATCCCGTCCTCGGCCGCGACGCGCTTCGCCGCCAGGGCCGCGACGGCGCGGCTCCGCGCCGAGGGCGCGGGCGCCCAGCGCGCCGCGCCGCGCTCGAGCGTGAGTCCCGCGAGCTCCCAGCCCATCGTGCCGTTCTCGAGCACGACGACGGGGTTGGCGAGCTGCATGCGCCGCAGCGACTCGGCTCCGATATAGGAGCGCGTCCGACCGCCGCAGTGGACGACGATCGTCGTCTCGGGGTGTCTGACCAGCTCCGCGATGCGGACGACCAGCTCGCCGCCCGGGACGCTCCAGGCCCCGGGGAGAGAGCCTCGCGCGTACTCCTCGGGTGTCCGCGCGTCGACGATCACCAGGTCGTCGCCGCGCTCGATCCGCTCCCAGAGCTCGAGGGGCGTGAGCTGCGGCGTCTTGTGCTCGTGCAGGACGCGCTCGCCGAAGACCTTGCTCGGCACGTTGATGCCCTCGACGAGCGGACGCCCTTCGCTCCGCCAGCCGGCGAGACCGCCGGCGAGAAGCCGCACGTCGGTGTAACCGATTTCGCCGAGCGTCGGCAGCGTCAACGCGGCGAGCCGCCCGTCCTCGTCCGAGACGACCAGGGGCGTCGCGCGTGCGGGGACGAGCGCGGGGAGCCGGAACTCCACGAGGCGCCGCGGGAGGGACGTGGCACGATAGATGTGACCCCGCTCGTAGGCCGCCTTCTCGCGCACGTCGAGCAGGGCGTGGGGCGTCGAGGATTGCATCAGCCGGGCGAGGTCGCCAGACGCGATCATGCTGGGCGCCCATCTTGCCTTCGCGGCCGGAACCGCGCAAGCTGGAAACACGCGATGCCCTTTCCCCAGGCGCTGCGCGCGCTCAACCACCGTGATTTCCGTTTCTTCTGGGGCGGTCAGCTCGTCTCGCTGATCGGCACGTGGATGCAATCCGTGGCCCAGTCGTGGCTCGTGCTGCAGCTGACCGGCTCGCCGCTCAAGCTCGGGCTCATCGGCACGTTCCAGTTCGCCCCGGTCCTCCTGTTCTCGGTCGTCGCGGGCGCGATCGCCGACCGCCTGCCCAAGCGCCGGCTGATCCTCGCCACCCAGGCGGTCCTCGCCCTCCAGGCGTTCAGCATCACGGTGCTCGTCTGGAGCGGACAGGTCCAGTACTGGCACGTCGCCGTCCTGGCGCTGCTCCTGGGCTGCGCGAACGTGATCGACATGCCGACGCGCCAGGCTTTCGTCGTCGAGATGGTCGGCAGGGACGACCTGGTGAACGCGGTCGCCCTCAACTCCGCCGCCTTCAACGGCGCGCGCATCGTGGGCCCAGCGGTGGCCGGCCTCCTGATCGGGCGCTTCGGCTTGGTCCCCGCGTTCGTGCTCAACGGCCTCTCCTTCCTCGTGGTGATCGGCGCGCTGCGCCTCGTCCACGCGGAGGGCGCGCCGCGGCCGCGCACGGCGGCGACGGTGAGCCAGGAGGTTCGGGAGGGGCTCCGCTACGCGCTCGGCACGTCGCGGATCGCGCTGGTCCTCGGCCTCGTGTTGGTTGTGAGCCTCTGCGTCTTCAACTTCACGATCTTCGTCCCTCTCGTCGCGCGGAACGTCCTCGGGCTGGGCGCCGAGGGGTTCGGCTTCCTCATGGCGGCGCTCGGGGTCGGTGCCGTGGCGGGGGCGCTGTCGCTGGCGACCCTCGGCGGCCGCCAGACCCCGCTCCGGACGATCCTTGTCGCGGGCGTCCTCTCCTGCCTCGCGCTCGTGGCGCTCGCCACCACCGCCGAGTTCCACGCGGCCGTGGTCCTTCTCTTTCAAATCGGCTTCTTCTCGATCGTCTTCATGGCGAGCTGCAACACGACGCTACAGCTCGGGGCACCCGACGCCCTCCGCGGTCGCGTGATGAGCTTCTACGCGCTGGCCTTCGGCGGCGCCTTTCCGCTCGGCGCGTTCATGATCGGCGCGATGGCCGAGGCGTTCGGAGTGCCGACGGCGCTTGTCGTGGCCGGGAGCGCCGGCCTCGTCGGCATGGCGGCGGTCCTTCTCTGGTGGCGCGCGCGGCGGCTCAGCAGCTCTTGACGGTTAGGTCGTCGCCGACCCTCACGACGAGCTTGCCGAAGTTCCTGCCGCGCAGGAGGCCGAGGAACGCCTCCGGGGCGTTCTCCAGACCGACGACGATGTCCTCCCGGTACCGGAGCCTGCCCTCGCGGAGCCATTGGGTCGCGTCGCGGTGGAAGTCGGCGAAGCGGTCGGCGTGGTCGGAGACGATGAAGCCCCGGATGAGCGCCCGGTTGACGAGGAGCGGGAAGGGGTTCGGGCCGGGCGGGAGCTCCGTGACGTTGTACTGCGAGATCAGGCCGCAGAGCGGAATGCGCGCGAACGGGTTGATGAGTCGCAAGACGGCGGCGAGGACGTCGCCGCCGACGTTGTCGAAGTAGACGTCGATCCCCGTCGGGCACGCTTTCTGGAGCGCGGGCACGAGGGGCTCGGCCCGGTAGTTCACGCAGGCGTCGAAGCCGAGCTCTTTCACGACGAACTCGCACTTCGCCGGCGCGCCTGCCACCCCGACTGCGCGGCACCCACGGATCTTCGCGAGCTGCCCGACCACCGAGCCGACGGCGCCGGCCGCGGCGGAGACGACGACCGTTTCGCCCGGCTTGGGCTGGCCGATGTCGAGGAGGCCGACGTATGCCGTCATCCCGGGCATGCCGAGGACGCCGAGCGCCGTGGAAAGCGGCGCCGCCTTCGGATCGAGCTTGCGCATGCCGGCCCCGCGGGAGAGGGCGTACGCCTGCCAGCCGGTCGGACCGACGACGAAGCTCCCCGTCGGGAACGCGGGGTGGCTCGAGGCGATGACTTCACTGACGGCCCCGCCGACCATGGGCTTGCCGAGCTCGGCGGGCTGGGCGTACGACTTCACGTCGTTCATCCGCCCGCGCATGTAGGGGTCGAGCGAGAGGTAAATCGTCCGGCACAGAAACTCGCCCTCCCCGGGGGAGGGCGCGGGCGACTCGACGAGCTCGAAGTCGGAGATCCTGGGCTCGCCCTTGGGGCGGCTCCGGAGCAGCACCTGGCGGTTCAATAAGTTTTGCATGGGGCTGAGGGTACACTAGAGTAGAGGGAGATGGCGATGCGTAGCCTCGCCAGAGACCGGTGACGGAGTTCATTCCGGACACCCCGTCCGTCGCCCGCGCGTACTGTCCAGGCTGTGAACCCGACGCTGATCCAAGCCTGGAGATCCTCGACGTGCGCTGGTGCGAGTCCCATGCACCGCCGCGCGACGGCGCTGACGACGAGGTGGTGACCGCGGCGGCCTATCTCTCCGGTAGCGCCGAGGCCGGCGGCGACGACAACCGCCGCTGGTGCGAAGTCCTCCACGGGCGGCGCCGCCGCCGCTAGTTCATCGAAGGGGCCGGCTCGACCGGTCGCTCAGTCCAAGGCTCCGACCAGCTCGCGCAGCGAACGGACGATCCGGTGGGGGCGGACGCCGCTGTCTGCCGGGAGGCCGTGGCCGTCCCGATCGATCCACACGCCGTGCAGCCCGAGCCGCTGGGGAGCGTCCACGTCGAACTCGAGGTGATCGCCCGCCATCCACGCCTCCGCGGGCGGCGCGCCGAGCGCCCCGAGCACGTGATGGTAGACGATCGCCTCGGGTTTGCCGACGCCGAACTCGCCCTCGATCAGGATGACGTCGAAGAAGCGTGCGAGCCCGTGGCGCTCGATCTTGTCACGCTGCTGCGAGGCGTCGCCGTTGGTCACGAGCGCGAGGGGGACGCCCCGGCGCCGGAGGCGCTCGAGGCTCTCGACGGTGTCGGGAAAGAGGCGCATCGCGTCGCGCCGGCGCGCGGCGAAGTCGTGGGCCATCGCCCTCGCCAACCCGTCCGCCTCGACGCCCGCGCGCTCGAGGGCGAACTCCACGATGTGCCGCCAGGCAGCAAGCATGTTCACGCGCTCGCGGCGGTGGCGTTCCGGGTCGTCCCAGAACCAGCGTCGAGTCTCGGCGAGGGCGGTCAGGAACCTCGTGCGATCGAGGCTCGGCGGCGCGCAGGCGGCCACCGCCGCCTCCCAGTGGGCGTCCACGCCGCCCGAGTAGTCGAGGAGCGTGTCGTCGAGATCGAGCAGGAGCGCCCTCACAGCGTCAGGCCGCGCTGCTCGCGACGACGCCGAGCGCCAGCTCGACGGCGCGCAGCATGAGCGGGAAGTCCATGCTCGGCTGCTCGAGCCCGGTCGCCGCGACCATCGCCGGGAGGAGCGGCACGTGGATCAGACCCACCGTCGGCGGGTCGGGCCGCTGCCGCACGGCGTGGAGGGTCGTGTAGAGGGTCTGGTTGCAGAGGTAGGTGCCCGCCGTGTTCGAGACGTACGCGGGGATCCCCTCGGCGGTGAGCGCGTGGAGGATCGCGGCGAGCGGGAGCGTCGCGAAATACGCCACGGGTCCGTCCGGCGCGATCGGCCCGCCCGAGGCCTGGAAGCCCGCGCGGTCGGGCTCGTCGTAGTCCATCACGTTGACGGCGACACGCTCGAGCGCCACCCGGGCGCGGCCGGCCGCGAGTCCCAGATGGACGACGGCGCTCGGACCGGTCTCGGCCAGGAGCGCCTCGAGCTGGCGCGCGGCGTCGGCGTGATGCACCGGCAGGACCGCGCCGCGCGCCGCGCAGGCGCCGAAGCGACGTCCGTCCACCGCCTTCGCGAGCCCCTCCGACGGGTTGACGGAGTACGCGCCGAACGGCTCGAAGCCGGTGACGAGGATCGTACGGTCGCGCATCGCCGCCACGGGAAGCTCACGCCGGCCGCAGGAGCGTCTCGGCCGCCTCCATGAGGGTCTCCGACAGCGTCGGGTGGGCGTGGATCGTCACGGCGAGGTCCTCGACGGTCAGCGCCGTCTCGACCGCAACGGCGCCCTCCGCGATCAGCTCTCCTGCGCCGGGGCCGACGATCCCGACGCCGAGCACGCGTCCGGTGTCGGGATCCACGATGAGCTTCGTCAGGCCGTCACTGCGGCCGAGCGTGGCGGCGCGCCCCGAGGCCGCCCACGGGAACTTCGCGAGCCGCACCGGACGTCCCGCGCGGGTGGCCTCGGACTCGGTGAGGCCGCACCACGCGACCTCGGGGTCGGTGAAGACGACCGCTGGCACGGCGACGTTGTCGAACGCCGCGGGCCGACCCGCGATCGCCTCGGCGGCGACCTTGCCCTGGCGCATCGCGCGGTGGGCGAGCATCGGCTCGCCCGTGACGTCGCCGACGGCCCAGATGCGCGGGTCCGCCGTGCGACACCGCTCGTCCACGGCGATGACGCCGCGCGCGTCGGGCCGGACGCGCGTCGTTTCGAGGCCGAGGTCGGCGCTCACAGCGCGCCGCCCGACGGCGACGAGAACGCGGTCGAACGCGACGGTGTCGCCACCGAAGCGCGCCTCGATCCCGGACCCCGTCTCGCGCAGCGACGTCACCGTCGTGTCGAGGCGGATCTTCACGAAGAGCTTCTCGCACTGCCGCGCGAGCGGCTGGACGAGGTCGCGGTCGACCCCGGGCAGGAGGCCGTCGGTCATCTCGACGAGCATCACCTTGCTGCCGAGCGCGGCGTAGACCTGGCCGAGCTCGAGGCCGATGTAGCCGCCGCCGACGACGAGGAGGCGCTCGGGCACGTCGGGGAGCTCGAGCGCCGCCGTCGAGTCCATCACGCGGTCCGGCGCGAGGCCGAGGCCGGGCAGTGGGCTCGGCGCCGAGCCCGTCGCGACGACGGCGGACGTGAAGCGGAGCTTCTGGGGCTCGTCGCCCTCGACGCGGAGCGTGCGGGAGTCCTCGAAGACGCCGCGGCCGCCGATGACCTCCACGCCTTTCGACTTCGCGACGGCGGCGAGCCCGCGCGCGAGCCTGCCGACGACGCGCTCGGCCTTCCACTTGCGGAGGGTGTCGAGCGCGATCCGCGGCTCGCCGAAGTCCACGCCGAACTCCTTCGCACGCTCGGCCTCGCCGAGCACCGCCCCGACGTGGAGGAGTGCCTTGGACGGGATGCAGCCTTCCCACAGGCAAGCGCCGCCGAGCCGCCGGCCCGCGTCCACGACGGCCGTCTCGAGGCCGAGTTCGGCGCAGCGGAACGCCGCCGAGTAGCCGCCCGGGCCGCCACCCACGATGGCCACGTCCACCTCGCGCACGAGGTCGCCCATCACCATTCGAGGAGGATCTGCTCGGGGCGCTCGAGCCGTCGGACGATGGCGGCGGCGAAGCGGGCACCGTCGGCGCCGTCGGCGACGCGGTGATCGAACGTGAGCGAGAGCGGCAGCAGCACCCGGGGGACGATGCGGCCCTCCAGCACGACCGGCTCCTCCCGCGCGCGCGCGACGCCGAGTATCGCGACCTCGGGGTAATTGATGATCGGGACCGCGCCCGTCCCGCCGAGCGCCCCGATGTTGGTGAGCGTGAAGGTCCCGCCGCGCAGGTCCTCGAGCGTGGCCTTGCCCTCACGCACGCGCTGGGCCAGGGCGGCGAGCTCACGCTGGAGCTCGGGCAAGGGCTTCCGGTCCACGTCGCGAATCACCGGAACGATCAGCCCACGATCCGTCGCCACCGCGACGCCGAGGTGGTAGTAGCGCTTGAGGACCAGCTCCCCGGCCGCCGGGTCGAGGCTCGCGTTGAACTGCGGGTGCTCGAGGAGCGCCTGGGCCGCGGCCTTCAGGAGGAAGCTCGTCAGCGTGAGCGTGAGGCCGCGCTGCCGCGCAGGCTCGACGTTGCGGCGGATGATCGCGTCGAGCTCGGTGATGTCGGCTCGGTCGAAGTGCGTCACGTGGGGGACGAGCGTTGCCGAGAGCGTCATGCGCTCGGCGATCGTGCGCCGCAGGTGCGAGAGCGGCTGGCGCTCGACCGGGCCCCACTGCTCGAACCTGGGCAGCGCGGGTGGCTCGACGCCGACGGGCGCGAGGGGCTTCGCGACGGCCGATGGCGCGGAGGCGGGGCGCTCGGCGGCGGTGCGGGGGACCGCGGGCTGTCGGCCGCCCGCGGAGGCCGCCCGCACGTCGTCGTCGGTCACGCGCCCGCCGGGTCCCGTGCCGCGCACGGTGCGGAGGTCGACGCCGAGCTCGCGCGCGAGCCGTCGCGTCGCCGGCGTCGCCGCCGGGGCGCGCTGTGTGGCGCCGACGGCTGGGGCGGCAGGGGGCAGGTCCCGGGCGAGTGTCGTTTCGAGCGAAGGGACCTGCCCCCTGCCGCCCTGCTCTTCGAACGTCACCAGAACCGCGCCGACTTTGACGGTCTGCCCCGGCTGCACGTGGATCTTGGTGACGCGCCCCGCGACCGGCGACGGGATCTCGACCGTGGCCTTGTCCGTCTCCACCTCGAGGAGGGGTGCGTCCTCCCGGACGAGGTCGCCCTCCTGGACGAGCACCTTGACAATCTCGGCCTCGGTCAACCCCTCGCCCAGGTCGGGCAGGACGAACGCGCGGGCCATCGGCTAGAAGGCGAGGGTCTCGCGGGCGGCGGCGGCGACACGCGCGACGTCGGGGACGTGCGCCTTCTCGCGCGCGAAGCCGACGAACGATACGTCGTTCGCGGTGACGCGGCGCACGGGCGCCTCGAGGTGGAGGAACGCGCCCTCCATGATGGACGCGGCGACCTCGGCGCCGGGGCCGAAGCTCCGCGGCGCCTCGTGGACGACGACGGCGCGGCCGGTCTTGGCGACCGAGGTGACGATCGTCTCGCGGTCGAGCGGGGCGATCGTGAGCAGGTCGACGACCTCGGTCTCGACCCGGTCCTCGGCCTGGAGCACGTCGGCCGCCTCGCGGGCGACGCGGAGCATGGCGCCGTACGCGATGAGCGTGAGATCGCGTCCCTCACGCACGACCTGCGCGCGGCCGATCGGGAGGGCCTCGGGATCCGCGGGGACCTCCTCCTTCGCGGCGTGGTAGAGCGCCTTGGACTCGAAGAAGACCACCGGGTCGGGGTCACGGATCGCGCTGGTGAGGAGCGCACGCGCCGTCCGCGGGCCCGACGGGATCACCATCTTGAGGCCGGGCACGTGTGCGTAGAACTGCTCCTCGGACTCCGTGTGGTGCTCGAGCGCGCGGACGCCGCCGCCATAGGGCATGCGGATGACCATCTGGCAGTGAAAGCGTCCCTGGGAGCGCAGCCGGTAGCGCGCCGCGTGGTTCTCGATCTGGTGGAAGCACTGGAAGGCGAACCCGGAGAACTGGATCTCGCAGACGGGCTTGAGGCCGTAGAGCGCCATGCCGACGGCGGTGCCGATGATGGCGGCCTCCGCGAGCGGGCTGTCGATCACGCGCTGCGAGCCGAACTTGCGCTGGAGGTCATCGGTGACGCGGAAAACGCCACCGTCCACGCCGACGTCCTCGCCGAGGATCAGCACGGCGGGGTCGCGCTCCATCTCCTGCAAGAGCGCGAGGTTGAGCGCCTTCACCATGTTGAGCTTGGTGACGCTCATTTATCGACGGGTCAAGCGCTGGCCGCGCATCGGCGTCGCGCCCAGCGGAGCCGCGGGCGGTTCGGGCGCGGGGGCGCCGCCCTCGCGAAGCCAGCGGGCGAGCTCGTCGCGCTGCGCGCGGAGGTGGGGCGGCATCTCGGCGTAGACGTGGTCGAAGACCGTGAGCGGGTCGGGCGGCGCCGTCGCCTCGAAGCGGCGCACCGCCTCCGCGATCTCGTCGTCCACCCGTCGCTCGAGCCCGTCCTCCAGGAGGTCCTTTTTCTCGAGGTAGGCGCGGAAGCGCGTGAGCGGGTCCTTCTGCTCCCACGCCGTCACCTCCTCCTGGGTCCGGTACTTGGTGGGATCGTCGGCGGTCGTGTGGACGCCGAGGCGGTACGTCACAGACTCGATCAACGTCGGCCCCTCGCCTGCGCGCGCGCGCTCGACCGCCTCGCGGGCGGCCGCGTAGACCGCGAGCACGTCGTTGCCGTCTACCTGGATCCCGGGCAGACCGTAGGCGAGCGCCTTCTGGGCGATCGTCTTCGAGTGGGTCTGCTTCTTGAGCGGCACGGAGATCGCCCACTGGTTGTTCTGGCAGACGAACACGACCGGCACGTGCCAGACCCCCGCGAAGTTCAGCGCCTCGTGGAAGTCGCCCTCGCTGGTCGCGCCGTCGCCGAAGTACACCATGACGACCGCATCGTCGCCCTTGTACTGGGCGGCGTAGGCCAGGCCGACCGCGTGGGGGAGCTGTGTCCCCACCGGGATCGTGATGGGAAGGTCGTGCTGGTCGGGCGCGGGCTGGCCGCCCTCGACGTACCCCGCGAAGAACAGGAGGATCTTCTCGAGCGGCCAGCCGCGCCAGATCATCGCGGCGGTCTCGCGGAACGACGGGACCATCCAGTCGGTCGCCCGCAGCGTGAAGACGCTCCCGAGCTGCGAGGCCTCCTGGCCCTTGATCGGAGCGAACGTCCCGATCCGGCCCTGGCGCTGCAGGCGCACCATGCGCTCGTCGAAGCGGCGGCCGAGGAGCATCGCGCGATAGAGGGATTTGAGCTCAGCCGGGGAGAGCCTCGGCTCGAGCGCGGCGTCGAGGTTCCCGTCGCTGTCGAGAATCGACAGGTACTCGACGTGGGACCGCGGCTCGAGGATGGTCCTGGGCATCGCCGCTCCGGCGCCCTCATTTTACCTCTGGTGGATAATCAACGGGTGATGCGAAGATTCGGCTCTACGGGAGGAGAGCGATGAAAGCGATCCGCGTCCACAAGTTCGGCGGCCCCGAGGTGCTCCAGCTCGACGACGTGCCCGACCCGAAGCCGGGGCCGGGGCAGGTGGTGGTGCGCATCCGCGCCGCGGGCGTGAACCCGGTGGACACCTACATCCGCTCGGGAAACTACGCGATGCTGCCGACGCCGCCCTACGTGCCCGGGAACGACTGCGCCGGCGTGATCGAGGCGGTGGGGGAGGGGGTCACCCGGTTCAAGCGGGGCGATCGCGTCTACGTCGTGCGCACCACGATGCCGCTCAGCGGCGCCTACGCCGAGCTCGCGGCCTGCGACGCGTCCATGGTCCATCCCCTCCCCGCGAACGTCTCGTTCTCCCAGGGCGCCGGAGTGAGCGTGCCGTACGGCACCGCGTACCGCGGGCTCCATCACAAGGCCCACGCTCGAGCCGGCGAAACCCTCCTCGTCCACGGCGCCTCGGGCGGTGTCGGCATCGCGGCGGTGCAGCTCGGCGTGGCCCACGGCATGACCGTCGTCGGCACCGCCGGGACCGACCGGGGGCGCAAGCTCGTCCAGGAGCACGGCGCCCAGCACGTCCTGGACCACAGCGCCCCCGACTATCTCAAGAAGCTCATGGAGGTCACGGGCAACCGCGGCGCGGACGTGATCCTCGAAATGCTCGCGAACGTCAATCTCCAGAAGGACATCGATGTGGTGGCGCGCTTCGGCCGCATCGTCATCATCGGCAACCGCGGGGCCATCGAGATCAATCCGCGCGGAACGATGGGAAAGGACGCGGCGATCTTCGGGCTGGCGCTCTGGAACGCGGCGCCGGAGGAGATGGCGTCCATCCACGCGGGCCTCGGCGCCGGCCTGGCGAACGGCACGCTCCGGCCCGTCGTCGGTCAGGAGCTGCCGCTCAAGGAGGCGGCGCGCGCCCACGAGGCGGTGTTGAAGTCGGGAGCCTACGGGAAGATCGTCCTGATCCCCTGACGGGAGGGGCTACTTCTTGCCGGCCTGGGCCTTCTTCGCGGGCACGGGCTCGGCGCGCTTGGCCTTCGCGAGCGGCTTCTTCTCCGCCGCCGCTGCGGGAGCCACGGACGGCAGCGCCGGCGGGGCGGCCGCGCGCTTGGCGAGACTCTGCTTGAGGGCCTCCATGAGGTCGATGACCTGGGCCCGCTGCACCTGGGGTCCGGCGGCGGTGACCTCCTTGCCCTCGACCTTCTGGTTCACGAGCTCGAGCACGCGCTCGCGGTACTCGTCACGGTACTTTTCGGGGTTGAAGGCGTCCGACGAGAGGCCGTCAATCAGCTGGAGCGCCAGCGCGAGCTCCCCCTCCTTGATCTTCGCCGATTCGCCTTTCTCGATCTCGCCGAAGCTCCGCACCTCGTCGGCAAAGTACATCGTGTGCAGCATCAGCCCGCCCTGCGCCGGCCGGATGAGCACGAGGCTCTCCTTGCCGCGCATGACGAACTTCGCGAGCGCGACGCGCCCGTGCGCGCCCATGGCGTCGGCGAGGAGCCGGTACGCCTTTTCGCCGCCCTTGTCGGGGCCGAGGTAGTACGTCTTCTCGAAGTAGATCGGGTCCACCGACGTGAGCGGCACGAACTCCGCGATGTCGATGACCTTCGACGCCTCGCCCTCGAGCCCCTTGAGCTCCTCGTCGCCGACGCGTACGTACTGGTCCTTCGCGAACTCGTACCCGCGGACGAGCGCCGCGCGATCCACGACCTCGTTGCAGACCGGGCAGAAGTTCTGCAGCTTGATGCGGGAGCCGCACTTGGCGTGGAGCAGATTGAAGGAGACGCTCTGCGACGCGGCGGCCGTGTAGAGCTTGACCGGAATCGAGACCAGCCCGAAGGAGATCGTCCCGGACCCGGTGGCGTGTGCCGGCATCGTTTGCACGATAGCACGATGCTCCCTATGATGCGCGAAGGCTTGAGACCTCCCATGGATAGCGTGCCTGCGCCGGTCGAGAGACGACATCTCGGGGGCCTCACGTCCCTCTCGGCGCTCGTCCTCCTCGCCTTCGTGGCGCTGGTGACGTGGCTCCACGCCACGGGCTCGCCCGTCACGGACGTGGTGGAGCCCGAGCGTGCCCTCGCCATCGTCGTCGGCCACACGTTCGACCTCGACGATGGGATCGACGGCGCGCCCGCGTGGGAGCGGCGCCTGTACGGCTGGCTGCTCGGCAGCCGCGCCGACGACGTCGCCGACGCGCTCCGCTGGTACGACGAGCTCGAGGCCGAATCGCTCGAGCCGACCGTCGACCTCCACCTGGCGATCCTCGAGGGCGAGGCGGGCCACGACGCACGGCTCCGCCGCCGGCTCGACGAGTGGACGCGCCGCGGCGAGCCCTTCGGGACCTTCCGGCGCCTCGTCGGACCCGCGTACCTCGCGGTGGAATCCGGAGGGGCCGACGCGACCGGCCTCGTCGCGCAGATCGACGCGCAGCTCGAGCCCGGCTGGTTCCACGACCGGCTCGTCGTGCGCCTCACGCGAGCGGAGGCACCCAACCCCCGCGCAGGCCCGCTCCTGGTCCGGCTTCGCGTGCTGATCCTGCTGGAGGTCGCCGTTCTGGGATTGGCGCTCGTGGCGCTCGCGTGGTGGGTCCGGCACCCGGGCGAGCGCTCCTGGCCGGCGGCGGCGCCGCTCCCGCCGCCCTGGCCGGGGCGCGCCGGCTTCGACGTGCTCGTCCGGGGCGGCGCGCTCGGTGCGCTCTTGCTCGCCGCGCTCCACGTGGGTGCGGCGTTTCTGACGAGCGAATCCTCGCGCCCGTACGCGAGGGTGGTCGTGGGCACGGCGACGAACCTCGCCTTTCTCCCGGTCATCCTCCTGGCCTGGCGGCGGCTCTTGCGGCCGTCGGGGCTCGGCCTCGCCGGCGGGTTTGGCCTGATCCTCACGCGCGCGGACGTGCGACGGGTGCTGCGCGTCGCGCTCGTGCTCGTGGCGGCCGGGCAGGCGGGTGACTGGGGGCTCGGCGCCGCCGGACGTGTACTCGAGATCTCCTCGCACTGGACCGAGTGGTTCGACCGCGATCTGGTCTGGGGCGCCTGGCCCGTCGTGCTCGCTACGCTCGTCGACACGGTCGTGCTCACGCCGGTCTTCGAGGAGGTGGTCTTCCGCGGGCTTCTCTTCGGCGCGCTCAGGCGGCGGCTCGGACCGGCCGGGGCGGCGCTGGTGAGCGCGGCAGTCTTCGCCCTGGCCCATGGCTACGGCGTGCTCGGGTTCGCCGCGGTCTTCTGGAGCGGCCTCCTCTGGGCGTGGGCGTACGAGCAGACGGGGAGCCTCGCGCCTTCGATCACCGCGCACGCGGTCGATAATCTGTCCGCGTCGCTGGCGGTGATCCTGGTGCTGCGTGCCTAGCCGCGGCCTCGACGAGTACCGGGACAAGCGCGACCCCGCGCGCACGCCCGAGCCGTTCGGCGACCGCCGGCCGGCCGACGGCCACCTGTTCGTCGTCCACAAGCACTCGGCGCGGCGGCTCCACTACGACCTGCGGCTCGAGATCGACGGCGTGCTCGCGAGCTGGGCGGTGCCCAAGGGCCCCTCGGTCCGCCACGGCGAGCGCCGCCTGGCCGTCCACGTCGAGGACCACCCAGTCGAGTATGCCGACTTCGAGGGCGTGATCCCCGAGGGCAGCTACGGCGCGGGGCCGTCCATCGTCTGGGACCGCGGCTGGTTCCGCACGCTCGGCGACCGGCCGGCGGGCGAGCAGGTCGCGCGGGGCAAGCTCGAGTTCGAGCTCTTTGGATTCAAGCTCCGCGGGCGATGGGTGCTCGCGCGCATGAGCGGCAAGGAGCGGGAGTGGCTCCTCTTGAAGAAGGCCGACGCCTTCGCGGACGGCGACGAGCCGGTCGAGACGCTCCCCGAGTCGGTCCTCTCGGGGCTCACCGTCGAGGAGCTTCGCGACGGCCCGCGCAAGCTTGACACCCTGCGCTCGCGGCTCGCGGCCTCCCAGGCGCCACAGGGCGACGTGGCGCCGCGCCCCGGACTCTTCATGCTCGCCACGCTCGCGGATCAGCCGTTCTCCGATCCCGCGTGGCTCTTCGAGATCAAGTACGACGGCGTGCGGGTCCTGGCCTCCCGCGCGGGCGAGCGCGTCGAGCTCCGGGGACGGAGCGGAATGGTCGTCACGGCGCGCTACCCGGAGGTGGTCCGCGCGCTCCGCGCGCTGCCCCTCGACCGGTTCCTCCTCGACGGCGAGGTCGTGGCGCTCGACGACCGCGGGCGCTCGAGCTTCCAGCGCCTCCAGGCGCGGATGAACCTCACGCGTCCGGGCGACGTCGAGCGCGCGTCCCTCGAGGTCCCCGTCAGCGCGGTGTTCTTCGACGCGCTCGCGCTCGACGGACGTGACCTGCGCCGGCTGCCGCTGGAGGAGCGCAAGGCGTGTCTCCAGCTCCTCCTGCCAGCGCGCGGTGTCGTCCACTTCGGCGATCACGTGCTCGCCGAGGGCCGGGAGTTCTTCGACGCGGCGTGCGCGGCCCGCCTCGAGGGCGTCGTGGCGAAGAAGCGGGACAGCCCCTACGTCGGCAAGCGTTCCCGGGACTGGCTCAAAATCAAGTGCCAGCTCCGCCAGGAGTTCGTCATCGGAGGCTACACATCGCCCCAGGGCTCGCGCGCACACTTCGGCGCGCTCCACCTCGGGCTCTACGCGGACGGCCGCCTCGTCTACGTCTCGAAGGTCGGCACGGGGTTCGACGAGCCGACGCTCGCGCTCGTCGCCAAGAGGCTCGCGCCGCTCGCGCGCGCGACCTCCCCGTTCGACACCGGCACGCCCGCGGGCCGCGGCCACCACTGGGTCGAGCCGAAGCTCGTCTGCGAGGTCCGATTCACCGAGTGGACCGAGGACGGCGGGATCCGCCACCCGACCTTTCTGGGATTGCGCGACGACAAACGCCCCGAGGACTGCGTGCGCGAGGTCTCGGCCGACCTCGAGGGCCGGGGGGCTCGCCGCGCCGGGCACCCTTCCTCGACCACGCTACCCACCGGCCCGCGGCGACCGCCTTCCGAACGGAGCGCCGGAGCAGCGCCCAGAAGCTACGGGTCTCGGAAGGGTACCCGGTCCGGCGAGCCTCCCGCCCCCTCGCGCCCGGAGGACGCTCCGGACGTCACGATCACGAATCCGAAGAAGATCTTCTGGCCGGACGACGGCTACACGAAGGCCGGCCTGGTGGAGTATTACGACCGGATCGCACCCTTCCTGCTCCCATACCTCAAGGACCGGCCGCTCGTGCTCACCCGCTACCCGGACGGGATCGCCGGGAAATCGTTCTTCCAGAAGGACGCCCCCGAGTGGATCCCGGCGTGGATCCGGACCGAGCGCATCCACTCGACGGCCGCCGGGCGCGACATCGATTACTTCGTTGTCAACGACCGCGCGAGCCTCCGGTACGTCATCAACCTCGGGACGATCCCGCTCCACATGTGGAGCTCGCACTTGGGCTCGCTCGAGCGCCCCGACTGGCTCGTGCTCGATCTCGACCCCAAGGCCGCGCCCTTCACCGACGTCGTCCGCGTGGCGCGCGCGCTCCATCGCATCCTGGACACGCTCGAGCTACCGAGCTACGTGAAGACCTCCGGCAAGACGGGCCTCCACGTGCTGCTCCCGCTCGGCGCCCGGTACGACGACGAGACCACGCGGACGTTCGCGCGGCTGCTCGCCGTGCTGGGCGTCGAGGCGGAGCCGACCATCGCCACGGTCGTCCGGCCGCTCCGGAGCCGCGGCGGGAAGGTCTACATCGACTGGGGTCAGAACGGGCACGGACAGACGATCGTCGCGCCGTTCTCGGTACGCCCGCTGCCGGGCGCCCCCGTGTCGTGCCCGCTCCGCTGGGAGGAGGTCACCGCGCGGCTCGAGCCCGCGCGCTTCACGATCGCGACGACGCCGCCACGCGTGGAGAAGCTCGGCGACCCGATGGCGCCGGTGCTGCGCGAGCGCATCGACCTCGCCGCGGCGCTCAAGCGCATAGAGCAGACGTTCGGGAAGAAGGCATGAGAGCCCGACTCGCCACGCCGGCCGACGCCGCCGAGATCTCGCGGATCTACAACCAGGGCATCGAGGACCGGATCGCCACGTTCGAGACACGTCGGCGCTCCGCCGAGGACGTCCGGTGCTGGTTCGACGGCGTGCATCCGGCCGTCGTGGTCGAGGACGCGGGACGGATCGTCGGGTTCGCCTCGACCTCGCCTTACCGGCCGCGCGAGTGCTACGCGCGCGTGGCCGAGTTCTCGATGTACGTCGCGCGGGATGCGCGGGGCCGCGGCGTCGGGCGCCTCGCCCTCGGCGAGCTCTGCCTGGCGGCCGAGCGCGCCGGCCTCGCGAAGCTCGTGTCGCGCATCTTCCCGGAGAACCACGCGAGCCGGGCCGTGTGTCGGGCGCTCGGGTTCCGGGAGGTCGGGGTGTACGCCAAGCACGGCCAGCTCGACGGCGACTGGAAGGACTGCGTTATCGTCGAGCGGCTCCTGGGGGGGAGCTCCTCCGATACTTCCCCAAACCTGCGCCGGCCAAGCCGGCGCTCGAAACGACGCTAGTGCCGTGTCCCAAAAGTTCGACCCCAGGGTCGCTGCAATTTCCGCTGCTATGAAAACTAATGTTGCCGTCTAAGCGACCTTGGGCCCAAGGGTCACCTCGTAACCGAGCCGCTGGAGACGCCGGACAAGATGCTGCGTGGTGCGGCGCTTCTCGAGCCCGTCCAGGTAGGTGGCGCCGAGGTCTTTGTACGGGGCACGCGTGGCCAGCATCTGGTACGCGGCGATGAGGATCTTGTGGCCGATGGCCATCGCGGCCCGCTTGGTCCCCCGGCGCGCCCGGAGGCGGTAGAACTTGTCCCGGAGATAACTGCCCTTGGTGTGCGAGGCCGCCACCGCGGCCTCCACGAGCGCCGTGCGCAGATGGACGTTGCCCTTCCGGACGCCGGCCTGCCGGCGTTTGCCAGCGCTCTCGTTGTTGCCAGGACAGACCCCCGCCCAGGCCGCTGCGTGCTGGGCACTGCGGAAGACGGTCATGTCCGTCCCCAACTCGGCGATGATTACGGCACTGACCACCCGGCTCACTCCAGGGATCTGCTGCAGCGCCTGGCATTGTTCCTGGTAGGGCGCCAAGGCCTCGTCGATATGCTTGTCCAGCGTGGCCAGATCAGTGTCCGCCTGGTCCAGCCGCCGTAACTGCAGCTGCAGCAAGAACCGATGATGGTCGTCGAGACGGCCGTCCAAGGCCTGTGCCAGATCGACGACCTTCTTTCGCAGACGGCCCTTCGCCAAGGCCGCCACGGTCATCGGCGTGCTGATCCCCTCGATGAGGGCGTGCAGCATCAGGCGGCCCGAGACGCCGAACACGTCGGTCATTACGCTCGCCAGCTTGATGTTCGCCGTCTCCAGCAGCTTGAGCAGCCGGTTGCGTTCGGCGGTTCGGCTCTCCATCAGCTTGCGTCGGTAGCGCAGCAGCTCCCGGAGCCGCCGCAGCGGCTTCGGCGGCACGAAGCTCTTGGCGCTGAGCCCATGCCGGGCCAGTTCAGCCAACCACTCGCTGTCCTTGACGTCCGTCTTTCGGCCCGGAACGTTCTGGATGTGATGGGCGTTGCCGAGGATCATCTCGAAGGCGTCTTCCAGCAGTTCCTACACTGGCCGCCAGTAGATGCCCGTGCCCTCCAGGGCGACATGCGTCACCTCCTTGGCCACGAGCCACTCACGCAGCTCGAGTAGCTCCCGCGTGACGGTCCGGAAGGTGCGCGTCTCCTTCTTCGCGCGCTCGTGCGCTCCGCCCACGAGCACGGTGGCCACCACCGTCGCCTGGCCCACATCCACCCCGCCCACCCGCTCCACGATCGCGTCCATCGTCGCCTCCCGGTGAGGGGACCGCGGCGCCGACGCGAACGGCAAGACCCTGCTATGCGTCCTTCCCCAAGGCGTGGGGTGCGACACTCGGCGGTTCCTGAGTCAGCGCGGGTCGGTCTTGACAACGGGGTTGTCAGCCACCACTCGAAAATTTCGACCTCAACGCGGTCGCCTCGACGCCAACCCTACCCGAGCTCGTGCTGTTCCCTGACCACTGTTTTCATATCCGGCAGTGCTCCGCAGGAGCTTACGGTCTTGACAGCTTTCTGCGTGGGCAGTCGCCGCGTGGCGGCAGCCTCTGATAAATCCCGCCCCAGCGGTCCATAGACGCCCGGAGAAGCCAGGGCCTCACGGGCCGCGGCGTTCACGAGGAGGGCTACCAGCTCGATCGACAGCCTGATGGCGAGCTTCGATTCCGCCGTCCGGACGGGCGGCCTCTGCCCGAGGTGCCGCCTCCGCTGGAGGTGCTCGGCGATCCCGTCAAGATCCTGCACACACAGCACGATGCCGAGGGGACTGTCCTGAACGCGCGGACCACCACTCCGGGGTGGCTGGGGGAGCGCCTGGACGTGGGCTGGGCGATCGACGTCTTGCACCCCTTGGCGCGCTAGAGGTCACCGCTCGATTCGAGAGCGCTCCCACTCTCGGCGTGTGCGATCTTCACGATCGTCCAGGCCGTGAGATTCTCCTCTAGGTCGAGATCTGCCTGATTTCTTGATCGTCCCGCGCGGCCCTCACGTCTCAGCGATCACGGCAAGCGGAGGTCGAGTCTTCGCCGGCGGGCGGAGCAATTTCCGCGTTCGAGCTTACAACGCCGAAACCGGTAAACGCGTCTGGCGGGAGCTGCATGATCGTCACATCGAGCCAGTGGTCGTGCTTGCAGGCGACCTGGGACTCGACGCCGACGATCACGAAGCCGTGGCGCGCGTGGAGGCGGAGCGACGCCGAGTTCGCGGAGGTGATGCGGGCGAGCATCGAGTGGTGGCCGTGGGCGCGGGCGCGCCGGATGAGGTCCGCGAGGATCACGTCGCCGAGCCCGGCCCCGCGGTGGCCGCGCTTGACGTAGACGGAGTCCTCGACGGTCCGCGCGAACGCGGGCTTGGGCCGGTAGGGCGAGAGCGCGCCGAAGGCCAGCACCTCGGGGCCCGTGGCGGCCACGACGATCGGATAGCCGCCGGGGTGACGCGCGAACCACTCGCGCTGCGCGCCGGGATCGCGCGGCTCGGTGTCGGTGGTGGCGTCGGTCCAGAGGACCTCGTGGTTCCAGATCGCGGTGATCTGGGGAAGGTCCGCCTCCACGGCGTCGCGGACGGTGACGGCGCGCCCGACGAGCGTGTCACGAGGCACGCGTCAGCGCTCCACGCGCTCCGGGGTCCGCCCCGCGAACCCACCTCCCGAGGCGCATCAGCGCAAGGCCGACCCGCGCACGCAGGCGCAGCCGCCGGGTCGGCGACTCGTGTCGGGTGGCGAGCGCGTGGCGCGCGGCCTCTGCCCGAAGTCTCGCGAGCTTGTCCTGGACGATCAGCTCGAGCGCGTAGGGATTCAGATCCATGGCCCATGGTCGCGCCGGGAGATCCATCAGGAAAATCAATTGTCATTATGATTTTCATCAGCTATTTTTTGAGATCCCATGGATCTCCAGCTCGCCCGGCTCGAGACGCTCGCCGCGGTCGCGCGCCACGGCTCCTTCTCGCACGCCGCCCGCGAGCTCCACCTGAGCCAGCCCGCGGTGAGCATGCAGGTGCGCCAGCTCGAGCAGGCGCTCGGCGTGCCGCTCCTCGAGCGTGTCGGCAAGCGCGCCTTCCCGACGAAGGCCGGCGAGCTGCTGCTCGCCCACGCGGGCCGCGCGTTGCGGGAGCTCGAGACCGGCGTCGAGGTCGTGCAGCAGCTCCGCGGAATCGTGGCCGGGCGCATCCGGCTCGGGACGAGCGCGTCGTTCTCGATCTACCTCTTGCCGCCGGCGCTCCGGAGGTTCCGGTCGCGCTACCCGAAGGCGGAGCTGACCGTCGTCACCGGGAACGCGCCCGAGATCGCGCGCGCGGTCGTCGGGCGCCTGCTCGACGTCGGCATCGTGAGCCTGCCGGTGCGCGAGCGCGAGCTCGCGGTGACGCCGTTCTACCGGGACGAGGTCGTCGCGATCGCGCCGCCGGACCGGCGCTGGCGGCGCGGGCAACGGGCGGCCGCGCGGGATCTGGTGAGCGCGCCGCTGATCCTCTTCGAGCGGGGGGCGACCCTCCGCCGCGTGATCGACGACTGGTTTCGCCGCGCCGGCGAGGTCCCCGTCTCGGCGATGGAGCTCGGCAACACGGAGGCGATCAAGAAGCTCGTCGAGGCGGGACTCGGGCTCTCGGTCACGTCGTGGTTCTCGGTCGCGGCGGAGGTACGGCGGCGGAAGCTCGCGGCGGCGCGGCTCGACCCGCCGCTCTACCGGGAGATCGGCGTCATCCTCCGGCGCGACAAGCCGCGGACGCCCGTGCTCGAGGCGTTCCTGGCGACGCTAGCGGGCCTCCGCCGGTCGCTCGAGTAGGTCGACGAGCCGGCGGGCCAGGGCGGGGCCCGACCCCGACTGCTCGTGCTTGAAGAAGACGAACGCCTCGCGCCAGCCGCCGCCGACCCGGCGGAGCGTCGCGATCCAGGCGTTCAGAGCGTCGTCTCCGTACTCGACCGCGCGCAGCCGCACGTAGCCCCAGTCCGCCGTCGCGACGGTGGGCGTCGTGCCGTCCTCGGTATCGGCGACGCAGAGGGCGGCGTTTCGCGCGCGGAGCAGGGCGTAGGTCTCGTCGTCGAACCAGCTCGCGTGACGGAACTCGAGGGCCGCCCGGAGCCCCGGCGGGAGCTGCGCGAGGAGGTCGCCGAGCCGGTCGGTCGCCTTTTTGAAGTTGGGCGGGAGCTGGAAGAGGAGGGGGCCGAGCTTGTCGCCGAGCGTCCGGGCGGTGTCGCAGAAGTACCGGAGCGGCTCGTCCACGTCGCGGAGGCGGGCCACGTGCGTGATTCGCTGCGGCGCCTTCAGGACGAAGGTGAAGCCGGCGGGCGCCGTGTCGCGCCACGCGGCGAGGGTCCGCGCGTTGGGCATCCGGTAGAACGTCGCGTTGATCTCCACCGTCCGGAAGCGCTCGACGTACCAGGCGAGCATCTTCGACGCCGGCAGGTCGGAGGGATAGAACGTGCCCTTCCACTCGGCGTAGTTGTACCCGGAGGTCCCGACGCGGAACGTCAGCGAAGGCACGCGTCGAGCGGCGTGGCCGGGGTACCGACCGCCTCCGCGACCGCCGGGTGCACGACCTGCCCGCGCCAGACGTTGATGCCCTTCGCGAGGGCGGGATTCGCCCGCGCGGCCGCGACAACGCCGCGGGTCGCGAGCTCGAGCGCGTACGGGAGCGTGGCGTTCGTGAGCGCGAACGTCGAGGTGCGCGGCACGAGGGCGGGCATGTTGGCGACACCGTAGTGGACGACGCCCGACACGAGGTAGACGGGATCGAGGAGCGTCGTCGGATGGATCGTCTCGACGCAGCCGCCCTGGTCCACCGAGACGTCCACGATGACGCTCCCCTCCTTCATGGTTGCGACCATGTCCTTGGTGACGAGCCGCGGGGCGCGCGCCCCGGCGACGAGCACGGCGCCGATGAGCAGGTCGGCGCGGCGGAGCACCTGCTCGACGTTGAAGCTGTTGGACATGAGCGTCACGACCTGGCCGCGAAAGATGTCGTCCACGTGGCGCAGGCGGTCGGGGTTCACGTCGAGGGTCGACACGTCGGCGCCGAGACCGACCGCCGTGCGCGCCGCGTTGAGCCCCGCCGTGCCCGCGCCGAGAATAACGACGTTGCCGGGCGGGACGCCGGGCACGCCGGACAACAGTATTCCGCGCCCGCCGTGGGCGCGACCGAGGTAGAACGCGCCCTCCTGCACCGAGAGCCGTCCCGCCACCTCGCTCATCGGGGTGAGGAGCGGCAGGCTCCCGTCGGCGCGCTGGACCGTCTCGTAGGCGATCGCGATCGCCCCCGAGTCGCGGAGCGCCCGCGCCAGCTCGGGCGCCGGCGCGAGGTGAAGGTAGGTGAGGAGGATCTGGCCCGGGCGGAGCCGCGCGGACTCCGCCGGGAGCGGCTCCTTGACCTTCAGGACGAGCTCGGCGCGCTGCCAGACCTCGTCGGCCGTCACGAGCGCAGCCCCGACGGTGGCGTACTCGTCGTCGCGGATCCCGCTGCCGCCGCCGGCGCCGTGCTCGACCTCGACGCGGTGGCCGGCCTCGGCGAGGGCGCGAGCGCCGGCGGGCGTCAGCGCGACGCGCTGCTCGCCCGGCTTGATCTCGCGCGGAACGCCGACGATCATCGCGCGGGCTGGCCGGCCAGGAACTGGCGGATCAGGCGGTTGACGAGTGCGGGCTGCTCGTGGATGACCCAGTGCGACCCGTCGGGCACGCGCTCGATCGTGAGGTCGTCGACGAACCGCTCCAGCCCGTCGAGGTTCCCGGGGAGGAGCGCCCGGTCGCGCTCGCCCCAGATCACGAGTGTCGGGACGGTCACGGCGAGTCGCGAGGGCTCGGCGCCGAAGCTCCGCGCGGGTCCACCATCGGCTGCGGGCGGGCCGACGCCAGCCGCGCGGTAATAGTTGAGCCCGCCCGTGAGCGCGCCGGGCTGTGACCATGCGACCAGGTACTCGGCGCGGTCCGCGTCCGTGAACCACGCGCCGTCCTGCGTGAACATCGCGACCATCCGGGCGTAGTCGTTCGCCGCGAGCAGCGACTCGGCCTCGGCGCTCCGGAACGTCAGCATGTAGCGGCTCGCCTTCTGCTGGGCGGGGTTCTCGACGAGCTCGCGCTCGAAGATCGCGGGGTGCGGTGCGTTCACGACGACGAGCTGCTCGAGACGGTCGGGATGCGCGAGCGCGAACGCCCAGGCGACGACACCGCCCCAGTCGTGACCGACGAGCGCGAACGTCGTCGCCCCAAGGTGATCCGCGAGCGCCCTCACGTCGGTGACGAGGTGCTTCACCCGGTACGCGGCGAGGTCTGTCGGCTTCGACGAGAGGTTGTAGCCCCGCATGTCGGGCGCGACGGCGCGATGGTCGCGCCCGAACTCGGCGAGCTGCGCGGTCCACGCGTACCAGAACTCGGGGAACCCGTGGAGGAACAGGACGAGGGGGCCGCGGCCCGTGGTCACGTAGTGGAGGCGGACGCCGTTCACGTCCGCGTAGGCGTGGTCCATGTCACCTCACGTATAGCAGGAAAAAGCGCGCGAGGCGCGCCGCGAAATCGGGCGGGAGCTCGCCGTGGCGCCCGCGGGCCAGGAACAGGAACTCCGCGCGCGGGTTCCTCCCGAGCGCCTCGCGCAGGCGCTCGGCGTGGGCGAACGGGATCTGCTCGTCCTCGCGGCTCGCGATCAGGAGCACCGGCACGGCGAGCCCGGCGGCGGCCTCGACGGGGGCGGGCCGCGTGATGTCGTCGCCGACAAACACACGCGACCACACACGCGTCATGCCGACGAGCGGGTACTTCAGGAGCCAGAGCCACGCGTAGAGGTCGTGGCCGAGCAGCCGGAGATCGGCGAACGGCGCGTAGGCGGCGACGGCGCGGATCCGCGGATCTTCGGCCGCGGCGAGGAGCGCGACGGCTCCGCCGAGCGAGAAGCCGAAGACCCCGACCGCGCCGACGCCGCGCGTCGCCAGGAAATCGAGGGCGCGCCGGAGGTCCCGGCGCTCCTTGAAGCCGAGCGTCGTCAGGCGTCCCTCGCTTTCGCCGAAGTAGCGCTGGTCGAGGAGGAGGACGGTGAAGCGGGAGGCCAGCCCGGCCGCGATCGGCAGCATGTCGGCACGGTCGGCGGGATAGCCGTGCAGGAGGACGACGGCCGGCGCGCCCGGGCGCGCGACGAGCCACGCCGCGAGTCGGAGACCGTCGTCGGTCGTGATCGCCACGTCCTCGACCGCGAGGCCGAAGTCCCGGGGCGCCAGCGGCACGGTGAGCCGCGGCGGACGGACGGCGAGCCAGAAGACGAGGAGGCTCACGCCGACGAAGCCCGCGACGAGCACCGCCGCGTAGAGGGCGAGACGCATGTTGGTGAGCCTAGCCCTTGAGGGCGCCGGCCGAGAGGCCGCGGATGAGGTGCCGCTGGAGATAGGTGAAGAGGACGGCGACGGGCACGGTGGAGATCATGACGCCCGCCGAGAGCTGGCCCCACTGGATCTCGTACTGACCGACCATGAACAGGAGACCGGCGGAGAGCGTCCGCATCTCCGTTTGCGTCGTGAACGTGATCGCGAACAAGAGCTCGCTCCAGGACGTCACGAAGGCGAAGATCGCCGTGGCCGCGATGCCGGGCGCCGCCAGCGGCAGCACGATGCGGCACAGCGCGCCGAAGCGGCCGCAGCCGTCGATGAGCGCGCTCTCCTCCAGATCGCGCGGGATCGCGTCGAAGTACCCCACCAGCATCCAGACCGTGAACGGCACCGTGAAGGAGAGGTTCGAGTAGATCAGCGCCTGGTAGGTGTCGATCAGGCCGAGGGCGTACCACTGCGAGAGCAACGGCGCGATGAGGAGCACCGCCGGGAACATCTGCGTCGCGAGGAAGATCAGCAGGAGCGCGTTGCGGCCGGCGAAGCGGAAGCGGGAGAGGGCGTAGCCGGCCAGGATCGAGACCGAGGTCGTGACCACCATCGTCACCGAGGACACCCACAGGCTGTTGGCGAAGAACCGGCTGAAGGGCGTGAGCCTGGACGTCCACGCGTCCACGTAGTTGGCGACGGTGAGCTGGGCGGGCAGGTAACGGAGCGGCGTGGCGTAGAGATCGGCCCGAGTCTTGAGCGAGGCGAGGAACACCCACACGAACGGCCCGAGCGCGAACAACGTTAATAGCGTGAGGCCTGTCCATAACACGGGCCCGCGCAGGACGCGCTCGGGCGCCTCGGCCCGGCCCCGGCTCACGTCACGCTCTCGATTCCGCGCGTGACGCGCAGGTAGAGGACGGTGAAGACCAGCATGACGACGAGCAGCACGACCGAGAGCGTCGCCGCGTAGCCGAAGTCGAGGTTGGCGTACGCCATCAGCAGCGTGTACGTCGAGGTGATCTGGGTCGCGTTGGCGGGCCCGCCGCCGGTCATCACGAAGATGAGATCGGCGTAGTTGAAGGTCCAGATGATGCGGGTCGCGGTGGCGACGATGACGATGGGACGGAGCAGCGGCAGCGTGATGTGCCAGAAGCGCCGGGTGACGGGAGCGCCGTCCACCCGGGCCGCCTCGTAGAGTTCGTCGGGGATCGCCTGCAACCCTGCGAGCAGCATGATGGCGAAGAACGGGACGCCGCGCCAGACGTTCGTCGCGATGACCGCCCCCATCGCGAGGCCGGGATCGCTGAGCCAGGCCACCCGGTCGCGGAGCACGCCGAGACGCAAGAGGACGTCGTTGATGACCCCGTAGTTCGGCTGGTAGAGCCATTCCCAGACGAGCGCCACGACCACGCCCGGCACGATCCACGGCAAGAGCGTCACGGTCCGCACGAAGGCGCGGCCGCGGAAGGACTGGTGGAGCAGGAGCGCGGCGGCGAAGCCGCCGAGGAATTGCAGCGAGACGGACCCGAAGACCCAGACGAACGAGTTCCAGAGCGTGAGCCAGAAGGTCGCGTCACGCAGCAGGGCGCTGTAGTTCCCGAGCCCGATGAAGCCGTACTCCTGGGGCTTGAAGAGGACGTGGTGGTAGAGGCTCATGTGCATGGCCTTGAGGATGGGGAACACGATGGTCCCGCCCAGGCAGACCGCGACCGGGACGAGGTAGAGGTAACCGGTCAGGGCCCGGGCCATCAGGCCATGTTCTTCGCGAGCACCTCGGCGAACTTCTCCAGGAACTCTCGGGCCGTCAGCTTGCCGACCAGCGCCTGCTGGAAGAGCGGCACGCCCTCCGAATCGAGCTTGCCACCCCACCCCGCGTAGGCCAGGTACGGACTCACGATCGAGAAGGGGAAGGACTTGATGAACCCCGCGTAGGCGGGATCCCTGGCGAACTCGGGCCGATCGGCGATCGCCTTGCGCGCGGGCAGGAGGCCGAGGGTCTTGCAGTACATGAAGTTCGGCTCGTCCTCCATGAGCCACGCCATGAAGCGCCACGCCCCGTCGCGGTTCTTTCCGTTCCTGAACGCGGTGAGCGTCTCGGAGAAGTAGAACGACGCGCGCTTCTTCGCCGGGCCGAGCGGCAGCGGCACGGTGGCGAAGTTCTGCGGGCCCACGAAGTCCTTCTGCTCCTCCGACGAGCCGGAATTGTGGATGTACATGTTCGTGATGCCGCGGCCGAACCCCTCGACGATGGATCGCCAGCCGTCGGTGGGCACGCTCGGCGGGCAGACCTTGCCCTTGCGGAAGAGGTCCAGGTACCACTCGAGTCCCTCGGCCGCCTCCTTCGAGTTGATGGCCACCTTGCCGTCCTTCAGGACCTGGGCGCCGTTGGCGTACATGAACTCGGTCGCGTAGAGGACCGCCCACGTTCCCTGCCCGCGCATGCCGAAGCCGTACTGGTTCTTCTCGAGCTTCGTGAACGCCTTGGCGGTGGCCTGAAATTCGTCCCACGTCCAGTCGTCCCTCGGAGGCGTGATGCCGTACTCCCTGGCGCGGTCGGTGCGCCAGTAGACGCTGTCGTTGGTGACGACCCACGGGAACGAGAGGATCTTGCCCCGGAGCGTCACCGTCTGCCAGGCGATCGGCGTGACGTCTTTGTAGTGCTTCCAGTCTCGCACCCGCGGCGTGAGGTCCTCCACGGCGCCCATTCCCTCGAACTCCCCGACCCAGTTGTCCCAGACCTGGCAGCAGTCGGGCGGATTGTTGGCGGCGATGGACGTGATGAGCTTCTGCCGCGCCTGTGCCTGCGGCACGAACTCGACCCGGACCTCGAAGTCCTTCTGCGACTGGTTGAAGCGCTGGGCGAGCGACTCGACGAGCGCCGTGCGCTTGGGCTCGGGGACGCTGAACTGGAACCGCACCGGCTGGGCACCCCACGCCCGGCGGGGGCCGACGAGGGGCTCCTCCCACCACGCGAGGTCGGCGGCCGCGACGACGCCGGATGCGACCAGCGTCTTGAGGAGCTGCCGGCGGGAGAGGACCCAACGGTCGTCCATCGTCTGCCTCCTTTCGAACGGTGGCGTGGCTGTAACATGGTCGCGCGAAGAGTGTCAAGACCGGTGGCTGGCGTACTATCTCCGGGTGATCGCGGAGACGACTCTCGGCGCCCTCGCCGCGCTCGGCTCGGCGCTGACCTGGGCGGTGACGAGCCTCCTCGCGCGCTCGCTTCAGCCCGGGCTCGGCTCGGTGGTGGTCAACGCTGCCCGCTCGACCGTCGGGGGCGCGCTCCTGCTCGGCTGGGTGGCCGCGACCGTGGGCGTGGGCGCGTTCGCCGCGGCGTCCACGAGCGCCCTCGCGCTCCTCGCGCTCTCGATCGTCACGGCGATCGCGATCGGGGACACCGTGTGCTTCGAGAGCATGCACCTGCTCGGTGTCGGTCGCGCCATGACGATCGCGATGACCTATCCCGTGGGCGCCACCGCGCTCGCCGCGGCGTTCCTCGGCGAACCCATCACGCTGCCGATCGTCGCGGGAGCCCTCCTCACCCTGGGCGGCATCGTCCTCATCGTGGCGCCGTGGGCCGAGCGGACACCCGACGAGCGGTTCTGGCTCGGCGTGGGGATGGCGACGCTCGCGTCGCTCGCCTGGGCGGTCTCGGCGGTCCTCCTCAAGCCGCCCCTCCGGGAGATGGACGCGGTCACGACCCAGGCGATCCGGTTGCCGCTGGCGGCGATCGTGCTCTGGGCGACGCCGTGGGCGCGCGTCGGGGCGAGCGGCCTCGGGCGGACCGGCGGCGCGGCCCTTGTCCGGCTGGTCGCGCTGGGGGTCCTGACCGCGCTGAGCTCGGTGATGTTCGTCGCGTCCGTCAAGTACGCCGGTGTGGCGGTCTCGACGGTGCTCTCGTCCACGGCGCCGATGTTCGCGATCCCGCTCGCGCGGGTCTTCTTCGGCGAGCGACTGTCGCGCACCGCGCTGCTCGGCGCATCCGTCACCATCGCCGGGATCGTCGTGTTGCAGCTCTGAGGGCGCCCGATGAACTAGAACCGCCGGCGCCCGCCGAGCGCGCGCTTGCGCAGGCGGAGCGACTTCGGCGTCACCTCGAGGAGCTCGTCCTCGCGGATCCACTCGAGGCACTGCTCGAGGTTCATGAAGCGGGGCGGGGTCAGCTTGGCGGCCTCGTCCGCGGTGGACGCGCGCATGTTGGTGAGCTTCTTCTCCTTGGTGATGTTGACGTCCATGTCGGTGTCGCGCGAGTTCTCGCCGACGATCTGGCTCTCGTACACCTCGAGGCCGGGCCCGACGAACATGGTCCCCCGCGCCTGGAGGTGGTCGATCGCGTACGCGGTCGTCCGTCCGGTGCGGTCGGCGACGAGCGCGCCGTTCTGCCGGTGCGCGATCTCGCCCTGCCAGTCGTCCCACCCGTCGAACAAATGGTTCAGGAGCCCCGTCCCCCGGGTGTCGGTCAGAAACTCGGTTCGATAGCCGATGAGGCCGCGCGCCGGAATGCGGTACTCGAGCCGCACGCGCCCGGTCCCGTGATTGACCATCTTCACCATGACGCCCCGCCGCGGGCCGATCTTCTGGGTGACCGCGCCGATGTGCTCCTCGGGGATGTCGATCACGAGGTGCTCCATCGGCTCGAGCGTCCGGCCCTCCTCCGCGCGCGTGATGATCGTGGGCTTGCCGACCTCGAGCTCGAACCCCTCGCGCCGCATCATCTCGATGAGGATCGCGAGCTGGAGCTCGCCGCGGCCGGAGACGCGAAAGGTGTCGGGCGAGTCGGTCTCCTCGACGCGGATGCCGACGTTGACGCGCTTCTCTTTCATGAGGCGCTCGCGGAGCTGCGGCGAGGTGACGAACCGCCCCTCGCGGCCCGCGAACGGCGAGACGTTGGCCGAGAAGAGCATCGAGACGGTCGGCTCGTCGATCCGGATGAGCGGGAGCGCCTGCGGGCGCTCCGCGTCGGCGACCGTCTCACCGATCTCGATCGTGTCGATCCCCGCAATCGCCACCAGCTCGCCGGCGCTGGCTTCCGCGATCTCGATTCGCTTCAGCCCCTCGTACCCGTAGAGCACCGTGACCTTGGCGAACTCGGTCGCGCCGTCCCTGTGGACGACGGCGACGCGGTCGGCCTGGCGGACGCGTCCGTTGACGATGCGGCCGATGATGAGCCGGCCGACGTAATCGTCCCAGTCGAGCATCGCGACGCGGAACTGGAGGCCCACCGCGGGGTCGAAGCGGAGCGGCGGGACGGTGGCGAGGATCGTCTCGAAGAGCGGCCCGAGAGAGCGGCCGGGCTCCCGGAGGTCGGACGTCGCCGTGCCGGCCCGCGCGTTCGTGTACAGGACGGGGAACTCGAGCTGGTCTTCCGTGGCGTCGAGGTCGATGAAGAGGTCGTACACCTCGTCGAGGACCGCGGCCGGCCGCGCGTCGCCGCGGTCGATCTTGTTGATGACGACGATGGGCGGGAGCCCGGCCTCGAGCGCCTTCCTCAGCACGAACCGGGTCTGCGGGAGGGGCCCCTCGGCGGCGTCCACGAGGAGCAGCACGCCGTCCACGAGGGTGAGCGTCCGCTCGACCTCCGAGCCGAAGTCGGCGTGGCCGGGCGTGTCCACGATGTTGATGCGGACGTCGCGGTATGCGATGGCCGTGTTCTTGGCCATGATCGTGATGCCCTTCTCGCGCTCGAGGTCGATCGAGTCCATGATGCGCTCCGGGACCGACTCGTTCTCGCGGAAGAGGCCCGACTGCCAGAGCATCGCGTCCACGAGGGTGGTCTTGCCGTGGTCGACGTGAGCGATGATCGCGATGGTGCGGATCGAGTCGCGCTGGAGCATCGTCTCATCGTACCACGTCGCATTCCGCGCTCGCCCGTCGCGGGCCATAGTACCCTGAGACCGATGGGCGACCCCCGGTGTCCCCACTGCGGCCGTCGGCGCGCTCGGCGTTGCCACCGCGTCGGCGGCCTCGAGCGGGCGCTGGCGGGCGTGTACGTCTACCCGTTCCGCTGCCAGGTCTGCGGCCGCCGCTTTCGCGCGCTCGCGTGGGGGAAGCGCTACGTCCGGCGGCCGACGGACCACCGCGAGTGGGAGCGCGTCGCCATCCGCGCGCCCGTCGAGCTCCGGTCGAGCCACGTGAGCGCGCCGGGCGAAGTGACGGAGCTGTCGGTCGAGGGGTTCACGGCGAAGACCGCGGCGCGACTCGACGTGGGCGCCACCGTGAGCGTCACGCTCGATCTCGTCACCGGCGAGCCTCCCATCGAGGTCGAGGAGGCCGTCGTCAGGTCGGCGCATGACGACGCGCTCGGCGTCCAGTTCGTGCGGCTCCATCCCGAGGAGCTGCGTCGCCTCCGGCGGGTCGTCGTCGGCCTGTTTCCCAGCGCCCACGACGCCACGGTCCCGACGGCTCCGGCCCTGCCCGATGAGCGGAAGCTGCGGATCCTCTACTCGGTCGACTTCTGGCTCGTCGCGCTCGCCGTCGTTCTCGTGGCGCTGGCCTGGCTCCGGCTCTTCCCCTGGTTCGGGCGGTGCGTGTACGGTATAAATTGCTGATGGCCGCGCCGCTCGCGCCCCGGGGGTTTCCCGTATGACCCATCGCCTCTTCACGCTCGCCGCTGCCGCGATCCTTGCGGGAACGACGCCGGCCCTCGCGCAGGCGCCGGAGGCGGTGGTGACGCTCGAGAACGGTGGCGAGATCCGCATCGAGCTGTTCCCCGCGGACGCGCCCCGACACGTCGACAACTTCGTCAAGCTCGCGCGCCGTGGGTTCTACGACGGCCAACGGTTCCACCGCGTCGTCCCGAACTTCGTCGCCCAGATCGGCGACCCCAAGTCCAGGACGCTCCCGCTCGACGCTCCGGACATGGGCACCGGCGGGCCGGGCTACACGATCGCGGCGGAGTTCAACAAGCGCGAGTTCGTTCGCGGCGTCGTCGGCATGGCGCGCGGCCCGGACCCGAACTCCGGGGGGAGCCAGATCTTCGTGATGCTGGCCGAGGACCGGAGCCTGAACGGTCAGTACACCGCCTTCGGCCGGGTCGTGCGCGGCATGGACGTCGTGGACCGGATCAAGGTCGGCGACCGCGTGAAGTCCGTGCGGATCGTCACCAAGTGAGGGGTGGAGCATGAAGTCGACCGCTGTCATCACCCTCGAGAAGGGCGGCGAGATCCGGATCGAGTTCTTCCCGGAAGACGCGCCGAAGACCGTCGCGAACTTCCTGGCGCTCGCCAAGAAGGGGTTCTACAACGGGCTCACCTTCCACCGCGTCGTCCCGAACTTCGTCGTCCAGGGCGGCTGCCCCAAAGGCGACGGCACCGGCGGTCCCGGGCACACGATCCCCGCCGAGTTCAACGCGCAGAAGCACCTGCGCGGGTCCGTCGCGATGGCGCGAAGCCAGCACCCCGATTCCGCGGGCAGCCAGTTCTACATCTGCTATGGCCCCACGCCCCACCTCGACGGTAACTACACCGTCTTCGGGAAGGTCGTCGCCGGCATGGAGCACGTCGACCGGATCCGACAGGGCGACCGGATGACGTCGGTGGGGATCGTCGAAGCGTAGCGTATGGCGAGCTGGTCGCTGCTCATCCGGAACGGCTCGGTCGTTGACGGGACGGGCGGGCCCGCGCGACGGGTGGACGTCGCCGTGGAGGGTGACCGTGTCGCCGCCGTCGACGCCGGGCTCCGGGGCGACGCGCACCGGGTGATCGACGCCGCGGGCCACGTCGTGGCGCCGGGCTTCATCGACGCGCATTCGCATTCCGATCTCTTCTATTTCGGCTGCCCGTCGTCCGAGTCGAAGATCCGCCAGGGCTGCACGACCGAAGTCGTCGGCATGTGTTCGTTCTCTCAGGCGCCGATCGCACCCGGGAGGGAAGACGCCGTACGCGGCTGGGCGGGAGGGATCGGCGCGAGCCTCGACTTTCGCTGGGAGACCTTTGGCGAGTACCTCGACGCGCTTCGCGCCGTGCGGCCGTCGATCAACGTCGTCCACTTCGTGGGTCACGGCGCGCTGCGGCTCGCGGCGGTCGGCTCGGAGAACCGTGCGCTCTCGACGGACGATCTGAAGGCGATGGAGCGGCGCCTCGACGAGGCGATGGACGCGGGCGCGTACGGCTACTCGACCGGGCTCGTCTATCCGCCGAGCGCCTACGCCACGACCGAGGAGCTGGTCCTCCTGGCGCGCTCGATGGCCCGGCGCGGTGGGCTCTACTTCTCGCACGTCCGCGGCGAGAGCGCGATGGTCGAGGACTCGATCCGCGAGGCCATCCGTATTGGCGAGGAGGCAGGCGTCGGCGTCCAGATCGCCCACGTGAAGGTGGGCGGGCGCGAGAACTGGGGAAAGATGGACGGCGTGCTCCGGCTGATCGACGACGCCCGAGCGCGCGGAGTCGACGTCAGCGGCGACGTCTATCCCTATCACGCCGGCAGTACCAAGATGGACAACCTGCTGCCCGCCTGGGTCCACGACGGCGGGCTTGCCAAGCTGCTCGAGCGGCTCGGCGACCGCACGACGCGGCGGCGCATCGTCGAGGAGTGCCTGGTGGACGGCGAGCGCTGGCTCACCCTGTCCGCGGGCTCCCTCGGCTTCGACGAGATCTGGATCGCGACGTGCCGCCAGCGCGAGCTGGAGGGCCTGACGCTCGCGGCGCTCGCGCGGCAGACGGGCAAGACTCCGGCCGAGGCGATGATGGATCTGCTCCGGGAGGAGCGCGCGACGGTCGGGATGGTCGCGTTCTCTCAGGACCTCACGAACGTCGCCAAGGTGCTGCGCCATCCGGCCATCATGATCGGCTCGGACTCGATCGGGCTCTCCGAGGGGACGGGACCGAAGCACGGCAAGCCGCACCCGCGTATGTACGGGACCTTTCCGCGGGTGCTCGGCGAGTACGCGCGCGAGCAGAAGCTCTTCGCGCTCGAGACGGCGGTCCACAAGATGACCGGCATGCCGGCCGCGCGGCTCGGGCTCTCCGACCGCGGGCTCGTCCGCGAGGGGTGCGCGGCGGACCTCGTGGTCTTTGACCCGCGGACGGTGAGGGACGAGGCGACGTTCGCCGAGCCTCACCGATACCCCACCGGGATCCCTTACGTGATCGTCAACGGTGACGTGCTGGTCGACGCGGGGCGCTTCCGCGCGGCGGGTGGTGGCCGCGTGCTCACCCCGCGATGACCCCGCGGCTCAGGAAGAACTTCGCGAACCATCGGTGACGTCGCCCGCCAGGGCGACGGAGGAGGTCCCATGCCCACGGCAGAGCTCTTCATCGGAGGCGCCTGGCGCGCGCCGGTCTCCGGCGAGACGTATCAGACGATCAACCCCGCGACCGAGGAGCCGAGCGCCACGGTCGCCAAAGGCGACGAGCGCGACGTCGATCTCGCCGTGGCCGCCGCGCGCCGTGCCTTCGACGACGGCCCCTGGCCGCGGATGACCGCCGCCGAGCGGGGCCGGATCGTCTGGAGGCTCGGCGACCTCATCACCCAGCACCTCGACGAGATGGCGCGGCTCGAGAGCCTGTGCACCGGCAAGACCATGTTCGATTCGGGCAAGGTCGAGATCCCGTTCGCCGCGGAGGTCTTCCGCTACTACGCGGGCTGGGCGACCAAGATCCACGGCGAGACGCTCCCGCTCAGGGAGAACGCCTTCACGTTCACCCTGCGCCAGCCGGTCGGCGTCGTCGGCGCGATCGTGCCCTGGAACTTCCCGTTCCTGCTCTCGTCGTGGAAGCTCGCGCCGGCGCTCGCGGCTGGCAACACGGTCGTCCTCAAGCCCGCCTCGCTCACGCCACTGACGGCGCTCAAGTTCGCCGAGCTCTGCCAGGAGGCCGGCCTCCCCGATGGTGTGTTCAACGTCGTCACCGGGCCCGGCGGCCGCGCGGGCATGGCGCTCGTGCGCGACCCGCGCGTCGACAAGATTGCGTTCACGGGCTCGACGGAAGTCGGCAAGGCGATCATGCGCGAGGCCGCGGGGACGCTCAAGCGGCTCTCGCTGGAGCTCGGTGGCAAGTCGCCGAACATCGTCTTTGCCGACGCCGACATGGACGCCGCGGTGAAGGGTGCGATGACCGGCATCTTCTACAACAAGGGCGAGGTCTGCGCCGCGGGCTCGCGGCTCTTCGTCGAGGACAAGGTGCACGACGTGTTCATGGCGCAGCTCACCCAGAAGGTCAAAGGCCTCAAGGTGGGCGATCCGATGGACAAGGCGACCCGCATGGGGCCGGTGGTCTCGCGGCAGCAGATGGAGACGGTGCTCGGCTACATCGACGCCGGCAAGAAGGAGGGCGCACGCCTGGTCGCGGGCGGCGGTCGCGCGACCGTGGGCGGCGGCAAGGGCTACTTCGTCGAGCCCACGATCTTCGACGGCGTCACGAACACGATGAAGATCGCGCGCGAGGAGATCTTCGGTCCCGTGCTCTCCGTCATCCCGTTCAAGTCCGTCGAGGAGGCCCTCGTCGAGGGCAACCGGACGACGTACGGGCTCGCGGCGGCGGTGTGGACGCGCGACGTCGCCAAGGCCCTCAGGGCCGCGCGCGCGATTCGGGCGGGCACGGTCTGGGTGAACGCGTACAACCTCTTCGACGCCGCGCTACCCTTCGGCGGCTTCAAGGAGTCCGGGTTCGGCCGCGAAATGGGCTCGGTCGGTCTCGACCACTACACGGAGGTCAAGACGGTCTGGGTCGACCTCGGGTAATGGCGGGACGCGTCAGGGGTGAGCCTCCGCGTCCACGAGCAGGGTGCACCGGGGGTGCAGCCGGAGCGCCGAGGCTGGCACGGCGGGCTCGACGGGACCGTCGAGGACCCGTGCCAGCGGCACGCGCTTGGCGCGGCCGCTGACGAGCACGACGACCTCGCGCGCCTCGAGGATCGTCCCGATGCCGAGGGTGACGGCGCGGTCGCTGACCGCGCCCTGGAGGACCTCGTCGGTCAGGATGTAGCCCACGGTCTCGGGGGTGAGATCCACGGGTCGGGTGCGGGAGTCGAAGTCGCTACCGGGCTCGTTCGAGGCGATGTGCGCGTTCGGCCCGAGCCCCAGCATGACAAGGTCGAGGCCACCGGCGCGCTTGATCGCCTCCTCGTACTCGTCGCACATCGCGGCGAGGTCGGACGCGCCGACGTCGAACGGGCGGCAGCGCTCGGGCGGCACGCCCGCCCAGGCGAGGAACTCGCGCCACACCTGGCGCCAGAAGTACCCGTCGGCGGGCGCGGGTGGGCAGAGCTCGTCGACGGAGAAGACGCGCATGGCCCCGTAGGCGACGGGCTCGCGCGCCTGCCGGTCGCGCAGCCGCGCGTACATGCGCCGCGGCGTCCGCCCCGCGGGCACCGCCATCGCGAGGTCCGGTCTCGCGGCGAGGTGCTCGCGGAACATGGCCGCCGCGGCCTCGGCGAGCTCGGCCGCGTCGCGGAGGACGACGACCTGCATCCCTAGGTCGAGACGACCTTGTCGGCCGCCGCCACTTTCTCGGCGAAGACCTTGGGCGTGACGAACTGCGCGTTCAGGGACTTGAGGTCCTGCTCCGTGACCCCACGGGCCACCGAGCAGCGGCCTCAGACCCAGACGGGCACGCGGTGCTCGACGACCTTGCGGATCATCTCGGCGAGCGGTGGCATACCGACCGGGAGCACCGCGCTCGCGATCTCCTGCTTCACGAGATAGGCGGCCTCGCCGGCGATGAAGATCTCCGGCGCGTGGCCCGCCTCGACGGCCCCCAGCGCGAAATTGAACGGGAACCCGGCGCGCGTCGGATCGTCGCTGCCCGAAGTCCCCACGTACAGGATCCTGGCCATGGCGTGCTCCTCCCCGGGCTCGTCTGCCCACCACAGCATATGCGAAGCCGTCGCGGTCGGGAACCGGTGCGCCCCCGCACGGGGTTGACTAGCGTGTCGGGTATAATCCGCTCGCGATGACCCGCTGGCGCGTCGGCTTCGCGGTGCTGCGGGCGCTCACGGCGCTCGGGCTGCTCCTGGCCCTCGTCGCCCCGGTGTCCGCGCACGTGAGCGCCCTGCCGTCGGGGGCGCGCGTCGAGCCCTCGCCGCCGACGGCCACTGCCGTCGCGACCGCGCCGGGTCCGAGCGCGGTGGTTGCCGCGTCGCCGACGGCCGGCTCGTGGTGGGTCGTCCTCGCCCTCACGGCGCTGACGCTCGGCCGGCGTCGACCACGCCGCGGGCTCGCGCTCGGCCTCTGTCTCGCTCTCGCGGTCTTCGCCTTCGCGAGCGGGTTCCACTCCGTCCATCATCTCGGCGCGCGCGACCCCTCCCATCAGTGCGCCATCGCCTCGATCGCGGCCCAGGCGCCCGCCGATCTCGCGATGTCGGTCGACTTCGAGCCGACGTTGGAGCTCGAGCGCCGGAGCGGCGCCCACGCCGACGACCGGGCCCCCGCGGGCCAGTCGCTCCGCCCCGACTCCGGCCGCGCGCCTCCAGCCCTCGCGTAGCGCCCCAGCTCTCACCACGATCCGGTGAGACGCCCGTCTCCCGGAGCGGGGTCTCGGATTCTCCCCGCACGCACGAGGAGGCGACTATGCGTCGACTGTTGGTAACGCTCGTAACGACCGGCGTCTTCGTTCAGACTGTTTGGTGCGGCTCGGCGTTCGCCCAGGCGGCCGGGCCGTCGGAGATCGAAGCTCTCAAGCAAGAGCTCCGCCGGCTCCAGGAGCGCCTCCAGCGGCTCGAACAGAGCTCCTCGCCGCCGCTCCCCGTTGCCCCGCCCCTCGCGGCCCAGGCGCCGCCGGCTGTGGCCCAGCGCCCCGGCGAGTACCAGATCCAGCCTGGTCGGGAGCACCCGGCCGAAATGGTCGGGCTGCCGAAGCCCGAGATCGGAGGAGTCCGTATCTCGGGGTTCTTCGTCGGCTCGGCGAACTATAACTCGCATATCCAGATGGTGCCGGAGTTCGCGGGCAACGCTCCCGTCAGCTCGGAGCCCGGTAGCCTCGACTTCAGATTCGACCAGTTCACGATCGGCGCCTACAAGACGTTCTCGCCCTGGCTCTCGGCCGGCGCCAGCCTCGAGGTGGAGCGCCACGGCCACCGGCACAGCCATCTCACGCCGGCCGGCTGTCCCGCCATCGGTCCCTGCACCGAACGGTTCGGCGCGGAAGACATCACGACCGAGGTCAGCTTGCACCGCTTCAACATCACCGGCATCGCGCCCATGGGCAACGGGCTGGCGCTCTCGTTCGGGCGCTTCGACACTCCCTTCGGCTACGAGCGGCACGACGCTGCCCTGAACCTGACGGCGACGACGTCCGAGGTGAACCGCTTCGGGCGGCCGATGAGCATGACGGGCTTCCAGGCTGCCTATCAGTTCGCGCCCTGGTTCGACGCCGCCGCCTGGGTTGTCAACCGCTGGGAGAACGAGACGACCGAAGACACGCTGGAGGATGACAACCGCGACAAGAGCTTCGGCGGCCGCATCGGCTTCACGCCGCTCCCCGGTGCTGGGCTGCTGAACTTCGGCATCGGCGGGTGGTGGGGCCCGGAGCAGGAGAGCGACACCAAGCACGACCGGTGGATCCTGGACGTCGACCTGACATGGTCTCCGCTCCCGAGGCTGCTCCTAGCCGGCGAGGCGGTGTACGGCGGCGAGTCGGGAGTGTCCTTTCGCTCCCGGGGGGCGCCGATTGGAGCCCCTGCCGCTGACAACCAGGACGTGAACTGGCTCGGCCTCTACGCCCTCGCCCACTACGACCTCACGCGGTGGCTGGGCCTCTCGTTCCGCTACGGGTTCTTCGACGACCCGGACGCGGCCCGGACCGGCGTGGCGCAGACGCTGCACTCGTTCACCATCGCGCCGATCGTCCATCTCTCGCGCCTCATCCCGGATCTCCGGCCGCTGGGCGTGACGTACGCGCGCACGCAACACCCGCTCGACTGGGTGGACGTCAGGCTCGAGTACCGGCTGAACCACTCCAACAAGCCGGTGTTCTCCGATGCCAAGCCCGGCGTCCCCATCGGGGAAGCGGACCATGACAGCCACCAGGTGACGTTGCAGTTCGTGCTCAACTTCTAGAGTGCCGGGCTGACCGGTGGAAGGGAGGCGATACCGATGAACGGCATCTACCTTTCGCGTCTGCCGTGGAGCGGCAAGGTGTTCTGCACGCTCTACCTGCTCGGCATCGGGTGCGGCGCTCTGGCTGCCTTCACCCAGGCGGCGACGGCCATCGGTCTCTCCCCGGCCGACGTGCAGGCCAGCCTGGCTCCGGCGATGCCGATGACGCACATGAGCGCTGGCCAGATGATGGGCGAGAAAGAGATCACGCTGGGCGAGGTCAGCAGCGCCGCCAAGGTGTGGATCCGCACGCCGCTCCTCATCCAGACCAGCCACACCCATCTCTTTGGTCAGACCCTCATCGCCGGGCTCCTCGGGCTGATCTTCCTCTTCGCGTCGGTGCGCGAATGGCTCAAGGCCCTGATCCTGGCCCTGCCCTTCGTCGGCACGCTGATGGACATCGGCGGGATGTGGCTGACGCGCTTCGTCTGGCCGGGGCTGTCCGTGCTCGTCATCGCTGGGGGCAGCCTCTTCGCGCTCGGCTACGCGCTGATCACCGTCATCTCTCTGTGGCAGCTCTGGATCGGGACGGCGGTACGAGCCGCAGGGCGTCGTGGGGCTGGGGCCCCGCCGTCCGAGGCGAGTCTGTGAATAAAGAGCCCCGCGTATGAGACGTCGAAGGCTCGGCTGGCTCGGCGGCGTCGTGAGCGGCGCCGTGATGCTCGCCGGCGTCGCCTGGGCCCACATCACCCCGCCGGTCGTGCTGATGTCGGACCGCGACGCCATCGTCACGCTCCTGGCCGGCGCCCAACGGTTCTTCGTCCGGGAGGTCCGGCTTTCGCGTAGCGAACAGGCGCAGATCAAGCAGCAGACCGGCTGGACCCCGGACGAGGACTTCTACCGTTTCTATCTGGGTCGCGACGGCCAGGGCCGACTCGTGGCCGGGACGATCTTCGTCACCGAGTTCACCGTGCACGGCCCCATCCGCATCGCCGTCAGCCTGGGACCGGACGGGAAGGTGCGGGGGGCCGCGGTGGTCGAATTGACGGAGGAGACGTATCCCTGGGTGAAGCCGCTCATCGACCGGGACTTCGCTCGCGACTACGCGGGCCAGGACAGCCGGGGCCACTTCCACCTGAGCGCCCGGCTCGGCAATCTGGAAGCGATGCCACAGTTCTATGGCCAGGTCATCGCCAGCCTCATCCAGCGGGCGGCGCTGCTCTACGATGTCGGCGTCCTCAAGCGGGGTGATGCGTCCTAGCCGGCGAGAATAGCGCGTGCGCTACACTCGGCACAGGAGGAGACTCGCGATGGTCCTGCGTCTCGTGGTCGCCGCCCTCGTGCCGCTCATGCTCGCCGCGCCCGCGGGCGCGGGCTCGAACGTCGTCATCCTGTCGACGACGACGTCCACGCAGGACTCGGGGCTGCTCGACGTGCTGGTTCCGCTCTTCGAGCGCCGGACGGGCTACACGCTGAAGACGATCTCGGTCGGCACGGGTCAGGCGCTCGCGCTCGCCGCGCGCGGGGAAGCGGACGTCGTGCTCTGCCACGCGCCGTCACTGGAGAAGCGCTCCCTCGCCGATGGCACGCTGACGAATCGCCGGCTCGTCATGTACAACGACTTCGTGCTCGTCGGCCCCGAGGCGGATCCGGCGAGGATCGCCGGAGACAAGAGCGTGGTCGCCGCGCTCGGCAGGATCGCCGCCGCGGGCGCCCGCTTCGTGTCGCGCGGTGACAAGTCGGGGACCCACACCGTCGAGCTCGCCCTCTGGAAGGTGGCGGGCGTCACGCCCGCCGCGCCCTGGTACATCGAGTCGGGCCAGGGCATGGGCGCGACGCTGGGCCTCGCCGACGACCGTCGGGCGTACACGCTGACGGACCGCGCGACGCTCTCCGCCTTCGGCAAGCGCGTCGCGCTCCGGGTCATGGTCGAGGGCGACCGGCCGCTGCGCAACGTCTACTCGGTGCTGGAGGCCAACCCCGCGAACGGCCCGCGCGTCAACGCGGCGGGCGGCCGGGCCTTCGCCGACTTCATCGTGTCGCCCGAGGTCCAGCAGGTCATCCGCACCTTCGGCGTCGACCGATACGGCCAGCCGCTGTTCGTCCCGATTGCCGGCCAGCGCGAGGAGGAGGTGGCGCCATGACCCTGCTGCTCGACGGGGTGCGCGCGGCGACCGGGCTGATCGTGAGCGGCGATAGTGAGATCTGGTCGATCCTCTGGCTCTCGCTCCAGGTCTCGGGGAGCGCGACGCTGATCGCGTTGCTGCTCGGCGTTCCTGCCGGAACGGCGCTCGCCCTCGCGCGCTTTCCGGGGCGCGGGCTCGTCGTGAGCGCCGTGAATTCGGGAATGGGGCTGCCGCCAGTCGTCGTCGGCCTCTTCGTCACGATCCTCCTCTGGCGGAGCGGCCCGCTCGGCGCGCTCGAGATCCTCTACACGCCCGCGGCGATCGTGGTCGCGCAGGCCGTCATCGCCGCGCCGATCGTCACCGGGATCACGCTGGCCGCCGTCCAGCAGGTGCCGCGGGAGTTCCGCCTCCAGCTCCTGGCCCTCGGCGCCTCGCGCGTCCAGATGATCTGGGTGGTGCTCCGCGAGGCGCGGCTACCGATGCTCGCCGCCGTGATGGCGGGGTTCGGCGGCGTCATCTCCGAGATCGGCGCCTCGATGATGGTCGGCGGCAACATCAAGGGGCAGACGCGCACGCTCACGACCGCGATGGTGCTCGAAACCAGCAAGGGCAACTTCGAGGCGGCGATCGCGCTCTCGCTCCTCCTGCTGGTCCTCGTCTTCCTCGTCAACTGGGCGCTCACCTCGATCCAGCAGCGCCGGGCCCTCTAGGGAGTGAGCCTGTAAGATAGGGGCGTGATCCGGCGCTCGCTCTCCCCGGCTCTGGTCCTCGCGTGGCTCGCCCTCGGGTCCGGCGGGGCGCCCGCCGCCGAGCCGCCGTCGCTGACGGTCTTCGCCGCCGCCGACCTCGCGTTCGCGTTCCGAGAGATCGTGCCACGCTTCGAGAAGGCGCTGGGCGTGCGGGTCACGCTGGTGCTCGGCTCGACGGGCCAGCTCGCCCAGCAGATCGAGCACGGCGCTCCCGCCGACGTCTTCTTCGCCGCCGACCAGACCTTCGTGGATCGCCTCGTGGCCGAGCGTGCGCTCCTTGGCGAGACGCGGGCGCTGTACGCGCAGGGCCGACTCGTGCTCGCCACGCCGAAGACGTTCGCGCCGAAGCTGACGGAGCTCCGGCGCCTGACCGACCCGAGCGTCCGGCGCGTGGCGATCGCGAACCCGGCGCATGCGCCCTACGGGCGCGCGGCCGAAGAGGCCCTCAGGAAGACGGGGGTCTGGGAGGCCATCAGGCCCAAGCTCGTCTACGGCGAGAACATCCGGCACACGCTCCAGTTTCTCCAGACGGCGGCGGTCGATGCCGGCATCGTCGCGCTGTCCGTCGCGAACGTCCCGGAAATCGACTGGGTGGCGATCGACCCGGGCCTCCACGCGCCGCTCAACCAGGCGGCCGCGGTGGTGCGGCGGAGCGCGCGGCCCGAGGTCGGGCTGGCGTTCATCCAGTTCGTGAACGGGCCGGAGGGGCGCCCGATCATGAAACGTCACGGGTTCCGGCTGCCCGGGGAGTTCTGATCCGAGCATGGACCTGTTTCCCGTCTGGCTCTCGCTCCGCGTCGCCCTGACGGCGACGGCGCTCACACTCCTGATCGGCATCCCCGTCGCCCTCCTGCTGGCCCGTCGGCGCTTTCCAGGGCGCAACGTGCTCGAGGCGGCCGTCGTCCTGCCGCTGGTCCTGCCACCGACCGTCCTCGGCTACTACCTGCTCCTCGTCATCGGGAACCGTGGCCCCGTCGGGCGGGCGCTGGCCGCGCTCGGCGTCGAGCTCGCCTTCACGTGGGGCGCGGCGGTGCTCGCGGCGTGCGTCGGCTCGATCGCGCTCGTGATCAAGTCGGCCCAGGCGGGCTTCGAGTCCGTCGACCGGCAGCTTGAGCAGGCCGCACGGACCCTCGGGCGCTCCGAGTGGTCGGTCTTCTGGAGCGTGACCCTGCCGCTCGCGTGGCGTTCGGTGCTCGCCGGCGGCGTGCTGGCCTTCTGCCGGGCGCTGGGCGAGTTCGGGATCACGCTGATGGTGGCGGGGAACATCCCGGGCCGGACGCAGACCCTACCGCTCGCGATCTACGACCGCGTGCAGGCCGCGCAGATGGACGAGGCGAACGCGCTCGCGCTGATCGCCGTCGCCGCCGTCGTGGTGCTGCTCTTCGGCTTGAGCCGGCTGGCCCGGCTCCGCTACTGATGGTCGCGGTCGAGCTGGTCAAGCGATACCCTGGCTTCACGCTCGACGTGCGCTGGCGCGCCGAGACGTCCGTCGTCGGGCTCTTCGGCCCCTCGGGCGCCGGGAAGACGCTGACCCTCCAGTGCCTCGCGGGACTGATCCGTCCGGATGCGGGGCGGATCGTGGTGGGCGAGCGCGTGTTCTTCGACGCTGCCGCGGGGATCGACCTGCCGCCTCAGCAGCGGCGCATCGGTTATGTCTTCCAGGGCTACGCGCTCTTCCCGCATCTCACGGTCGAGGAGAACATCGGATTCGGGCTCTCCGACCGCTCGCGCGGCGAGCGCGCCCGACGCAGCGCCGAAGTCATCGAGCGCCTTGGCCTGGGGGGCTTCGAGCGTCGATACCCGCGAGAACTTTCGGGCGGCCAGCGACAACGGGTCGCCCTCGGGCGCGCCCTCGCGATCGACCCGGCGCTCCTGCTGCTCGACGAGCCGCTGTCGGCGCTCGACGCGCCGCTCCGACGGACGCTGCGCGACGAGCTGCGCGAGACGCTCACGGGGTGGTCCACCCCCGCGGTCGTCGTCACGCACGACTTCACCGAGGCGTACCGTCTCGCCGATCGGATCGTGGTGTACGAGTCCGGGCGCGTCATCCAGTCGGCGCCGCGCGCCGAGCTCCTGTGGCAGCCCGCGTCGGAGACGGTCGCGCGCATCATGAGCCTCAAGAACGTGCTGCGGGGCACGGTCGTCAAGGCGACGCCGGACCGCATCCAGATCAGCTGGCGCGGCCAGACGCTCGAGGCGGTGAACTCGCCGACGCGCTCCTACCTGCCGCCGCCCATGAGCCCGATCGCGTTCTTCATCCGCCCCGAGTACGTGCGGCTCATCCGCAAGGATCGCGGCGCGCCGGACCCGCAGCACCATATGAACCTCCTGTCGGGCCGGCTCGTCAGCGAGGCGGATTTCGGCACCGTGTGGACCCTCCGGCTCCGCCTCGACGCGCCGGGCGAGCCCGCGCAGGGCGCCTTCGACCTCGAGGTCGAGGTGCCGCACCTCGTCTACGAGATTCTCGAAATCGAGCGTGACCGCCACTGGCAGCTCTCGATCCACCGGGGCTCGATCCACGTGCTGCCCGCCTGATGGCGCTCCCCGTCCTGGCGCTGGCGAACGTGCGCGTCGGCTATGGCGGGGCCGACGTGCTCGACGTCCCGTCGCTGGAGATCGCGGAGGGCGAGGTGCTCGCGGTGATCGGACCGAACGGGAGCGGCAAGTCCACGCTCCTGCGCGTGGCGGGGTTGCTCGAGCGGCCGACCACGGGCCGCGTGAGCTTCGGCGGGTGCCTGGTGGACGCGACCCATGCGCTCGCCGAGCGGCGCCGGATGGCGATGGTGTTCCAGCAACCGCTCCTCGCCGACATGACGGTGGCCGAGAACGTCGGGCTCGGCCTGGCCTTCCGCGGCGTGGGCGCCGACCCGAGCGAAGCGCGGGTCAGCCGCTGGCTCGAGCGGCTCAACATTGCGCCGCTCCGGGACCGGCGCGCGCGGACGCTCTCGGGCGGCGAGGCGCAGCGCGTGGCCCTTGCGCGCGCGCTCGTGGTCGAGCCCGACCTCTTGTTGCTCGACGAGCCCTTCGCCGGCCTCGACGCACCCTCGCGGGAGGCGCTTCTGCCCGACCTCGCCGCGATCCTCCGTGGCGACCGGCTGACGACGATCCTCGTCTCCCACGACCGCGCCGAGGCCCAGGCCCTCGCCGACCGCGTGGCGGTCCTGATACGCGGCCGGATTTCCCAGCTCGACGAGACCGCGCGCGTTTTCTACGCCCCCGTGTCGGAGGAGGTCGCGCGCTTCGTCGGCGTCGAGACGATCGTGACGGGCCGCGTGCTGGCCCGCGACGGCGGCGTCACAGTGGTGGAGGTCGCGGGGCGCAAGCTCGAGATCGCCGCTCGGGGCCGGCCGGGGGACCTGGTGAGGCTCGGCATTCGCCCCGAGGACGTGACGCTCACCCTGCCTACGGAGCACGCCCCCCTGTCGAGCGCGCGCAACCACCTCACGGGCACGATCAGGCACCTGGTCCCGTCCGCGCCGGCGACCCGGGTGGTCGTGGACGTGGGCTTTCCGCTCGTCGCCACGGTCACGGCGCGCTCGGCCGCCGATCTGGGCCTCGCCGAGGGGCTCCCGATCACCGCGGTCTTCAAGGCGAGCGCGGCCCACCTCATTGGTCCCGCGGGGAGCGCGGGCGGCTCTCCGGCGGGTTTGCTTGACACTATGACGGCTCCGGAGCTATAAAAACTCCGGCGGCACCCACGAGTTGAGAACCCTCCACCCAAGGAGGCCGCGCATGGACCAGGAGACCCTCATCGAGCGATTGATGGCCGAGAACGAGGAGTTCCGGCGCCTCCGCGGCGAGCACCACGCCCACGATCAGGAGCTCGAGGCGCTCAGACGAACCGCCCCGCTCTCGGCCGACCAGCAATGGCGAATGAGCGAGCTGAAGAAGCTGAAACTGATGGCCAAAGACCGGATGGAGGCAATCATCCGGCACGCTCGCTCCGGCGTCACGGCCTGACCAAGCCCCGCGCGGGCAAGGTCCGCGGCCTGTCCCACCTGTCGCCGGCGGGCGCCGCGCGTATGGTGGACGTGTCCGAGAAGCGTGAGACCGTCCGTGCGGCGGTGGCACGGGCGGTCCTCAAGATGGCGCCCGCGACCCTGCGGGTGATCCGTCGCGGCAATGCGCCCAAGGGGGACGTGCTCGGCGTCGCCCGCACCGCCGGCATCCTCGCGGCCAAGCGTACCCCCCAGCTCATCCCGCTCTGCCACCCGCTCCGCATCACCGGTGTGGACGTAAATTTCTCCGACGACCTCCGCCGCGGCGAACTCGCCGTCGAGGCGCGCGTGCTCACCGTGGACAAGACGGGCGTCGAGATGGAGGCGCTCACCGCGGTGAGCGTCGCGGCGCTGACCGTCTACGACATGATCAAGTCGGTCGAGAAGGGCGTGACGATTGCGAAGGTCCAGCTCGTCGAGAAGACGGGCGGCAAGTCCGGCACGTGGCGGAGGGCGGGACGAAAGGCGACATGATGGCCCCGCTCCAGTGAAGACCGCGCTCGTCTACTCGGACGCGTACGGGCGCTTCGACTACGGGCCCGAGCACCCGCTCAGGATGGAGCGGCTCGGCCTCACGTGGCGACTCATGCAGGCGTACGGCCTCACGGCGCTGCCGAACGCGCGCGTGCACCTCCCCGAGCCCGCGACCGAGCAGGCGCTCGCGCTCTGGCACACGCGGGACTACCTCGACGTGCTCAAGGCGGCGAACGGCGGCACGGCCCCCGAGCACGCGGCCCGCTGCGGCCTCGGCCCGGGCGACAACCCGGTGTTCCCCGGGCTCTGGGACGCGGCGCGGCTCTGCGCGGGCGGCTCGCTGCTCGCCGCCGAGCTGGTCGCGAGCGGCAAGGCGACGCGCGCCTTCCACTTCGCCGGCGGCCTCCACCACGCGCTGCCTGGGCGCGCGTCGGGATTCTGCTACGTCAACGACGCGGTCCTCGCGATCCTCCACCTCAAGTCGCGCGGCCTCCGCGTCCTCTACGTGGACATCGACGCCCACCACGGCGACGGTGTGCAGCACGCCTTCTACGAGGACCCGGAGGTCATGACCATCTCGACGCACGAGCGCGGCGATTACCTCTTCCCGGGGACCGGCTTCGTCGAGGAGCTGGGCACGGGCGCGGCCCTCGGCTATTCCGTGAACCTCCCGCTCGAGCCGTTCACCGACGCGTCCGTGTATCTCCCAGCGTTCGAGGAGGTCGTGCCACCGCTCGTCGGCGCGTTCAAGCCCGACGTCGTCGTCGCCCAGCTCGGCATCGACTCCCACCGAACCGACCCGCTCACGCACCTCGAGCTGGACGTCCAGGGGTTCGCGCGCGCGGTCGCGCGCATCGTGGAGCTCTCGCCCCGGCTCGTGGCGCTAGGCGGCGGCGGCTACGACCTGCCCAACGTGGCGCGCGCGTGGACCGCCGCGTGGGCGGCCATGAACGACGTCGAGCCCACGGCGGAGCTCCCGGTGTCTTTCGCCGAGGACGCTCGGCGTTACGGGTTCCGCGCGCCGACCCTGTGGGACCCGCCGGAGCGGCCCGCGGGGGCGAAGCGCCTCCGCGCTGAGGCGTACGTGCAGCGGCAGATCGAGGCGATCCGCCGCCTCATCTTCCCGATCCACCACCTGTAGCGCCAGACGCGTCCTCCATGAGGAGCGTTTCGATGTCGTTGAGCACCGTTCGCGGGTGGAGGAAGGTGGACGTGTAAATCTCCCGGATGAAGCCCGCAGCGTCGATCAAGAACAGCTTGAGCACGTGCGAGAGCTCCCGCCGCGGCTTCCCGTTCGACCGGTCGATCGTGTAGCGGATGTCCTGGCCGAAGCCTTCGACCAGCGGCATGAGCTCCTGCACCGAGCCCGTCGTGAGGAAATACCAACGCAATCCGCGACCTTCGTCGCGCACGCGGCTGCCGGCATACCGACGCATGATCACCGGCGTGTCGCGCGCCGGATCGAACGACAGTGTCACGAACCGCACCTTGTCGCTCAAGGCGGGGGTGGCCTCGATCGCCGCCTTCATCGCATCGAACACGCGGTACGCAAGCGGGCAGCCGTCGGGATCGACGCACGTGGTGTAGACGAACCCGAGCAGCGTGATGCGGTCGCGCGTGAACTGAGAGAGCCGCCGGCTGCGCCCGTCGATGCCCAGCACCGCCCCGTCCGGCGCCGCCATGATCCGGTGCAACGTGTAGCTCCCAGGCGGCGGGGGATCGAAGTTGAGTGCGGGAAGCGGCGCTCCCGCATGCGTGGACGCAGGGCTCGCCCAGACGAGCCATGCGAGAAGCACGGCCGCGCGCGCATGCTGGCGCAGCCTGGCCGCCGCGGGGGGAATGGCGCGACGGCCTCTGCCCCTCACGGTGACGTGCTCAACGCCGCGCGAGCCGCTCGAGCCCCGCCGCGTCGGCCGCCGCGCTGCGCAGCGCCTTCGAGCCGAGCTTCATGTGATGGGCGCGGCCGAGCTTCTCCTTCGTGAAATCCACCGCGAAGACCTGTTTGAGCCCCTTGCCGTCCCACCTGAAGCCGCGCAGGAACTGCTCGTTGTCCGCACCGACCTTGTCCCAGTTCGCCAGCAAAGACGAGGTGATGTAGACGCGCTTGCCGTCCCAGCTCTGCGAGATCATGTTGACCTGTTTGCCGGTGACCTTCGCGTAGGTCTGCTTGGGCGCTTCCGGGTTGCTCAGATCGAAGTAGCGCGTGGTGCCGTCCATGAACGTGTTGACCCACAGCCCCTTGCCGTCACGGGTGATGCTGATGTCGACGGGCAGCGGGACCTTCGCTGGATCGCCGATCGTCGCCACATCCTTCGCCTGCCACTCCCCCTTGCCGTCCTGCTTGAGGAGCCAGATCTTGGACGTGAGCGCGGTCGCGGTCACGGCCCAGTTGTGCCCGGGGTTGAGCGACCAGCGGATCTCCAGCGGCGCGCCGGGCACACTGAGAATCTTCTTCGGCTTGATGGCCTTCAGGTCCCACACGACCATGGTGTTACCGAAGCGCTTCATCGCCTCCGCGTCCTTCACGAGGTCCCAGAGCGACCGCATGTAGTTCGTGTAGCCGGTGAAGCTCGACGTGAGCAGCACGTTCTTCTTCGGGTTGACCGCGAGATCGTAGCCGTAGCCGTCGCCGCCGCCGTCGGTCGGCATCTTGTAGGTGGCGATGAACTCGCCCTTGTTGTTGTAGAGCGCCATGCCGGTAACGCCGCTCTTGTCTTGGGTGTTCGAGAGCGCCTGCACCAGCATCCGTCCGGGGAGGGCATAGTAGGTGTGTGGGCCGAGGTAGCCGGTCTTGTCGGCCAGGTCGGCGATCGTCTGAACGAGCTTGGGCTTCGCCGGGTCGGTGGCGATGTCGAAGACGTAGATCTTGGCCTCCGAGAGCCCGCCCGCCCAGATGAAGCGCCGGTCGTCGGTGAAGCCCATGTGGTGAGCCTCGCCTCGGGATCCGACCGACACGGAAGCGATCACCTTCCCGTAGCTCTTCGACTTCGGGTGCACGTCCACGGTCACCAGCTTGTCGGAGCCGTCGCCGAGCCCCTCGACGCCCAGGGCCCACACGTAGACGTAGTCTTCCTGACCCTTGATGAGCTTGGCGGTGTAGGGCGAGTTGCAGGTCTCGTCGGCGCGGACCGGGCCGGCGTCGACCGTGCACATCAGGGCGACCCAGAGAGCCGCCAGAATGCCCGAACGCATCATGCGATGAGAGATCATGAGACTCTCCTTCCCCTTAGGGATGCGGCGGCTCAGCCGCACCGCCCTGCGCGTACCGGCCTGCCCTTGTTGCTGACTGGCCGGACCCTACCACACGCGTGTAGTCCCGGCAACGCGCGTCGGGCCAGAGTGCAGTTGAACCGGCCAGTCGATTTGCAGATAATCGCACCACTCGAAGGTCGCCTCGGCGTCTCGTCCGCACGATTCCCAGGTTTGCGACGCGGGGAGGAGATCACGATGAGCCGATCGCCGCTCGAGGGAAGGCTGGGTCGCGCCGTGGTCGTGGCGCTCTTGCTGTCCGTGGTATGCCTCACGCCCACGCCGTCCCGCGCCGCGCCCGAGGGGCAGATCACCTGGGGCGTCCACATCTCGCTGGCGCCGACCTGGTTCGACCCCGCGGAGACCCCGGGGATCATCACGCCGTTCATGCTCATGTACGCGCTGCACGACGCCATGGTGAAGCCGATGCCCGGCAACCCGCTGGCCCCGAGCCTCGCCGAGTCGTGGACGGTCTCCCGGGACGGTCTCGCCTACGAGTTCGTCCTCCGGAAGGGCGCGAAGTTCCACAACGGCGACCCCGTCACCGCCGAGGACGTCAAGTTCTCGCTCGAGCGCTACCGGGGCACCAGCCACAAGACCCTCAGGGACCGGGTCGCGGCGATCGAGACGCCGGACCCGGCGCGGGTCCGCATTCGCCTCAAGCAGCCGTGGCCCGACTTCATGATCTTCTACTCGACCGCCACCGGCGCCGGCTGGATCGTGCCCAAGAAGTACGTAGAGAAGGTAGGCGACGAGGGCTATAAAAAGGCGCCGGTCGGCGCGGGTCCTTATCGTTTTGTCTCCTTTACGCCGGGCGTGGAGCTGGTTCTTGAGTCCTTCGACCTCTACTGGCGCAAGACGCCGAGCGTCAAGCACCTGGTCTTCAAGGTCATCCCCGACGAGTCCACGCGCTTGGCCGCGCTCAAGCGGGGCGAGGTGGACGTGGTCTACTCGATCCGCGGCGAGCTGGCCGAGGAGCTCCAGCGAACGCCCGGGCTCACGCTCAAGCCGGCGGTGATCCAGGCTCCGCAGTGGGTCAACTTGCTCGACCAGTGGGACCCGAAGTCGCCGTGGCACGACCGCCGCGTGCGACTGGCCGCCAACCATGCCATCGACCGGAGGGCGATCAACCAGGCCATCACGCTGGGGCACTCCGCGCTGACCTTCAGCATCATCCCGAGCACGTTCGAGTTCTTCTGGCAGCCGCCGCCCTATCCGTACGATCCGGCCCGGGCCAAAGGGCTCCTCGCCGAGGCCGGGTACCCGAACGGGTTCGACGCCGGCGAGTACTACTGCGACCTCTCATATGCCAACGTGCAGGAGGCGATCCTCAACTACCTCCAGAACGTCGGGATCCGCGCGAAGCTGCGCCCGGTCGAGCGCGCGGCCTTCTTCAGGGAGTGGGGCGAGAAGAAGTACAAGAACCTCACCTACGGGGCCAGCGGCGCGTTCGGCAACACCGCCACGCGGCTCGAGGCGTTCGTCGTGGCCGGCGGGGCGTACGTCTACGGCAGCTACCCGGACATCGACGGGCTTTTCCGCGAGCAGTCCGCGGAGCTCGACCGGAAGAAGCGCGAGGCGATCCTCGTGAAGATCCAGCAGCTCGTCCACGAGAAGGCGATCTTCGTGCCGATCTGGCAGCTCGCGTTCCTGAACGGTGTCGGCCCGCGGGTCGAGGAGTCTGGGCTCGGTCTGATCGCGGGCCACGCCTACTCCGCACCCTACGAGGACCTGAAGCTCAGGGCCCGGTAGAAGGGAGGGCGCGCCGGTGAACCGACTCGTCGTAGGTGGCGTGATCGTCGGGATCCTGATCGGTGTCCTCGTGGGGTTCCTCTGGTGGGGCATGCCTCCACGAGGCGCGCAGGCGGACCTCGACGCCGCGCGGAAGCGCGCAGACGGACTCGAGCGCGAGCTCGACGCGGCTCGCACCGGCGCGCAGGGACTGGAAACGCGGCTCAAGGAGGCCCAGGATCGCCTGACGGCGGCCGAGAAAGATCTGGCATTGGTCAAGGAGATGAACCTCAAGCTCCAGAGACTCGTGGGTCGCGGGAAAAAGTAAGAGAAGGCGACGCGCGCACTTCGGGGTCGAGTCGGGGTAAAATTCTGAGAGGCCCTCTGAGCTCCCGGCCCTCCCTGCCGGGACGGGGTCGTGCGCCATGAAATTCACCATTCGCCTCGTCGGTGCCATCTGGCTCTCGGTGCTGATCGTCATCGGGGGGTTCGCGTTCCTGCAGATCCGCGAGGAGCGCGAGCGGCTCGTCGACGACCTGAAGCGCCGAGCCGTCCTCGTGGGCGAGGGGCTCAAGGAGGCGATCGAGCCCCAGGTCGCGCGCGGCTCGACGGTCGGCGTCGAGCGCATCCTCAAGAAGTTCGGCCGGCCGACGCGCGGGATCGCGGTCTACGACCGCTTCGCCGGCCTGATGGTCGCGACGCCCGACGTTGCCAAGCTCCTTCCCCCGTCGCTCCCCGAGGTGACCGACGCCGTCGCCAACAACGCCGTGAGCCAAGGCTTTCGCGTGGTCGGTGGACGACTCGCGTACGTGTACGCGGCGCCGCTCACGCAGGACGAGCGGCCGGTGGGCGCGCTGGCGGTGTTCCTCGACGCCGAGCACCTGCAGGCCGCAGAGTGGGACCTCTGGTGGCGCAACGCGCTTCGGTTCCTCGCGCTGGCACTCGTGATCTCGCTCATCGCGCTGGGTCTCGTCCGCAGCAGCGTGACGGCTCCGATGGCGAAGATGTCGGAGTGGACGAAGGCGCTCCGCGCCGGCCGCTACGTGCCGCCCCCGGAGGTGCCCGACACGAACGTCTTCGGACCGCTCGCCCGCGAGGTCGCCGGGCTCGCGCGGAGCATGCAGCGGGCCCGCGCGGCGGCCGAGCACGAGGCCGCGCTGCGTCTGGCGGGCGAGTCCATCTGGACCGAGGAGCGTCTGAAGCAGTTCGTCAGCCTTCGCCTGAGTGGCCGGCTGCTCGTCGTCGTGTCCAACCGCGAGCCCGTGAGCCACGTGCGAAAGGGCGGGCGGATCCAGACGCTGACCCCCGCCAGCGGGCTCGTGACCGCGATGGATCCGATGATGCGTGCGTGCGGCGGCGTCTGGGTCGCCCACGGGAGCGGGGACGCCGACCGGGAGACCGCGGACGCGCGCGGGCGGCTCGCCGTGCCGGAGGACGACCCGCGCTACACGCTGCGCCGGGTGTGGCTGACGGCGGCGGAGGAGCGCGGCTACTACTACGGGTTCGCGAACGAGGGGCTCTGGCCGCTGTGCCACATCGTGCACACGCGGCCCGTGTTCCGCCCGGACGACTGGGCCAGCTACCTCGAGGCGAACCGCAAGTTCGCCGAGACGGTGCTCGACGAGATCCGGAACGCCGAGGAGCCGCTCGTGCTGATCCAGGACTACCACTTCGCGCCGCTGCCCGCGCTCATCAAGGCGGAGCGGCCCGATGCGCGCGTCGCGCTCTTCTGGCACATCCCCTGGCCGAACTTCGAAGCCTTCGCGATCTGCCCGTGGCAGCAGGAGCTGCTCGCCGGCATGCTGGGCGCCGATCTCGTCGGCTTCCACACGCAGTACTACTGCAACAATTTTCTGGAGACGGTGGATCGAACGCTCGAGACGCGGATCGACTGGGAGCACTTCACGGTCACCCGCGGGGAGCGCGTGACCGCCGTCAAGCCGTTCCCGATCAGCGTCGCGCCCGAGTTCGTGGACGACCCGCCCCAGCGCACGCGCGAGGAGCTCCGGCGCCAGCTCGGGATCTCCGCCGAGTTCCTGGGCGTCGGCGTCGAGCGGCTGGACTACACGAAGGGGCTCCCCGAGCGCCTCCGCGCGATCCAGTGGTTCTTCGAGCGCTATCCCGAGTACCGCGAGCGTCTCGTGTTCGTCCAGCTCGGCGCGCCGAGCCGGACCTCGATCAAGCGCTACGCGGAGCTCGCGCTCGAGGTCGAGGCGACCGTCCGCGAGGTGAACCAGCGGCTCGGGACCAAGGGCTGGCGGCCGATCGTGTACCTCTCCGGCCACCACGAGCACCGCGAGATCTGGTCCTACTATCGCCACGCGGATTTCTGCATGGTCACCTCGCTCCACGACGGCATGAACCTCGTGGCCAAGGAGTTCGTTTCCGTTCGCGACGACGAGGACGGCGTGCTCATCCTGAGCCGGTTCGCGGGCGCGTCCCACGAGCTGCGGGACGCGCTCATCATCAACCCGTACGACCTCGCCGGGACCGCCGAGGCGATCCGCACGGCCCTGGAGATGTCCAAGGACGAGCGGCGGGCGCGGATGACGCGGATGCGCCACGTGGTGTCCGAGCACAACATCTACCGCTGGGCCGGGCTCCTCCTGAGCGAGCTCTCCCGAATCCCGGTCGAGACGCCGGGAGTCAAGGCGTCCTGACGTGCCGCCCCGTCTCCTCGCGCGTCTCGAGCGCGAGCTCGCGTGCGGCGCCGGCCTGGTGGCCATCCTCGACTACGACGGGACGCTGACCCCGATCGTGCCGTCGCCGCAGACGGCGATCCTGGCGCCATCGGTGCGGACGACGCTCGAACGTCTGGCGACGAGCGACCGGGCCCGCCTGGCGATCCTCTCGGGGCGCGCGCTGGCGGACGTCCGGGCCCGGGTGGCGCTCGACGACGTCATCTACGGGGGGTGTCACGGGCTGGAGATCCGGGGCGGCGGCCTCGCCTTCCGTCACCCAAGGGTGCGCACCGCCAGCCTCGTCAGGGCGCGGCGCACGCTGGTCGCCGCCGCCGAGGCGATCCCGGGCTCGCGCGTCGAGTTCAAGGGGCTCGCGGTGAGCCTTCACTACCGGCACGTCGCCCCAGCGTGGCGCCGCGCGGTGCGGGAGCTGGTGACGCGCGTGCTCCGGGGCGTGCCCGGGCTGACGCTCATCCCCGGTCGCGAGGTCTTCGACTTCGTTCCGCGGGTCCGCTGGGGCAAGGGCGAGGCCGCGTGCTGGATCGCGTACCGCGCGAGACGAACGCTCCCGCGCGGCGGCTCCGTCGTCCTCTACGCGGGCGACGACGCCACCGACGAGGCGGCGTTCGCCGCGCTGAAGGGGCGCGCGCTGACCGTCCGCGTCGGCAACGGGCCGAGCGCCGCGAACTACCGCGTGCGTGACGTGCGGGAGATGCAGGTCGTGCTCCGCCGACTCGCCGTCGCGCTCGCCTGACACGATTCCGTCGAGAGGGGGCCGACCGCCCGACCATGCGTAGCGCCGCGCGCCCGTTCCTCTTCATGGGCTGCGTCGAGCTGCGACAGGCGCTCGACATGCACGCGCTCGACGAGCGCGAGCTGATGCACCGCCTGGAGGAGGCGCCGGGCGACTCGGTCTTCTTCCACACCTTCGGCTACGTCCTCCGCCACCGACCGTTCACGACCGCGTACGGCAACGATTTCGCGCGGTGGGCCGCGCTCGAGATCGGCGACCGCACGCTCGCCGAGCGACTGGCCGTCGTCGATCCGTTCGCGTTTCAGAACGTCGAGGCGCTGCGCGAGCACCTCGTGACGATCCTCCAGGACCACCTCCGGGCGCGCGGTGGAGACCTCCGCGTCGAGTTCGATCGAGCGTTCCACTTCCAGCGCTCCCATCTCGTCGAGGTGGAGCTCGGCCTCGTGGCGACGACGCTGGCGGAGTTCCGCGCCGGGCTCGCCTCCGTCGACGCGAGCGCGATCTATCTGCACGCGGTCGAGGCGCGGGCGCGGGGCGGCCGCCGCGCGGGCGACTTCGGCGAGTGGCTCCGGGCCGCGCTCGAGCTGCCGGCGCTCGCCGAGCGGTTCGAGCGCATCGACCCCTACCTGACGACGCTGGAGCGGGTCCGCGGGCGGCTCCTGAGCCTCGTCGACCGCGCGCTGGAGGAGGAGCCGGGATGAGCCGGATCGACGACTACCGTCAGGTGGCGCCGCCCGGCGCCGTGGATATCATCCTGCGACTCGCCGAGCGCGTGCGGGGTCGACGGTTCCTCAACGTCACGGGCGGTCGGCTGGGCGGTGGCGCAGCCGAGATCCTCCGCGCGGCCGTCCCGATCCTGAGCGACCTGGGCGTCGACACGAGCTGGGAGATCACGGGCGGCGATCCGGCCTACTATGCGACCACGCGCGCGCTCCAGGCGGCGCTGGAGGGCGCGGAGCGCGTGCTCGGCGACGAGGGGCTCGCCCACTGGGTCGAGATGAACCGGGTGAACGCCAAGAAGCTCGCGCTCGACGCCGACCTCGTCCTCGTCCACGACGTCCAGCCGGCGAGTCTCGTGACCCACCGGACCGAGGGCCGCTGGCTCTGGCGGTGCCATTTCGACTGCTCCGCCGCCCGCCCCGCCGCCTGGTCTTTCTTCCGGCAGTTCGCCGACCAGTACGACGCCGCGGTCTTCTCACTGCCGGGGTTCGAGGGCAGGCTCGGGATCCCGATGTACGTGATTCAGCCGTCCATCGACCCGCTGTCCGAGAAGAACCGCGAGCTGTCGGCACGCGAGCTCACGGACATCCTGACGTCGCTCCGCGTGGTCCGGGGCAAGCCGCTGCTGGTGCAGATCGGGCCGTTCACGGCGAGTGAGGACCCGGTCGGCGTCGTGAACGCCTACCGCATGGTGAAGAAGCACCACGACGTGCGGCTCGTCCTGGCGGGCACGGCCAGCGACGAGCCGGACCGGGTCGAGATTCTGAGCGAGCTCCGAGAGGCCGCCCGCGAGGACCCCGACGTCGTCGTGCTCGAGCTGCCAGCGGAGGCGCACCGTCAGATCAACGCCCTCCAGCGCGCGGCGACGATCGTCTTACAGAAGTCGGTGCGCGCAGGGTTCGAGCTCGGCCCCGCCGAGGCGATGTGGAAGGGGAAGCCCGTGATCGGCGGCTACGCGGGTGGCCTGGCGCAGCAGATCATCCCTAACGTGACGGGCTACACGGGCTACACGGTCGAAGGCGCGGCGTTTCGGATCCGCCACCTGCTCAACAATCCGGAGCTGATCCCCCGGATGGGCGCGGCCGGTCGAGAGCACGTGCGACGGTCGTTTCTCATCACGCGCCATCTCACGGACTTCCTGGCGCTCATGACCCACCTCGCGCGATGACGGCCGGCGCCCAGGATTCCGCGCTGCCGCCCGACGTCGAGCGGGAGCTCGAGGGCGTCCCGCCGTGCGAGATCGCCGTCGGCGTGCTCACGTACAACAACGCGGAGACCGTGCCGGCCGTGGTGGAGGTCGTCCGCGCGGGCCTCGAGCGTCACTTCCCCGGCGCTCCGGCAGTGCTGATCAACGCCGACGCCGGCTCGACCGACGGGACGCCGGCTCGCCTCGCGGCGGCCGGACTCCCTCTCGTCCGGGCCCGCCACGCGACGCCGCTCGGCCAGCGCCTCGCCGTGCCGTTCCACGGCGTGCCCGGGCGCGGCGCCGCGCTCCGTCTGACCTTCGCGGTCGCCCGGCGGCTCGGCGCGCGTGGACTCGGCCTGCTCGAGGCCGACGTGACCTCGGCAGCCGACGAGTGGCTCGGGCGTCTGCTCCGTCCCGTCCTCGAGCAGAAGGCCGACCTCGTCGTCCCGGTGCACGCGCGCCACCGTTACGACGGCACGATCACGAACCTCGTGCTGGCGCCGCTGGTCCGGGCGCTCTTCGGGCGGCGGCTGCACCAGCCGCTGGCGGGCGCGGGGGCGCTCTCTGCCAGGCTGCTCGATCGGCTGCTCGCCGACCCGCGGTGGCCCGCGCCCGGAACGAACCAGACCGACTTCTGGGTCGAGGGGACTGCGATCGCCGACGGGTTCGCCGTTTGGGAGGCGTGGCTCGGCCACCGGCGCGCGGCGTCGCGCTCGCGGACGGCGGACCTGCCGACGATGGTGGCCCAGGCGGTCGGGGGACTCTTCGCCGTGATGGGTGGGTACGACGACCTGTGGCTCGACATCCGCGGCAGCGAGCCGGTACCGGCCGCGGGCGCGCCGGTCGCGTCGTCGGTGGAGCCCGTCGCGCTCGACGTCGACCGCATGGTGGGCGCGTTCCGGCGGGGGCTGCGAGATCTCGGCACGATCTGGGAGCACATCCTGGCGCCCGAGACGCTCGGCGACGTCCTGAGCCTCGACGCGAGCAGCGCGGCGCGCTTTCGCTTCCCGGACGAGTTGTGGACGCGGGTGGTATACGACTTCGCGCTCGGCCACCACTACAACGTCGTGTACCGTGACCACCTGCTGCGCTCCTTCGTCCCGCTCTACCTGGGCCGCACCGCCGCCTTCGTCGTCGCGACGCGGGATCGCGATGTCGGGGCCGCCGAGGCCCACCTGGACGGAGTGGGAGAGGCCTTCGAGCGGCACAAGCGTTACCTCGTGGAGCGCTGGCGATGACGCGGAGCTTGGTGGAGCGCGACTGGTACAAGGACGCCGTCTTCTACGAGGTCCACGTCAAGGCGTTCATGGACGGTAACGGCGACGGCGTCGGCGACTTCGCGGGCCTGACCGAGCGGCTCGACTACCTGGCGGAGCTCGGCGTCGACTGCCTCTGGATCTTGCCGATGTACGCCTCGCCGCTGCGCGACGACGGGTACGACATCGCCGACTTCTTCGCGATCCACCCCGCGTACGGCACGCTCGAGGACTTCCAGAAGTTCCTCGACGCCGCCCACGCGCGCGGCCTCCGGGTCATCGCCGACCTGGTCATGAACCACACCTCGGACGCGCACCCGTGGTTCCAGGCCTCGCGCGCCGATCCCGCGTCACCCTACGCGGACTACTACGTGTGGAGCGCGACCGACCGGCGGTACACGGACGCCCGCGTCATCTTCGTCGACGCGGAGAAGTCGAACTGGACGTGGGACCCCCAGCGCAGGGCGTACTACTGGCACCGGTTCTTCAGCCACCAGCCGGACCTCAACTACGACAGCCCCACGGTCCGCCGCGCGATGCTCGACGTCATGCGCTTCTGGCTCGCCCGCGGTCTGGACGGCTTCCGCTGTGACGCGGTCCCGTACCTGGTGGAGCGCGACGGCACGAGCTGCGAGAACCTGCCTGAGACTCACGCGGTCCTGAAAGAGCTCCGCGCGGTCATCGACCGCGAGTACGGCGGCGACCGGCTCCTGCTGGCCGAGGCGAACCAGTGGCCGGAGGACGTGCGCCCCTACTTCGGCGACGGCGACGAGTTCCACATGGCGTTCAACTTCCCGCTGATGCCGCGCCTCTACCTGGCGCTCCGCCTCGAGGAGCGGCGGCCGATCGTGGACATCTACACGCACACGCCGCCGATCCCGCCCGGGTGCCAGTGGGGTCTCTTCCTCCGGAACCACGACGAGCTGACACTCGAGATGGTCACGAACGAGGAGCGCGCCTTCATGTACTACGCGTACGCCCAGGACCCGGAGATGAAGCTCAACCTCGGGATCCGGCGGCGGCTGGGGCCGCTCCTCGACAACGACCGGCGGCGGATCGAGTTGCTGAACTGTCTCTTGCTCACGCTGCCGGGCAGCCCGATCATCTACTACGGCGACGAGATCGGAATGGGCGACAACGTCTACCTCGGCGACCGCAACGGCGTGCGCACGCCGATGCAGTGGTCGAGCGACCGGAACGCGGGCTTCTCGACGGCGCCGGAGGGGACGCTCTACCTCCCCGTGATCGCCGATCCCGTCTACGGCTACCAGGCGGTGAACGTCGCCGCGCAGATGCGGCAGCCCGCCTCGCTCCTCAGCACGATGCGGCGGCTGATCGCCGCGCGCCGCACGTCGCCCGTGTTCGGCCGCGGCACGATCGAGTTCCTGCGGCCGCGCAACGCGAAGGTGCTCGCCTACCTGCGGCGGCACGGGCGCGAGACGGTGCTGATCGTCGCGAACCTCTCGGGGGCGCCGCAGCCCGTGGAGCTCGACCTCGCCGAGTTCGCTGGCATCAGGCCGCTCGAGATGCTCGGCGACACGGTCTTCCCCCCGATCCAGGCGGCCCCGTACGTCGTGAGCATCGGACCGCACGGGTACTACTGGTTCCGACTCGATCGGTCCGACGGTGCGGACGAGCCGTATGGGATCGAGACCACGGCCATCTAAGGGACGTCGGGGGGAGCGGACGCCGGCGCTCGGACCGCGGCTGATCCAGGAGGCGCTCGACCGCGCGGTCGCCGCGGAGCTTCCGCACCTGCTGCCGCACCACCGGTGGTTCGGGAGCAAGGGGCGCGCCATCGCCGCCGTGCGGGCCGCCGACTGGGCGCGGGTCGGTGAGCGCGGCTGGCTGGGCCTCGTCGACGTCGCGTTTGACCAGGGAGCCGCCGAGCGATACCTCGTGGCCTTCGTCCTCCGCGAGGGCGGCGCGCCGCGCGGGGCCGTGTCGCTCGCGCTTGATCTGAACGGTGCGTCGGTGTGCGCCGAGGATGCGTTCGACGATCCCGCATTCTGCCGCGCGCTGCTCGAGGCGTTCGGGCGGGGGAGGCGGGTGTCGAGCGTCCGCGGTCACCTCCGCTTCGTCGTAGGGGACGGTGGGCCCGCCCTCGCGCAAGCGGCTCGTCTGAAACCCCGGCGCCTCGGCGTCGAGCAGTCCAACACGTCGGTGGTCTACGGCGATCGCTTCGTCCTCAAGGCGCTCCGGCGGATCGAGCCGGGGCGGAGCCTCGACTACGAGATCGGCGCCTTCCTGACTTCGCGCGTCGGCTTCGCGCACGTGCCCCAGGTCGCCGGCGCGATCGAGTACGTCCCGGCCGCGGGGCCCGCCGCGACCCTCGCCATCCTCCAGCGCTACGTCCCGAACCATGGCGACGGGTGGGCCTGGGCGCTCGAGCAGCTCGGCGGTCTCCGGGACCGCGTCGTCGCACGGGGGCGCCGCGAGCGGATCGAGGCGTCACGGCTCGACGCGATCGTCCATGCCTCCGCGGCGAGCATGCTCGGCGCTCTCGGTCGGCTCGGTGCGCTCACGGGCGGCCTGCACGACGCGCTCGCCTCGGACGCCGCCGATCCGGTCTTCGCTCCGGAGCCGATCACGGCGGCGGACGCCGAGGCGTGGAGCGCACGCATCGCGGCGGACGTGCAGCGCACGTGCGCGATGGTCCGCGCGCGCCACGGGCGCGTGCCGCCGGAGTGGAGAGACGAAACGCGCGCGCTCGCCGCGGGGGAGGGAGCGCTGCTCACGTACGCGCGCGCGCTCGGCGCCCTCGCCGATGCAGGCTGCGCGAAGATTCGGATCCACGGCGACTATCACCTCGGCCAGACGCTCCGCACCGACGACGGCTTCGTGCTCCTCGACTTCGAGGGCGAGCCCGCCCGGCCGGCGGCGGAGCGGCGGGCGAAACAGTCGCCCCTCACGGACGTGGCGGGCATGCTGCGCTCATTCGACTATGCGGCCGCGACCGCGTTCGGATCGGCGGACGAATTCGCCGCGACGGGCGAGGCGTGGCGCCGGCTCGCGGCGGGCGTCTTCCTCGACGCGTACGTCGAGGCCGTGTCGCAGGCGCCCGTGCGGCTCCTTCCGGCGTCCCGACCCGCGCTCGAGCGGGCCCTGGCCGCGTTCGAGCTGGACAAGGCGCTCTACGAGGTCCGGTATGAGATCGACCATCGTCCGGGTTGGGTCGGCGTCCCCCTGCGCGGACTCTGCCGGCTCTGGGGTGGCGTATAGTGCCTCGCGCTCGTACACTCCGAGGAGACGCAGCAGCCGCCGACAACCAGGAGGAATCATGAAGAACCGACAGCTCTGGGTCCTCGCCGTCTCGATGCTGGTGCCCGCGACGCTCGTCGCGGGGTGTGAGAAGCGTACCGTCACGGCGGACGTCTCCCCGCCGCCACCGGTCGCCACACGCGCGCCGGAGCGCGCCGGCGGAACCACGGCGCCGGAAGGGTCGGTCGCGCCCCTCGGAGAGGTCACGACGCGGCCGGGCACGGTGACGCCCGGCGCACCAACCGCACCAGCCGTCACGCCAGACACGCTTGCGCCGATCGGGCCAGCACGTCCGTCCGTCGCCGAGTTCGCCACGCGGGCCGAGCTCGAGGACATCCACTTCGACTTCGATCGCTACGACATCCGTCCGGGCGACGCGAGGATCCTCGACGCCAGCGCCGCTTGGCTTCGGACGAACCCGAGCGCGCTTCTCCTCATCGAGGGCCACTGCGACGAGCGGGGCACAGACGCCTACAACCTGGCTCTCGGCGACCGTCGTGCGAAGGCGGCGATGGACTATCTCGTCTCGCGCGGGATCCAGGCCGACCGCATCACCGCGCTGAGCTACGGAGAGGAACGGCCCCTGTGCCGGGAGCGCACCGAGGCGTGCTGGGCCAAGAACCGGCGCGCCCACTTCCTCGCGAAGGCACGCTGACGGCAGGTCTCGGCGGTGCGCCGCCTGTTCCCACCGCGCGGGCCTCCTCCGGAGGTATGGCTCGCGCCGCCCGTGGGGTACACTTCAGCCCGAGGCCGCGAGGTGCGCCATGGCGTTCAAATACATCGTCGTCGCCGTCATCGCCGCCGCCATCACCCTGTTCGCGCTGCAGAACAACGCCCCGACCGCCATACGCTTCCTGATCTGGCAGCTCGACGCGGTCCCGCTGGCGGGCATCATGCTCGTCTCGGTCGCCCTGGGCGTCGTGCTCGTGGGCGTGCCGCTCCTCGTCGAGCGCTGGCGGCTCCGCTCGCGCCTGCGCGCGCTCGAGTCACGGCTCGGCGCGGAAGAGACGGTCATCGGCGAGCAGGACCGCGCCCCGACGCAAGGAGGTCCGAGCGATGGCTGACTTCTGGCGCGATCTCGTCTGGACCGCCGTCCGCGACACGGGGGCGACGGTGCGCGCGGTGATGCCCAGCGTCGTCGCCATGCTCACGCTCGTGGCCCTGGGGGCCACGCTCGGCTGGGTCGGCGGCGCGTTGTCGGGGTGGCTCGCGCGCGCGGTGGACCTCGACCGGCGGAGCCGAGCGTGGGGGCTGACCGGGGCGCTCGCGCGGGCGGGCGTCTACAAGACGCCGTCGCTGCTCCTGCGGCTCAGCGTGTTCTGGGGCGTCTTCGTGGTCTTCGCGACCATGGGGATCGATGCCCTCGCGATTCCCGGCGCTCCGGGCGCGACCCGCACGCTGATGCACCTGCTCCCGCGCACGCTCGCCGCGCTGCTGATCCTCGTCGTCGGCTGGCTCGCGGCGAACTTCCTCGGCCAGGCGGTGCTGATCGCCGCGGTCAACGCGGGACTGCCCGAGGCGGGCCTCCTGGCCCGCGCCGCCCGGTGGCTCGTGCTCCTGTTCGCGTTCGCGACCGCGCTCACCGAGGTCGGGATCGGTCGCGACACGGTGGTGATCGCCTTCGGCATCCTCTTCGGCGGGCTCGTGCTCGCCCTCGCGGTCGCGTTCGGCCTCGGCGGCCGTCACCTCGCCCGCGATATCCTCGAGCGCGGGCGGCGTCGCGAGCGAGAGCCCGCCGAGCGCGAGACGATCAGCCACATCTGAGACCCCGGTACCGATCCTACGGGTCACGTGCGAATATTTCCGTATGGACGAGGATCTGGCGTGAACCGCCGCGCGTGGGCGTCGCTCGGGCTCGCGCTCGCCCTCTGGGCCCGAGCCGCGGCGGGAGAGACGGCCGACGCGCCCGTCGAGCTGATCGACGTGAGCGTCCAGTCCCGGAGTGACGGCGTCCGGGTCGACGTCAAGACGTCGGGCCCGCCGCGGTATCGGAGCGAGCTCATGGACGGGCCATACCGTCTGGTTCTCGATTTCGAGGACGCCTTGTATCACTGGACGGTGGGCCCCCTGGCGGTCGACATCGATCCGGTCAAGACGATCCGCGGTGGGCAGTTCCGCACGAACGTCGCCCGGCTGGTGATCGAGCTGACCCGCGAGGTTCCTTACAGGGTCGAGGCTCACTCGAGGGGTGTGCGTGTCCTCCTGGGCACGGGCCAGGCGTCGGCCCCGGCCACCGAGGCGCGGGTCCCGCCCGCCGACGCCGCCACGAACGAGGAGTCGCCTCCGGCGCGCGCGCCACGACGATAGGGGCGGGGCCCCGCGCGAGCGTGGCATACTGCGGTACGCGGAGGGTCTGGACGTGAACGGAGTGCTCATCACGTTCGAGGGGGTCGAGGGGTCGGGCAAGACGACCCAGATGCGGCGCCTCGCACGCTGGCTGCGCGCCAAGGGGCACCGGGTCGAGTGCACCCGGGAACCCGACGGGACGCGCCTCGGGCTCGCCGTGCGCGGGCTGTTCGAGCTTCGGCCCGAGCCGCTCGTCGAGGTGTTCCTGTTCATGGCCGCGCGTCACCAGCACGTCGCCGAGAAGGTCCGCCCGTGGCTCGAGCGCGGCCGCGTGGTGCTCTCCGACCGCTACGCCGACGCGACCGTGGCGTATCAGGGCTACGGGCGCGGCATCGACCCCAACCTGGTCCGCGAGCTGAACGTCCGGGCGACCGGCGGTGTCCTGCCGGACCTCACCCTGCTGTTCGACGTCGATCCCGCCGAGGGGTTCCGGCGGATGCGCGGCCGGCGGCGCGACCGCTTCGAGCGCGAGCCGCTCGCCTTCCATCGGCGCGTGCGTCGGGGCTACCTCGAGATCCTGCGCGCGGAGCCCAAGCGCGTGCGCCTCGTGCGCGCGGGGGAGGCCCCGGACGTGGTCGCCGCGGCGGTGCGCGCGAGCGTCGAGGAGTTCCTGCGTGGCGCTTGACGCGATCCGCGACCAGCCGCGTGCCGTCGCGCTGCTCCGGCGGGCGCTCGCGACCGACCGCGTCGCGCATGCGTACGCGTTCGTCGGGCCGCCGGGCGCGGGACGGATGACGACCGCGCTCGCCTTCGCCCACGCGCTGCTCTGTGGTAGCGGGGGCCGCGAGGCGGGTGCGGTCGGCGGGTGGCCCGAGACGAGGCGCGACCCGGCTGCGTCCGGCATGCCGCCCTGTGGACGGTGTCACGGCTGCCGGCTCGCCGCCGCGCGCACGCATCCCGATCTGCACGTGATCGCGCCGACGCCGCCCGAGACGAATCCGAAGGGCGCCCGCGCGATCCGCATCGACGCGATCCGCGAGCTGGAGCGCCAGGCGGCGCTCCGGCCGGTGATGGCGCCCCGGAAGCTGTTCGTCCTCGACGAGGCCGAGCGCATGACGGGCGAGGCGCCCCAGGCGTTTCTCAAGACCCTCGAGGAGCCGCCCCCCGCGACGGTGCTGATCCTCATCCTGCCGCGGGCGCGGGCGCTGCCCGCCACCGTCATCTCGCGCTGTCAGGTCGTGCGCTTCGAGCCGCGTGGCGGGGAGGCTGCCGCGGTCGCGCGTGCCCAGGCGCGCACGCTCCTGGGCGAGGTGAGGGCTGAGGGCACCGACGCGATGTTCAGGCGCACCGAGCGCATCGACCGCGAGACGGCAGAGGGGCTCGTGGATGCCTACTGGCTCCTCTGCCGCGATCTCGTCCTGGCCAAGGCGGCCGTCCCCGCCTCGCTGCTCGCCGACACCCCGCGTGCCGTGGAGCTCGCCCGCGAAGCCGAGACGTGGACGCTCGACGACCTGCTGCGGGCGATCGAGCTCTGCCGGCAGGCGCGGGAGGCGCTCGCGCGTAACGTGGCGCCCCGGCTCACCCTCGAGGTGATACTGAGCCGCCTTGCCCTGCGGGCGGCATGAGGATAGATCCATGGAATCTCAGGCGGAATACCTGATCGGGGTCCGGCTCCACGGGAGCGCGCCGGCCGACGACTACAAGCTGGTCGATCTGGATGCCCACGTGGGCGACCTCGTGGTGGTCGAGACGGCGCAGGACACGGCGATCGGCGAGATCCGGCGGCCCAAGCGTGCGCTCCCGGAGACGAAGCGCGACCGCCTCTATCGCCGCGTCGTGCGCCTGGCGACGGAGGCCGAGGGCCGCGAGTACCGCGAGCGCCGCGAGCGCGAGAAGGCGGCGATCGTCACCTGCGCAGAGCTGGCGCACGCGCGGGGGCTCTCGATGAAGGTGGTGGACGTCGAAATGCAGCCGGCCGCGCGCCGCGTCACCGTCTATTTCAACGCCGAGGACCGCGTCGACTTCCGCGAGCTGGTCCGCGACCTCGCCCGCGAGTTCCACTCTCGGATCGAGATGCGCCAGGTCGGCGCGCGCGATACGACCAAGCTCATGGACGGCATCGGACCGTGCGGCCGCCAGCTCTGCTGCTCGTCCTACCTCCGGCGCTTCGAGCCGATCTCCGTGAGGATGGCGAAGGCCCAGGACATGCCGCTCACCGACAACCGGCTCCTGGGCAACTGCGGACGGTTGAAGTGCTGTCTCCTCTACGAGTTCTCGACGTACCAGGAGCTCCGGGCGCACCTGCCGCGCGTCAACACGCCGTGCCAGGCCTCGTGCGGCGGCGGCGGCTGCATGGCCGGCAAGGTGACCTCGATCCGCGTGCTCAAGCAGACCGTGGTGGTCGGCTTCCCGGACGGAACCGAGGCGGAAGTGCCGCTCGACCAGCTCACCTGGGAGGGGCGGCCCCACATCCAGGCCCAGCTCGAGGACTCGTGACCGACGGCGCCCGCGTCTTCTACCTCACGACGCCGATCTACTACGTCAACGACCGTCCGCACCTCGGCCATGCCTACACGACGATCGTCGCCGACGCGATGGCACGCTACCGGCGCCTGGCCGGTGACGATGTCTGGTTCCTCACGGGGACCGACGAGCACGGCGACAAGATCGCGCAGGCCGCCGCCGCCGCCGGGATGACTCCCCAGCAACTCGCCGACCGCAACTCGGCGGCGTTCCGGGACGCGTGGCGCCAGCTCGGGATCCAATACTCCGACTACATCCGGACGACCGAGCCGCGCCACACGAAGGTCGTCCAGGCGATCCTCCAGACTCTGTGGGACAAGGGCGAGCTCTACCTCGGCAAGTACGGCGGCCCATACTGCTTCGGCTGCGAACGCTTCTACACCGAGAAGGAGATCGTCGAGGGCAAGTGCCCGGACCACCAGACGCCGCTCGCGTGGATCGAGGAGGAGAATTACTTCTTCAAGATGTCGAAGTACCAGGCGTGGCTGATCGAGACCATCGAGCGCCAGCCTGACCTGATCCGCCCGGAGCGCTACCGCAACGAGATTCTCGGCTTCCTGCGTGACCCGCTGCAGGACCTCTCGATCAGCCGGCCGAAGAGCCGGTTGAGCTGGGGCATCCCGCTGCCGTTCGACGACACGTACGTCACGTATGTCTGGTTCGACGCGCTGATCAACTATGTCTCGGCGCTCGGCGGCCCCGGGGACGCGCGCTTCGAGACGTACTGGCCGCACGTCCAGCACGTGACCGCCAAGGACATCGTGAAGCCCCACGCGATCTACTGGCCCTCTATGCTCAAGGCCGCGGGCCTGCCCGTCTACCGGCACCTGAACGTCCACGGGTACTGGACGCTCGGCGGCCGCAAGATCTCCAAGTCCGTGGGGAACCTCGTGGAGGCGCTCGCGCTCAAGGATACGTACGGCAACGACGCCTTCCGCTACTTCGTCCTGCGCGAGATGGTCTTCGGCCTCGACGCCGACTTCTCGGAGGAGGCGCTGGTCGGGCGCCTCAACGCCGACCTGGCCAACGACCTGGGTAACCTCGTCTCGCGCGCGACGACGCTGCTCAGCTCCTTGGCCCCCGACGAGCAGCCCGCGCTCGCCAGCGCCGCGGGACCTCACCAGCGGGTGCGCGCGGCTTCGGGCGAAGCCCGCAAGATCGTCGACGCCGCGATGAGCGAATTCGCGTTTCAACGCGCCCTCGGCGCCCTCTGGGAGTTCATCGGTGAGGTCAACCGCTACATCGACACGACGCAACCCTGGGCGCTGGCGAAAGACCCGACAAGGAAGCCCGAGTTCCACCGGGTGATGGTGACGTTGGCGGACTCCCTTCGTTTCCTTGGGATCATCCTCACGCCGTTTCTGCCAGACGCCGCGACGAAGATCCGACACGCAGTCGGCGACGTGCGTGAGCCTCGCCTCGAGAATGCTCAGATGGGACGCGACGACCGCCTCTCGCGAGTTGAGCGGCTGTCGGGGCTCTTCCCCCGTGTGGAAGCGATAAAACAATCGGACTCGACGGACGCAGCCACGCGCACCCGCGGCACGCCACCCACGGGACACGCCGACCCAGCGGCCCTCGTTACAGTATCCGATTTCTCCAGGGTCGAGCTGCGCGTCGCCGAGGTGTTGACCGCAGAGGCCGTGCCGAAATCGAGGAAGCTCCTCAGGCTCACGGTCTCGCTCGGCAGCGAGCAGCGAACGCTCGTCGCGGGCATCGCCGAGCACTACGCGCCGGCGGAGCTCGTGGGCAAGAAGGTCGTCGTCGTGGCCAACCTGGTGCCGGCGAAGCTCATGGGGATCGAGTCCCACGGGATGGTGCTGGCCGCCTCCACCGAGGGGAAGCTGGCCGTGCTCACGGTCGACCGTGACCTGCCGCCGGGAGCGAAGATCACGTGACGCCGCGGCCCGAGCTCGGCGCGGACGAGTTCGTGGATTCGGTCCTGGAAGTCGCGGCGCGCGACGCGTCGATCGCGCGGGTGCTGCGCGAGATCTGCGGTCTCGACGGCGCGGCCCGCGCGAGCGCGCTCGACCTCGTCGGCGCCCACCTCCGCATCCACTCCGCCGCCGGCGACGTCCTCGACTGCGTCCTCGCCCTCAAGCGCGACGACGTCGCGCGGCGGATCGCCGAGCGGCTCGGCCCGGCCTAGCGGCGGGCCCGCCGACCGCGCGCGTGGAACGGGCACTGGCCTTTCTGTCGATCTGGGGCGTGTCGTGCGCCTCGTTCGGCGGTGGGCTCCTCACGCTGTTCGTCTTCCGCCGCGGCCTGCCGAACGTCGGCTGGATGGTCGGCTACCTCCTGCTCCTCTGGCTGCTCTTCGCCGTCTTCGTCGACATCCGGGCGCTCGAGGGCTCGGAGCGGAAGTCGCTGCGCCTCCTCGTGACGGCGGTCGATTACACGATCCAGACCCTCTACCACGGCCTGCTCCTCTTCGTGCTGCCGGCGTACTGGGCCGCCACCACGCTCACCTCGCGGAACGCCGCGTTCCTTGCGTTGCTCGTGACCCTGGCGCTCCTGGCGACCTTCGACCCGTGGTACCGGGCCGTCGTCCAGCCGCGGCCGTGGCTCGGGTACGTCTTCTTCGTCGTGTCGATCTTCGCGTCGCTCAACGTGGCGCTGCCGCTGGTCGGCGTGCCGCCGTTCCCGTCGCTCATCGCGAGCGCGTTCCTGGCGTCGGTCGCGCTCACGCCCGCGGTCCGGCGCGGCCAGCGTCTCCCCTGGCCCGCGGCGTTCCGGGCCACCGTCGCCGTGGGGGTCGTGGCCGCGACGATCGTCGCGCTCGGCCGTGCCGCGATCCCGCCGGCGCCGCTCTTCCTCGCGCGCGCCGTGATCGCGTGGGACGTGTTGAGCACGGACGCGCTCGAGCTCGCCCCGAGCCCCATCAGCGCGGACGAGCTCAGGCAACGGGGTCTGATAGCGTACACTCCCATTTACGCGCCGGCCGGGCTGTCCCAGTCGGTCACCCACGTGTGGCGGCGCAACGGGCAGGTGGTGAACGTGGTGAACCTGTCTCCCGTCCGGGGCGGGCGGCAAGAGGGGTTCAGGACCTATTCGCGCAAGACGTCGTTTCCGGCCGATCCGACGGGCCGCTGGACGGTGGACGTCGAGACGAGCTCGGGTCAGCTCATCGGCCGGCTGCGCTTTCGCGTGACCCCGTAGAGCTCCCAATCACGAGAGGAGGCTGTCATGCCTGAGACAGTGCGAGCCGTCGACTACTTCTACGTGATGGTGCCCGACAAGCCGGGCGAGGGGGCGCGGCTCCTGGGCGAGCTCAAGCGGGCGGGCGTGAACCTGATCGCCTACTCGGGCTTCCCGAGCGGACGTGGCGCCCAGCTCGACTTCGTCCCGTCCGATCCCGACCAATTCCGTGCCGTCGCCAAGCAGAACAAGTGGAAGGTGAAGGGGCCGAAGCGCGCGTTCGTGATCGAAGGCGACGACCGGGTCGGCGCCTGCTCGGACCTCCTCAACAAGCTCGCCGCGGCGAAGATCAATGTGACCGCCATGGACGCGCTGGCGGTCGGCTTCGGGCGCTGGGGAGCGATCCTCTGGGTCAAGCCGGGCGCCGTCAAGAAGGCGGCCACCGTCCTGGGAGTGATGTGACGCCGGACCTCTTCGACACCCACGCGCACCTGCACTTCCCGGAGTTCGCCGACGATCTCGACGCCGTCCTGGCACGGGCGCGTGCGGCCGGGGTGCGGCACATGGTCACGATCGGCACCGACGTCCCGAGCTCGCGCGCGGCCGTGGCGCTCGCCGCGCGCGAGCCCGACGTCTGGGCCGCGGTCGGCATTCACCCCCACGAGGCGGGCCTGGCCGACCCCGCCCAGCTCGCCGAGATCGAGCGGCTCGCCGCGGCGCCACGCGTGGTCGCGATCGGCGAGACCGGCCTCGATTTCTTTCGCAATCTCTCGCCCCGCGACGCCCAGGCGCGCGCGTTCCGGGCCCAGCTGGCCCTGGCCCGGCGGGCGCGCAAGCCCGTGCTCGTCCATTGCCGCGACGCCCACGAGGAGACGCTGGCGATCCTCGCCGAGGGGTCGGTGGGCGAGACCGGTGGGATCATGCACTGCTTCTCCGGCGACACGGCGATTGCCAAGCGCTGCCTCGACCTGGGATTGCTGATCTCGCTCGCGGGGCCGGTGACCTACCCGAAGGCCCGCGCGCTCCCCGAGGTGGCGAAGCTCGTGCCCGGCGACCGCCTCGTCGTCGAGACCGACTGCCCGTTCCTCCCGCCCCAGCCCCACCGGGGCCAGCGCAACGAGCCCGCCTATCTCACGATCACCGCCGCGCGCGTGGCCGAGCTGCGTGGCGAGCCGCTCGCCGGGCTCGCGGCCCGCATGTCGGAGAACGCCCGCACGCTCCTCCGCCTGCCGTGACGCGCGCGCTCGCGCTGGCCGGCCTGCTCGCCGGCCGGCCGAACGCCGAGCGCGAAGCGGCGGTGGCCGACGCGCTCGCGTCGCGCGGCGTTCCGTTCGTCCGTCATGCGTTCGCGATCGGCGAGAGTCGCGGCGAGAGCTTCGCGGTGGACCTGGGCTCGGGCGACCGGGTCTTCGTGCTCTGCGCCCACCATGACGCCGTCCCCGGCAGCCCGGGCGCCAACGACAACGCCGCCGCCGTCGGGATCCTTCTCGAGCTCCTCGAGCGCGTCCCGGTCCCGCCGGGGCTCCGCGTGCGGCTCCTCTTCACGGCGGCCGAGGAGCTCGACTACCTCGGCGCCCGCGCGTACGTGCGCGACGTCGGCGTGTCTGGGGTCGTCGGCGCCCTGAGCCTCGAGCTGTGCGGCATCGGCGACAGCCTGGTCGTGTGGGATGCGGCCGAGGAGACCCCCGTCACACGCGCCTTCCGCGCCGCGCTCGACGCGCTCGGGCTCCAGGCGGACGCGGGCTACCACGTCGTCGGCCGGATCCCCCGCTTCGGCAGCGACCACCGGGCGTTCGCGGCCGCGGGCGTGCCCGCCCACGGGCTCACCGTGGTCCCCGCCGCGAACGCCGACGCGCTCCGGCGGTTCATCTTCCACCCGAGGTGGGGCGCCCTCAGATTCCTGCTCCGCCGCCCGGCACCCTTCGACACCTATCACACCCCCCGCGACGCCGTCGCCACGCTGGACCCGCGGGCGCTCGACCTCGTCGGCCGCGCCCTCGAGGCCGTGATCGCCGAGGTGGGATGACGCGCGACTAGGGCGCGCCGGGCCCGGGCTCGATGCGGGTCAGGAGGCGCCTGCTCCGGGGCGCGTCGGCCGCGGGGACCAGGATGACCACGCCGCCCTGGTCGCCGACCGAGAACGGGTGCACCGAGTGGGCGAGGTGCGAGCGTAGCAGCGTCGGGATGCCCTCGCTCTCGAAGAGGCTCTTCACGACCTCCGCCTCCGCCCGATCGCAGCGGTGCACGGCGACGAGGCTGCGCGCGTCGCGCGGCTCGGTCGGCCGTGTCGGGAACCGGATCACCTTGCCACGGCGGGTCATGGCTCCGAGTATAGTCCGACGGCGCCGACGAGACCCGCCACGGCCGAAGTAGCGTACAATCTGGCCCTGGACCCCGGGCCATCCGGACGCGAGGTGCCTATGGAGAAGTTCGAGTATTTCAGCGGCACGCCAGAGGTCGGGATCGTCCCCCGTGCGCCCCACGCCGGTCCCCTCATCCGCCAGGCCTACGAGCAAGAGCACGGTCGGGGTGGCTTCGCGGGCAAGGTCACCCACAGCTATCATCTGTACCCTCCCACGAACTGGCTGCCCGACGAGACGCGCGTGCTGGACGGCCGCGCGTGGGCGCCCCACTGGGACTCGCCGCTCCGGCCCATCGGGGGCACCCACCACCTCTTGAGCGTCATGAGGCCCGACGCGCCGCGCGACGTCTATCGCGGGATGGCGCGGCTCGTCCGGAACAGCACGGTGGCGATGCACGTCACGGCTCCGCGCGCCCCCATGGACTACTTCTTCGAGCACCACGGGGCGACGCTCGTCTTCTTCGTCCACCAGGGCGGCGGCACGCTCGAGACGATGTTCGGCCCGATCGAGTTCCGGAAGGGCGACTTCCTGATCGTCCCGAAGGGGATCACCCACCGGTTCGAATTGGCGCCGGGCCCGCAGTACTACTGGGTGTACGAATCCTTCGCGGGCGACCCCGAGAAGTCCGAGGCGCCCACGACCGGGCAGTTCATCACCCACAGCCGGAGCGATTACAAGTACCCCCGCACGCTCGACACGCGAAACGAGTCTGGCCGGTTCGAGATCGTCTCGAAGGTCGCCGACGTGTATACCCGTCGCGTGCACCCGACCCACCCCTTCGACGTGGTCGGCTGGCGCGGCGACTACCTTCCGTACAGGTTCGCCGTCGAGGACGTGCGACCGCTCGTCGCCGACCGTTCGCACGTGCCGCCCTCGGGCCACACGATCTTCAAGCTCCCGGGGTGCTACCTCTGCATCTTCACCGTCCGCTCGGTCGAGAAGGAAGGGATGTGGCTGCCGTTCTTCCACAAGAACCTCGATTATCTGGAGACGCTCGGCTACCACTTCGGCGACTTCTTCAGCGGCGGCGGCGTGGTCCGTGAGGGGATGGTGACGCTCCATCCCGTCGGCCTGCCCCACGGGCCGAAGCCGGCGTCCCTGAAGGCGTTCCTGGACGGGAAGAATCCGGGCGTCCACAACGAGGTGGGGATCATGGCCGACCTCGCGAACCCGACCGAGATCTCGGAGTTCGCGCTGTCGCTCTCGGCGCCCGACTACATGGCGGCCTGGTCCGCCTACACGACCGACCCGCGCTTCGTGCACCGGCCCGACCGGCTCGCGGAGATCCGCGCGCTGGCCGAGCGCGATGCGGACGCGCGCGACGAGCTCCGGCCGAGGTATCCGGAACGCGAGTGACGGCGGTCCGCGTCCACTGCGAAGAAGCGGAGCGCGCGGCCGCGCTCGCCTTCGACCTGCGCGCGCTCTCCGACGACTTCTACGACGACCCGTTCCCCACCTACCGAGGGCTGCGGCGCTGGGACCCCGTGCACCGCTGCCCCGACGACTCCTACTTCCTCACGCGCTACGACGACGTCGTCACCGTCTATGCGGACCACCACGCGTGGAGCTCAGACAAACGCGTGGAGTTCGCGCCGAAGTTCGGCACGAGCCCACTCTACGAGCACCACACCACGAGCGTCGTCTTCCGCGACCCGCCCGATCACACGCGCATCCGGAGGCTCTTCGCCCCGGCGTTCACGCCGAAGGCGCTCGCGGCGCTCGAGCCGCGCGTCGTCCGGTTCGTCGACGGGCTCCTCGACGGCGCGGCGGCCCGGGGCGGGATGGACGTGGTGGACGACTTCGCCGCCGCGTTGCCCGTGCAGCTTATCGGCGACATGCTGGGCGTGCCGCAGGAGGAGCGCGGGCCGCTCCGCGGCTGGTCGCTCGCGATCCTCGGGGCGCTCGAGCCGGAGCCGGGCCCCGAGCGCCTCGAGGTGGGCAGCCGCGCCGTCGAGGAGTTCAAAGACTACCTCCGCCGGCTGATCGCCGACCGGCGGCGGCGCCCGTCCACCGACCCCGGCGAGATCCTCTCGGCGCTCCTCGCGGCGGAGGACGCCGGCGACCGGCTCACCGAGCTCGAGCTCCTGCACCAGTGCATCTTTCTCCTCAACGCGGGCCACGAGACCACGACGAACCTGATCGCCAACGCCGTCGTGAGCCTCCTCGAGCACCCCGCGGAGCTGGCGCGCCTGCGAGCGGAGCCGGCGCTCCTGGGGACCGCCGTGGAGGAGTTCCTGCGCTTCCAGAGCCCGAACCAGCTCGGCAACCGCCGCGCCGCACGCGACGCGGTGATCGGCTCGGTCGAGATGCTCGCGGGGACGCTCGTCACGCTCGGGATCGGTGCGGCCAACCGCGACCCCGCCCAGTTCCACGAGCCGGACCGCCTCGACCTCGCGCGCACGCCCAATCGCCACCTCGCGTTCATCACCGGCATCCACGCCTGCGCCGGGATGTGGCTCGCGCGGATGGAGGGCCGTGTCGCGATCGGCCGACTCGTCGCCCGGTTCCCGAATCTGCGCGCGTCGGGGCGGCCGGTGCGCGCCCGGCGGGCACGCTTCCGGGTGGTGAGCTCCTTCCCCGTCGCCGTATGACGCGTCTCCCGCTCCGCCTCCTGCTCGAGCCGTACCGCTGACCTCCGCTGGCGTCGTCGTCGCCTGCCCGTGCGGCGAGGTGTACGAGCTCAGGCCCGAGTACGCGGGCCGGCTCCTCGAATGCCCCGCGTGCGGGCGCCACCTGCGCGCCGGGCCGGCGCCGGGGACGGGCCAGCCGGCGGCGTCGCAGGGCGATCCCGCGTTCGACCGCGACGTGTTCCTCCTGCGCGCCGTGCAGAACGGCGTGGCTATGTGCTTGCGCTGTTCGACACCCTCAATCTCCTCTTAGAGGTCGCGGGCGGCGGGCAGGTGAGGGAGGGACGCGGCGGCGCGGACGGCGCGGCAGATCGCGCGTGCGACCGCGTCGGCCGCGGCCACGCCGAGGCGGGTCAGGTCGGCGCGGACGTCGCCCAGCGCGAGCGTGAAGAGGGTGTCGCCGTCGAACGCGGTGTGGGGCGGCGAGAGCGCGCGCGCGAAGCCGAGCATTCCGAGCGAGGCGAGCATGGCGGCCCCGGCGCGGTCGAGGCCGGCGTTCGTCGCGACCACGCCGATCGTCGTGTGCTCCGGCGCGGCGAAGCGGCCGAGCGTGGCGCCGGCCAGGAGCTCCTTGGCCGAGTCCACGAGGCGTCGCCCCTCGGCGCCGTCGCGCGTGCCGGCGACGAGGGCGCCCGTGTCGGGATCGCGCACGTCACCGACGGCGTTGACCGCCACGAGCGCGCCGACGACGACCTCGCCGAGCCGCACGCTCGCGCTGCCGATGCCGCCGCGCATCGCCCGGGCGATGCCGTGGATCTTGCCGACGCTCGCTCCGGCGCCCGCGCCGACGCTGCCCTCGGCCACGGGGCTCGCGACGGCGCGCGCGGCCGCGTCGTACCCCATCTCGCGCGTGGGGCGGGCGCGGCGGTCGCCGACGCCGAGGTCGAAGAGGAAGGCGCCCGGCACGTGCGGGACGACCGCGGGGCCCGCGGCGAAGCCGACGCCGCGCTCCTCGAGCCAGCGCATGACGCCGTAGATCGCCTCCTCGCCGAACCGGCTGCCGCCGCCGAGGACGACGCCGTTGACCGTCGCGACGAGGTGGCGGGGGTGGAGGTAGTCGAGACCGACGACGTCGTTGGCGCCGCCGCGGAGCGCGACGCCGCACGTCGCGGCGCGGTCGCACAGCACGACCGTGACGCCGGTGAGGCCGACCGGGTCGGTCGCGTGACCGACGCGGATCCCCGGGACGTCGGTGATCACGCGCCGGGCTTGCGGCTGACGTCGGAGGCGCGGAGGCGGCCCGACGCGACTTCCGCCGCGACCTCGAGGGCCCGCCGGGTGAGGGCGCGCGCAAACGGGTGACGACTCACGTCGGCGTCCGGGTCGGCGAGGGCGGCCGCCGCGGCGCGGGCGAGCCCGCCCGTGTCGGCGCGCTCCGTCGCGTCGAACACGAGCGCCATCTCGGCGAGTCGCCGCGCCCAGCGCCGGCGCGCCTCGGGGCCGAGCTCGCGCGCGATCACGCGGCCGACGATCGCGTCCTCGCGCTCGGCCTTGGTCTGGTCGGAGACGACGAGGCGGCTCTCGCGGGCCGCGAGGAGATCGACCGCGTCGGCCTGCACGGCCTCCGGATCGAGGAACCAGCCGGCCGTCTCGGGGAGCTCCGCGAGCGCGGCCGAGCGCTCGACCAGCGCGGGATCGGCGGCCGGAAGCGGGAGCGGCACCGGCGGGGTCGCGCCATCGAACAGCCGGCGCCAGCGCGCGAAGGCTTCGGGCGGCGCGGTTCCGAGCGCCTGGTGAAGGGCGAGCGCCTCGGCGGCGAGGCCCCGCGCGCGCGGGGGATCGCACTCGACCCACGGGAGCTTCTGCGACGCCCGGAGGGCCGCGAGCTCGGCCTCGAGCCGCCGCTTGGTGATCTCGCCGCCCGCGACCTCGAGGATGCCGGCCGTGTCGTTGACGATGAGCGAGCAGAGCGTGGCGCCGCCGAAGCCGCCCTCGAACAGGATCCACACGGCGCGCGAGCCGCTGCCGTCGACGCCCGAGACCCACGCGCGCGTGGCGCGCTCGGCCGCGCGCTCGACGACGGGGCGCGGCGCCGGCCGCGGCGGCGGCGTCACGCCCCGCTGCGCCAGCCGGTAGAGCGCCCGCTTCGCGGCGCGGCGCACCGCGCGCTCGGCGCCCGAGGCGAGCGCGGCCAGCGCGGGCAGGGCCTCGGCGCCGTGGGCGTCGGCAAACGAGCGGAGCGTGTCGTCCAGGGCGTCCTCGGCGAGGCCGCGGAGCCGCTCGGCGTCGAGGACGGGCGCGGTCATCCGAAGCGGAACCCGAAGAACGGGTGCTGCGGATGGTCGTGGAAGTGGACCTTGTGTGCGTACTCGAGCACGGCCACGTAGCGCTCGAAGCGGTCGGCGAGCCGTCGGTAGAGCGGCGCGCCGGCGCCGCCCGTGCGCGAGCTCGCGCGGTCGTGCTCGGAGACGAAGGCGTAGGCGCGCTTGCCCTGGTCGATGTAGTAGCGGGTCGAGGCGGTCTGCTCGACGCGCTCTGGGAAGATCCCGGTCATGAAGAGTGTGAAGTCGCCGATGTGCCGTCGCACGACCACCTCGCGCTCGGGCTGGAAGGACGCCCGGTCCTCCCAGACGGCCTGTGTCTCGAGGAGCATGTCCACGACCGTCTCGAGGCGCGGCATCGCGAGCCCCCGCGGGTAGAGATTGTCGGTGCGCGCGAAGCGCGTGAGGAGATCGGCGAGGTACGCCGAGGCGGGATCGTCGCCCAGGGCCAGGTCGCGGAGGCTCGCTCCGATCGCCCGACCGAAGAACTTCCGGAGCTCCACAATCCGGATGATAGCAAAACCTTGCTAGAATCCGAGCCCGTGGCCGAGCGGTCGGGTGCCAAGCTCTCCTGGATGCTCGTCGTGGCGAGCCTGCTGTTCTTGGTCCTCCTGCTCTATGTCATGTTCGTCGGCTACCTGCCCGCGAAGCAGCGGATGGCGGGGCTCGAGCGCGAGCTCCGGCAGCTCTACCGGCACGAGGCGGAGCTCCAGCTGAAGCTCCAGGCGCAGGAGCAGGGGCAGACGCAGCGCGAGCGCCAGCTCGCGACGCTCGCCGCCGAGCGCGCCGCGCTGGCCAAGCGCGTCGAGGCGCTCGAGCGCGAGCTCGCGGCCGCGCGCGGACGCCGCTGAGCGCGCGTTACAACACCCCGAGCAGCCTCTCGTCCGTCTCGCGGAGGCCCAGCGAGATCCGGAGGTGGCCGGGGAAGCCCACGCCGGCGCCGTCCCGCACGAGGAGACCCGCGCGGAGGAGCTTGTCCCTGAGGGCCGCCGCGTCGGGGACCTTCACGAGCAGGAAGTTCGCCTGGGACGGCGGGAAGGCGTACCCGCGCTTCCGCAAGCCCGCCGAGACGAACGCGCGCTCCTCGAGGACGAGGCGTCGGGTCTGTTCCCGGTGCTCCCCGTCCTCGAGCGCCGCGAGCGCCGCCGCCTGGCCCAGGCGGTTGACGTTGTAGGGCGCGCGCACGCGGTTCAGGCGATCGCACGTCTCCGCGGTCGCCACCGTGTAACCCACGCGGAGCCCCGCGAGCCCCGCGATCTTCGAGAAGGTCCGCAGCACGATCAGGCGCGGATAGCGCGCGAGGAGGCCGACGCCGTCGGGATACTCCGGATCGTCCGCGAAGTCGCAGTAGGCCTCGTCGAGGAGGACGAGCGGCGGGTCGGCGCCGAGCGCGTCGAGGAAGGCGAGAAGCGGCGCCTTCTTGATGATCGTCCCCGCCGGATTGTGCGGCGAGCAGAGGATCACGGCCTTCGTCCGCCCGGTGACCTTCCGGCGCATGTCGTCGAGGTCGGTCTCGTACCCGGCGAGCGGGCTCGCGACGACCCGCGCGCCCGCGAGGATGGCCGAGGTCGCGTACGGCTCGAAGGAGGGCTCGGGGACGACGACCTCGTCGCCACGCTCGAACGCCGCGAGCGCCACGAGCGCGATCAGCTCGTCGGCGCCGTTGCCGACGACGAGCTGCTCGGGCGCGACGCCGAGCCGCTGGGCGAGGGCCTCACGCAGCGCGAGGGCGCCACCGTCGGGGTAGAGGTGCACGCGCGTCGCCTCGTGCGCGATCGCGGCGACGACGCGAGGCGAGGGTCCGAGGGGGTTCTCGTTCGCCGACAGGCGCACGAGCTCCGGCAGGCCGAGCTCCGCCGCGAGCCGCTCGAGGGGCTTCCCCGCGTCGTACGGGGTCATCCCGTCGAGGACGGCGCGCCAGACGTTCCTCACGGCCCCATTCTAGTAAGTCTGCGTCGGATTTGACAGTCTTCGTTCCCGGTTGCTACGCTCTGGCCGTCATGTCCGTCGAGCTGTATCGCCGGGCCCGGCGTGCAGAGGCCAGAGCGCCGCGCGCGCCCGAGCGGCGGCGCCTTCGCCTCGAGTTTTTCCGTCAGGCCCTTGCCGAGGGATACGACGCGCTCAAGGTGCGTCACGCCGAGGGCGCGTCGGGCCAGGAGTCCGTCCGCACCCACGCGCGGCTGATGGACGACGTGATCTTCTCGCTCACGCGCCTCATCGCCGCCGACGCGGTCGGCGACGGCCTCGAGGCGACGCCGCTGGTCGTCATCGCGCTCGGCGGCTACGGCCGGGGGGAGCTCCACCCGCTCTCGGATGTCGACCTCATGGTCATTTACGGCGACGTGATGTCGCCGTACGTGCAGCGGATGATGCAGGAGCTGCTCTACTCCCTCTGGGACCTCGGGCTCCACGTCGGCCACAGCCTCCGCTCGCTCGACGACTGCGTCGCGATGGCGCACACGGACTTTCCGAGCCGCACGTCCATGCAGGAGGCGCGCTTCCTCGCGGGCGAGCGGCGCCTGTTCGCGCGCTTCCAGCGGGTGCTGCGCGAGAACGTTTTCAGCCGTGACTTCGGCCAGTTCCTCGAGACGACCCTGGTGGAACGCGACGCGCGCTACCGCAAGCACGGCGCGTCCCCGTACATCGGCGAGCCGAACGTCAAGGAGTCGGCGGGTGGCCTGCGCGACATGCACACGGCCATGTGGCTCGGCGAGGCGAAGTTCGGCGCCCGCACGCTGCGCGAGCTCGCCGACAAGGGGCTCATCACGCCGCGCGAGCAGGCGGCGGCGGATGGCGCGCTGACGTTCCTCTGGCGCGTGCGCAACGAGCTCCACTTCTTCTCGGGCCATAAGAACGACGTCCTCACGCGCGACCTCCAGCCTCGGATCGCCAAGAACCTCGGTTACGAGAACGACGAGACGTCGCTCGGCGTCGAGCGCTTCATGCGCGACTACTATCTGCACGCGCGGGTCATCCACCGGGTGTCGAAGCGGCTCATCGCGCGCTGCCAGGAGACGCTCTCGCGTCGCGGCTCCGCCGAGCGGCGCCAGCGGCAGCAGGCCCTCGCGGACGGGCTCGTGTTCTTCGACGGCCGGCTCCACCTCGCCGACCGCGACCCCTCGCAGCTCCGGACGGATCCGGCCCGTCTCATGAAGGTGTTCTGGCACCTGCACCGGCTGGGCTGCGAGCTGGCGCTCGATCTCGAGCGAGCGGTGGAGGACTCGCTCCACCTCGTCGACGACGCGTTCCGCCGGGCGGACGCGGTCCGGGAGCTCTTCCTGGACGTCTGCCGGACGTGGGGCCGCGCGGCCCAGACGTTCTCGGAGATGCACGAGCTGGGGCTCCTCGGCCGCTATCTGCCCGAGTTCGGCGCGCTGACGTGCCTGGTGCAGTACGACGCCTACCACAAGTTCTCCGCGGATCAGCACTCGTTGTTGGCCGTCGAGCACCTCGAGGCGCTGGCGCCCGGCCAGTCGGCGGAGTCGGAGGGGGCCGCGCACGTCCTCAGCGAGGTGGAGAAGCCCGAACTCCTGATGCTGGGGATGCTGCTCCACGACATCGGCAAGGCGAAGGGGCACGGCCATGTCGCCAAGGGCATCCCGCTGGTGCGCGAGCTGACCGCGCGCCTGGGGCTCCCGGCCGCCGACGCGGCCGTCGTCGAGTTCCTCGTGGCGCACCACCTGACAATGTCGCACGTCGCCCAGCGGCGCGACATCGACGACCCGCGGACGGTCACCGACTTCGCCGCCGCCGTCAGCGACCCGTCGCGGTTGCGCATGCTCTACCTCCTGACCTATGCCGACATGCGCGCCGTCGGCCCCGGCGTCCTCACGCCCTGGCAGGCGCGAATCCTGCACGAGCTCTACACCCGGACGCTCGCCGCCCTCACCGGCGGCCGCGTGGCGAAGCCGAGCCGGACGAAGCTCGCGGAGCGGCTGCACGCGGCGGCGAAGCGCGAGGTGGACCTCCAGGCCGTGAAGGCGCACCTCGCGATGATGGCCGACCGCTACCTCGAGTCCACGAGCGTGCAACGGATGGCCGAGCACTTGCGGCTGCTCGGCGGCCTCGGCGAGACGCCGGTGGTGACCGCGCTGTTCCAGCATCCCGACCTCGGGTCCTCCGACCTCGTGGTCGTCACGCGCGACCTGCCCGGCCTCTTCTCGCTGATCGCGGGTACACTCGCGGCGAGCGACGTCAACATCATCTCGGCGCAGATCCACACGCGCGCGGACGGCATTGCGATCGACACCTTCCAGGTGAACGACCCGGTGGGCGAGGTGATCGGCTCGCCCGCCCGCTGGGCGCGCCCGCTCGAAGCGCTCCGCGCCGTGCTCACCGGCGAGCAGACCGTGCCCGCGCTCCTCGCCCGGCGTCGCGCCGCGGGACGCGAGGCGACGGGCCCTGGTGGCCCGCCGAAGATCGCCCTCGACAACCAGCTCTCGGACACCGCCACGGTGATCGAGGTGAAGTGCCCGGACCGGCTCGGTCTGCTCTACCTCATCACGCGGACGCTCGCCGGGCTCGGGCTCGACATCGTGAGCGCGCGGATCGCGACCGAGATCGACCAGGCGTTCGACACGTTTTACGTGCAGGACCACGAGGGGCGGAAGATCGAGGATCCGGAGACGCTCGAGCGCGCCCGCGAGGCGCTCGAGCAGGCGCTCGGGCAGTCGATCTGACGATGCTGGGGCGCTACCGCGAGCGCGTCCGCGCGTGGACCGACCCGGTGGGCCGCGCCCTGTTCCGGCTGCACCTGCGCCCCAACCATCTCACCGTCATCGGTCTCGGCGTGAGCTTCCTGGCCGCGAGCGCGTTCTCCGCGGGTCGGACGCGTGCGGCCGGGCTTCTCCTGATCGTTGCCGGGCTCTGCGACTTCTTCGACGGCGCGCTCGCCCGCGTGTCGGGCCGCGTGACGCCGTTCGGCGCCTTCCTCGACTCGGTCATCGACCGCTACTCGGATCTGCTCGTCCTGCTCGGCATCGTCGTGTTTTTCGCCCGGATGCCTCACGCGCGCGGGGCGATCGTCGCGATGTCGGGCCTGATCGGCTCGATGATGGTGAGCTACACGAAGGCCCGCGCCGAGTCGATCGGCGTCACGTGCACGGTGGGGATGATGGAGCGCCCCGAGCGCATGATCTGCCTCATCGCCGGCGCGCTCCTCGGCCTCCTCGAGCCCGCGCTCTGGGTCCTCACGATCCTGTCGAACCTGACCGCCCTCCAGCGGATCCTCTTCACGCTGCGGGCGACGCGCTCCATGCCGGCGCTGCGCGCGGTCGTCCTCGGCGCGCTGTTCCTGGCGCCGGCCGCGGCCGGCGCCGGGCCGGCGCGCGCCCGCCCGGCGATCGCGCCCGGGACCGAGCGCGCGTGGGCGGACGCGGTCCTCGCCTACCAGCAGGGCGAGCCCGGCCCGCTCATCCGCGAGTTCGCGACCGAGACCGCGCGGGAGGGCCCGATCGGCGACCACGTCCGCTACCTCCTCGCGCAGGCCCAGGCCCAGACGGGCGATTTCGACGGCGCGCGGGCGACGGCGGCGAGCGTCGCCGAGCGCTACCGCTCGAGCCGCCTGGCGCCGCGCGCGCTCCTCTTGGCCACGACGTTCGCCCTCCGAGTGGGCGACGACGCGCAGGCCCAGACCCTGCTCGGGCGGCTCGTGGACCGATACCCGGACGGGCCCGAGCTGCCCGAGGCGCTCTACCTCCTCGGGATGTCGGCCGAGGCGCGCGGTCAGCGGGAGCTGGCGGCGCGCACGTACCGTGAGCTCCGCGTCCTGCTCCCGGCGAGCGACTACGCTGACGGCGCCGCCGATCGGCTCGCGGCGCTCGAGGCGGCGGGCGTGACCGTGGCGCCGCTCGCGCTCGAGGAGCGGCTGGATCGCGCGGAGCGGCTCGTCCGCGGCGGCGTGGCGCAGACCGCGATCGACGAGGCCGAGCGGATCGCGACCGAGACGCGCGAGTCCGTGATCGCGCTCCGCGCGCTCCGCGTCGTCGCCGACGGCGCGCGGAAGCTCGGCCGGTACGAGGCCGCCGCACGCACCCTCGCCGAGGCCGTGACGCACGCGCCCGCGGCCGAGCGGCCCGCGCTCCAGCTCGAGCGCGGCAAGCTCCTCGTGCGCGCCGGCCAGCCCCAGAAGGCGCTCGTCGCGCTCGACGGAGCGGTGACGGGCGGGGACGCGGACGTCGCCGAGGCGCTCTACCAGCGCGCGCGCATCCTCGACGACCTCGACCGCCGCGCCGAGGCGGCGACCGCCTACCGCGCCGTGATCGCACGCTACCCGTCGCGCGAGGTCGGCGCCGCGTCGCTCTGGCGGTTGGGCTGGCTCGCGTGGCTGGCGGGTGACGCGCGCGGCGCGGCGGGGGAGTGGACGCGCCTCACCGAGCCCGGGGTGGACCGTGGCTACCGGATCGTGGCGCTCTACTGGGCCGGGCGCGCCCGCGCCCAGCAGGGTGACGGAGCTGTCGCGGAGCAGTTGTTCACCCAGGTGCTCGCCGAGGTGCCGCGCAGCTACTATGGCGAGCTCGCCGCGGCCCGGCTCCCCGAGCGGCAGGTCGCGGGCGTCAAGGGGCGGGTGACGCTGCCGGACGAGCCGTCGCAGGCCGTCGCGGCCGATGCCGGCTTCGCGCGGGTCGAATTGCTGCGGCGGATCGGCCTCCTCGAGGACGCGGTCGCTGAGCTGGAGGACCTCGCGGAGCGCGCGACGGGCGACCCGGTGCGCCTCTACGGGATCTCGAGCGCCTACGTGAAGGAGGAGCGGTACCACCTCGCGCTTCGGATCTTCCGCCGCTCCCTCGCTCCGCTCGCGGCGACGGGCGATCCCGCGCTGCCCCAGGCGTTCTGGGAGACGTTTTACCCGTTGGGGTGGCGTGCGGAGCTGACGGCGGCCGCCCAGAGCGCCGGGCTCGATCCCTACCTCGTCGCCGCCGTCGTGCGGGAGGAGTCGAGCTACTACCCGCGCGCCCTCTCGCCCGTGGGCGCCCGCGGCCTCATGCAGCTCATGCCGGACACGATGCCGATGAAGGGCGCGCGCGCGGACCATCTCGACGATCCCGCGCAGAACCTCCGGCTTGGCGCGCGCTTTCTCGCCGCGCTCCTGCGGGAGTTCGGCGACCCGCGTGTGGCGGTCGCCGCCTACAACGCCGGGCCGAAGCGCGTGCGTCAGTGGTGGACCGGCCGGCGCACGGACGACCTCGAGGCGTGGGTGGAGTTGATCCCGTACGACGAGACGCGCCACTTCGTGAAGCGGGTCGTGCTCTCCTGGACCGAGTACCGGCGAATCTACGGCGGTCGCTGAGCGTCTAGCGCGGCGCCGGTGCGCGCGCGGCGACCGCGGCCAGCGGCGCGAGCGGCGCGAGCTGCGCGAGCCGGTCGGCGAGCGGGGGCTCGGTCGCGAGGAGCCCGCCCGTCGCGGGGCCGTTCGCGGCCGCCGCGGCGGAGAGGGCGGCCGCGAGCGTCCGCCGCGGCGCCCCGTGGCCCATCGCGCGCAGGATCGCCGTGGCCCGGGCATCGGCGGCGAGCGCCTGCTCGCGGGTGAACGCGCGGACGACCAGCGGGTTGACCAGGAGGTCGAGCAGCCCGAGCCCGGGGACGGCGATGCCGACGGCGACGAAGCCGGCCGTGACCGAGAGTGAGAGCGTGCGGCGTTGCCCCGCGTGGCCGAGGACCTCGTGCGCTACCTTCTGTGCGACGAGCGCGTCGATGGTGGGCTGGGGCTGCCGCGCCGCTCATGGTACGGAGCGGGCCGCGTCCAGCCGGCAAGAATAGCGACGTCGCGTCGGCGAGACTAGATCTTGGGGCGCGGCGCGCGACGAAGCCCAACGCGTGGAGGCGCGCCCCGCTGACCCCGTCCTGGCGCTACACTGAGGGGCGTGACGTTCAAGCCGCTCGGGCTCGACCACGTCGTGCTCAGGGTGCGCGACCAGGGGCGCTCCCGGCGCTTCTACGAAGAGGTCCTCGGCTGCACCCTCGATCGCGTGAACGAGAAGGTATCGCTCGTCCAGCTCCGCTTCGGCGACCACCTCATCGACCTCCTGCCTGCCGGCCAGGATGCATCGCCAGGAGGGCTCGACCACTTCTGTCTCTCGATCCACTGCGACGATCTGGAGACGGCGGCCCGCGAGCTCCGGAAAAAGGGCGCCGAGCTGGAGGGGGGCGTCGTCCAGCGCTACGGGGCCTACGGCGACGGGCCCTCCCTCTATCTGCGCGATCCCGACGGGTACAAGATCGAGCTCAAACCGCGGATCACCAGACCCACGTAAATACCCTGCTCGCGCCCGGCGTCCAACCGTCCAGAAGCGGATACGGGAGGAGCCATGGGCGCGGTCGTGAAGTTCGCGGTGGTGCTGTACCTGGTGACCCACGGTGTGCCGGTCTCCGGCGACGTGGATCTCCGGAGCCTTGCGACGGTCTTCGTTCAGGCCGTCCTCGCCCAGCTCGGGCTTCTCCGATAGCGTTTCACCCCCGCCTCCCCGCGGTGTCATAACGAGCGGAGGTGGGTCATGGCGAAACGAATCCTGGTCCCGCTCAGCGGCCGAGAGCGCGCCGAGTCCGTGCTGCCCCTGGTCGCTGACGCAGCTCGGAGCTCGGGGGCCACGCTCCGCCTGCTCCGGGTCGCTCCCTATCCCCGGATCCGCACCGCTCCCTCCGGTCGGGTGGTCGCGTACGTCGACCAGGAGACCGATCGGCTCGAGGGGGAGTCGCAGGCCTATCTGCGCGGCGTCGAGGTCCGGCTCGGCGGCGTGGCGGTCGAGCGGCGGGTGGCGTTCGGCGATCCGGCCGGGGAGATCGTGCGGGAGGCCGAGGTCTTCGGCGCCGACCTGATCGCGATGGTGGCGCCGCGACCACGGTGGCTCACGCGCGGGCTCCGCGGCAGGGTGGCGCGACGCGTGCTGCGGAAGGCACCGGGGCCGGTCCTCCTCCTACAGACGTAGCCCCGGTCCTCTCCTAGAGGAGTCCCCGGATCGCCGCGGCGATGTCCTGCTGGCTCGGGATGGTCGCGCGCTCGAGCGAGTCGTTGTAGGGCATCGGCACGTTGCGCGCGGCCACCCGCACGATCGGCGCGTCGAGGACGTCGATCGCCCGCTCGGCGACGAGCGCGGCCAGCTCGGCGCCCCAGCCCCCGCGCTTGACCGCCTCGTGGGCGATCACGAGCCGGCCGGTCTTGGCGACCGACGTGAGAATCGTCGCCTCGTCGAGCGGGACGAGGGTGCGCGGGTCGATCACCTCGACGCTGACACCCTCCTTCTCGAGGTCGGCGGCGGCGGCGAGCGCGCGCGACACCATCGCCTGGGTCGCCACCAGGGTGACGTCCTTGCCCGCGCGCTTCACGTCGGCCTTCCCCAGCGGGATCGCGTAGTGCGCCTCCGGCACCGCGCCCTTCGTCGCGTACAGGGCCTTGTGCTCGAGGAAGATCACCGGGTTGTCGTCGCGGATCGCGGAGACGAGCAGCCCCTTCGCGTCGTAGGGCGTGGCGGGGGCGACGACGACGAGCCCCGGCACGTGCACGAACCACGCCTCGAGGCTCTGCGAGTGCTGGGCGGCGAGCCGGATGCCGCCGCCCTGCGGGCCGCGGATCACGAGCGGCACCGTCGGCCGGCCCCCGAGCATGTAGCGGAACTTCGCCGCCTGGTTGACGAGCTGGTCCATTGTGAGCGCGACGAAGTCGAAGATCTGGATCTCGACCACGGGCCGGAGCCCGGCGATCGCCGCGCCGACGCCGGCGCCGACGAACGTCGCCTCGGAGATCGGCGTGTCGCGCACGCGGTCCTCGCCGAAGCGCTCGCGGAGCCCGCGCGTCACGCCGAAGATGCCGCCGATCAGGCTGACGTCCTCCCCCATGACGAACACCCGCGCGTCGCGCTCCATCTCGCCGCGGAGGGCCTCGTTGAGCGCCTCGGCCATCGTGAGCTCCCGCCCGGCCCGCGTCGCGGGCTCGCTCACCTGGATGTGCGTCGCGTACACGGAGGACTCCATCAGCTCCACGGTGGGCTCGGGGCTCGCCTTCGCGAACTCGACCGCGCGGTCCAAGTCGAGCTCGACCGACTCCTCGAGCTCCTTGAGCCGAATCGGTGTCGCGCGCTTACCGTCCACCAGATGGTTCCGGAAGCGCGCGATGGGATCGCGCTCCATCCACTCGCGCTCCTCCTCCTTGGTCCGGTACTCGGGCAGGTTCGCGCGCATCGAGTGGCCGCCCCAGCGGTAGGTCACCGCCTCGACGAGCGTGGGCCCCTCGCCCTTGCGGGCGCGCGCCACCGCCGTGCGCACGGCCTCGTACACGGCGAGGACGTCGTTACCGTCCACGCGGACGCCCGGGATCCCGTACGCCGCGGCGCGCGCGGCGATCGACTCGCCCGCCGTCGTGCGCGCGGTCGCGGTCGAGAGGGCGTACTGGTTGTTCTCGCAGAGGTAGATGGCCGGCAGCTTCCACACGGCGGCGAGGTTGAGCGCCTCGTGGACGACGCCCTGGTTGGCGCCGCCGTCGCCGAAGAAGGCGACGACGACGTTGTCGGTCCCCCGGAGCTTGGCGGCGAGCCCCGCGCCGGTGCCGATCGGGAGCCCGGCCGCGACGATCCCGTTACAGCCCAGGATGTTCAGGTCGAGCGCGGCGATGTGCATCGAGCCTCCCAGGCCGCGGCAGTAGCCGTCCTGCCGGCCCATGAGCTCCGCCATCATGCGGTCCACGCGCGCGCCCTTGGCGATGCAGTGGCCGTGGCCGCGATGGGTGCCGACGATGTAGTCGCCCTCGCGGAGGTTCGCGCAGGCGCCCGCCGCCACCGCCTCCTCGCCGACGTAGCTGTGCGCCGTCCCCTTGACGAGCCCGGCGTTGAAGAGCTCCGTCGTCTTCTCGTCGAAGCGGCGGATCTTGACCATCGTGGTGTAGAGGCTCTCGAGCTGCTCGCCGCTGAGCTTCATTCTGGCTCCTCCAGGGTAGGCCCGCCGAGGGACCGGCGGTGAGCCGCCAGCGGGGCTACGAGAGCTTAGACCACGGCTCGGCGGTCCGAGTCAAGCGGGCGCCGGGCGGCTTGACCCCGGTGCGGGCGGCCACGTACCATCGCCTGCAGTCCCGCACCGACTCGCGGTACGCCATGCCCAAGGGAGGCGCTGCCATGACCTCGCTCATCCGCGGCCTGTCGGTCGTCCTCGCGGCCCTGCTCCTCCTGTCCGGCGTCACCACCCCGGCGGGCGCCCAGAAGCCGAAGGTCCGCGTGTGGCTCCTGCGCACCTACGTTCCGGACGCCAACCACGCGCTCGAGGACTCGATCAAGCGCTGGGCCACGGCGAAGGGCGTCGACCCCGTGATCGAGTACTTCACGTTCGACGACATCGAGACGAAGTACGTCGCCGCGATCGAGACGAACGCCCTGCCCGACGTCGGCCAGCTCCAGACGATCGGCCCGGCGCGCTACCGCGGCATGGGCAAGCTCACGGACCTCACGGACCTGGCGAACGAGTTGGTGCGGGCGAACGGCCCGATGCTCGAGTCGGCGCTGCCGGTCGTGCGCGCGCCCGACGGCCGCTATCACGCGGTCCCGTTCAACTACATCACCGACATGCAGTTCGTCCGGACGGACGTCTTCAGGAAGGCGGGGGTGAAGGTTCCCACCACGTGGGAGGAGGTCCGCGAAGCCAGCCGCGTCATCAAGGCCAAGGGCGTGATGGAGTACCCGCTCGGCCAGAGCTGGAACCGCAGCGCCGACGGCTACGGCGTGTTCCAGGCGCTTCTCTATTCCCACGGTGGGGGCTGGGCGGACGAGCAGGGCAACTACACCTCGATCATGAACGACACGTGGCGGGCGGTGGTCCGCTGGGCGAGCGAGATCTATCTCAAAGACAAGACGGTGCCGCCCGACGCGATGTCCTGGACGGGCTTCGGCAACAACGAGGCGTTCCTCACGGGCAAGGTCGCCTTCACCTTCAACGGCCCCAGCATCTACTACGTGCTCGAGAAGGAGAACCGGCCAATCCTGAAGGACACGCTCATGGCCGTCAAGCCGGCAGGGCCCGCCGGGCGGAACCACGACGTGCTCCTCCTGTCGTGGACCGTGTTCACCACCAGCAAGCAGCCCGAGCTGGCCCGCGACCTGATCCGCTTCGTCATGTCGAGCGACGAGGCGAAGAAGTACATGCACGCCTCGTGGGGCCAGATGGTGCCCGCGTTCGAGCGGCTGCGCGCGGACCCGTACTGGCAGAAGAACGAGTCGTACCGGGCCGTCCTCGAGGCGCCGAAGTACGCGCGCACGCCGGGGTGGCCGGGGCCGCTGACGGCCGCCGCCGCCGAGGTCGTCGCGACCAACGTCCTCACCGACCTCTGCGCCCGGGTCATCGTCGACGGCTGGGACATCGAGCGCGCGCTCGAGGAGGCCGACAAGCGGATCAGGGACATCTACGCGAACGTCCCGGCTCGCTGACGCGTCCTATCCACGCGCGTCGGTCGTGAGGCCGTCGGCGCTCCGGCGCGGCCGGGTCGCCGACGCCCTCGTCGGTTATGTCTTCGTCCTGCCCCTCTGCGTCCTCGTCCTCGGGCTCGTCGCCTATCCCCTGGGCAACGCCGTCTGGATCAGCCTCACGGACAAGTACGTCGGCTACGCGCCGCGCTTCGTGGGGTTCGCGAACTACACAGCCCTCGCGGGGGACCCGATCTTCCACAAGGTCGTGCGGAACAGCGCGGTCTTCACGCTGGCCTCGGTGGCCGTGAAGGTCGTGCTCGGCATGCTCATGGCGCTGGCGCTCCAGCGCGCGCTCGTCGCCCGGTCCTTCCTGAGATCCGTCCTGCTGGTGCCCTGGGTGATTCCGACGGTCGTCACCGCGCTCACCTGGCACTGGATGTTCAACGCGCTCTGGGGCGTCATCAACGTCACCCTCCAGACCGTGGGGCTCCAGCGCGAGCCGATCGCCTGGCTCGGGCAGCCCACGACCGCGATGGCGGCGGTCGTCACCGCCAACATCTGGCGCGGCTTCCCATTCTTCGGCGTCTCGCTGCTCGCCGGCATGCAGACGATCCCGCGCGACCTCTACGAGGCGGCGGCGGTCGACGGCGCGTCGCCTGCCCAGCGCTTCTGGCACATCACGCTGCCGGGCCTGCGCGTGGTGCTGCTCGTGACGACGCTCATCTCGCTCATCTTCACGCTGAATGACTTCAACATCGTCTACGTGCTGACGCGGGGTGGCCCCGGCACCGCCACCCACGTGCTGGCGACCTACACGTACGAGATCGGCTTCCAGGCGCTCCGGTGGGGCAAGGCCGTCGCCGTGTCGATGTTCCTCATGCCGGTGATCGCGGTGATGATCGTGATCGTCACGCGCTCCCTGACCCGGGAGGAGTAGGTGGCCGGGCGTGGCGTCCTCGCCTACGGCTTCCTCGGCCTCCTGCTCCTCGTCGTCGGCGTGCCGTTCTACTGGATGGTGAACACGTCGCTGAAGACCTCCGCGCAGCTCCAGAGCCTGGCACCCTACTACTACCCGAGCCCGGCGACCCTCGGAAACTACGCGGCGCTCCTCGGCACGACGAACTTCCCGATTTGGATCCGGAACAGCGCGCTCGTCGCCGTCGGCGGCACGCTCGTGACCGTGCTCGTGTCGAGCCTGGCGGGCTACAGCCTCACGCGTATCCCGTATCCCGGGCGGCGGCTCCTCGCGACGGCCGTGTTGATCGTGTACCTCGTGCCGCCGACCCTGCTCTTCATCCCGCTCTACACGATCCTCAGGCGCGTCGAGCTCGTGAACAGCCTCTGGGCGCTCATCGTCGTCTACCCGACGTTCACCGTCCCCTTCTGCACCTGGCTCCTGATGGGCTTCTTCCGGTCGATTCCGCGCGACCTGGAGGAGGCGGCGATGGTGGACGGTGCGACGCGCCTCGGCGCGTTCTGGCGCGTGATCCTCCCGCTCACGACGCCCGGCATCCTGGCGGCGGCGCTCTTCGCGTTCACGCTCGCCTGGAACGAGTTCCTCTATGCCCTCGTCTTCCTTCACGACACCGAGCTCAAGACGATCCCCGTCGGCCTGAACGACCTGATGTTCGGCGACATCTTCCTCTGGGGCGAGCTGATGGCGGCGGCCGTCCTGACGACCCTGCCGGTGATCGTGCTGTACACCTATCTCCAGCGCTACATGGTCGAGGGCCTCACGGCGGGCGCGGTCAAGGGGTAGGCATCGGCGAGCCCACTACGTCCCGCCGCGGTAGACGCGCGGCACGCGGGTGTTGATGCTGGTGAGGATCTCGTGCGGGATGGTGGACGCCCAGCCGGCCATCTCCTCGATCGAGATCCCGGCGGCGCCCTGGCGCCCGAGCAGGACGACCTCGTCGCCGTTGTAGGCGGAGTCCCAGCCGATCGACACCATGATCTGGTCCATGCAGATCCGGCCGACCACGGGATACCGCTTGCCGCGCACGATCACCTCGGCCCGCCCGCTCATGGCGCGCGCGTAGCCGTCGCCGTAGCCGACGGGCAGGGTCACGACGCGCGTCTGCGCGGGCGCCACCCACTCGCCGCCGTAGCTGACCGGCTGCCCGGCCCTGACGACCTTGAAATAGACGACCCGGGTCACCCAGGAGAGCGCCTGCCGCACGGGGATGGCCGCCGCCACCTCGAGAGTCGGCCGGACACCGTAGAAGAGGACGCCGGGGCGCACGAGATCCAGGTGGCTCTCACGCAGCTGCACGATCGCGCCCGAGTTCGCCGCGTGGCGCAGCGGCGGCGGCAGCGAGCGGCGCTCGTAGAAGCCGAGGGTCTCGTGGAAGCGCTCGAGCTGCAGGCGCGCGTGGGCGAGGTCGCGCGCGTCGGCGTTCGCGAAGTGCGTGAAGATCCCCTCGACGCGCACGTGGCGGCAGCGGAGCGACTCCTCGAGCAGCATTTCGGCGCTGTACCAGTGCACGCCGATGCGCTCCATCCCGGTGTCGATCTTGAGGTGCACGGTCGCGGTGCGCCCCGCCCGGGCGGCGTGCTCTTCAATCGCCCGCAGCTTGTCGACGGAGGAGGCGGTCAGGGTCAGGTCCGCCTCGAGGAAGCGCGGGATCTGCGAGCCCAGGATGCCCCCGAGCACCAGCACGGGCAGGCGCACGCCGTGCTGGCGAAGCCGCAGGCCTTCCTCCAGGTAGGCGACGCCGATATAGGGCGCGCCGAGGCGCTCGACCACGCGCCCGACCTCGACCAGCCCGTGGCCGTAGGCGTTCGCCTTGAGAATCGGCATCACACGCGCGGGCGCGACGTGCGCGGCGATGGCCCGGTAGTTCTCGGCGAGGACGTCGAGATCGACCTCGACGCGGGTCGGGCGCAGCTCGTCGGTCGCGATGGTCGACTCGTGGAGCGCGGTCATACGCGGTGGTGACCCCTAGCGTACACGGGTTGAGCAGCGACGGAAAAAGTCCTGCGCCGGGCGAGCTGAGCTAGGATATGGCGGCCAAAGGAGGGTCACATGCGACGAGTGTCTACTGTCCTGACCGCGATCATGTGTCTCCTGCTGGTCGCCGCGCTCGCCTCCCGGACCCCGGCGGCGAGCGTCCCGGAGGTGCTCATCGGCGACGTCCTGCCGCTCACCGGAAACTTCGCGAGCCTCGGCCAGCAGTACCTCTGGGCCGGGCAGACGGTCGAGGACATCATCAACAACGACTACCCGGACCTCGCGGTGCCGCTCGGACCGGGCAAGGGGTTCCCGGGACTCGGCGGGGCGCCGGCCAAGTTCATCTTCCGCGACGACCAGAGCCGCGGCGATCTCGCGCGCACGATCGCCGAGCAGCTCATCACGGTGAACCGTGTCCACTGGCTGAACGGCGACGGTACCAGCGGCAACACGTCGATCATCCAGCCGGTCGTCGAGAGCTATGGCATCCCCATGTCCTGCCACCCGTGCGCGTCGCCGACGCTCACCGAGAAGGGGATGAAGTGGTACTGGCGCACCGGGCCGAACGACCGCACGATGGTCGCCAGCCTCTTTTCCTTCCTCAAGGAGTGGCCCGAGCACGGCGGCCCGAAGGGCCTCAAGACCGTCGCCGTCTTCACCTGCGACAACCTCTTCTGCCAGGACAACCGGAAGATCGCCAACGAGCTCCTCCCGAGGCTCGGCTTCGAGATCGTGCTCGATCTGACGACCAAGACCGGCGCGACGACGCTCGCCTCCGAGGTCCAGCGGTTGCAGGCGGCCAAGCCAGACATCCTTTTCCTCGTCCAGTACCCGCCCGAGACGTCGATTTTCCAGGGCGACGCCAAGCGCGCCGGCTGGACGCCGAAGGTCATCGCGACGTCGAACGGCGCCTACTCCGACCAGACGTGGCTCGAGGCGCAGAAGAAGACGAACGGCGGCGCCGGCTGGGTCGGGCGCGACCCGACGGCGATCGACCTCGTGCAGGGCCGGCCGAGCTGGAAGAAGGTCAACGAGATCTACAAGACATACAGCCGCGGCCAGACCATGGGAGAGCTCGCCATGCGCGAGATCACGGGTCTGCTCTGGATGGCGGACACGATCAACCGCGCGAAGTCGGTCGAGCCCGCGGCGCTGGCCCAAGCGGCCATGGACACCAACACCCCGCCCGAGCAGCTGATCATCGACTACAAGGGCATCCGGTTCAATCAGAACCATCAGAACGAGCTGGCGACCGGCGTCGTCACGCAGATCGGCTGGGACGGCGAGAAGCACACCGTCTGGCCGTGGGAGCTCGCGAAGCGGGCGAACTTCAAGATCCTCTACCCCAACCCGGGCTGGCAGGAGCGGGACAGCACGCCCAAGCCGGCTGAGTGAAGCGCGCTCGTGACGCTCCTCCTCCAGGCGATCGTCAACGGGCTCGAGATGGGGTTTCTCTACGCTCTCGTCGCGGTGGGGCTCACCATCATCTGGGGCCTCATGGAGATGATCAACTTCGCCCACGGCGAGTTCCTGATGCTCGGTATGTTCGGCGCCTGGTGGGCGAGCGTCGCCTTCGGCCTCGACCCGCTCCTCTCGATCGTCCCGGTGGGGCTCGCGATGTACGCGCTCGGCGTGCTCGTCTACCGGCAGCTCATGCGGCGCGTCCAGCGGGGCGACCCCTTCACCCAGATCTTCGCGACGGTCGGCCTCCTCTTTCTCCTGCAGAACTCTGCCGTCGCGGTCTTCACGAGCGACTACCGCTACCTCTCGGACACGCTGCTCACCCGGCTCAGCGGCGCGAACGTTAACCTGCTCGGCATCACCATCGGCGTCCCGCTCCTGATCGGCGCGCTCCTGGCGCTCGTGCTGTTCCTCGCTCTCTACCTTCTGATCGACCGCACCGAGTTCGGGCTGGCGCTCCGGGCGACGGCGGAAGACCGTGAGGCGGCGATGCTCGTCGGCATCCGGCCGCAGAAGATGTTCGCCGTCGCCTGGGGCCTCGGGGCGGCGCTCGTCGCCGTCGCCGGGGCGATCCTGGCTAACTTCTTCGCCGTCTTCCCCCAGGTCGGCTTCCCGTTCACCGTCCTCGCCTACGCGATCGTCGCGCTCGGCGGGTTCGGCTCGATCCTCGGCACGCTCCTCGCCGCGCTCCTGGTCGGCGTGGTCCAGAGCGTCACGACCGTGTACCTGCCGCCGGCGTTCAAGGACGCGTTCGTCTTCGCCTCGTACATCGTGATCGGGCTCTGTCGACCCCAGGGGCTCTTTGGACGGTTCTAGCGGACGGCGCCGGGCGCGGCTCGCGCTCGCCGCCGGCGTCCTCCTGGGCCTCGCCTACCCGATCCCCCTCCAGTGGAGTGGCTACACCTACTTCCACACCGTCGGCTTCCTCGTCCTGATCAACGCCATGCTCGGCGTCGGCTGGAACGTCATCGGCGGCTGGGCGGGCCAGTTCGACTTCGGGCCCCAGGTGTTCTTCGCGATCGGCGCCTACACGGCGGCGATCCTCTTCGTGCACGTGGGACTGAGCCCGTGGCTCGGCATGCTCGCCGGGGTGCTCGCGGCGATGGGGATCTGCGCGCTCGTGACCTATCCGCTGACGCGCCTGCGCGGCCACTACTTCGCCATCTCCACCGTGGCGATCTGGATGATCGCGCAGCCGATCGGCGCGACCTGGGAGTTCATCAACGGGAGCCGCGGCCTCTTCATCCCGATGCAGGGGGCGCAGGGCGTGCTCGGGGCGACGGCGAGCCTGCAGTTCGCCGGCCGCACCAAGGCCCTCGGCTACTACTATGTCGCCTTCGGCCTCCTCGGGCTCACCCTCTGGCTCCTCAGGCTCGTCGAGCACTCGAAGCTCGGCTTCTACTTCAGGGCGATCCGCGACGACCAGGAGGGCGCCGAGGGCATCGGCATCGACAGCCGGCTGTACAAGGTGATCGCGCGCTCCATCACGGCGGCGGTCTTCGCGGCGGGGGGCGTCCTCTACGGCTTCTGGGCGCTCGCGGTCTTTCCGGAGCAGGTGCTCGATCTCAACTGGTCCACGCTGCCGATCATGGCCACGGTGGTCGGCGGGATCGGCCGCCTCTGGGGCCCGGTGCTGGGGGCGGTGATCCTGATCCCGATCTCGCAGATCATGTCCACGACGCTCGGCACGGGGCCGCTCGCGGGCCGCGGCATCGACCTGATCGTCTACGGCGTCATCATCGTCCTGATCGCGGCGCTCCGCCCGACCGGGATCCTCTCGCTCCCGTGGAGCCGCTGGGCGCGCCGGCTCGCGGGACGCCCGGCCTCGGGCCGACTCGTGGGGCACGGCTGAGCGTGCCGCCCCTCCTCGAGCTCAGCGCGGTCACGAAGCGCTTCGGCGGCCTCGTTGCCAACAAGGACGTCTCCCTCGCGATCGGCGCGGGCGAGATCGTCGGGCTGATCGGGCCGAACGGCGCCGGCAAGACCACGCTCTTCAACTGCCTCACCGGCTATCTCCACCCGGACGCGGGACGGATCGTCTTCGCGGGCGCCGACGTCACCCACGCCCGTCCGGAGCGCGTCTGCGGGCTCGGCATCGCGCGCACCTGGCAGCTCGTGCGCACGTTCGGCCGGATGACGGTGCTCGAGAATGTCGTCTGCGGCGCCCTCAAGCGCCACTCGCGTGTCGGCGCGGCGCGGCAGCGCGCCTGGCACCTCCTCGAGTTCACCGGGCTCGCGCCGAAGGCGGACGTGCTCGCGGCGAACCTGACCCTGGCCGACAAGAAGCGGCTCGAGATCGCCCGGGCCCTCGCCACCGAGCCGCGCCTGCTCCTGCTCGACGAGGCGATGTCGGGGCTGACGCCCGCGGAGATGGCGGCCGCGGTGGAGCTGGTGCGGCGGATCCACGCCGAGCTCGGCCTGGCGCTCTGCGTGGTCGAGCACGTGATGGAGGTGGTCATGCCGCTCTCCCAACGGGTCGTCGTGCTCGACTACGGCGAGGTGATCGCCGAGGGCCCGCCGGCGGAGATCGCGCGGAATGAGCAGGTGATCAAGGCCTACCTCGGGGAGCACTACCGTGGGCGCTGAGCCCGCGCCGCCCGTTTCGCGCGACGGCGCGCTCCTGGACATGCGCGACGTCGAGGTGGCGTATGGCGCCGGCGTGCTCGCCCTCCAGGGTGTCTCGCTCCACGTGCGCCCGGGCGAGATCGTGGCGCTCATCGGAGCGAACGGCGCCGGCAAGACCACGCTCCTCAAGACGATCGCGGGGCTGGTCGCCCCCCGAAGCGGCGAGATTCGCTTCGCGGGCCGGCCCATCGGCGATCTCGAGGCGCCCGACCGTGTGCGGCTGGGCGTGGCGCTCGTCCCCGAGGGGCGGCGGCTCTTCAGCCGCCTGACCGTCGCCGAGAACCTGACCCTGGGGACCTTCACCAACGCCGAAGCCGCCCACCGGCGGGAGATGCTCGACCGGGTCTACACGCTCTTCCCCGTCCTCCGCGAGCGCGCCCGCCAGCGCGCCGGGACACTCTCGGGCGGCGAGGGGCAGATGCTGGCGATCGCCCGCGCGCTCATGTCACGCCCGCGCTTTCTGATGCTCGACGAGCCGAGCCTCGGCATCATGCCCCGCCTCGTCGACGCCATTCTGGAAGCGCTGGCGCGCCTGCACCGGGCCGAGGGGCTGGCGATGTTCCTCGTCGAGCAGAACGTGCCGGCGGCGCTCGAGCTCGCGACCCGAGGCTACGTGCTCCAGACCGGGCGCGTGGTGCTCGAGGGAACCAGCCGCGACCTGCTGGGAAGCGAGCTCGTGCGGAAGGCGTATCTGGGGATGTGAGGGGTGATGGTCAGGGGAACGTCGAAGGTGATCTTTGCAACGGCGGTGAGCGTCTCGAAACCAACTGGATTCTGTACACCTGAGCAGACAGGAGCGCCGACCAGCGTTCATGCAGGTCCGCAGATGGTCTCCAACGCGACCGAGTGTTCACGAGATTGACCGTGGCGCGGACGGCCATGCTAGCGTGGTGGCGTGGACATCGGCGCCGTCCGCGCGGACATCAGCCTTCTGAAGGGGCGGATCGGGGAAGGGTTCGTGGAGGCGATTCTGCGTCGGGCCGGATATTTTGTGGCGCGTGTCGGACGAGAGACTCAGATGCCCCGCCTCATGAAGAGCGGCACCGACACGTATCTGCCCGATCTCCTGGCCTGGAGGAAGGAGAACACGGGAGGGAGAAAAGCGACACACCACTCTACCGGTTCGTCGCCGTCGAAGTGAAATATCGCTGGAACCCCGATGATCTCATGCGGCGCCCGGCTCCTCAGGAGCTCGCTGATGCCTACCAGCAGTGGCCAGACTTTCGCGTTGTCCTGGTGACCGATCACCCCCCAGAGGACCGTTCGTGTTTCCAGGTCGTCAGGTGGAATAACGCGGGCGTGGCCGAGTCGGAGGATCTCGTGAACGCCGGCCTCGACATCTACCAGGGCACGATCGACATCTTCTCGGCTCTGCTCAGGGAAGTGTTCCGCGTACTCAGCGACGCCACGGTCGGCGACAGTCGACGAGGCGGCAGCTAGCCTCTGGCCGCGGAGCTCGGCTACCTTCGCCGGCTACTCTTCTGCCGCTCGATCGCGGCGCCCCAGCTCGTGAGAAACGCGGTGACGAACGCGTGTTCCTTCGCCGGCTCGACGGCGAGCGGCGCGAGCGCGAGCGCCGTGGCGAGCGCGAGATGATAGCCCTCCGAGCGCGAGGCGACGGCGCGACGGTACGCCGGGTGCGCCTCGTTGACCCGCACCGTCGATTCCACCAGGCGCGCCAACTCAGAATCGTTTGGGCGCGCCTCGAACTTGATGCTCAGGCCGTAGCGCGCCGGCTGGCGCGGGCCGCGCGCGCCGGGCAGACGCGCCTCGGCCGTGCGGGGTTGAGCGGGCTCCGCGCCCTCCGGCGCCTCGGCGGCGGGCTCGCCAGTCTCCGCCCGCGCCGCGGGCGGGAGCTCTCGCACGATCGGTTCCGCCGATTCCGGCTCTGACACTGCCAGCAGCGCGGCGGGTCCATGGCCGTCGTCGGGCCTCGGGCTCGGCCGGCCAGCCGGCAGCCGCCGCTGACCGCCAGCACGCTGCTCGACGAGCGTCGCGAGGAGGGGGAACTCGTCGGCGAGGTCGATCAGGACAGCTTCGAGATCGCGCTCGACGGGCCGGGCGGCGCGCCGCCGCGCGGGCTCACCCGCGTCTCGCGCGTCGCCCCAGAGCGCGAGCTGGCGCGAGACCGCCTCCTGGACCGCCTTGCGATAGGCAAGGTAGGTCGCGCCGCGCGCGCCGCCGCGGACGAAGTCGGCTTTGTTGAGCGTCAAACACTCGGCGAGGCCCGGCACCTCGATCAAGCCGCCGACGCGCTCGCCCGCGCTGGGTGCCACGCCGAGCCAGTCCCAGCCGCGCTTGATGACCTTGCCGAACGTGCTCACCGCGATGCCACGGCGCTCCTCGGGGAGCGGCAGGGGGTCGCGCACCATGTAGCCGGCGGCTGCGGGCTTGCGCTTGCGCGCGAGGCGCACAGCGATGGGCGCCACGTCCGGCGCGCTCCAGCCCTGCTTCACGAGCCGCGCGCCGTTCAGGACGAAGTCCACATCGCGAGGGTAGCGGCCGGCCAGGATCTCCGTCAGTGCGGGGTCGAGCAGCGACTGGAACTGTCGGCGCAGGACGCCTTCGATGAAGCCCGGGTCGAGGAGCGGCGAGAGGGCGTTGGCGAGCGTGAGCCGCACGGCGGTGCCGCGCTCGGCGACGAGCCCCGGCGGCGCGACCCAGCGCCACGGCGCCCGGTGACGGGACGAGAGTCCCCAGGCCGTGGCCACGTGGTGCTTGCCGAGCCGCGTCTCCGTGAGCACCTGGCGAGAGACGAGGAGACCGATCTTGATCCCGACGCCGGCGAACCCGATGCGCTCTCCACGGACCTTGGTGCTGGCGGCGATGTCGTGATAGCGCCGAAGCTCGCGGCGCCGCATCCCCATCCCGTCGTCCCCGATGGTGAGCGCCGGGGCAGCCGGGTCGGTGCTGATCGTGATGGTCGTGGCGCCCGAGTCGAGTGAGTTCGCCACGATCTCGGTGAGGATGGTCTCCTCAGTGCCGCCGGGGTAGGCGTCGCGGAGATCCTCGAGCAGGTGCAGGAGGTCGACGCGCGTCTCGCCCATCGCGGGTAGAGTACAGCCTCTCGATGGCCGACTGGTGCTGGAAGGCTGGCTCGAGACTGATCCCTCCGGTCAGAGACTCACCAGGCCCGCTCCTGCCCGGAGCCGCCGAACCTCCTGATACTTCTGGAAATTCGGATTCCGGTATCAGATTTGCCCTGTAGTCCTCCCATGGCGCGGTACTGGGCTCAGGCCATCCTCCTCGGCGTCACGGTCGCGGTCACGACAGCGGCCCCTGCGGGCGCGCAGACATACAAGCTGGCCGACCATCACGCCTATTCCCGTGAGATCGCCGAGGCGGCCGCCCGACACGCGGTGCCGGAGCGTCTCGTCTGGGCGGTCATCCGGGCGGAGTCGGGATTCGACCCGCGAGCGGTGTCCAGACAGGGCGCGCGGGGGCTCATGCAGCTCATGCCGGAGACGGCCGCGATGCTCGGCGTCCGGGACGCCTTCAACCCGCGCGAGAACATCGACGCGGGCGTCCGCCATCTGCGCGCCCTCATCGAGCGCTTCAGGAACGATCTGCGTCTCGCGATCGCGGCCTACAACGCCGGCGAGCGGGCGGTGGCGGTGTACGGCGGCGTCCCGCCGTATCCAGAGACGCGGGAGTACGTGACGCAGGTGCTCCGCTTCTACGGGGCGCCGATCGAGCTGGTCGAGCTGCCGTCGGGCGTCTATCGGATCACCCAGCGCGACGGCACCGTCGTCTACACGAACATCCCGCACGCCTACCGACCGCACCGGACCGGAGGCTGAGTCAGGCGATCTCGAACGCGAGGCGCGCGTGGGCGCTGCGGAGCGCCTGCTCGACCTCCTCCGGCCCCTCGCCGCGCGCGAAGATGAAGCCGAGGTACTGCCAGCCCTCGGGCAGGGGGAGCAGGTCCTGACCTGCGTGAGCGGTGATCGCGATCTCCTCGACGCCGGCCACGGCCTCCGCCGCGTTCTGACCGCGCACGGCCACGAGCCGCCCGGCGCGCGGGATCGGGATCATCATGACGCCAGCCGCGCGTCGCTCGCGGTCGAACGAGTCGATCTTCCAGCCGAGCGCGTGGCGCAGGATCAGCTCCTCGAGCGTCATGCCGGTCCCGAACCGGAGGGTGCGGGAGCAGAGGCCCCCGATCGAGCGGGCGGCGACCTCGATGACCCAGGGGCCCGCGTCGTTCACCCGGAGCTCGGCGTGGATGGGCCCCTCGGTGAGCCCGAGCGCGGCGCACGCGCGCAGCGTGACCTCCGCGATGCGCGCCTGCGTCTCGGCGCGGAGGCGCGAGGGCGTCACATAAATCGTCTCCTCGAAGAAAGGCCCGTCGAGCGGGTCGGGCTTGTCGAAGAGGGCGAGGGTCTGGAGGCCGCCCGCCGTGAGCAGGCCTTCGAGCGCGACCTCCCGTCCGGGAACGAACTCCTCCACCAGGAGCGCTGCCGCAAGATCGCCGCTCACGGCGACGTCGTCGCGCGCGAGGATGGCCGCGATCCGCCGGAACGCGGCGACGAAGGCGTCGGGGTCGTCGGCGCGGATCACGCCACGACTCGCCGAGAGCGCCAGGGGCTTCAGCACGCACGGGTACGCGACCTCGCGCGCGACGCGCGTCGGGTTTTCCGTGAGGGCGACGCGGCGGAAACGCGGCGCCGGGACGCCGGCGGCCTGGAGCCGGCGGCGCATCTCGTCCTTGTTCCTGGCGGCGGAGGCGGCGGCGACGGGGTTCGCGCGGAGGCCGAGGCGCCCGGCGACCGCGGCGGCGACGACGGTGGTGAGATCGTCCACGGCGACGACCGCGTCGATCGGCCGGCGGCCGGCGAAGCGCGCGACGGTCTCCGCGGCGCCGGCGGGGTCGGCGAAGTCGAGGGTGATTAGATTTCCGGGCGCGCTCGCCTCGAGGGTGCTGGGGCGTTCGGAGGCGCAGACCAGGTCGACACCGAGCTTGGTGGCGGCGTCGACGAACGCCTGCGTGCGGTACGTCGTGGTCGGCAGGAGCAAGAGGAGTCGCGCCATCGCGTTCGGCCTGGCATCTCCCGCCGAAGGGCCGGCCGCCGCCGGGCCGGCGGCCGGACTAGGCTTTACCCGGCGTGTAGTAGGGGTTCGCGCCCGCGGCGTGGTCGGTCGTGTCCAGGACCTCGACGACCTCGGGGAGCTCTTCCTTGATGAGCCGCTCGATGCCGGCCTTCAGGGTGACGTCGGCGGCGCCGCACCCCTGGCACCCGCCGCCCATCTGGAGGTAGACCCGGTTGTCCTGGACGTCGATCAGCTCGACGTAACCGCCGTGGCCGGCAACCGCCGGGTTGATCGTGGTGTCGATCAACTCCTGGACCCTGGTCTTCAGATCGTCGCTCATGGCTGCACCTCTCAGACGGCTACTGTACCCGAAATCCCCTTGAGGGCCAACTGGCCCTCGGTCGGCTCCGCTCAGCAGAACCACGGCTCGGTCAGCCGTGGCGGGCGCGTCCGCTCGGGCGGCAGGACCACGTCCGGGCGCGGGGACGCGCCGGCGGCAGCGTCGGCGAGCCCGCGGATCCGGTTGAACGTGGCCGCCGCGTCCTCGCGCGCGTCGACCGCACGGGCGACCAGCGCGGCGACGTCGGTGGCGAGGCGCTCCATCCGCGGGTCGGGATGGGTCCAGCGATAGTAGAACGCATCCTCGACGAGCGGCCCCAGGAACGGGCGCATCGCCGGGCTCTCGAGGAGGAGCGAGCCCGGCGGGACGAGGAGGCGGATCGAGAACTGGACGGGATCGATGGCGTCGATCAGCGCGTGGGCCTCGACGAAGTGGAGAAGCTCCCGGTAGTCGTCGAGCGTCGTCCACGGCGTGAACGGCACCCACGTGGGGCGCAGCGCGATCCCCGCGGCACGCACCGCGTGGAGCGCCGCGAGGATATCGGCGCGCGTGTGGCCCTTGGCGAGGTTGGCCAGCACCGTGTCGGAGAGCGACTCGGCGGCGGTGATGATGAAGGCGCAGCCGAGGTCCGCGAGTTCCGGGAGGCGCGCCCGCTGCTTCAGGAGGTGTTCGACCTTGGCGGTGAAGTCGAACGTCACGGACGGGAGCTCAGCGTGGAGCGCGCGCGCGACGGCGAGCGCGTGGCCCGGGCCGTTCAGGAAGTCGGGATCGCCGAAGGTGATGTGCGCCGCCCCCGCGTCGACCTGCTGGCGAATGTCCGCGAGCACGACGTCGGGCGGCACGACGAAGAAGCGCCCGCCGTAGACGGGCGGGATCGGGCAGTGACGGCACAGGTGCTTGCACCCACGGCTGGCCTCGACGTAGCCTGCGAGCTCGAGCCGCCCGTCCCTCTCGACGTGCGCGTACTTCTTCAGCGACGGCAGCTGCGTCCGGCTCGGCACAGCAAACTCGAGCTTCTTGAGAATGGTGCCGGGGGCCGGGAGGCTCCTCCGCTCGGTCTCGAGCGTCTGGGCGAGCGCGACCAAGGCGTCTTCGACCTCGCCCGAGAGGACAGAGCCGGCCGCGTGCTTCAGCAGATACTCGGCGTTGAGGCTCGCGTAGAGGCCGTAGAAGGCGATGTGGCAGGTCGGGTTCACGGCCCGCGCGCGCTCGGCGAAGGCGACGCCGAGGCGGAGCGCGGTGTGCATCGGGACGGAGATCGCGACCAGGCGCGCCCCGCGCACCTTGTCGGCGTCGAACGGCTCGACGGAGACGTCCAGGAGCGCGGGGCGGTATCCCCGGCGCTCGAGAAACGCCGCGGGCCAGGCGACGGCCAGCGGCTGGTGGCCGAGCTCGTAGCAGGCGACGAGGAGGATCGCCCCGGCTTCTTTCACGCGCCCAGTGTACCCCGGCGGTGGTACTTTGTGAGGCGGTTCGGACAGCGTATCGCCACATTACGAGGAGGACTCGTCACATGCCCGTCAAGATCACCGCCCGTCCCAACGGCCCGTACCTGGTCGAGGGCGACTGCGAAGTCTACGACCCCTCCGGGAAGAAGCTCGACACGACCGGCAAGCCGAAGTTCGCCCTCTGCCGCTGCGGCCACTCGAGCACGAAGCCGTTCTGCGACGGCACGCACAACAAGGTCGGCTTCCAGGCGTCCTAGACCAGGAGCGGGCGGCTACTGCGGCTCGGAGTCGGGCTCGACGTCGGTGAGCAGGACCCAGTCGTCGGGTGGTTCCGTCTGGGGCCGCTTGCCGGCCTCGGAGGTGACCGTCCGGCCGCGACTGGGAGAAAACCACTCCCACACGCCCGGTGGTGGGCCGACTTCGGGGGCTTCGCCGATCTCTGGGCCCGTGATGCCGGCCTCGGCGCGCTCGGTCTTGCGCTGGCGCTTCGCTTCCTGCTTCGCCCGTTGCAGGTCCGCCTTGCGCCGTCGCTCGAAGCCGTAGTGGCCGCGCCGGGTCACCGGTCACCCATGCGGACATCCTACTAGAAGACAGGACGCTTTGCGCTACGTAGCCCGACGGCTGCTCCTTTTCGTCCCGACGCTCCTCGGCGCCTCGATCCTGATCTTCGTGCTGCTGCGGCTCGTGCCGGGCGACATCGCCGAGATCCTCGTCTACCAGACCGGCAGCGAGGCGAGCGTGATCCAGCAGAGGCAAATCGGACAAATCCGCGCCGAGCTCGGCCTCGACCGGCCGGTCGCCGTGCAGTACGTGGAGTGGCTCGGCGCGGCGGTTCGCGGGGACTTCGGGCGGTCGTACATGCAGCAGCGCCCCGTCGCGGACATCCTCCGTGAGCGCGTGCCCCGCTCGCTCGAGCTGGCGCTGCTCACCATCACACTGGCGTTTCTCTGGGCCGTGCCGCTCGGCGTCGTCTCCGCGGTGCGGCAGAACACGTGGGCCGACTACCTGGTGCGCGTCCTGTCGATCAGCGGGCTCTCGCTGCCGATCTTCTTCACCGGCGTCCTCGTCCTCTACCTGCTCGTGCGGCTCTTCGGATGGCTCCCCCCACTCGAGTTCGTGTCGTTCACGGTGAGCCCGCTCGAGAACCTCAAGCAGCTCATCTGGCCGGCGCTCGTCCAGGCGTACTACATCAGCGCACCGATTACGCGCCTCACGCGCTCCCAGCTCCTCGAGGTGGTCCGCCAGGACTACGTGCGAACGGCCCGGGCGAAGGGGCTCGGCGAGCGCAGGGTCGTCTACCGCCACGCCCTCGCGAACTCGCTGCTGCCCGTGGTGACCTTCGCAGGGTGGTGGGGTGGCCGGCTCCTCGGCGGCATCGTGATCGTCGAGATCATCTTCTCGGTTCCCGGCATGGGGAGCGCCCTCGCCGCCGCCGTGGCCCAGCGCGACTATCCGACCGTGCAGGCGATGGTCTTCGTCATGGCGCTCGTCTTCCTGACGCTGAACCTGCTCGTCGACCTGCTCTACGCGTGGCTCGACCCGCGGATCAAGTACACCTGATGCGGGGGGCGCTCTCAGGCCTCGGTCGCTTCGCCGCCCGCCAGCCCCTCGGGGCCGTCGGCGCCGTGCTCGTGCTGATTCTGATCGCGACCGCGATGCTGGCGCCGCGGCTCGCGCCACACGGGCCCAAAGAGGCCGCGTTCGCGCCGTACCTGCCGCCGAGCGCCGAGTTCCCGCTCGGCACCGACCAGATCGGCCGCGACGTCCTCTCCCGCGTGATCTGGGGCGCGCGCCTGTCGCTCTACGTCGGGCTCGCCTCCGTCGTGTTCGGGGTCACGCTCGGCTGGCTCTGGGGCGTCGTCAGCGCCTACGTCGGCGGTGTCGCCGACACGGCGAGCCAGCGGGTGGTGGACGCGCTGATGGCGCTGCCGCCCATCATCCTGGCGCTCTCGCTCATGGCGGCGCTCGGCCAGTCCGTGAACAACGTGATCCTTGCGCTCACGATCCTGCTCACGCCGACGGCGTCGCGCACGCTGCGCTCCCTCGCGCTCAGTATCCGCGAGAGCCCGTACGTCGAGGCGGCGCGGGCCGTCGGGTGCCCGACCTGGCGGGTGATCGCCCTCCACGTCTTGCCCAACACGTTCGCGACCTATATTGTGCTGGTCACCGTGAACGTCTCGTACGCCATCGTTGTGGAGGCCTCGCTGAGCTTCCTCGGCCTCGGGGCGCCGCCCGACGAGCCCTCCTGGGGCGCCATGCTGACCGCGGGGACGCAGGCGATGGAGCCCGCGCCCTGGATGTTCATGTTTCCGGGGCTCGCGATCAGCCTGACGGTCTTCGGGCTCAACCTCCTCGGCGACGCGGTCCGCGACCTCACCGACCCGCACCTCCGCGGCGGGCTCGGATGACAAGGGAGACTCCATGAGAGCCTTGCCCAGCGTCCGTTCCGCCCTCGCGCTCGCGTGCGTCATCGTCCTGGAAGCCGCGGGAGCCGCCGCGCAGGAGAAGCCGCGCTACGGCGGCGTCCTCACCTGGTTCGACTACGGCGATCCCGGGCGCCTCGACGTCCACGCCGAGTCGCCGCTCGTGGTCCAGCAGGCGACCGCGGGCGTCTACAGCGGGCTGATCCAGTATGATCCCGACGATCCGTCGAAGATCGTCCCCGACCTGGCCGAGCGCTGGACGGTCTCGCCGGACGGCCGGACCTATACCTTTCACCTCCGGAAGGGCGTGAAGTGGCACGACGGCCAGCCCTTCAGCGCGGCCGACGTCAAGGCGAGCTTCGACCGCATCCTGAACCCCGACTTCAAGAGCCCCAAGTGCGGCGCCGCGCTCAAGCCGATGGTGGCGTCCGTCGAGGCGATAGGCCCGAGCACTGTCCAGTTCAGGCTGAAGTTCGCCGCGGCGCCCTTCCTCGGGAACGTCGCGTCCTCGTGGTGCCGCGTCGCCGCCAAGCACATCCTCGAGAAGTACGGCGACCTGAACACACCCGAGGCGCAGATCGGGACGGGGCCGTTCAGATTCAAGCGCTACGAGCGCGGCAACCTGATCGAGTGGGAAAAGAACAAGGACTATTTCGTCCGCGGCCTACCGTACCTCGACGGCGTACGGCAGTACATCCTCGTCGGCGGACCGACCCAGCTCGCCGCGGCCAAGGCCGGGCGCATCATGCTGTGGGACGCCTGGCCGCCGATGAAGAGGACGCAGGCGGAGGAGCTTCAACGCGCCCGCACCGACGTCGACATCTACCAGGCCTCGATCAACACGATCTTCCTCCTCTATATGAACGCGCAGAAGCCGCCCTTCGGCAACCCGGACCTCCGCCGTGCGGTGAGCCTCGCGCTCGATCGGCAAGAGCTCGTCGCCAAGGCGCTCGAGGGTGCAGGGGTGCCGTGCGCGCTCCTCGATCCGAAGCTCGTCGGCGACTTCGCGCTGCCGCTCGAGGAGGTCCAGAAGCTCCCGGGCTGCCGCCAGCCCAAAGACGCGGACCTGGCCGAGGCGAAGAAGCTCGTCGAGAAGCACCACCCGAGCGGCCTCGACATCGAGGTCGCCGTGCGCACGGTGGGCAACTACGTCGACCGGGCGCAACTGGTGCTGGCTCAGCTGAGGAAGGTCGGGATTCGCGCAAGCCTCAAGAGCTACGAGAGTGCCGCCGGCTACGCCGCGTTCGGCAAGGGCGACTTCACGCTGATCGCGGCCCAGGACCGGTCCATGGACACGCCCGACCCCGAGTCGCTCTTCTCGGTGATCTACTCGACGAACGCGGGGAGCAACTACGGGCGCTGGTCGGACCCGAAGGTGGACGAGCTCGCAGAGCGCGCGCTCAAGGAGCCGAGCCGGGACAAACGCAAGCAGCTCTACTGGGAGCTCCAGCGTCATATCTTCGCGGGCGCACCCGCCGCGGTGCCCGTCGCCTGGGTCGAGGGCTGGTTCTTCCGCGACAGGAAGGTGATGGGCTACAAGCCGGCGCTCACGACCTACGACAACAACACCTTCATGAAGGTCTGGCTCCGGGAGTGATCCGGATCAGCACCGACTCTTTGCGGGCGAGCCGCTTCCGTATCCAGCGCCCCATGAAGAGTGGCACGATGACGGGGTACTTCCGACGGTACGCCCCCAAGACCGCCTCCTCGAGGTCGGGCCGGTCGTCCACCCACTCCGCCCGTCCGTCGAACGACGGGCCGTCGGGCGTGCCGAGCGCGACGCGGACGCGTCCCGTGGCCTTGATCCGGCGCGCCTTGAGGCTCGTCCGGAGCGTCGTGAAGTAGAGGGCGCCGTCCATCACCATGAACCACGTCGGGACGGTGCCGGACCGGCCCGACGTCGCGTACGTCGTCACGTGCATCCGCTTCGCGGTCTGGAGCCGGTCCGCGAGAGTCCCCGCCGCGTCTACCATCGCGTGTCCCGTATACCGAGCCAGCATCCGAGGTGGTTGACGAGGATGTGGCCGCAAAAGCTCAGCAGAAGGATCGTCGCGACATCGGCCCACGCGAGCGTGACGCGCGTGGAGACGAGGAGCAGCGCGCCGAGGACGAAGTCCAACTGGTCGAACGGGATCCACGGCCGCCCCGGCTCCACGCCGAGCCGCCGCTTGAAGAAGCTCTTCGCGCTGTCGCCCGCCATCGCGCCCGCGCCGAAGAGCACGCCAAGCAGCGGCCAGTCCTCGTACGCGACGAGGGAGCCCGACCACGCGAGGAGCCACTGGACGAACGTGGTGAGCGTCGCCGCGACCACACCCAGCACGAATCCCAGCACCGTCTTGTGGGTACCGAGCCACCGCCGGCTGATGGGACGGTTCCACCCCTTCCAGTAGCGGACGAACGGCGGCGCCATGTTCGCGACATACGCGGGCGCCATGAAGTAGGCGAGCTGCAGGACGCGCACGAGCACTAGGTGGCCGCCGCCCACTCGCGCCACAGCGCGAGGAGGAGCGCGATGGCGATGGGGCCGAGGAAGATCCCGACGGCGCCGAAGGCGGCGATGCCCCCGAGGACGCCGAAGAAGCCCAGCAGGAACGGGACGCGCACGGCACCGCGCAGGAACCAGGAGCGGATCACGTTGTCGACCAGGCTGATGACGAGCACGCCCCAGGCGAGGAGGAGCCCGCCGGCCGCCAGCCGCCCGTCGATCAGGAGCCAGACGCTCGCCGAGATGTAGACGAGCGCCGCCCCGACGGGCGTGAGCGCCAGGAGCGCGGTGAGGGCGCCGAGGAGCACGGGCGCGCGAAGGCCGGCCGCCCAGTAGCCGAGCATCGCGAGCAAGCCCTGCGACAGCGCGGTGAAGAGCGTGCCGTACATGACCGCGCGGATGGTCTCGCCGAGCGGATCGAACATCACGGCGAAGCGCTCGCCCCCGAGCCGGTGGAGCGCGCGCTGGATTTGCGGGACGAGGACGTGGCCGTCCCGGTAGAGGAAGAAGAGCGTGAGCAGCGCCAGGACCGCGTCGAGCGCGTTCCGGCCGACGTTGCCGGCGGCGGTCGCGACCGCTGCGGCCCAGCCGCCGGCGTTGGCGAGGATCCACCGCTCGAGCGCAGAGGGATCCGCGAGCGCTCGCACGAGCTGGTCGGCGAGCCGCGGGCCGAACCAGGGAAGCTCTCGGAGGGTCGCCGGCACCCACGCCGGTAGGGTCAGGGCGGAGAGCCGGAAGTCCGCGAATGTCCGGCCGGCCTCGGCCGCGAGGGCGAGCGAGAGCAGCCCCGCCGGAATCACGAGGAGGAGGACGACGAGCGCTGTCATGAGCGCGGCCGCCAGCGCGGAGCGCTCGCCGAGGCGGCGGCGGACGCGCTCGTAGACGCGCCACGTCGCGAAGGCGAGGATCGCGGCCCAGGCGAGGGGGACCAGGAACGGACTCAACACCGTGAGGGCGGTGCCGATGATGAGCGTGTAGCCGGCGAGCTGGACCCAGCGCTGGATCGGGGCGCCCTCGCCCATCATCAGTGGCGATAGTAAGCCATAATGTTGGCGGCATGGGGTTCCTCTTCCGCGTCCTCGTCAACGCGTTCGCGATCTACCTCGTCGCGGAGATCGTGCCCGGGATCACGGTCGCCAGCGTCCAGGCCGCGCTCGGCGCCGGTCTCGTCCTCGGGTTGATCAACGCGGTCGTCCGCCCGATCCTCATCCTGCTCACCCTGCCCTTCACGCTTTTGACCCTCGGCCTGTTCCTCTTCGTCCTGAATGCGTTCTGCCTCTGGCTCACCGCCGAGGTCGTCAAGGGCTTCGAGGTCCACGGCTTCTGGGCGGCGATCTTCGGTTCGCTCCTCGTCAGCCTCGTCAGCTGGACGCTGAGCGCGTTCGTCAGTGACCGGGGCCGCATCGTCGTGATCACTCGGGTCGGCCGGGCGGCTTCCCCAGCCGGGCCGCCCGAGCTCCCCTGAGTAATTGATCAGGACCGGGCCATCGAAGGTGGTAAGAAGCTAGCAGTCTGAGCTTCCCCGGCTCGCGGGCCTGTACCGGAAAAGCCTTGTGATCCGGCGGGTTCCGGTCATCTTCCGGCTTTGGTATCCCCTTTGCCTTGGATCTCTGCCAGGAGGTTCAAGACGATGATTAGCACGGTGGTTCGATCCCTTTCGCGAGTCCCGATCCCGCTCCGGAGCCTCGCCGTCTGCGTGGCGTGCGAGGAGTGCTTCGAGCTGGGAGAGACGACGTGCCCGTCGTGCGGCGGTGATGAGTATGTGCCGCTCCTGCATCTGCTCGAGGGGCGGATTCTGAACCTGACGGGTCGTAACTAAATGCGCCTGCAGCGCAGCGTGATTGCCGTCGCGGCCCTCTGGCTCGGCGCGGTGCTGGCGGCACCAGCGTGGGCCGGTCAGCCCGCCGACCAGCTCTCCGCGAGCATCGACCGCATCATCAAGATCCTGAACGACCCCGAGCTCAAGCGGCCGGCGAAAGCGAAGCAGCGGCAAGCGGCGGTCCGGCGCATGGCCAGCGAGGTCTTCGACTTCGAGGAGTTCGCGCGCAGGAGCCTCGGGCGTCACTGGGACGCGCGCACTCCCGCCGAGCAGGCCGAGTTCGTCCAGCTCTTTCGTCTTCTGCTCGAGCGCGTGCTCACGGGCAAGCTCGATCTCTACGACGGCGAGAAGATCGTGGTCGTCGGCGACGTCATCGACGGCGTTCGCGGCGACGAGGCCACGGTGAAGATGCTGGTCGGCGCCAAGCAGGGAGCGGTTCCCTTAGACTTCTGGATGGTCCAGCGGGGCAGCCACTGGCGCGCGTGCGACATCGTGATCGGCGGCGTGAGCCTCGTACGGAATTACCGCGCCCAGTTCGACAAGGTCATCAAGCGCACCTCCTACCAGCAGCTGGTGAAACAGGTCAGAGAGAAGTAGAATCCCTGCGTGTGGCAGGGAAGCGTCGTCTCGCTCCACATCGCCCCCAAAGCTTCTGTGCCGATGGAATCCGTGGGATCCGTGCGTGCGGTGCCCGGGCTCGGCCTCGAGGGTGACCGCTACTTCCTTGGCACCGGCACCTATTCGCCGAAGCCGAGCCACGGCAACCGGGAGGTGACGCTCATCGAGACGGAGACGGTCGCGGCACTCTTCGATGGGGTGCAGAACGCGGAGGGTCACCGGCTCGGCATCAAGCTCTCCCCGGCCGAGACCCGTCGCAACATCGCGACGTCCGGTGTCCCGCTCAACCACCTGGTCGATCGCGAGTTCTGGGTGGGGCCGGTGCTCCTGGTCGGCACGCGGCTATGCGAGCCCTGCAAGCACCTCGAGGACCTCACGCACAAGGGCGTCCTGGCGGCCCTCATCCACCGCGGCGGGCTGCGTGCCCGGATCCTCACCGAAGGCGTGATCCGCGTGGGAGACCCGATCCGCCCCAAGACCGCCTGACCGGAGCGCGCTCTACGGGGCTCGGTAGCTGATCCGGTAGATCGTGTCGTCCGTCGAGAGGTAGAGCGCCCCGTCGGCGCCCATCTGGAGTCCCACCGGCCGCCCCCGTACGCTCCCGCCCTCCCGCCAGCCCGTCGCGAAGTCCTCCACGGGGCCGCTCGGCCGGCCGTCCTTGAACGGCACGCGCACCACCTTGTAGCCGGTCGGCACCGAGCGGTTCCATGAGCCGTGGTACGCGACGAAGAGGCTGCCCCGGTAGCCCGGCGGGAACTCGCTGCCCGTGTAGAACGCGAGACCGAGGGGCGCCGAGTGCCCCTGGATCTCGATCGTCGGGAGCGTCATCTGCCGGCACCGCTCGTCGCTCCCGTTCGCGCCGCGGTCGGCGACGGCCCGGCCGCCGACCGCGAAGCAGTCGGGCCAGCCGTAGAAGCCGCCCTCCTTGACCTCCGTGATGTAGTCCGGCGGCAGGTCGTCGCCGCGCCAGTCGCGCTCGTTGACCGTCGCCCAGAGCTCACCCGTCCGCGGGTGAAACGCGAGGCCGACCGCATTTCTGAGGCCCGTCGCGAAACGCTCCTCGCCCGAGCCGTCGGCGTGGTAGCGCGTGATCGCCGCGCGGCGCGGGTCGCGCTCCCGGCAGACGTTGCACGACGAGCCCACGGAGACGTAGAGCCGGCCGTCCGGGCCGAACGCGATCGTGCGCGTCCAGTGACCGCCACCGGGTGGAAGGGTTGGCACGACCACCGCCGCGTCGCTCGCCTTGAGGGTCGCGGGGTCGTAGCGGAAGCGCTTCACGCGACCCGTCTCGGCGACGTAGAGCAGGCCGTCCTTGAACGCGAGCCCGTGGGGGAGGTCGAGGCCGTCGAGGACGGCGACGACGGAATCGGCACGGCCGTCGCGGTTCCGGTCGGGGAGCGCGACGACGCGGCCCTGATTCGGGGTCGAGACGAGCAGCGTGCCCGCGGGATCGATCGCCATGAACCGTGTCGAGCCGAAGCCCGCCGCGAATTCATCGATTCGGAACCCCTGAGGGAGCGTCAGGCGCGGCTCCTGGGCGGGTGCCGCGGCGCCCGTGACGACGAGCGCGGCGAGGAGCGCGACGGTCAGCGCCCTTGCCATCGTGGCTTGCGCTTCTCGAGGAAGGCGCGGACGCCCTCCTGGAAGTCCTGGCTCAGGTAACAGGAAAGAATGAGGTCCTCGAGACTCCCCGGGGACCGGGCGGCCAGGAGGCGGCGCGTCGCCTCCTTGGCGGCGGCCAGCGTGAGCGGCGCGTGCTCGGCGATCCCGCCGGCGAGCTCGCGGGTCCGCGCGAGGAGCGCCTGGGCCGGGTGAACCTCGTCCACGAGCCCGATCGCCTTCGCCTCCGCCGCGTCCACGAGGCGCGCCGTGAGGACGAGCTCGCGGGCGCGGACCGGACCCACCGTGGCGACGAGGAGCGCCAGGCTCGTCGGCGCCACGAAGTTGCCGAGCGTGCGCGCCACCGGCGCGCCGAAGCGCGCGTGGGGCGCGGCGAGCCGCAAGTCGCACGCGAGCGCCATGAACAGGCCGCCGCCGACCGCGTCGCCCTGAACCATCGCGAGCGTCGGCTTGGTCATCCCGGCGATCCGGGAGAGGACGCGGCTGACGCGGGCCTCGTACCCGAGCGCGTCCTCCCGCGTCTTGAAGGTGAGGAACTGGCGGATGTCGGTGCCGCTCGCGAACGCCCGCTCGCCCGCCCCCCGCAGCACGACGACGCGCACCCCGGGGTCGCGGTCGAAGCGCTCGCAGGCGTCGTGGAGCGCCTCGTACATGTCGAAGGTCATCGCGTTGCGCGCCTCAGGGCGGTTGAAGGTGACGACGGCGACGGGGCCGTCCTGCTCGAGAAGGAGGTCGGCCCCGGCGGTCGCGCCCGGAGCCTGGCGGCGCTCGTCCATGGCGCGAAGCTTACCCTCCGGCCCCGGGCCGAACAAGGGCGGCCGGACCGCCGGCGTGGATCTTTCGTTGACTTCGCTTCGAAGGTGCCGTTACATTTCTCCGTAATGCGACTCCGTCGTCCGCGATTCCGACGCTGACGGTGGACGCCACGTCGCTGGTCGCTACCGACCGCGCCGACGCCCACACTCACACTGCTCTCCTCTCCAGGCTCCGAGTCCTCGCCACGGTCCCGGTCGAGACATCACCCAAGCGCGCGCGGCGCGCGCGCTCGAACGAGGGAGGCGAATGCTCCACTTCACGATAGACGGCTTCCAGGGGTTCCGCTCGCGCTTCGACCACGTCCCGCTGATCCAGGAGGTGCTCGAGGAGGTCCCGACCCAGCTCGGGCTCAGGCCCGTGATGCCGGCGTTCGTCCTCCCCTACTACAACGGGGTCGTGCCTGAGGACTGTGGGGTCAGCGCGTTCGTCTTCCTGGCGGGCGGTCACTTCACGCTCCACACCTTCTCGTTCCGGGAGGCGTACTTCGCCGACCTCGTGGCGCCGGGGCCCTTCGACGCCGGGCGCCTCCGGGGCGTCCTCGAGGCGGTCTTCCCGTGCGCGATCACGGCGATCCAGACGGTGGACCGCCAGGACCTCAAGGACACCGAGCCGGACATGGACGCCGACTTCGGGCCCCACCTCTTCCTCAACATCGACGCCTACCAGGGGCCGCAGAGCATGGACACGCTCTTCGCGCTCTTCGACCGGCTGCCACGCTCGATCGGCATGACGCCGATCATGCGCCCCTACGTGATCCGCGACCGCGCCGCCGACGGGCGCGGGGTTCTCTCCGCCATGACGATGATCGCGGAGAGCCACGTGAGCCTCCACGTCTTTCCCGACGAAGAGCGCGCCTACTTCGACATCTTCTCGTGCCGCTTCTTCGACCGGGACCGCGTCGTCCCCCAGCTCAAGGCGTGCTTCCCGGGCGGCACCGTCCAGGAGGCGCTGATCGCCCGGGGGAGCCGGTACCGATTCCTGCGCACCGAGCGCGAGCGCGAGCACGCCAAGTCGCGCGCGTGGCTCCACCCGGAGGGGTGACACCCATGTCCCAACGCGCCAGATACGACGATCCCCGCCTCGCCCGCGAGCCGATGACCCTGGTCGAGGACGGCCCGCGCTCCGTCCTCGCCCTGCTCACCCGGATGCGCGCCTCCGCCTTCCAGGGACGCCAGCTCGGGGAAGCGTTCGAGACGTGGAAGCGTATGATCGAGGGACCGAGCCTCATCTGCCTGGGCTACGCGGCGTCGCTGTCGAGCGCGGGGCTCTGGCCGCTCGTGACGTGGCTCATCGAGCGCGGGTACGTCGACGTCCTCGCCTCGACCTCGGCCAACATCACCGAAGACCTCCTCGAGCAACTGGACGGCAACCGCCTCTACCGCGTCAGCGCGGAGGACGTCGACGACGCGGATCTGTGGAGGGCGGGCTACTACCGCTTCTACGATCACATCGTCTCCAAGGCCCGGTACGACGAGCTGGAGACGCGCGTGCTGAGCGCGTTCATCGACGACCTGGCCGAGCGCTGGCGGAAGCCGGCGATCCCGACGGTGCGGCTCCTCCACGAGCTGGGCCTCTGGCTCGAGGAGAAAGGATTCCGGCGCTCGATCCTCGCGACGGCCGCGCGCCGCCAGGTCCCGGTGTTCTCCTGCGGGCTGCCCGACGGGCCGATCGGCGAGGCGTACGACAAGGCCACCCGCGCCGAGCAGGCCCCGATCGTCGACTTCTTCCGCGACTACAAGATCGCCACGGACGTCATGGACGCGGCGATCACCGGAGGCCGCGGGACCTCGGTGATCTTCCTCGGCGGCGGCGTGCCCAAGGACTTTCTCCAGATCACGGCGACGAGCGTCTCGTCGCGACACGGCAATGCGGAGGCCAAGCCCCACGTCGCCGCGATCCAGATCACCACGGACAACACCGTCTACGGCGGCCTGGGCGGCGCCGCGCTCGCCACCGAGTGCATCTCGTGGGGCAAGGAGGCGAAGGGCGGCCCGAATGTCATGTGCTTCGCGGACGTGACGATCGCGCTACCGCTGATCTGCCAGGGGCTCCTCGAGCACTTCGGTCCGACTCACCGGCGCCGGGAACCGCGGCCGCTCAACCTCGCGGAGGTCTTCTAGCGCGCCAGGGACCCATGGATCGTCTGACGCTGTTCGGTCTCTGCGCGGTGACCGCCATGCTCATTTGCTATGCGCTCGAGGATCGTAGCCGCTGGTTTGTCCTGGCCTTCGCGGCCGCGTGCGCCCTGGGCTCGGCGTACGGCTTCCTTCAGGGCGCTTGGCCTTTCGGCGTGATCGAGGCGATCTGGTCCGGTGTCGCCGTCCGCCGCTGGTCCACCCGGGTCGAACCGAGACCCGAGCAGGGCCCGGCTCGTTGACTTACGAGACGTCGATCGATAGGATTCTCGTAAGACGATGGAGACCGTAACCCTCTCGAGCAAGTATCAGCTCGTCCTTCCCCGTCGGGCGCGCGAGCGACTGCGCCTGCGGCCCGGCATGAAGTTCACGGTCCTCGACAAGGGGGACGTCATCGTCCTCGTCCGGGAGCGGCCCATGCGCGCCTACCGCGGCGTCGCCCGGGGCGTCAACCCTCGTGGCTTGCGCGAGAAGAAGGACCGCGTCTGATCCTCGTCGACTCGAGCGGTTGGATCGAGTATCTCGCGAACCGCCCGCTCGCCAAGCGCTTCGCACCGTATCTCGAAGGCCAGGAACCGTTGCTCGTCTCGGCGATCGAGGTCTACGAAGTCTACAAGGTGATCCGGCGGGACATCTCGGAGGAGCGTGCGCTCGAAGCCGTCTCGGCGCTGCGCCGCGCCGCGATCGCGCCTGTCGACGAATCCCTGGCGCTCGAAGCGGCGGACGTTTCGCTTGCCCACGGGCTGGCGATGGCGGACTCGCTCGTGTATGCGACGGCGCGACGACACGGCGCCAGGCTCATCACGGCAGGCGAGGACTTTGAGGGTCTGCCGGAGACGCTCGTCGTCCGATAGGCTTGGAGAGCGATGCGAAGCCCCCTGCGCCCCCTGCCCGCCGTCGTCGCGCGCTGGATGGCGACGGCGCGCCTCCTGCGCTGGCTCGACGCCCTCGTCGCCTGGCTCGTCGTGTGGGGCGGCGCCGTGACGGTCCTCCCGCGCGCGTCCAGCGAATCGCTCGCCGCCCTGTCGGCGCTCGTCGTCACGCTTGGAGCGCTCGTGATGCCGCTGCGGGTGCGCTGCCGGCCCGTGAGCGGCGTGATCGGGCTCGCCGTGAGCGCGCGGCTCGCCCCCGGCGCCGAGGCGTGGTACGTACGTCCGGGCGACGCCGAGCGCGTCGTGGTGACCGCCCGTCATCGGACGCGCGTGGTGATCGCGCGCCTCGACGGGGCGGGCGCCGAAGGGCTCAGCGTCCGCCGCACGCGCGTCCTGCTCGTGCCGGCCGACGCCGTCTGATCAGCCACGCGCCCAGGCTGCGAGACACGCCGCGGCGTCGGCGGCTCCCAGTTCGAGCAGGCGCGCGATCGTGTCTCCATCGAACTCGAGCGGCCGCACGCGCAGCGGCGCCGACGGCGTGAGGAGCTGTACGTCGACCGCCGGGTACTTGAGTCGGGCCAGCTCCGTGTCACGGCGGATCTGATGAATCATCGCCAGCTCGAACGCCTCTTCGAGCGCGCGTCGGAGCCTCGAGGGCCGGGCGCCCTGCTCGTCCGGCGCGTAGCTCATGAGGACCAGCGCACGCCTCACTGACGGGTCGGCCTCGAGCGCCTCGAGCACGGGCGCCCGGCTGGCGAGCCCACCGTCGACGAGGAGCGTGCCCTCGACGTCGACCGGTGGGAACGCGCCGGGGACCGCGGTGGCCGCCATGAGGGCGTCGACGCTGACCGTCCGATTGTCGAACAGCCGCGTCTGCCGCCGGGCGAGATCGGATGTGATGACGAGCAGACGGGTGGACGAGGCGCGGATGCGGTCGAGGTCGATCGACGCCGCGACCAGCTCTCGCAGGGGCCGAGGGTCGAAGACGGAGCCGGCGGCGTCGAGGGCGGGGAGCGTGAGCCAACCGGGGAGGAGCCCGGCGAAGAAGACGGACGGCCGAAGGGTGTAGACCTGCTCGCGTCTCAGTGTACGCCACAGCGCGTCGAGTCGGTCGACCCGCCCTTCGGCGAGCAACACCGCGTTCAGCGCGCCGGCCGAAGAGCCGGCGACAAGCCTCGGGGCGAGCCCGCGCCGGACCAGCGTCGCGGCCACACCCGCCTCCCAGGCGCCCTTGACGCCGCCGCCCGACAGGACGAGGGTCGTCGGGGCGTCGAGGGCGGCCGACCGCGTGCAGGTCGCCGCGGCGAGGGACGGGCGCGCGAGGGCGCCCAGCGCGATCAGGACGAGCACCACGTTTGTGCCGGCGGGGCGTGGGTGTCTCACCGGTGCCTCCTTCGATCGACCGACGGGCGTCGCGCCCGGGCGATCGCGCATCACGCGGCGCGCGCGAAGTCGATGAAACCCCGCTCGACGTCCGTACGCACCAGCTCGACGCGTACCCGATCGCCGACGTCGAGCCCTTCGACACCGCGCACGACCTTGCCTTCGACATGCGGCCGGAGCACGCGCACCCACGTGCCCTTGACGCCGGCCCCCGTGACGATCGCGTCGAACCGCTCGCCGATGCGCGACGCGAGGAAGAGCGCCGCCGCGGACTTCCGCACCTGGCGCTCGACCTTCGCGGCGTTGTCCTCCGCCTCGGTGCAGTGGCGCGCCAGCGCGGCGAGTTCCGCGTCGCTGTACGGCGCCGGCCCGCCAGTGAGCGCCGCCTTGAGGAGGCGCTGCGTGATGAGGTCGGGGAATCGCCGGTTGGGTGCGGTCGAGTGCGTGTAGTCCCGCACGGCGAGCCCGAAGTGTCCGTCGGCCGTGCCGCCCGGGGGATCGAGGACGTACTCGCCCGAGCCGAGGAGCTTCACCACCGAGAGCGAGAGGTCGGGGAAGCGCCCGGGGTCCGCCCGGCGTTGCGCCTCGAGGAATGCTTCGAGGGCGCGCGCGTCCGGCGCCGGCGGAAGCCGCTCGCCCAGATCCACGGCGAGCGCGACGATGCGCTCCCAACGCTCGGGGGATCGGAGGACCCGCCGCAGCGCGGGGAAGCCGCGCGCCTCCAGGAACTTGGCGGTGACGCTGTTGGCGGTGATCATGAAGTCCTCGATCAGCTCCCGCGCGCGGTTCTGCTCGTCGGGGAGGAGGTCGGTGAGCACGTCGCCGTCGAACACCGCCCGGGGCTCGAGCGTCGCGAGGCTGAGCGCGCCGCGGTGGTGGCGCAGCTCCTTCATCGCCTGCGCCACCCGATCTTGAAGACGGAGCTGCGCGTCGAGCCCGGGGACCGCGGCGACGCGCGGCGGCACGGGTGCCCTCCCGGCGAGCCACGCGGCGACAGCGTCGTAGGCGAGCTTGGCGTGGTTGACGACGCGCGCGCGATAGACGTCGCCGTCCGTCACGGCGCCGTCCGGGCCGATCGTCGTCGCGACGACCAGCGCGAGCCGCTCCTCGCCCTCGCCGAGCGACGTGAGGTCGGTCGACAGCTTCTCGGGGAGCATCGGAAAGACTTCGGCCGCCGTGTACACCGAGGTCGTGTTCATCTGCGCGTGGCCGTCGATCGCCGAGCCTTTGCGGACCACCGCGTCCACGTCGGCGACCGCGACGAGGATCGTCACGGCGTCCCCGCCCGCCGGCGCGGCGACCGAGAGCTGGTCGAGGTCTCGCGAGTCGTCGTTGTCGATGGAAGCCCAGGGGAGGTGGCGGAGGTCGCGGATGGCGGAATCGCGCTCCTCGGCGGGCCCGGAGATCGCGCCCGTCTCGGTGAGGACCGCCGGGGAGAAGTCCGGCTCGAGCCCGCGCTCGCGCATCGCCCTCCGGGCGATCGCCTGGAGCTCGCTCCGGTGGTGGCGCGTCCCGGCGCTCATGGGCACCGGGCGACCCCCGCCTCCTTCACCCGCGCGTAACACCAGCAGTCGCGCGGCGTGTCGCCGGCGTTCGGGTGGAGCGACCAGCCGCGCAACAGGCCCTCACGCTGCATCCCCGCCTTCTCGAGCACGCGTGCCGAGGCGCGGTTGGCGACGTCGCACACCGCCCAGACGCGATAGACGTCGGGCTGCGCCAGCGCCCAGCGGGTCACGGCGCACGCCGCTTCGGTCATGAGGCCCCGACCCCAGTACCCGCGCCCCAGCACGTAGCCGAGCTCGACCCGGTGTCCCTGGGGCCGGAGCTCGATCGCGCCCACCAGATGCCCGCTCTCGCGCAGGGTGATCACCCAGTTGAACGGGCCATTCTTCGCCCATCCCTCGGCGCAGTACCTGAGGAACTCCAACGTGTCAGCGGTCCTCGTGTGAGGACGCCAGGTCACGTACCGGGTCACCTCCGGATCCCGCGCGTAGGTCGCGAAGATCGCCGCCGCGTCCTCCGTGACGGGAGGTCGCAGCTGGAGTCGCTCGGTCTCGAAGCGCTCGGGCGGTGTCGTCACGCGGGGAGGTTCCCCTTCGCGTGAATGCTTGTCAAGCGTCCCCGAAATTGGGAGGATGCGGTGCGTGAACGTGGAGCTGCCGTACGGCGAGACGACGCTGACCGCGACGCTGCCGGCGCGCACCCGCGCGCTCTCCAACGTCGAAGTGACGACGCTGGCACCCCTCGCGGATCTCAAGGCGGCCGTGAGCGCGGCGCTGGCCGCGCCGCGGGAGCTGCCGCCGATTCCGGAATTGGTGAGGCCGGGCGCCGGAGTGACGATCGCGTTCGACGACGCGACCGTCGCCTCTTACGGTCCGATCCGCGCGGTCGCGATCGAGGCCGTCCTCGAGCAGCTCGCGGCGGCGGGCGTGGGACGGGAGCGCGTGACCCTGATCTGCGCGAACGCGCTCCACCGGAAGCTCCGTCCGGCGGAGCTCGAGCGGATCCTCGGCGCGGACCTCGTCCGTGAGTTCGGGCCGCGCCTCGTGTGTCACGACGCCGAGGACCGGGAGGCGATCGTGGACCTCGGGCGGACGCCGGAGCACGGCTATCCCGTCGAGGTCCACCGCCTCGTCGCCGAGTCGGACCTCACCGTGTACGTCAACGCGCGCTACAACCGTGGCTTCAACGGGGGCTGGAAGTCGGTCTGCGTCGGGCTCTCCACCTATCACTCCATCAAGGTCACGCACACGCCGGACGGCATGTCCATGTCGGTGCACAACAACCGGATGCACGAGGTCCTCGACGAGATGGGCCGCCATCTCGAGCGCCGCGTGGGCCGGCGCGTCTTCAAGGTCGACACGCTCCTCGCGGATCCGTGGCGCCCGGCGAGGGTCGTCGCCGGCAGCGTGGACGCGACGCGGCGGGAGCTGCTCGGCGACGTCGCGCGCATGTTCCCCGCGCGCCGCGAGCAGGGAGGAGAGCGGTTCGACGTGCTGGTCTACGGCGTGCCGGATGCGAGCCCGTACGCGGTCTTCTCCCACGTGAACCCGATTCTCACCCTGATCTCCTCCGGGCTCGGCTACCTCGGCGGGCTCGCCGAAGCGGCGGGCGTGCCGGGCTGCACCGTGATCATGGCGACGCCGGTCCCCGACCGCTGGGACCGCGTGACCCATCCCTCGTACCCGGAGGTCTGGGAGCGCGTCCTGCCGCTGACGCGCGACCCCTACGAGATCATGCGCCGCTTTGCCGACGACTACGCGCGGCGCCCGGAGTACGTCGAAGCGTACCGCACGCGCTTCGGCTTCCACCCCGTCCACGGGATTCTCGCCGTCTACCCGCTCAAGCGCCTCGACCACGTGGGGCGGGTCATCGTCGCCGGCCCGCACGATCCGGAGGTCCCGCGCCACGTCGGCTTCGACGCGGCGCCGAGCGTCGAGGAGGCCGTCGCCCGAGCGGAGGCCCGTCACGGCCGCGACTGCGCGATCGCCTACGTCAGGCAACCGGTGCTCCCACGTCCGTCATGACCCTACAAAGGAGCCGCACGCGATGAGTGAGCTCAGGATCTGGATGAACGGCGCGCTCGTGGATCAGGCCGCGGCGGTGCTGCCCGTCAACAGCGCCGCCGTGTTCTACGGGACGAACGTCTTCGAGGGGCTGCGGGCCTATTGGAACGAGGCCGACGAGGAGCTCTACGCCTTCCGGCTGCAGGAGCACTTCACCCGGCTGCGCGAGTCGATGAAGATGATGCGGTTCACGGTCCCGTACACCGACGTCGACCTCGACGAGGCCGTGCGTGAGGTCCTCCGGGGGAACGCGATCCGCGAGGACGTCCACATGCACCTGGTCGCCTACGTCGTCGGCGTGGGGATGGACGCGACGGCGCCGACGGGCCTCTACATCAATCCCCGCCGGCGGGGACGGATCTCGGCGGCGGGCCTCTCCTGCTGCGTCAGCTCGTGGACGCGCACCTCCGACAACGCGATCCCGATCCGGCTCAAGTGCGGCCCGAACTACCAGAACGGCCGCCTCGCGCTCCTGCAGGCGAAGGCCGACGGCTACGACGCGCCAATACTAATGAACGCGCAGGGCCACGTCGCCGAGGGCACCGGCGCGACGTTCTTCATGGTCCGCAAGGGCCGGCTCGTCACGCCGCCGGTGACCGCCGACGTCCTCGAGTCCATCACGCGCGCGACCCTCATCGAGGAGGTCTGCCCGAACGTCCTCGGGCTGGAGGTCGTCGAGCGGGAGATCGACCGCACCGAGCTCTACGTCGCCGACGAGGCGTTCTTCTGCGGGAGCGGCTACGAGATCACGCCGATCGTCTCGATCGACCGGTTTCCGCTCGGCGACGGCCAGGTCGGCCCGCTCACCCGGCGCGTGCTCCGGGTCTACATGGACGTTGTCCGCGGCGTCGACAAACGCTACGCGGAGTGGCGCACGCCGACCTATCGTGGCGTGACGGTCTGAGCGCCGGATGAGCGCGGGAAGCGGGAGGCCAGCCCTATGAGACCCGGCGCCGTCCGGCTCACGGTCCTCGGCGTGATCGTTGTCACCGCGATCGCCGCGCAGGCCGCGGCGCAGGCGCTGTACCGGTGGGTCGACGAGGACGGGGTCGTCCACTACTCGCAGTTCCCGCCGCCGGCCCCCGTCACGCCCCTTCCCCCTCCACCCGGGGTGAAGCCCCCATCGCCGCCCGAGGCGAAACCGCCGTCACCGCCCGGAGGAAAGGCGTCGCCGCCACCCGTGACAAAGCCGGCGCCCGCTCCCGAGGCGAAGCCGTCGCCGCCACCCGCGACGAAACCCTCGCCGGCTCCCGAGGCGAAGCCCTCCGAACCGCGCGAGGCGAAGCCGTCGCCCGCGGCGACGCTCAGTCCCGCGCACGAGCGCGCGATCCGCGAGCTGGTGCACGTGGCTGCGGGCGCCGGAGTCACTGACGCCGTGTTCCAGCAGATCGCCCAGGCCCTGGTCCCTGATCTCAAGCCGGCGCTCGCGCGCCAGTTACAGCGACCCGTCTCGGCCGCGGAGGAGCGGAAGCTGGTCGACGTGATCCGCCGGACGTTCGCCGGCGTCTTCCCCACCGCGCTGCTCGAGGATGAGCTGGTCTCCGTCTACGCGAAGCACTTCAGCGAGGGCGAGGCCGACGCCAAGGAGCTGCTGCGCTTCTCCCAGACGCCGATCGGCGCGAAGGCGATTCGGGTGGCCGCGGTCCTCACCGGGGAGGGCGCGGGGATCGGCCAGCGCCTCGCGCAATCCCGCCAGGCCGAGTTCGCCCAGCGGCTCCGCGACGATCTCGCCCGCGAGTTTTCGCCCTGACGCTGACCGGTCGCCCTCGAGGGCCACGAGGCCGCCCTTCGCCAGGAGCTCTCGTTCATCCACCAGACCTATACGCGGAAGAGCCCCCACGTCATGGAGTCGCTGATGTACCGGGAGCATTTCCTCGGCGCCGAGTTCATCGGCCTCGTCGTGTACGCCGAGGCGGGGCTCGAGACCAGGGAGCGTCGGCAGGCGCTGGCCCGCCTGGACGAGGTCGCCGCGGCGCACGCGAGGTTCAGCACGCCGGCGCTCCGTGTCGAGCGGATCGCCGAGTTCGTCAAGGGCACGCAGGTGACTCCGTACGGCATCGCGGGACTGTTGACGAGTCAGCCCGCGTTCGCGGCCGAGTTCGCCGGGCGCCTGAAAGAGCTCACCGGAGACCTCGTCGAGCGGCTGCGCCCGGCGCGGATGCTCGTGGGCGAGGTGGTCGACACGCCCGGGCTGTTCTTCGTCCTCGGCGACTCGAGCTACCCCGTCGACCTCGACCGGTATCTACAATCCACGCTCCACCGGCAGCACCGGGCTGCGGTCGAGTCGCTGCTCGTCGCGCCCACCCGGTGGTTCTCCCTCGATCCGGTGTGGCGCTACGTCAAGGCCGGGGACCGCGGAGCGCGAGATGAATGAGATAGTCTGAGGCGACGACCGATGGACCATGACGCCCTCGCCCGAATCGGCGACGCGCTCGCGGCCGAGCCCGATCGTCAGCGCGCGCTCGAGCTGCTCCTCACCGAGGCGCGCCGGCTGACGCGAGCCCAGGCCGGGACGGTCTACCTCCGTGAGGGCGACCGGTTGCGCTTCGCCGCGGTGCAGAACGACCTCCTGGCGCGGCGCTTCGGCGCGGACGAGGCGCGCCGCCGTCTCGCGGCGGAGCCGCTCGCGCTCGTGGAGCCAAGCGTCGCCAGCTACGTCGCGCTCACCCGTGCCGTGGTGAACATTCCCGACGTGTACGAGCTACCGCTCGAGCGGCCGTACGAGTTCGACCGCCACTGGGACGCCGTGCACGGCTACCGCACCCAGTCGATGCTCGCGATGCCGCTCCGCGACGGCCGGGGCGAGGTGTTCGGCGTCGTCCAGCTCATCAACGCCGTCGGCGACACCGGGACCGTGGTCGCGTTTGATCAGGAACAGGAGGAGATCCTCGGGGCGCTCCTGACGCAGTTCATGCGCGCCCGCGCCGCGTGGTGAGACGCCGAGGCCTCCTCGCGGTCGTCCTCGGGCCGCTCGGTCACTCGGTCGCGAGACGGTAGCCCACCCCCGGTTCGGTCAGGAGATACCGGGGGCGCGCCGGCTCGGCCTCGAGCTTGTGGCGGAGATGCGCCAGGTAGACGCGCACGTAGTGGGCCTGGTCGGTGTGCGTCGGTCCCCAGACGTCACGAAGCAGCTGCGCGTGGGTGACGACCTTGCCCGCGTGCCGAACGAGCGTCGCCAGGAGCTTGTACTCGATCGGCGTCAGGCGCACCTCCCGGTCGCCCACGAACACCTGCCGACGCAGGAGATCCAGCCGGAGCTCCCCGACCTGGAACGCCGCGTCGTCGCCCTCGTGCGAGGCGCCCGCGGTGTGGCGGAGCGCGACCCGGATCCGTGCGAGGAGCTCGCCCGCGCCGAAGGGCTTGCTGACGTAGTCGTCGGCGCCCACGTCGAGGGCCGTCACCTTGTCGCGCTCCTGACCGCGCGCGGACAGGACGATGATCGGGACGTCAGTCCACTCGCGCAGCCGGCGGATCACGTCGATGCCGTCGATGTCGGGCAACCCGAGATCGACGATGACGACGTCCGGCTGGCGCGAGCCGACCTCCACCAGGCCGTCGGCGCCCGTCGTCGCCTCGAACAGCCGGTACCCCTGCCCCGTCAGGGTGGCGCGTAGAAAGCGCCGGATCTGGGGCTCGTCCTCGATGAGGACGACGACGGGGTCAGGCATCGGCGGGCACCGAGGCCGGCGGCTTCTCGCCGAGGGGCAGCGTGAAGAGGAAGGACACGCCCCCCTCGGGCAGGTTCTGGGCCCAGATGCGCCCGCCGTGCGCCCGGACGATCCCCTGGCAGATCGCGAGGCCGAGGCCGGCGCCACGGCCGCCGGCTGGGTGCCCACGGTAGAACTTCTCGAAGACCTTGTCCTCCTCGCCAGGCCGGAGCCCCGGGCCGTGGTCGGCGACCTCGACGGTCACGGCGCGGTCCGTCGCGCTCGCGATGATCCGGATCGGGCTGTCGGGCGGCGTGTACTTGACGGCGTTGTCGAGCAGGTTCACGAGAACCTGCTCGATGAGCACGTCGTCCATGGCGACCAACGGTAGCTCCGCCGGGACGTTGACGGCGACACGCCGGCTCGCAAGGCCCCTGGCGAGCCGCGCGAGCGCGGCCCCGACGACCTCCTCGAGCGGGTGCCAGTCACGGCTGAGCCCGAGGGCGCCCGACTCGAGCCGCGTCATCTCCAGCAGGTTCTGGACGAGCCGGTTGAGGCGCTCGGCTTCGTCGCGGACGGACTCTAGCAGCTCCTGCTGGACCCGCGCATCCAGCCGCGCGCCGGACTCGAGGATCGTCGTCGCCGCGCCCGTGATGGCCGCGAGCGGTGTGCGGAGGTCGTGTGAGACCGAGGTCAAGAGCGCGCTGCGGAGCCGCTCGGTCTCGGCGCGCACGCGCGCGTCCTGGGCTTCGTTGGCGAGGCGCGTCCGTTCCAGCGCGAGCGCCGTCTGGTTCACGAAGGTCTCGAGCTGCCGGAGCGGCTCGGGCGCCGTCAGGGCGTCGCGCCCGGGCGGCCGGACGCTCACCACACCGATCGGCCCGCGAGGACCGAGGAGGGGCACGTGCACGGCTCGAGCGCCGTTCGACCGCGCCGCGCCCAGCCCGGCCGTTTGGCCGTGCTCGAAGGCCCAGCGGCTCAGCGTGAGCTCGTTTTCCTCGAGCGCAGGGCGCCCCTCGGTCCGGCGGACCTCGAGCGTCCCCTCGGCGTCGGGCAGGAGCACCGCCACCTCGGCCCCGAAGACCTCCGTGAGGTGGCGCGCCGCGATCGCGATGAGCGCGTCGACGTCTCCCGTCGCCGCGAGCTCACGGCTCATGGCGTAGAGCGCCGCAGTTCGCTGCTCGCGTTGGCGAGCCGCCTCCGCTTGCCGGCGGATGCGGGCCGTCAGCCCGCTGATGACGAGCCCCACGACCAGCATCACCGTGAAGGTCAGCAGGTACTGCGTGTCCGCGACGACGAACGTGAAGTAGGGCGGGACGAAGAAGAAGTCGAAGGCCGCGACGCTCACGACGGAGGCGACGACGGAGGGCCCCCGCCCATACCGGGCGGCGATGGCCACGATGGCGAGCAGGTACGTCATGATCAGGTTGGCCGGCTCGAAGAACGGGAACATCAGCCAGGAGAGGCCGGTCGCGAACGCGACGGCGGCGACCGCCTGCGCATAGCCGGCGACGATCCACCCGCGCGTCGAACGACGCGCTAACGGGCCGGGCAGGGCGTAGCTCACACGAGGAGTGTAGCTCCGTCATCGGCGAACGTGTCGATCACGCGCACGGTGAGGCCTCGTCGCCCACACTCGCACCACTCGTCCAGATCGCGAGCGACGCGGTTCGCCCGCCCCCACATGGCGGCCACGCACCAGACCCCCGCCACGATCCCGGCCTCGAGACCGATTTTGAATGGCGACGCTGCCACGCGGAGCTCGACGACCGCGAACGTGACGAGACCCAGCAGCACGCTGGTGTAGAGACGACCCCACCCAGGCAGAGGGGTCGAGGTCGGTGAGCGTCTTCCGTCACACACGAGTCAGCCGCCGCATGACCCCAGCGTAGACAGGTCTCCGGTAAAGCCTGTCTCAAGAAGCGGACACGAGCCGTAAAAATCTCGTAAAAATCCGCGACCGGAGTTCCGGCGCAGCCCAGCACGGGTAGAGTGGTCAGTCGGATGCGAATCACTCTACTCAAGCGCCTGCTGGTCGGTCCGCCCATGCCGCTCGCCCAGGCGCGCCACGAGCGGCTCGGCAAGGCCGTCGCGCTCGCGGTGTTCGCCTCCGACCCGTTGTCGTCGGTGGCGTACGCGACCGAAGAAATTCTCCTGGTGCTCATCCTCGCCGGCAGCGCCGCCCTGAGCTACTCGCTGCCGATCGCCCTGGGCATCGCCGCCCTCCTCGCGATCGTCGTCATCTCGTACCGCCAGACGGTGGTGGCCTACCCGCAGGGCGGGGGCGCCTATCTGGTCGCGAAGGACAACCTCGGCATCTTCCCTGCTCTGGCGGCAGCCGCGGCGCTGCTCGTCGACTACGTGCTGACGGTGTCGGTGTCCGTCGTCGCCGGGGTCGCGGCCTTGACGTCGGCCGTGCCCCAGCTCTATCCCTACCGCGTCGTCTTGAGCGTCCTCGCGGTCGCCGGGATCGCCATGGGGAACCTCCGGGGCGTCCGCGAATCGGCCAGGATGTTCGCCGCGCCGACCTACTTCTTCGTGGTGAGCGTCCTGGGGATGGTCGGGTACGGGCTGGTCGCCACAGCGCTCAATCTGCTGCCCGAGGCCCCCTACGAGCCTCATCCGCCGGGTATCGAGGGCCTCGGACTCTTCCTCCTGTTGAGAAGCTACGCCGCCGGCTGCACCGCGCTGACGGGCGTCGAGGCCGTCTCCAACGGCGTCCAGGCGCTCAAGCCGCCCGAGGGGCGCAACGCGCAGATCGTCATGACCTGGCTCGGGGTGCTCTCGATCGCGATGTTCCTCGGGATCACCTATCTCGCCTTCGACTTCGGCATTGTCCCGGGGGGCGACGAGACGGTCGTGTCGAAGATCGCCCGCCGGGTGTTTGGCACCGGCGTGCCGTACTACTGCGTCCAGGCCGCCACCCTGCTCATCCTGGTCCTCGCCGCCAACACGTCGTATGCGGACTTCCCGCGCCTGTCCTCGATCCTGGCGCGCGACCGCTTTGTGCCGCGGCAGTTCGCGAACCAGGGCGACCGGCTCGTGTTCTCGAACGGGATCCTGATCCTGAGCGGGTTCGCCGTCCTCCTGATCGTGGTGTTCGCAGGCGATACCCACGCGCTGCTGCCCCTCTACGCCATCGGCGTGTTCATTTCGTTCACGCTCTCGCAGAGCGGCATGGTGTGCCGATGGCTCCGGCTCCGGGAGAAGGGCTGGCGCTGGCGTGTGTGGGTCAACGGGGTGGGCGCGGTCGTGACCGGCGTCGTCCTCCTGACCCTCGCTTTCACGAAGTTCAGCGAGGGGGCCTGGATCGTCGTCGTCGTGATTCCGTTCCTGGTGGGCGTGTTCGGGGTCATGCGCAGCCACTACGAGGAGGTCGCGGAGGAGCTCTCGCTCGAAGGCTTCGAGGGGCCGCCCCAGTTCCAGCACACCGTGCTCGTCCTCATCGGCGACGTCCACCGGGGGGTCGTCCGAGCCGTCCAGTACGCGAAGACGCTCGCGCCGACGGCCGCGGTGCGCTCCGTCTACGTGGAGACGGACCCGGCGCGCACGCCCAAGCTCGAGGAGAAGTGGGCCAGGTGGGGGCTCGGCGTCCCCCTGATCGTGTTGACGTCGCCGTACCGGTCGCTCTTGCGGCCATTCCTCGACTACATCGACCAGATCCAGGCGCGCGGCGACGAGCAGATGGTCACGATCGTCCTACCCGAATTCCTCCCGCGCCGGTGGTGGCAGCACGTTCTCCACAACCAGACGGCTCTGCTCATCAAGGGCGCGCTCCTCTTTCGCAAGAACACGGTCGTCGCTGACGTTCCATACCTCCTCAAGCGCTAAGCGGACTTAGCCCTATACAGCAGGAAGGGGTGACACTGTCAGCGTGCAAGACTGTCAAAATGTGGACACGAGGGCCCCTGGACGAGCTTTGACCGCTAGCTCCTAAGTACCTGCCTGAACGGGCATTTCCCCCACCATTCGGTCATCAAGCGACCGACTTGGTACAGCGCCTGCTGTAACGAATTAAGGAAGTGGGTAAATACCTGAAAGACTTGATGAAGGCGGGGAGTAAGCTCAGATGAGAGGAGACGATCTATGAGGAGGGTCATGATCGGGGCGATTCTCACCCTCGTCCTGATGTCGGTCGGCGCATGGGCGCAGACCAGCGGGACGGAGGCGTTCGCCCAACTCCCGCCCGTCGAGCAGAAGATCGCCCGTGCCCTGTTCGAGGCGCAGACCGGCCCGACGCGGCTGACGCCCGACCAGATCGTGGACATGAAGAAGGGCGGCGAGGGCTGGGGGAAGGTCTTCAAGCAGATGAAGGAGCAGCGCCTCCTCACAGAGAAGAACCTGGGGCAGGTCGTGAGCAACTTCGAGCGCCAGCACAGCGCGGCGCGCGGCGCCACCACGGGCCGCGGGCGCGACGAGAGCGCCGCCTCCGGCGCATCGGCCGGCGGGAACGGCATGGGCCGGGGCGCCAGCCACGGCGGCGGAAAGCGCTAGAGACAGTACGCGTGTAATGCGGCGGGAGAGGCGCATGCCTCTCCCGCCAGCCCCTCGGGTCACCGGGGCCCGGCACGGAGCACCCTCGCGGGAGGACCTCAAGATAGGCGCGCTCGCTTCGCTCGTGCCGTCGTGCCTCCTCGTGCTCACCGGCGTCTACTTCCTCGCGGGGAAGTTCGGGCTGGCGCTCGCCTTGGTCCATGCGAGCGCGTCGCCGGTGTGGCCGCCGACGGGCATCGCCCTGGCGGCCGCGCTCCTGCTCGGGTACCGTGTCTGGCCGGCGCTGTTCCTGGGCGCGTTTCTGGTGAACGTCACGACGGCCGGATCCGTCTGGACGTCGCTCGGGATCGCCGGCGGCAACACGCTCGAAGGGCTCCTCGGCGCCTTCCTCGTCCAGCGCTTCGCGAACGGTCGGCGAGTCTTCGATCGGGCGCGAGACATCCTCACGTTCGCGGCGCTCGCCGGCCTCGGCAGCACGGCCGTGTGCGCGACGATCGGGGTGACGAGTCTGTCGCTCGGGGGCTACGCGAGCTGGGAGCGGTTCGGGGCGATCTGGCTCACGTGGTGGCTCGGGGACGCGGCGGGCGCGCTGGTGGTGGCCCCGGTGCTGATCCTCTGGGGAATGGACCGCGCGCTGCGTCTGTCGCAGGCACGCCTCCTGGAGCTCCTGCTCCTGCTCGGCTCCACGCTCCTGGTCGGCGAGGCTGTGTTCGGCGGCCTCGGGTCACCGTGGGCGCGGTCATATCCCCTCGAGTTCCTCTGCGTCCCGCTGCTCGTCGTGGCCGCGTTCCGGTTCGGCGCGCGCGAGGCGGCGACGTGCGTCGCCCTCCTTTCGGTGCTCGCGAACTGGGGCACGCTGCACGGCTCGGGGCCCTTCGTCCGGTACACGCAGAACGAGTCGCTGCTGCTGCTCCAGACGTTTATGGGGACGATGGCCATGATGACGCTGCTCCTGGCGGCGATCGTCAAGACGCACAGGGAGACCGAGGCGGCGCTGGCCCGCGTTGCCGCGATCGTGGAGTCGTCGGAAGACGCGATCATCGGCAAGACACTGGACGGGATCATCACGACCTGGAACGGGGGCGCCCAGCGGCTCTACGGGTACTCGTCCCGCGAGGTGATCGGATGGCCGATCGCGCTCGTCATCCCCCGAGACCTCGATGGCGAGCTGGCGATGATCCTCGCGCGGCTCGCCCGAGGCGAGCGGATGGATCACTACGAGACGGTCCGGGTGACGCGGGACGGGCGCCGGATCGACGTGTCCATCACGGTGTCCCCGACCCTGGACGCGGCGGGGCGGATCGTCGGCGCCTCGTCGATCGCCCGGGACATCACCCACAAGAAGCAGGCCGAGGCGGCCGTGCGGGAGCGGGACGCCCTCCGGTACGTCGCGGGCCTCGCGGCGGCGGCGGCGCACGAGATCAACAATCCGCTGGCGGTGGTCATGGGCCAGGCGCAGCTGCTCGAGGAAATGGTCGACGCCGCGGGGCGCAGGCGCATCGAGGAGATCCTCGAAGCCACGCGGCGGATCCAGGGGATCATCGACCAGCTGAAGCGCATCAACCGGCTCGAGCTGGCCGACGGGTCCGAGCCGGTGCCGGAGATGCTCGACCTCGGGAAGTCGAGCTCGCAGGGCTCGGGGCTCACGTAAGCCGAGGCGCGACGCGCTCGGCGAAGAGACGCATCGACGCCAGCACACGCTCGTGGGGGATCTGGCCGCCCGGGTTCATCCACGCCGACAGGCTCGAGAAGCCGAGCGCCTCGCGCAATTCGAGCAGCCGGTCGACCACCGCCTCGGGCGTGCCGAACACCGCTTGCTCGCTGAGGACGTCCGCGTAGGTCAGCTCGGCCAGCCGCCCGGCGCGCGCGCTGCGCGCCTCGTCCGTTTGAGCGGCGGTGCCGTCCGATTTTTTCAGGGCCTCGCTGATCGCGCGGAAGAAGTGCATCGTGCTCGCTTCGGGCTCCTCGCGCGCCTGTCGCTCCGTGGCGGCGACGTAGACGGGCATGCTGAGGCCGATGTCGCCGCGTCCGGTGTGTCCGGCCGCCGTCCAGCCCTCGTGATACCCGCGGACGAAGCGCTCGAGGTCAGAGATCGAGATGGTCCGCGGGGCGACGAACAGGGGCAGGCCCATGCGTCCGACGAGGGGGTAGGTCTCCTCGGTCGTGGCCGCGACGCGGAGCGGCGGGTGCGGCCTTTGGAAGGGCTTCGGCATCACGCACACGTCGTGGAAATGGAAGTGACGCCCGGCGTGGGAGAAGCGCTCGTGCGTCCAGGCCTTGATCAGGATCTCCAGGGTCTCGAGAAAGCGCTCGCGGCTCTCGCTGTAGGGGATGTTGAACCCCGCGTAGTGCCCGGGCAGGCCGCTCCGGCCGACGCCGAACTCGAGGCGTCCCCTCGTCAGATGGTCCACCGTCGCCACGTCCTCGGCCAGGCGCAACGGGTGGCTCAGCGGTAGGACCTGCACGGCGATCCCGATCTTCACCCGTCGCGTCCAGGTCGCGAGGGCTCCCGCCACGACGAGCGGGGACGCGAGCACGGAGCGGTCCTTCTGGAAGTGGATCTCGGCGAGCCACACGGCGTCGAAGCCGAGGTCCTCCGCAGCCCGCATCTGGGCCATCGACTCCGCGAACGCGACCGTCTCGCTCATTCCCGCCGGACACTGGAACTCCGTGAACAGGCCGAACTCCATTCCGCCTCCGTGTCAGCCTTCGTAGATCTTCTTGAGCTCCCCTTCGGCCCACCGCACGGCGTCCTCGGCGGATAGACCCTGCACGGCCTTCGCGTACATGTCCGTAATGATGTACTTGGTCAGGGCCTCGCTCGCCCTGGCCGTGGGCGGCCCCGCGTAGCCGATCATCCTGGCGCCGCGCGGAGCGGTCCGGAAGGGTTTCAGCGCGTCGTCGATCTTCGCCCACATCGGATGGTTCTCCCAGGCCGTCGTGGCGCCGACGCTGTACCCCTCCTCGATCTCGAACCACCTGCCGAACTGCTCTCTGGCGTGGAGCCACTTGAGGAACTCCCGGGCGGCCTTCTGCTGCCTCGAGTACTTCATGATCGCGTGCGAGAAGGCCACCTTGTAGGGCGACGTCCGGCCCAGGGGACCGTCGGGGATCGAGAAGTGCGAGATGTCCCGCCACATCGGCTGGCCAGCCTCGTCCTTGATCTTGTCCGGATTGCGCTTGGCGAAGATGTAGATCGAGGCGCCGTTCAGCGTCGCGCCGATCTCGCCCGCATGGAACGCGCGGTTGTTGTTCGTGTCGTCCCACGCCAGCGCTCCCTCGTCACACGCGTCCTTCCAGAAGCCGACCATCCACTTCACGGCCTCGAGCGTCCCCTTCCCGTTCAGGACGGCCCGCTTGCCGCTCGGGTCGGTCTCGGCCCCGCCGAACGTCCAGGTGAGCGGATACGTCCACGCCGGCGCGTCGCCGAACGTGTGGCCCAGCGTCTGTCCGACGGGCTTGCCCTTCTTCTTGAGCGCGACGCCGATCCTCCGGTACTCCTCGAGCGTCCGGGGCGCTTCCGACGCGCCCACCTCCGCGAACCACGATCGACGATAGGCGATGAGGATGCCGCCCGTGCCCCACGGCAGGCCGAGCCACCGCGCGCCGGCGCGCGCCGCGGCCTCGTTGTGGGGGTAGTAGCCGCCCTGGTCCCGAGCCTTCCATTCGCACAGCTCCGACACGTCGGCGAGCGCGTTCGCGTAGAGGTGGGGCCAGTTGTGGAGCATCAGGATGATGTCCGCACCGCTCCCCGACTGGATCGCCGCGGTGATGCGCGCCTGGAGATCGTTCGCGTTGATCGTCTCGAGCGTGACGTCCATCTTCATCTGCCGGTTGTACTCGGCGATCATCCGCCTGAGCTCGGCGTCGCCTTCGGGGATGAAGTCGACCCACTGGAGGAGGTGGAGCTTCGTGGGTTGGGCGAAGGCGGGCGCGACTCCGCCGCCGGCGGCGAGGAGCCCGAGGGCGCCAGAGGTCTTGAGAAAGGTCCGACGAGAGGTCTTCGTCATGTACCGCCTCCTCGCTCCTGCTTCGGTCGGTCGAACAAGCGCAGGGTGGAGAGAATCTCCGCGGTTCGCGCATCATTGTCAAGCCGCTTTCGGGTATCTTCGACGCTACGGGCCTGGGCCCGGGGAGGGGGCGTATGGGATCGCTGACCGGGTCGGAGCTTCTCGCGCGGTCGCTCACCTCGCAGGGCATGGACACGCTCTTCTTCCTCATGGGCGGGCCGATGCTGGAGACCGAAAGCACCTGCATCAAGCTCGGGGTCCGGGCCATCGACACCCGCCACGAGCAGGCGGCGGCGATGATGGCCCACGCGTACAGCCGCGTGACCCGCCGCCCCGGGGTGTGTATGGGCTGCTCGGGGCCGGGGACGACCAATCTCGTCACCGGTGTCGCCAACGCCTTCGTCGACGCCGCCCCGCTGATCGCGGTGGGCGGGTCGAGCCCGCGGGTCTATCTCGGAATGGAGGCGTTCCAGGAGATCGATCAGGTCGCGATCATGCGCCCAATCACGAAGTGGGCCGAGCGCGTGCTCGATGCCCGGCGCATCCCCGAGCTCGTGGCCACCGCCTTCCGTCAGGCGACGACGGGCCGGCCGGGCCCCGTCTATCTCGACCTGCCGGGCGACGTCCTCGGAGAGGCGGTGGACGAGGCCGCCGTCGCGTTCCCGGCTCGCTCCGAGCCGCCGCTCCGCGCGCAGGGCGACCCCGCGGCGGTCGCGGACGCCGTCGGCCTGCTGGCCGGCGCCGAGCGGCCCCTGGTCATCGGCGGCAGCGGCGTCTGGTGGTCGGACGCCGCGTCCGCGTTCCAGGCCTTCGTCGACGCGACCGGCATCCCCTTCTACACAACCCCGATCTCGCGGGGCATGATCGCCGAGGACCACGCGCTCGCGTTCCTCAACGCGCGCGCCAAGGCCTTCGCGGAGGCGGACGTCCTCCTCGCCGTCGGCACGCGCTTCAATTACGTGCTCCAGTTCGGTCGCCCGCCCCGGTTCGCGGCAGATCTCAAGGTGATCCACGTCGACGTGAACCCGAGCCAGCTCGGCTGGAACCGCCGGGTCGACGTGCCGATCGTCGGCGACGCCCGCGCGGTCCTGGAGCGGCTCGCCGCCGCATCGCGCGGGACGATCGAGCCCGGCCGCTACGCCGCGTGGGTGGCGAAGCTCCGGGCGCTCGACGCTGAGAAGGCGGCCGAGATGGACAGGCAGATGAGCACGGACCAGGTCCCGATCCACCCGCTCCGGCTCTGCAAGGAGGTGCGCGACTTCCTCCGGCGCGACGCGATCCTGATCGTGGACGGCCAGGAGATCCTCAACTACGGGCGCCAGTCGATCCCGACCTTCGTGCCGGGGCACCGGCTGAACTCCGGTCCCTTCGGCTGCATGGGCGTCGGGCTGCCGTTCGGCGTCGGCGCGAAGGTCGCGCGCCCCGACGCACAGGTGCTGGTCCTGCACGGCGACGGCTCGTACGGGCTCAACGCGATGGAGATCGACACGGCGGTCCGTCACCGGATTCCCGTCCTGGTCGTGATCAGCAACAACGGCGGCTGGACGGCCGACCCGCAGGGGAGCAAGCCCGGGCGCAACCTCGGCTACACGCGCTACGACAAGGTCGCGCAGGACTTCGGCGCGCACGGCGAGCTCGTCGAGAAGCCCCACGAGATCCGGCCGGCGCTCGAGCGGGCGTGGGCCTCCGGCAAGCCGGCGGTCGTCAACGTCGTGACCGACTTCAAGGCGCGCGCGCAGACGATCCGCTTCTCGGCGTATACGACGTAGCCCAAGCGGCTGAGTGAGAGGCGGCAGGCGGCACGGAGCCCGGCGCACCTGAGGCAGGCCACCCACGGTGCGAGCCGGGCTGGCGGCCCCCGGCGCACCTGAGGCAGGCCACCCACGGTGCGAGCCGGGCTGGCGGCCCCCGGCGCACCTGAGGCAGGCCACCCACGGTGCGAGCCGGGCTGGCGGCCCCCGCTACAATGGAGGCGACATGGGCAAGGCGCTCGACGGGATCGTCGTCCTCGACCTCACGCAGTACGAGGCGGGCCCGAGTTGCACCGAGATGCTCGCGTGGCTCGGCGCCGACGTCATCAAGATCGAGCCGCCGGGCGGCGAGCCGGGGCGACGCGCGCTCTCGGAGCGGTCCGACACGGACGCGTGGTTCTTCCTCATGCTCAATGCCAACAAGAAGAGCGTCACGCTCGATCTGAAGGCCGAGCGGGGACGCGCCCTCTTCGAGCGGATGGCGCGGCGCGCCGACATCGTCGTCGAGAACTTCGGGCCGGGGGCGATCGAGCGTCTGGGCTTCGGCTACGACACGCTCCGACGGATCAATCCCCGGATCATCGCCGCGTCCGTCAAGGGCTTCGGTACCACCGGGCCGTACGCGGACTACAAGAGCTTCGAGTGGATCGCGCAGGCGATGGGCGGCGTGATGAGCCTCACCGGCTTGCCGGACAGCCCGCCGCTCAGGACGGAGGCGGGCCTCGGGGACACGGGCGCGGGGCTCCACTGCGCCATCGGCATCCTGGCCGCCCTCGTCCAGCGCCAGCACACGGGCGAGGGCCAACGGGTCGAGGTCGCGCAGCAGGATGCCGTGCTGAACCTCGTCCGCATCCACCTGCGCGAGCACTACGTGACGGGCACGCCGGTGCCGCGGCGCGGGAACCGCTCGGTCGCCGCGGGCCCGTCCAACCTCTACCGCTGTCGCCCCTTCGGACCGAACGACTACGTCTTCGTCCACGTGGCGACGCTCGACATGTGGCGCATCCTCACGCGGATCCTCGGGCGCCCCGAGCTCGGCGACGACCCGCGGCTCGCCGACCGGCAGGCGCGTGCCCAGCACGCCGGGGAGATCGATCCGCTCATCGAGGCGTGGACGGAGAAGCGGACCAAGCACGAGGCGATGGAGATCCTGGCGGGCGCCGGCATTCCCTGTGGCGCCGTCCTCGACTCCGGCGAGGTGCTGTCGGATCCCGGGCTGGTCGCCCGCGGCATGGTGGTGAGCCTCGAGCACCCGACGCGGGGCCGGTTCGCCATGCCTGGCAACCCCGTGCAGCTCTCCGCGTCGCCCACGACCGTGACGCGCGCGCCGCTCCTGGGCGAGCACAACGCCGAGGTGTACGGCGGCTGGCTCGGTCTCCCGGCCGACGAGCTCAGGGCGCTCGAGAAGGACCGCGTGATCTGAGGCGCCGGGCGGCTTCCTCCACCGTGGGCGATGTCGTCGTGTCCTTGTAATCGGAAAGCCGCGCGAAGATCTCCCGGGCCGCCTCGTGGAAGGCCGGGGGCAGCCCCACCGCGGTGAGCGCCCGGGCGATCTCCTCCATCTCGCCGACGAAGCGCCAGGCCTTCTTCGCGTTGTCGTGGATCGCGCGCTCTGAGCTTGCGGGGAGGTCCGGCCTGGAGACCTTCCACTCGGCGAGGAGCGCCGCGTCGACGCTCTCGGCGATCGCGAAGGCGCGGATCGCGGCCAGGAGGGCCTGGCTCCCCTTGTTCCAGCCGGCGTACGCCATCTTCAGGGCCGACGCCGCGCCCGGAGGCGCGTCGAGGACGACGGCCTCCAGCGGGCCGGCGCCGAACAGTGGCGCGACCTCCATCGCGTTCGGTCCGGAGAGGTAGACCCGCGTGACGCCGCGCTTGGTGCGCGTCGCCGGGCCGATGATGCCACCGTCGACGAAGCGGGCGCCCGTCGCCGCGACGACGCGACCGATCTCCCGGGCGGTGGAGGGCGCCACGGCGTTCGCGTCGACGTAGAGGCCGCGGAAGCCGAGCGCGGCGACGGCGCGCGCGAGCTCGGCCGCGCCGTGCGGCGGCACGACGGACAGAATGACGCGGCTCGCCCGAGCGACCGCCTCGAGCGTGTCGGCGTCCTCGAGCCCGACTTCACGCGCGCGGGCCCGCGTCGCCGCGCTGCGCCCCTCGGACGCCCAGAGGACGCGCGCCCCGCCGGCCAGGAGGGTCGCGCCCACCGCCGATCCCATGTCACCGGGGTGCAGGAGCCCAACGGTTGTCCTGGAGTCTGCGGTCATCGTTCTCCGCTCACCGATTATAGCGGGCTCGGGCGCGGGCTGCCTTGACCTCGCGCCCCGCGCGTGATACGTCCACCACGGACTTGTGCCGTGAGCACGGTGGCGGACCTGGTGCAGTGGGGACTCCGCGGAGCGTTGCTGCCGCGGCGACGCGCACTCGTGCTGCGTCTCGGCGCCGTTCTCACGTTTCTCCTCTTGTGGAGCCTCGCGTCCGGGCTCGTCGTGCTCCTCAACCTCTTCAATCCGATTTTCCTCGCGGGGCCCTGGCTCGTTCTGGGAACGATGATCCAGCTCGTCGCGACCGGGCAGCTCTGGGGCCACGTGATCGCCACGCTCGTGCGCGTCATCGTCGGCTTCGCGACGGGCGCGGTCCTGGCGCTCGCCCTCGGGCTGCCGGCGGGGCACTTCCGCGTGGTCCGGAACCTGCTCGAGCCGATCGTCGAGATCCTGCGGCCGATCCCGCCGCTGGCGATGCTGCCGCTCTTCATCGTCTGGGTGGGGATCGGCGAGACGTCGAAGATCGCGTTCATCACCTACGCCACGTTCTTCCCGATGTTTCTCACGACGGTCCACGGGGTTCAGCAGGTGGACCCGCTCTTGCTGCGCGCCGCCGCCAGCCTGGGCGCCCGCCGTGGTCAACTCTTCTTCCGCGTCGTCCTGCCGGCGGCGCTTCCGGAGATCCTCACCGGGATCCGCCTCGGCGTGGCGCTCTCGTTCTTCGTCATCGTCATCTCCGAGTTCATCGGCGCCGAGGAGGGGCTTGGCTACCTGATCAACGACGGGCGCAACTTCTTCCTCGTGCCGCAGATGCTCGGCGCCGCCATCGTGCTGGGGCTCCTCGGCTACTCTGGCAACGCCCTCGTCGTGCTCCTCGGACGTCGCTGGCTTCGGTGGGAGGGTCCGCCGGCGTCATGAGCCCGGCGAGCCTCGTCGGGACCGGCGGCGCGCGCGTCCAGATCGAGGGCGTTCACAAGGAGTTTCCCGTGGACGGCCGCTCGACGCCCGCGCTGGTCGGCGTGAGCCTCGAGGTCTCGGCGGGTGAGCTCCTGTGCCTGCTCGGTCCGTCCGGGTGCGGCAAGTCCACGCTCCTCAACATCGTCGCCGGCTTCCTGCCGCCGACCGGCGGGCGGGTGCTCGTCGACGGCACGCCGGTCACGGGCCCCGGGCCCGAGCGCGGCGTGGTCTTCCAGGAGTACGTGCTCTTTCCCTGGCTCACCGTGGCTCAGAACGTCGAGTTCGGGCCACGCCTCACGGGGATGGAGGCCGCGCGGTGCCGGGAGATCGTGGCGCGGTACCTGGACATGGTCGGGCTCCGGGAGCACGCGACGAAGTTCCCCGTGCAGCTCTCCGGCGGGATGAAACAACGCGTGGCGATCGCGCGGGCGCTCGCCAACAACCCGTCCATCGTCCTCATGGACGAGCCGTTCGGCGCCCTCGACGCGCAGACGCGCGAGGTGATGCAGGAGGAGCTCTCGCGCATCCAGCGGCTCGAGCACAAGACGATCGTCTTCGTCACCCACTCGATCCGCGAGGCCGTCTACCTGGCGGACCGAGTGGTCGTGATGACCAGGTCGCCCGGGCGGATCAAGGAGGTCTTCACGATCAAGCTCCCCGAGGTGCGGGACCGGTTCGCCCCGGAGTTCACCCGCTACGAAGCCGCGATCACGCGTCTGGTGAAGGAAGAAGTCGCGATGGTACGCGAATGATCCGGACGGCGGCGTTCGCGGGAGTGCTGGTCCTCTGGGGGCTCGTCGCCTACGGCAACCGGGCCCTCGCGCTGATGAATCCGGTGCTGCTGCCGACGCCAGGCGAGGTCGTGGCGGTCGCCGCGCCGCAAATCCGTGACGGGTCGCTCGCCCGCCATCTCGCCGTCTCGTCTCTCCGGATCGTCGAGGGGTTCGGGCTCGCCGCGGCGGCCGCGCTCGGGCTCGGCCTGCTGGTCGCCGTCTGGGTACCCGCGCGGCTCGCGCTCGAGCCGATGATCGAGTTCGTGCGGCCGATTCCCCCGCTCGCCTTTCTCCCGATGTTCCTCGTGTGGTTCGGCCTCGGCGAGACGTCGAAGGTCGCCTTCATCGCGTACACGACGTTCTTTCCGATGTTCGTCGGGATCAGCGCGAGCCTCTCGCGCGTGGACGTCATGCTGCTGCGTGCGGCCGCGAGCCTCGGCGCCTCGCGCCGGGAGCTCCTCGGGCGTGTCGTGCTGCCCGCCGCGCTCCCGTCCATCGTGCTGGCGCTGCGCCTGGGCTTCGGGCTCGCGATCTTCGTCATCGTCGGGGCCGAGTTCATGGGCGCGGACGCCGGCCTCGGCAACCTGATCATGGAGGGGCGGGTCTTCTTCAATCCGGCCCAGATCGTCATGGGGGCCCTGCTGCTTGGCGTCCTCGGGTCGCTCGCCAACGGGCTGTTGCTCGCGGCCGAGCGGCGCGCGCTCAAGTGGCGCGCGCTCCCCTGAGAACGGCAGGGGCCACTCATGCCGAAAGGAGCCGTGCGATGCGACACCTGACCGTGGTGCTGGCAGCGGGTCTCGTCCTCGGGGCGACGGCCGCCGCGCTCGCCCAGGGAAAGCCGGAGCTCAGTGAGGTGGACGCGTGGCTCGTCCGGGACGCGCAGATGTCGGCGCAGTTCGCCGTCGCCGACGCGATGGGCTACTTCAGGGAACAGGGGATCAAGGTCAACCCCCGCTGGTACATCGCCGGGACCGACCTGCCGTCGATGTGGGGCGCCGGCAACATCCACCTCGGGACGGCGACGGCCACGATGGTCGTGCCGATCGCGGCGGCTGGACAGGCCATCTACAACATCGCCCCCCAGAGCGACATCGCGGGCACCCAGCAGGTCGTCCTCGGCAAGCGCGCGCAAGAGCTCGTGCGCTCGCCCAAGGATCTCGAGAAGCTGAAGGTCGGGATGCCGAAGGGCGCGTCCGTCACCATGGCCATCCAGTCCATGGCGAAGGACACCGGCGTGGACTTCACGAAGATCCAGTTCGTGAACCTCTCGCCGCCGGACGCGATCACCGCGCTCGCCAAGGGCGACATCGACGCGATGGCGGGCTGGGCGCCGTGGGTCTTCAACGCCGTCAAGAGCGCCGGGGGCAAGGTCTACTTCACCGGGAACCGGAGCTACATCCCGGGCAAGGAGGGTCAGGTCGACTGGCTGCTCGTGCACGCGGGCGTCGTCGCGAGCGGCAAGATGCTCAAGGAGAACCCGAACACGCTGAAGGCGGTGCTGCGCGCGCTCGCGAAGGCGACGGCCACGATCAACGCCGATCGCGAGACATCGGTGAGGATCGTCGCGCGCGAGATGAAGACGGACGAGGGGCTCGCGCGGGACATCATGGCCCTCAACGTCTATTCGATGGAGATGACGGACAAGATCTACCGCGGCATGGGCGAGTTCGTCGACTTTCTCTACTCGCTCAACCGGATCCCCGCAAAGGTCGCCCCCGACAGTCTTTTCTACACGAGGCTGCTCAAGGAGGTCGATCCCACGCTCGTTCGGTGGGAGTCGAAGACCGAGGTGAAGTGAAGGAGGACGGGCCATGCTGGATCTCGTGATTCGCGGAGGCGACGTGGTGACGCCGCAGGGCGTCGGCCGGTGGGACGTGGCCGTCCAGGGCGAGCGCATCGTCGCCGTTGGCCTGCCCGACCCCGAGACCCTGGCCGGGCGGGTCCTCGACGCGACGGGCAAGATCGTCGTCCCGGGCGGCGTCGAGCCCCACACGCACCTCGCCCACTTCATCTCGATGCATCCCGAGGACAACCTTCACACGCTCGGCCCCGAGGAGGACACGCGCGGGATGGTCTTCGGCGGCACGACCACCCACGTCGACTTCTGTTTCGTCCGCCCGGGGACCGACATCCCGCAGGCGATCGAGACGCGCGTGGCGCGCTGGAAGGGGAACGCCTACGCGGACTACTCCTTCCACGTGGCGCTCCAGGGCCAGCTGCCGATCAAGCTCTTCGACCAGATCCCCGAAGCGATCCAGGCGGGCTTCCCGAGCTTCAAGGTGTTCACGGTCGAGGTGCTGCCGCCCCATCCCAAGCGTCATCCCTACCGGCTCGACTTCGGGCGCATTCAGCTCGCGATGGAGAAGGTCGCGGCCCACGACGGCATCATGGCCGTCCACGCCGAGGACCACGACATCGTGCAGTTCATGTACGAGAAGTTCCGCGAGGAGAAGCAGACCGACGGGTGGCTCCTCCCTCTCGTGCACAACAAGCTCTCGGAGATGCTGGCGTTCCGGCGGACGATCCAGCTCGCCGCCCATACCGGCGCGGGCGTCTACTTCGTCCACACCTCGGCGAAGGAGGGCGTGGACGCGGTCGCCGAGGCGCGCGCCAAGGGGCTCCCGATCTACGCCGAGACGCTCCACCACTACGCGTGCTTCACCGCCCTGGACTACAAGACGCCGCGGGGCTTCTGCTACCACACCTATCCCTCCCTCAAGTACCCCGAGGATCAGACGGCCCTCTGGGACGGGCTCGTGCGGGATGGCATCTCGACGACGGCGACCGACGAGTTCCCGACGTCCCTCGAGCTGAAGCTCCGCGGCCAGGACCTCGAGAACGTGACCGGCGGCAACCTCGGCGCGGAAGCGCGCATGGGGATCGTCTTCTCCGAGGGCGTCATGAAGCGACGGATGTCACTCCAGCGGTTCGCCGAGGTGACGGCGACGAACGCGGCGCGGATTCTCGGGCTCTATCCGCAGAAGGGTGTCATCGCGCCCGGGAGCGACGCGGACCTCGTCCTCATCGATCCGGCGATCCGTAAGACGCTCGCGCGCGAGGATTTTCACGTGAGCGACTACAGCCCGTGGGAGGGCTGGCCGATCCAGGGCTGGCCCGTGACCACGATCCTCCGCGGCCGGGTCGTCGTCGAGGGGGGCCGCCTCGTCGGCGACGCGCGCGCCGGGAGGCTGGTCCGCCGCCGGATCGCGCCCGAGGTCCTGCGGCGGCCGGCGTGCTAGCGCTACTCGAAGCCTCGAAACCACCCCGGGGGTGGTGGTTCCCACTGCTTTTCGCGAGTCCACCCCTGCGCCGACAGGCAGGCGCGATAGATCCCATGGTTGATGATGCCGTGAGCCGCAGCCGTCGGAGTGGGAGCGGCCTGTCGCGCGCACTCCCGGCTGGCAAGCTCGAACTGCTCCGCCGTGCTGTTGGGTTTGGACCAGTAGTATTGCGCGCAGCCGCCCAGACCGCCGATCAGGATCGTTCCGACGATGACGAGGCGGATGCCGCGCTCGCGATCGATGCCCGCCCCTCCGCCGCGTCGTCCCGCCCGCGAGTCCACTACTTCAACAGCCCGGCGAACTTCGGGTCGTACACGAGCTTGCCGATGAGGACCTGAACCGCAGGCCCGAAGGATTTCGCGGTCCGCGCACAGGCCGTCTCCCCCATATAGGTGAAGCCGTACTTGTAGTTGTCGGACACGTTCAGGGACTGGCCGTTCGAAGAGATCACCGTGAGATCGAGCTGCCACTCGCCGGCCATGGAATCGAAGTCAATCTTGTTCAGCTGGCCGGTCAGGGTGACCGGAGCGGAGTCCGAGAGCATGTCCGCGACCGTGAGCTCGTCGATCAAGGCCTTGCGAATGAACTCTTCGAACGGGCGCTCGTCCGGCGTCGTGATCGGCCCGACGGCACGACACGGGATCTTGGTCTTACCGGGCTCCTTCGCCGTGAACTGACCGACGTTGACTTTCTGCCCGCCGAGCTTTTTGAGGGCAGCCACGTTTTCGACCGACACTCCGTACCGGCCCACGTCGAAGCTGGCGCACCCCGCGAACGCGACGATCAACGCCAACAGTGCGATCCAGCGGCCCATGATCCGGCTCCTTTCAGCAGTGCGGTGACGCCCTTGGATCCAGGGGTGTCACGGTGCACTCCCCAAGAGACGCGCCGAGGAACATAGCGGTGGTCTCCGGCGTTAGCAAGGAAAACTCGGTCGCGTCGCTCAGAAAATCTCGGGGCACCAGGGGAGGCGCTCGGTCCGGAAGAGGGTGTCGGCGCGCGCGATCGCGCCGGAGCGCATTTCTTCGACACGCAGCGCCCGCGCCAGCTGGGCCCAGGTGAAGCCTCCGAGGTAGACGGAGCCGAGCGCGGTCACATCGCAGCGCAGCTCCGCCTCGTTCGTCGTTCGCTCGACGCCTTTGGCCCTGACGCGCCAGCGGCCCTCGTTCCAGGGGCAAAATCCGTCGACGACCTCCACGACCACGGAGCCATCCGGCGTGTACGAGCGCGCCGTGAGCGCCGCGCCCACATCCACCAGCCGGACCCAGAGCCCGTCGCGGACGTTGAAGCGGAGCCGGCGTGGCTCGGCGAGCAGCAAGAGAAGCGGATGGTCGAGCGGTAACAACCCCGCCCGCACCCGCGCCATCCAGTCGACGTCGAGCAGATAGCGCCAGATCGCGCGCGTCGCCTCGGGCGAGTCGCCCATGGCCTCGACGACGTCGACCGTCCCCGTCTGGATGCCGCGGTCGACCGCTACGGTCATCCGGTAGAGCGCGTAGGCGACGGGGCGGCTCCCGAGCACGAGGACCACGCACTGCAGATCGCCGCCTCCCCGGCGCCGCCACTCCGGGTCGGCAAGCGCGCGGGCTTGCCACCAGGCGGAAGTTCGCGCGAACATGCCGGGGGTCTCGGCCGCCACCCGGTCGTACACTGGCGCCACGAGAGGCTCGGCCTCCTCGAGGGGCACGATCCGCGCCTCTCCCGACGGCTCGAACCGTGCGTAGTAGGCGGACCGCTCACGCGGGAGATCGATCTCTCCCGCGAACGAGCCGATACCGTAGCCGAACCGCCCGTAGATCGTGTCCTCTGTGGCCCAGAGGTACGTGACCGGCTCGCCGCGCTCGTGACAGGCGTCGAGCTGCGCTCGCATCAGAGCCGCCAGGATCCCGCGCCGCCGATGCGTGGGCAAGACGCCCACGACGCTCACGCCGGCGGCCGGGACACGGCCGCCGGGCACCGTCAGCTCGAAGGGGAAGGCGCCGGCGCCGCCCACTGCACGGCCGTCCGCCCAGGCGCCGTGCATGCGCTTGGCGGGCAGGACGCGCGCGAAACGCTCGAGCTGGTCGTCGGTCGGCGTCGACCGGCCGAAGTAGTGCCAGAGCGGTCCCATCGCCGCGCGCAGCTCCTCGTTCGAGGCGCACGGCCGGATCTCCCAGCTCACGCGAACCCTGCCCGTGAGGCCTCTTCGTACGGGATCGGCCCGGCGTAGTCGGCCCGGAGCGGCGCCCAGCGCGTAGCCCACAGCCGTGCGAGCGTGCCGGAGAGCTGTGTCACGTGCAGCCGATCGTGGGTGACCCACGCGACGAGGAGGTCGAGACCGGAGAGCCGCCCGAGTCGCGGATGCTCGACGGCGGCCGTGAGGCGATCGGCGGAGACTGAGGCGAGGAAGGCGAGACTCGCCGCCCTCCGCTCCCGGAACGCCGCCAGCGCCTCCCGCGGATCTGCGTCTCGGTAGCGCCGCTCCTCGGCCCATCGTTCCGGGTCGATCGGCGTGAAACGTGAGCCGCCTTCGAGAGCCACTCGTACGCGAGCCCCGAAGTCCTCGACTTCCTCGTCGCGCAGGTGGCAGACGATCTCGATCGGCGCCCATTCGGGAGCGACTGGACGGGCCCGCCAGTCGGCCGGGGCGAGATCGCCGAGCAAGGCGTCGAGGACCCCCGGCAGCCGCGCCATTGCCAGGCGAGTCGTCAGAAGTACGGAGCTGGGATCGGCCATCGCCGGGCCTCCTTGGTTCTCGTTCCGTCGCTCTCGTGCTTCGCGTTCAGTAGCACACAAGACGCCCGCTCCGCGTCGTGAAGCAGGAGCCGAAGGGGCGATACCAGTAGAACGGCGGTGGCGGATAGGCGTACTGTGCCGCCCGGCGTAGCTCTCGCGCCCAGTCCGCCTCGTCCTCGAGGCTCGCCGCGATGAAGGCGCGCACGTCCTTGGAGAGGTGGTCGCTGCGCATGACCTCGAGGGCGCGATTCGTCTGGGCGGCCAGGCGCGGGTGCGGTGCCAGCCCGAGGAGAGCCTTCAAGTGCTCCTCCGCCGGTCCATCCTCGCCCTTCTGGAGATGGCTCAGCCCCAGATAGAGGCGCGCGGTCTCGGACTTGGGCGCCTGGGCGGCCGCGCGAGCCAACACGGCGATCGCGTCGTCGAAGGCTCCGAGCTTGTATCTCGCCTTGCCGAGGCCGACCAGGGCATCGAGCCGATCCTGGTCGCGCGCGAGGATCTCCTCGAAGCGGCTCGTGGCTTCTTCATACCGCCCTTCGGCGAGCGCGGTTCGGGCCTTCCCGTAGGGAGCGGCGCATCCAGTGAGCAGAGGAACCGCGAGCAAGATCGACAGCCTGGTCATGTCCGCAAGAGGCCGAGCGCCGCAGCGACGCGCTCCGCTGTGAGCGGTAGCCGCGTCACACGCGCGCCGGTCGCGTCGGCGATGGCGTTGGCGACAGCGGCGGCGGGCGGGCCGATGGGCGGTTCGCCGATGCCGCGCGCGCCAAAGGGGCCGAGCCCCTCGCCGGACTCGACGACGATGGGGTCCACGTCGGGGACGTCGGCGGCGCTGGGGACGAGGTACGAGGCGAACGAGGTCGTCAGGTTGACGCCCTCCTCGACCACCACCTCCTCCATGAGCCCGTACCCGAGCCCCTGCACGGCGCCGCCCTGGATCTGGCCCTCGACCGATTGCGGGTTGATCGCGCGGCCGACGTCGTGGGCGGCGGCGTACTTGAGCACGCGCACCGCGCCCGTCTCCGTGTCCACCTCGACCTCGGCCGCGTGGGCGCCGAAGGTGTAGTCGGGGAAGACCTTGCCCGAGCCGGTCGCGAGATCGACCGGCTCACCGGCCGGCGCGTGGTAGACCGCCAGGTGGCTGCGCGGCACGCCGACCCGCGCGCACTGGCTCAGCACCGTGGGCAGCGGGAGCGTTCGCCCGTCGCGCGTGACGACGTCCCCGTCGGCGAGGTCCAGCGCCGTCGGGTCGGCGCCCAGCAGCGACGCCGCCACCGACAGAATCTGGGCGCGCAATTCACGCGCCGCCTTGAGCACGGCGTTGCCCGACATGTAGAGCTGCCGGCTGGCCGTGGTCGTGCCGGCGAGCGGTGTCAGGGCACTGTCGGAGATGTGGAGCGAGACCCGGTCGAAGTCCACGCCCAGCACCTCGGCGGCGATCTGGCCGAGCGATGAGGCTTGGCCGCCGCCGACGTCGGGCACACCGCACCGCACGACGAGGCTGCCGTCCATCTCGAAGCCAACCCACGCGCTCGACCAGTCATGGAGCCAGACGATGCGGCCGTAGGGCTGGAAGTTGCAGGCGAGGCCCCGGCCGACCCTGACGTGCGGCGCGCGCGGCGGTGTCGGCGGGCCCAGCGCCGCCCACGCGCGAGCGGCCAGCTCCGGCAGCGCGACGTGCGTCTCCAGCACCTGGCCTACGGGGAGACTGTCGCCGCGGCGCAGCGCGTTCACCCCGCGAACTTCGACGGGATCGAGGCCCAGGGCGCGCGCGATCTGGTCGATCTGCGACTCGTAGGCGAACACGGTCTGCATGGCGCCGAAGCCGCGCATCGCGCTGGTCGGGGGGTTGTTGGTGTAGGCGACGCGCGCCTCGACGCGGACGGCGGGGGCCCGATACGGCCCGGCGGCGGTGACCGTCGAGTAGAGCAGCACCAGGGCGGAGAGATAGGCATAGGCGCCCGCGTCGGCGAGCAGCTCGATCTGCTGAGCGACGATCTCGCCGGTGGCGAGCGCGCCTGTACGGTAGCGCATCCGATAGGGGTGGCGCTTGGCGCGGGCCAGGAGCGACTCCTGCCGCGTCCAGACCATCCTGACCGGCCGCCCGGTCTTGAGCGCGAGGAGCCCGAGGTACACCTCGACCGTGACGTCCTCCTTGCCACCGAAGCCGCCGCCGAGATACGTGCCGATCACCCGGACGCGGTTCTGCGGGACCTGAAGCGCCTCGGCGACGTCGCGGAAGTGCTCGATCACTTGGGTGGACACGCGGATCGTGATGACCCCGTCCGAGTCGATCCACGCCACGCCCGCCTCGGGCTCGAGGGACGCCGCGTCCACGAGCTGGGTCGCGTACTCGCCCTCGACGACGACGGCCGCTCGCGCGAACGCCGCCGCGAGGTCACCGCGCGCGATCCGCCACTCGGCGAGCACGTTGCCACCCTCGTGGACGCGCGGCGCGCCGGGAGCGAGCGCCGCCTCGGGGCCGAACACGCCGGGCACTGGCTCGTACTCGACGTCGATCGCCTCGGCGGCGGCGCGCGCCTGCTCGAGCGTCTCGGCCGCCACGAGCGCGACCGGCTCGCCCTGATGGCGCACGCGCTCCAGGGCGAGCACGTAGAGCGTCGCGCGGAGCGGGCCCACGGCCGTCGTCTGCCCCGGGACGTCGGTCGAGAGGGTGTTACGCGGGACGTCCTTGGCCGTGAGGACGACGGCGACGCCCGGCATGCGCTGGGCGCCGGCCGTCTCGAGCTTCACGATGCGGGCCGAGGGATACGGCGAGCGAAGCACCGCGGCGTGGAGCATCCCGGGCATCGCCCAGTCCGCCGCGTAGGCGGTCGCCGCCGCCACCTTGTCTCGCGCGTCGTGGCGCGGGAGGGGACGGCCGACGAGACGAAACGGCGTGCCGAGCGCGACCGCGCTAGCCATCGCCGTCATCTCCGCGCACGTAGGCGAGAACCGCGTCGAGGATCTTGGCGTAGCCGGTGCAGCGGCAGAGGTTCCCTTCGAGCGCCGCCCGGACCTCCTCTCGGCTCGCGCGAGGGTGGCGCTCGAGGAAGGCCAGCGTCGTGAGCAACATGCCGGGGGTGCAGAATCCGCACTGGACCGCACCGTGCCGGACGAACGCCTCCTGGAGCGGATGGAGCCTGCCCTCGCGCTCGAGGCCACGGATCGTCAGGATCGCGCGCCCGCGCGCCGCAGCCGCCAAAGTGAGGCAGCTCGACACGGGTCGCCCGTCGAGCAGCACCGTACACGCGCCGCAGACGCCCTCGCCGCAGCCCTCCTTGACGTCGAAGATGCCGAGCGTGTCGCGGAGGACCTCGAGCAGGGTCTGACCGGGCCGGACGTCCACTTCCCGCGCGCGCCCATTGATCACGAGCCCTCCCCCCCAGGCGCTGCGTTGAGGACTCGCTTCAGGCGGCGGCGAAGCCGCCGGGCGCCGCGGCGAAACCGCCGGGCGCGCCAATTGGGCGGAGAGAAGGGGGACCGTCGCGCCCTGAGGGCGCGGCTGTGACGTCTCCCCCTCTGGGATAGCTCGGGCCAACGCGCGGCGGGTGAGCACGCCGGCCAGCAGCCGGCGGTACGCGCCGGACACGAAGGCGTCCGACTGCGGGTCGAGTCGCTCGCGTACGATCTCGGCGGCGCGCGCCAGGCGCTCGCCGCTCGGCTCGTGGCCGCGCAACGAGTCCTCGGCAGCCGTGGCTCTGAGCGGCCGGTCGGCGACCCCTGCCAGGGCCAGGCGCGCGTCGTCCACGCGCCCGCGGCGGTCAAGACTCACGCCGGCGGCCACCGCCACCACCGCGAAGTCGCCCGCCCGCCTCGCGAACTCCTCCACCGCCCAGCCCATCCCCTCTGTGACGGGCACCTCGATCGCCGTCACGAGCTCGTCGGCGCCGAGGGCCGTCGAGAGATAGCCCGTGAAGAACTCCCGCGCTGCCACCGTCCGGCGCCCCGAGGCGGAGGCGAGGGTGAGCCGCGCATCGAGCGCCACTATCGCCATCGGCAGTTCGGCGGCGGGGTCGGCGTGAGCAAGGCTCCCGCCCAGGGTTCCGAGGGACCGCACGCGAACGTTGCCGATGAGGCGCGCGACCTCTGGGAGAAGGGGGGTGCTCCGACCGATCTCCGAGAGGTCCTCCAGCTCGTGGTGACGGGTCAGCGCTCCGAGGTGCAGCGATCCGTTCTCGACTCGAACGCCGGCGAGCGGCAATCCGTTGATGTCGACGACGAGGCGGGGCCGGGCGAGCCGGTAGTTGAGGAGCGGCACCAGGCTCTGCCCTCCGGCCAGCACCTTGGCCTCGGCGCCGTGCTCCCGGAGGAGAGCCACCGCTTCCTCCAGCGTCTCAGGCGCTGCGTACTCGAACGGATGCACGCGTGAGCGTCCCCTTTTGGTTAGCGGCGACGGCCGGGTTCCTCAGGGAGCTGAGCACCAGGCCAGACGCCGACAACCCAAACAAGCTTGCCTGCAACGCGATAGAAGAAGCGGTACGGCGTGACGCTGACCTCGCGATACGGGAGTTCGGGAAACTCGGGAAGGGCTCGACCCGATTCGGGGAACCGTTCCAGTCGACGCAGCACCCGTTCGGCTGGCTGCCTGAACCGCCGCGCGGCACCAGGATCATCACGCAGGATGTACGCGACCGCGTCGAGAAACTGCCTCCGACCGGACGGCGTGAAGCGAACCCGGGCCCTCACGTGTCCGCGAGTAGGCGATCGGCCTCCGCCAGAACCTCGTCGAGAGGTGCCCCTTCGCAGCCCGGAGCTCGCGCTCGCCGCGCGCGAGGAGTCGGAGGATCTGCCGTTCGTATTCAGCGTGCTCGTACGCCTCGACGCTGAGCATGACGGCTGCGGCCCTCCCTCGTTGCGTAAATGACCAGGGGCTGCTTCGTCGCGCGAACGCGCTTGAGAGCCGCGGCCGCGTCCTGCCGAAGGTCGGGCATCGACAGTCCTCCTTCAGTACCTCCAGGAGTACCGTCAGATGCCCCTCCACACAATGGGCCTCAACGCTGTCCTAGACATCCCAGCCGCCGTCCACGGTCATCGACTGGCCGGTCATGTTCTTCGAGGCGTCGGAGGCCAGGAAGACGACGGCGTTGGCGATGTCCTGAGCCGTCGTGACGCGGCGGAGCGCCATCTCCTGGACGTACTCGTCGTGGATCTCGGCCGGCGACGAGCGCCGCGCGCGGGCCTTCTCGCGGCAGAGGCGGTCCATCCGGTCGCCGGCGACGATGCCGGGATGGACGGCGTTGACGTTCACGTTGTAGGGACCGACCTCGAGGGCGACGGTCCGGGTGAAACCACGGAGCGCCCACTTGGAGGACGAGTACGCCGCGCGATGCTTGTAGCCGCGCAGGCCCGAGGTGCCGCTGATGTTGACGATCTTGCCGTAGCGCTGGGCGATCATCGTCGGCAGCACGTGCTTGGTCGGCAGGAACGTGCCCCGGAGATTCACGGCGAGCACATGGTCCCAGTCGTCGCCCTTGATCTCCCACACCGGCGTCTCGATGGGCCCGGTGACGCCGGCGCCGTTGACGAGGATGTCGATCCGACCTCCGAATGTGGTGAGCGTGCGCTCGACGAGCGTCCGCACCGCGGCCTCGTCGGTGACGTCCGCGGGTTCTGCGAGCGCCCGCCGACCCAGGGGCTCGATCTCGCGGGCAAGGGCCTGGAGCGGTCCGGCCTCACGCGCCGCGAGGACGAGGTGCGCGCCCTCGCGGGCGAGCGCGAGGCAGATCGCCCGGCCCATTCCCTTGGCCGCGCCGGTCACGATGGCGATCCGGTCCTCCAGGCTCCGCGTCATTCGCCGGCCTCCCGGCGGTCCCGCTCGCGCGCCGCTGCCGGGCGATCGGCCGGCGGGCCAAAGCCGCCGCCGCCGCACGTCTCGATCAGCACGAGGTCACCCTGCTTCAGGGTCGCCGTCGCTTTGCCGCCGAAGTCACGCGCGTTCGGGCCGGGGTTGACGGTGATGCGGAACGGCAGGGCGTCGGCGCCGCCCGCCACACCCCACGGCGCCACGACGCGGCGGTCGAGCATGCTGGTCAGCGTGGCCTCGGGTACCAGCACGCGGTACGCGCGGCGCAGCCCGAGACCGCCGCGGTGGGCGCCGTCTCCCGCCGAGCCGGGACGGAGCGCATGCTCCTCGATCCGGAAGGGGTACTCGGCCTCGATGACCTCGGTCGGCGTGTTCATGACGTTCGACATGTGCACGCGGACGGCCGACGCGCCGTCTCTCGCGGCCATCGCGCCCTCGCCGCCGCCGTGGACCTCGTAGAGGACGGCCCAGCGTCCGTCCGTCGTCCGTGCGCCGAAGATGAGGACCCCGGAGGTCGTGGGTCCGCCCGCGGCGACGCGGTCCGGGAGCACGGGCGCCAGCGCGCGAAAGATCGCGTCGACGACTCGCTGGGAGGTCTCGTGGTTGCCACCCACCACGGGCCGGTCGGGGTCGGCGCTCAAGAGCGTTCCGGAGTCCACCCTGACGTGGAGTGGACGGTAGCAGCCGTCGTTCGGCGGAACCTCCGGAGCGACGAGCGCCTTCATCGCGTAGTAGACCGACGAGTGGGCGATGAAGACGGTCGTGTTCACCGGCCCCCGCGCCTGCGGGGCGGTGCCGGCGAAGTCGAAGGTCGCCTCGTCGCCCCGGATCTCGACCCGCACCTTCACGCGGAGCGGCTGTCCGTCGACGCCGTCGTCGTCGAGCCAGTCCTCGCCGTCCCAGGCGCCGTCGGGGAGCGCGCGGATCGCCGCCCGCATCTGCGCTTCCGACTCCGCGTGAAGCGCGTCGAAGCACGCGTGAAGCGTCTCCACGCCGTGCCGCTCGACGAGCTCGGCCAGACGTCGGGCCGCGACGTCGTCGGCCGCGAACTGGGCGAAGACGTCGCCCTCGCGCTCGTCCGGCCCGCGCAGGTTCGCGAGGATGAGGTCAATCGCCTCGCGCTCGGGCCCTCTCGCCGAGAAGAGTCGGATCGGAGAGATGCGGACGCCTTCCTGGTAGCAGTCGGTCGCCCAGGGCACGTAGCTGCCGGGCACGGCGCCGCCGATGTCCGCCCAGTGGGCGAGGTTGATGGCGAACGCGACGAGCCGGTCTCCCGCGAAGACGGGACGGATCGCCTTCACGTCCGGCAGGTGATTCCCGCCGACCTCCGGGAGGTTGAGGAACCAGACGTCGCCCTCGCGCAGCCGCGCCGCTGGGACCCGCTTGAGGAACTCCTTGACCGTGAACGCCATCACGCCCATGTGGATGGGAATGTCCCGGCCCTGGGCGATGAGGCGCCCGTCGGCGTCGGTCAGCGCCGAGGAGAGGTCGCCCGCTTCCTTGAGCAGCGGCGAGCGGGCCGAGCGCATCAGGATCACGCTCATCTCCTCGGCGATCGCGTAGAGGGCGTTGCGGACGACCTCGAGCGTGACGGGATGAACCGCGGGGCTCATGCGGTCGTCTCGATGACGAGGTTTCCGAACCGGTCGGCCGCGCAGCGCTGGCCGGGGTCGACGAGGGTGGTCGACCACTCGTCGACGACGAGCGCCGGCCCCGCCACCGGGCGCGCGGGTCCGAGGGCGGCGCGCTGATAGAGCGGCAGCCGGACTTCGCCAACCCCGGGGAACCAGGCCTGCTGAGCCCCGGCCTTCTCGTCGCCGCCCGCCGGCTCGAAGAGCGGCAGCTCGACTCCCGTGTCCCTCACGCGGGCCACCACGCGCAGGTTCACGCACTCGACGCTCTCGCCGGTGGCGTAGCCGTAGAGCTGCCGATGGCGCGCCTCGAAGGCCCTGCGGAGGGCGCCGGGGTCGCTCCGCCACGGAGCTTCGATCTCGTAGTTCTGCCCCGTGTACCGGAGGTCGACGCTCCGCGCGAGGGCGACACCCTCGGCCGCGATGCCTTCGTCGAGCAGCGGCGCGAGACAACGCGCCTCGAGCTCCCGGAAGCGATCCTCGGCGGGCTTCCCGTCCCAGGCGTCCAGGCGCGCCCGCCACGTCTGCACGGCGTCGTAGCGGAGCGGCGACACGAGGCAACCCAGCGCCGAGAATGTCCCCGAGTGCGCCGGCACGACGACATGCCCGATCCCCGCCTGCCGGGCCAGCAAGCCGGCATGCACGGGCCCGGCCCCGCCGTAGGCGATCAGCGTGAAGTCCCGGAGGTCGTAACCGCGCTGGACGGACACCAGGCGGAGCGCCCGCAGCATGTTCGCCGTCGCGACGTCGACGATGCCCTGCGCCGTCTCGACAAGGGAGAGCCCGAACCGGCGGCCGAGAGCTTCGACGGCCGCCGCGGCGCGACCGGGATCGAGGCGGATCGAGCCGCCGTACACACGGCCGGGATCGAGGTAGCCGAGGACGAGGTTCGCGTCGGTGACGGTCGGCTCCGTCCCGCCGAGGCCGTAACACGCGGGCCCCGGCTCGGCGCCCGCGCTCCGGGGCCCGACCTTGAGGGCGCCCGCCTGGTCGGCGTGGGCGATGGAGCCGCCGCCGGCGCCGATGGACTCGACCGCGACCATCGGCAGCCGCACCGGGTAGCCTGCCAGCTTCGTTTGCGCCGAAGTCTCGGCGACGCCGTCGGCGATCAGGCAGACGTCGGTCGTCGTCCCACCCATATCGAATGCGAGGGCGCGGGCGAGGCCCAGGCTCCGCGCCAGGTGCGCGGCGGCCGCCACGCCCGCAGCCGGGCCGGACGCTGCCATCGCGAGCGGCCGCGCGCGCGCTGCCTCCGCCGACATCATGCCGCCGGCCGAGTGGAGCAGGTGAAGCACGGCGCCCCGGGCCTCCCGACCGAGCGCCGCAACCAGCTCGTCGAGGTAGCGGCTGGCCAGTGGCATCACGGCGGCGTTGAGGACCGTGGTGGAGGTGCGCTCGTACTCGCGGAACTCCGCGTTGATCTCGCTCGAGACCGAGAGGTGAGCGAAGTGGGGGGCGAGCGCGGCCTTGAGCGCCCGTTCGTGCTGGGGGTTTGCGTAGCTGTGAAGCAGGCAGACCGCGACGCTCTCGACGTCTTCCCGTTTGAGCGTCCGGACGACGGCGGGCACCTCCTCGAGCGCGAGCGGGAGGACAACGGCGCCGTCGGGGCCCACACGCTCGCTGACCTCCAGCCGGCACCGCCGCCCGACCAGGGGCTCGGGTTTCGGGGGAAGCCGGAGGTCGTAGAGGTGGAGGCGGCTCTGACGCGCGATCTCGAGCACGTCGCGGAAGCCGCGCGTCGCGACGAGTCCGACCCGAGCGCCCCGCCCCTCGACGATCGCGTTCGTCACCACGGTGGTGCCGTGGGCGACCGACGCCGGCACCCCGGTCGCGGGGCGCACGGCCAGGAGTCCGTTCAGCACACCCCGCGAGAGGTTCGCCGGGGTCGTCGGGACCTTGCAGGCCCGGAGCCGCCCGGAGCCGGCGCGCGCCACGAGATCGGTGAAGGTCCCGCCGACGTCGATGCCGACGCTACTTCCCATGTCGCCCCCTTGACGGCTCCCCACCCTAGCACGGTGACACGCGTTCGGCGTGGGGGGCTTTGCGATCGCTTGACAGGGTGATGCCCCACGCAGTCTCATGGTCCGCATCCGGGAGGTGACTATGCGCTCCGATCGCGTGCTCGGGACGGTCGACTTCCACACGGCGGGGATCGGCATGCGGCTCCTGACGAGCGGCCTCGGGCGGCTGCCCGGAACCACGATCGGTGAGAAGCGCCGCTGGTTCCAGGAGCACCTCGACCATCTCCGCACGGGTCTCTGCCTCGAGCCGCGTGGCCACCGGGCCCTCCTGATCGCCGTGATGACGGAGCCCCTCACGCCTGGCGCCCAGTTCGGGCTCTTCTTCATCTATCCCGGTGGCTACTACGTGTCGTGCGGCGAGGGCACGATCGGCGCGGCGACCGTGGCCATCGAGACCGGCATGGTCGCGCGCCAGGGCGCGGAGACGCCCATCCTGATCGACACCGAGGCGGGGGCCGTGGAGACGATCGTGCGGTTGGACGGCGACCGCGTCCGCCAGGTCACGCTCAAGTGGACGCCGTCCTTCGTGGCCCTGCCCGGGCAGGTCGTAGAGGTCGAGGGTGCGGGCGAGGTGCCGGTCGACATCGCGGTCGGCGTCGGCAACGTCTTCGCGGTCGTCGAGGCGCGGCACCTGGGGCTGTCCGTGCGGCGGGAGCTTGCGAAGCGGATCGCCCAGCGGGGCACGGCCGTCCGCGAGGCGGTCAATGCCCAGCTCCAGGTCGTCGTGCCGGGCCTTGGCAAGACGACGGTCGATAACGTGCTCGTCCACGAGCTGCCGGACGCGGCCGGCGTGTCCCCCAACGCCCTCGTGTGGGGTCCGGGTCAGGTCGACGCGGCGCCGTGCGGGTCGGGGACGTGCGCACGGATGGCGCTCTTCCATCACCGGGGCCTCATGGGAGTCGGGTCGACGTTCATCAGCCGGGGGCTGCTCGGCCTCGATTTCACTGGCCGGATCGCCGGCGAGACCACGGTCGAGGCCCATCGGGCGATCCTCCCGGAGATCACCGGCACCGCGTACCTCACCGGCTTCAGTCAGTTCCTGTTCGATCCCGAGGATCCGGTGCGCACGGGCTACCTCCTGGAGGCGTGAGAGCGCCGTGAAGACCCTCGTCCTGGGCGGCGGCGTCGTCGGCGTGACCACCGCGTACTTTCTCGCCAAGGCCGGTCACGAGGTCACCGTCGTCGAGGAGAAAGACGGACTCGGCCTCGAGGCCACGGCGGGCAACGCGGGAATCATCGCGCCGGGCCACTCCTTCGCCTGGGCCTCGCCGCGCGCGCCGCGCATGCTCTGGCAGTCGCTGCGGGGCGCGGAGACACCCATCCGCGTGAGGCTCGCGCCCGACCTCCGGCTCTACACGTGGGGGCTCGCCTTCCTCCGCGAGTGCACCGCCGAGCGGGCGCGCCGCAATACGCTGATCAAGCTCCGCCTCTGCCAGTACAGCCAGGCGGTGATGCAGGAGCTCGTGCGGGCGGAGCGCATCGACTACCACGCGATCACGCGGGGCGCGCTCTATCTCTACCGCGATCCGGCCGAGCTCGAGGCGGGGATGAAGAAGATGGCGCTCCTCGCCGAGCACGGCCAAAAGCAAGAGACCCTCAGCGCGAGCGAGGTGGCGAAGCTCGACCCCGTCTTCGAGCCGGTCCGAGGCAAGATCGCCGGTGCGATCCGGGATCTCGGCGACTCGAGTGGTGACGCGCACGTCTTCGTCGAGCACCTCGCGCGCGTCTGTCGCGAGAAGCTCGGCGTGACCATCCGGCTCGGCTCGCGCGTGAGCGAGCTCCGCGGGCACGGCGACCGGATCGACGCGGTCGTCACGAGCGACGGCGTCCTGACGGCGGATACCTACGTGCTCGCGCTCGGCGTCGGCGCGCCGATCGTCGCGCGTACCGCCGGCGTGCGGCTGCCGATCTACCCCGCGAAGGGCTATTCCTCGACGTTCCCGCTCAAGCCAGGCGGGCTCGCGCCGACGATCCCGGGCGTCGACGAGCAGTGGCTGGTCGGCTGGTCGCGGCTCGGCGACCGCCTGCGCCTCACGTCCACCGCCGAGTTCGCGGGCTACGACTGGGGCTGGACACCGCGCGACTTCAACAACATCCTTCGCCTGGCGCGCGACCTCTTCCCCGACGCCGCGGACTACGAGCAGGGAAACTTCCGCGCGTGTCTGCGACCGATGACGCCGGACGGGCCGCCGATCCTCGGGCTCGGCCGGCACAGGAACCTCGTCTTCAACTGTGGCCACGGCCACATGGGCTGGACCATGGCGTGCGGCACCGCGCGGATCGTCGCCGACCTCATGACCGGGCGCATGCCCGAACTCGATCTGGAGGGTCTGACCGTCCGCCGCTGAGTCACCGGCCTCCCTTCAGCCGTCGTGGAAGACGAGGCCGCTCATCGGATAATGTCGGCGGTTGAGGGTCCACAGGCGGAGGCCGGCCGTGCTGGCGGCGGCGGCGACCAGCGCGTCGGCGATCTGGAGCCCGTGCGATCGTGAATGGCGCGACAGGTACGCGCCGGCGCGGCGCCCGACCACTCCATCGAGCACCACCTCGCCCCGCGCATGAAAGAACGCCTCGGTGACGGCCTCCTCGCCCGGGCGCACGCCCGCCCAGATCTCCGCGAACGACACGGCGCAGCAGTAGGTCGGAACGCCTCGACGCTCGATGGCGCGGATACGGTCGCTGATCTCCCGCCGGCCACGGAGCGCCTCGATGACGACGTCGGAGTCGAGGAGGATCCCGGCTACGCCTGACGGCGGCGGAGCCGGTGCGTATCGCGGCGCAGCCGCCTCACGTACCCGCTGGTGTCGCCGATATCCGTGCGGTCTCGCCATAGGCCCTCGATCGCGCGCAGCGTTGCCTCGCGCTCGTCCGCCCCGGCGCCGTACGCCCGCACCAAGGCGTCGCGCACCAGTTCCGATATTGTGCGGCCCTGCTGTCGGGCGAGCCCCCGCAGCCGCCGGTGGACCGTCTCGTCGAGGTAAAGCTGCGTCCTGACCATTGCGATGTATATACATCACAGGCCTCGGCCTGGTCAAGCTCGGGCCCCGCGGCCTACTTCTCGCCGAGGTAGGTCTTCCGGACGAGGTCGGAGCGCAGGAGCGCCGCGGCGGCGTCGTGGAGCACGATGCGCCCGGTCTGCATGACGTAGCCGCGGTGCGCCACGCGGAGCGCCATCCGCGCGTTCTGCTCGACGAGGAGGATCGTCGTCCCCTGACGGTTGATGTCCTGGATGATCCGGAAGATCGTGTCGACCAGGATGGGCGAGAGCCCCATGGACGGCTCGTCGAGGAGCAGCAACGCCGGCCGGGCCATGAGGGCGCGGCCGATCGCGAGCATCTGCTGCTCGCCGCCGGAGAGCGTACCGCCCGTCTGCGCGGAACGCTCGGAGAGGCGCGGGAAGAGCGTGAACACGCGGTCGAGATCGGGCGCGATCGCCGCACGGTCCGGCCGCGCGAAGGCGCCGAGCTCGAGGTTCTCGAGCACGGTCATCCGCGGAAAGATCCGCCGGCCCTCCGGCGACTGTGCGATCCCCAGGCGTACGATGCGGTCCGTGGTGAGCGTGTCGAGTTGGTGGCCGTTGAAGCGCACGGTGCCGTGGCGCGCCCGCGCGGTGCCGAGGATCGTCCGCAACGTCGTCGTCTTGCCGGCGCCGTTGGCCCCGATCAGGGTGACGATCTCACCGGGCGCGACGGAGAGCGAGATGCCGCGGAGCGCTCGGATGTTGCCGTAGTACGTGTGGACGTCCGTGAGCTCAAGCATGCCGGGAGTCGACGCGATGGAGCATGCCGGCTACGACGCGCTCGTGCGGCTCGCGAGATCCTGCTCGTAGCCGGTGCCGAGGTACGCCTCGATCACCCGCGCGTCGCGCTGGATCGCCGCGGGGGGGCCCTCGGCGATGCGCGTGCCGTAGTCGAGCACGGTGATCCGGTCAGAGATCCCCATGACGACCTCCATGTGGTGCTCGATCAGGAGCACCGACAGCGCGAGTTCCCGTCGCAAGAGCCCGATCAAGTCGGTGAGCGTCTCGGCCTCGCGCGGGTTCATGCCTGCCGAAGGCTCGTCGAGCAGGAGGAGTCGCGGCTCGGTCGCGAGCGCGCGGGCGATCTCCAGCCGTCGCTGGTCGCCGTAAGGCAGGTTCCGGGCGAGCTCGTGCTCCTTGCCGCCCAGGCCGACGAACTCCAGCAGCTCGCGCGCACGCGCATGGGCCCGCGCCTCCTCCGCGATCACCGCCGGTGGCCGGAGCACGGCTCCGGGGACGGTGGCGGCGAGGCGGCAATGCTCGCCCACCAGCGCGTTCTCGAGCACGGTCATGTTCTGAAAGAGCCGGATCGACTGGAAGGTGCGCGCGATGCCACGGGCCACGACGGCGTTGGGGCGAAGCCCGACGAGGTTGGCGCCGTCGAAGGTGATGCGCCCCGCGTCGGGCCGGACGAGCCCGGTCACCACGTTGAAGAACGTCGTCTTGCCCGCGCCGTTGGGACCGATGAGCCCGATGATCGCGCCGTGCGGGACGACGAGGTCGATCTCGTTCAGGGCGATGACGCCCCCGAAGCGCTTGGTGACGCCCCGCACGTCGAGGATGGCGGGCGACGCGGCGACGCCACCCCGCGCGCGCTCGCGCAACCAGCCCGGGATCGCGTCGACGCGCGGCGCCGACGCCACGTCCGGACTGGTCGGGTCCTCGGCGTCGTCGGCGATCGGGGCCGGGGAGAGCCGGCGCCCGCCGAGGCCCTGGGGCCGCAGGACCATCACGAGGACGAGCCCGAGGCCGAAGAAGAACCAGCGCCAGAGCGTGAGGTCCGCCGTCGCGAGCGCGGAGACACCAAGGGTCCGTCCGAGGGCGCGCACCATGAAGGTGGTCTGCGTGAGCACGACCCGATCGAAGAGCGTGATCAACATCCCGCCCAGGATCACGCCCTTGAGGCTTCCGGCGCCGCCGAGGACGACCATGCAGAGGAGCATGATCGACACCTGGAACTCGAAGGCGCCCGGCGTGATGGCCTGGAGCTTGGCGGCATAGACGGATCCGGCGAACCCAGAGAAGGAGGCACCGAGCGCGAAGGCCAGGAGCTTGGTCGAGATCGGGTTGACGCCCATGCAGTCGGCGGCGGTCTCGTCCTCGCGGATCGCCATCCAGGCGCGACCCAGTCGCGAGTCGCGCAGCCGATTCATCGCCCAGAGCGAGGCGGCGCCGATGACGAGGATCAGGAAGTACCAGGGCACCGGGTCGGTCTCGAATGGGACGCCGGGCAGGTACGGGCGGCCGACGGGGTTGACGCCGTTCTCGCCGCCGGTGAGGTTCAGCCGCTCGATCGGCCGCCAGCTCCCGATCTCGATGGTGACGTCGCCGAGATTGCGGATCGCCACGGGGATGATCTCGCCGAATCCGAGCGTGATGATCGCGAGGTAGTCGCCCCGCACGCGCAGGGTCGGCGCGCCGATCGCGACGCCGAGGAGCGCCGAGACCGCGGCCGCGATCCAGATGCACACCCAGAAGCTCCAGGCGTGCCCGTAGAGCGGCGAGCCGAGGACCGGCGAGTTCAGGAGCCCCATGCTGTAGGCTCCGATCGCGAAGAACGCCGCGTAGCCGAGGTCGAGGAGGCCCGCGTAGCCGACCACGATGTTGAGACCGAGCGCGAGGAGGACATAGATCATCCCGTCGGACACGGCGTGAACGGTCTGGAACCCCAGCACCCGGTCGACGAACGGGTACGCGACCAGGGCCGCCACGAGCGCCGCCCATCCGAGCGGGCGGCGCGCGTTGACCGTCACCGGCTCACACCTTTTCGGGCGTGCGCTCGCCCATGAGGCCGTGGGGACGGAAGACGAGGACGAGAATGAGGATCGCGAAGACGATCGCGTTGGTCCAGCGGGCGGAAATGTACTGGTCGCTCCACGCCGACAGGAAGCCGATGAAGAAGCCGCCGAGCGCCGCGCCCGCCATGTTGCCGATGCCGCCGAGCACGGCCGCGGTGAATGCCCTGAGACCGGCCTGGTAGCCCATCCACCACTGGCCGATGTTGTAATACATCCCCTGGATGAGGCCGGCCGCTCCCGCCAGCGCCCCGCCGATGAAAAACGTCATGAGGATCGTCCGCTCGACGTTGATCCCCATGGCCTCCGCGGTCTCACGGTCCTGGGCCGTCGCGCGCATGGCCTTACCCCACGTGGTCCGGGACACGAAGTAGTGGAGGGCCAGCATCAGCGGGATCGTCGCGCCGACGACAAGGAGGTCTTTGGTCGTGACGAAGATGGCCGAGTCTACACCGAACCACTCGCGCAGGATGTCGACGGACGGGAAGACGTCGGGGTAGGCGATGGGCGCCGGACCCTTCCAGAGGAGCGCCACGTTCTCGAGCATGAACGACACGCCGATCGCCGTGATGAGCGGCGCGAGCCGCGTCGAGCGCCGGAGCGGCCGGTAGGCCGCCCGGTCGATCGCGACGTTGAGGACCGCGGTCGTGAGCATCGTGAGGAGGAAGACGAGCGGGAGGACCGTCACGAGCTGCCACCCCGTCAGCGTCTGCGTCGCGCCGAGCAGCGTGAACCAGGCGAGTGAGACGAAGAGGCCCAGCATGAAGACGTCGCCGTGGGCGAAGTTGATCAGCTCGATGATGCCGTACACCATCGTGTACCCGAGCGCTATCAGCGCGAAGACGGCGCCGCGGGTGAGGCCGTTGATCGTCTGCTGGACGAGAACCTCCCACCAGGCCATTTAGATGGGGGGCCCCGACCTGGCCCCCCATACCCCCCGACCTGCACCTCGATCGAGCTGGGGGCTCGATCGCGTCAGCGGCCCTCGCACGGCTACTCGAGGATGGTCTCGAACTGGAACTTGCAGCCGACCGGCGTGTCGGCCTTCACCACCTTGAAGCCGGACATCGTGTCGTAGTCGACGTCACCGTTTTCGTCGAAGCTCCACTTGCCGTTGATGCCGTCGAAGTTCTTCGTGGTCGCGATGGCCTTGCGCACGGCCTCGCGCTTCTCGGTGACGTCCTTCGCGTGCTCCAGTGTCGGTGCGGCCCGGCGGATTGCGTCGATGATCACCCGGCCGCCCTCGGCCGCGTAGAGGGCGTACGACGTCGGCTCCTTCCCGAACTTCGCCTTGTAGGCCTCGTACGTCTTGGCCCCGACGCCCCGCATCTTCTCGAACGGCAGGCCGGCGAAGGTGATCCGCATCTCTGTCCGGAGCGCGGCGTCGCACGTGGCGCCCTTCAGAAGCTCCTCCTCGAGGAGCCCGTCCGGTCCCAGGAAGCGGGTCCGCGGCGCGACGAGGCCGACCTCCTTCATCTGTCTGATGATGACCTGGGCGCCTGTTTCAATGACGCCCCCCATGTAGACGAGATCGGCGCCCGAGGCGCGGACCTTGGTCAGCACCGGCTTCTGGTCCGGCTGCTTCCAGTCGATGCCTTCGTTGGCGACGACCGGTAGGCCGATCTTCTTGGCCGTCGCCTCGAAGACGTCGGCGATGCCCTTGCCGTAGAGCTCCTGGTCGTTGAGGACGTAGACCTTCTTGGCGCCGAGATGCTTGGCCCACTTGGCGGCGACGGCGCCCTGGATATCGTCGGCCGGCATCGGCCGGAAGTAGTTCACGATCCCAGCCGGCCGGTAGATTTCCGGTTCGCCGGGCGCGGCGCCGCGCTTCTTGGTCAGGCCCGGATAGGTATTGGCCGGCGTGACCTGGGCCATGTGGGCGCGGTTGGTGATGGGGATCGAGACCTTCGCGGCACCCGAGTTGTAGGTGCCGATGTAGACGATCGCCAGCGGGTCGCCGACGGCCTTGTTCGCGTTCTCCGCCTCCACCGCGCCGTCCCACTTGCCGGTCTGCGGTGAGGCGTCGTCGAGGCCGATGACCTCCAGGCAATAGCCCGCCACGACGCCGCCGACCTCCGACACCGCGAGGTCGACGCCGTTCTTCATGCCGGTGCCTTCGGGCAGCATCGCCCCCTGCATCGGCCACGACGTGTAGAGCCGGAGCTTGCCCTTCGGGCACTGCTGGGCGTCGGCGCCCGTGACAAGGGCGACGACGGCGAGGAACGCTGCGAGAACGGCCGTGATCCGCGAGACTCTCATGGCTGGCCCCCCGTGATCGGCGCTATGATGCTGCCCCGATCGGATGGCGGGTATGAGACTATGCCCGCCCCCATATGTCAAATGTCAACGGCGGCGAAGCGAGGTGAGAGCATGGCACGACCGCGCGTGATCTACGAGGCGAAGCCGGGCTCCCCGCTCGAGGCCGACCGTGACCTCTACACCCGCCTCGAGCGCGAGACGGGCAGGCGCAGCCTCGTCGAGCGGTTCGTCGTCCCCAGGCGCTCGGGCCGGGCGTGGCCCGTGCGTGCCGGTCAGCTCTTCCGCATCGTGGCCGTGGAGGGGCCGCAGGTGGCGGACCTCAACGTCTGGAGCCTGGGAAATCCACGGGAGCGCTTCTGGGCCGCGCGCACGCGCCAGCTTCATCGGGCGCATCTCACGACGTTCGACCGGCTCTGGTCGTGCCTGCCGTACCTCCGGCCGATGCTGACGATCACCGGCGACAGCCTCCAGTACGGCCGCGACGCGGACGGCGGTGGCTGCCACGACCTGCTCGGCACCCGCTGCGATCCCTACGTGCACAAGCTCCTCAACAAGGGCGAGGAGTTCGACCTCTGCTGCCACAGTAACCTCGTGCGGGCGGTGGTCCCCTACCACCTTACCGAGCTCGACGTGCACGACGTCCTGAACGTTTTCCAGGTCACCGGTCTCACCGCCGACGGCCGCTACTGGGTCAAGCCGAGCCCGGCGACGACCGGCGACTTCATCGAGTTCTTTGCGGAAATCGACGTCCTGTGCGCCATCTCGGTGTGCCCTCACGGCGATCTCTCGGTGCCGGTGTGGGGGCCCAACGCGGGCGATCCCCTCGCGACCTGCCGCCCGCTCGGCGTGGAGATCTGGGAGCCGGCGCCGGAGTTGCTCGTCGGCTGGGCCCCGCCGCGACCCTCCGACTACCATGGGGGCCACGGATTGACGTTGCGGGGAGCGGCGACGGAGGGCGGATGAAGCCTGAGCTCGTCACGATCCCCGCCCGGCGCGGCAAGGCGGCGCACGTCAGCGCCGGGCAGCGCGTCAGAGTCGTGAACACCCACGGCACGCAGGTGGTCGACGCCTGGGCGTTCAACGCTCGCGACGTGACCGAATGGATGTCGATGGAGGCGAGCCGCGCGTGGTTCATGAAGCTGGCGGCCGCCGTCGGGGACACGTTCGTCACGAACCGACGGCGCCCGATACTGACGCTGGTCGAGGACACCTCCGGATGCGCCCACGACACGCTCATGGCTCCCTGCGACCCGCACCGCTATGGACTGCTCGGTGTCGAGGGTTATCACGACAACTGCCGCGACAACCTGCACGCCGCTCTCGCGGCGCTCGGCGTCACGATCCCCGCGACGCCGCCGTCGCTGAACCTGTTCATGAACATCCCGTGGACCGCCGAGGGGCGTCTCGCGTGGGGCGAGCCGGTATCGACGCCGGGGAGCTCCGTGGTGTTTCGCGCGGAGATGGACCTCGTCATCGCCTTCTCCGCCTGTCCGCAAGACATTCTGCCGATCAACGGCCGTCTGGGCCGGACCACCGACGCGCATTACACCATCGAGGGCCCCGCGTCGCGGAGCGGTCCGAAGGGGAGCTGAGCGGGATCAGTCTCGAATGACGATCGCGAAGCCGAAGGTCTGGAGCTCGGCGTTGAGCGTGGGCCGAGCCCGCTGGTCTCGGCTCCGACGGTCGAGCAGCACTAAGGCCGGGCGCTTGCGCCGGTCGGCCACACGCCGCTCGCGGACGACCTCGATGGCCGGGGCGCGGCTGAACTTCCGCCGGAAGTACTCGTAGAGTTCCTGGCGGTCTGAGGCGGCGATGACCAGATACCGCGCGCCGGTCGGTACGGTCGGCGGAGGGTCCTCGGCCGTCACCTCTGTCTCTTCGCGACCCGACCCGAGGGCCTCGGCCAGGAACACGGGCGGGGAAGGAAGGGCGGAGGGCAAGCTCAGCCCACAGTGCGGGCAGAAGTCGGCGATGTCCCGGAGCAGGGCGCGACACCGCGAGCAGCGTCTGTAGCCGGAGCCGGGTACTCTGAGCCGCCTCACGAACTCGTAGAGCGCGCTCTTGCCGCCGTGATAGCCGGCGAGCCGGACGCGCCGCAGGATGTCCGCGCTCGAGAGGTCGGGATCCTCGCGCAACCACTGTAGGACCTGCGGCACGTAGGGCGTTATCTTCGACGGACGACCGACATCACGGGGCCGGGAGCCCTCCATGGCGCGACTCCGCGGCAAGTTTGATACCGAAATCGCATTTCCAGAAATATCAACAACTTCTGCCGCTCAGCCAGGAGCGAGTCTGGCAAGTTTCTGGCCGCGCGATCATTCTTGAGCCAGCGCAAATCACCCAGGAGCGATCTCGGCGCGTCTCCTCCCGCGTTATGATTCGCGACATGGTCAAGGCCGTTTCGTTCTTCAAGCGCAAGGCGGGGATGTCCGTCGAGGCGTTTCAGGCGTACTGGCGGTCGGTTCACCCCGACGTCGTCGTCAAGCTGTCGGGCATTCGCCGATACGTCCAGTCGCATACCCTGCCGTCCGGGTATCGGACGAGGGAGCCGGTCTACGACGGGATTGCGGAGATCTGGTTCGACGACACCGCCGCGATGCGCGCCCTGGCCGGGACCCCGGCGTACGCCGCCGTCCAGGCCGACGAGGCGAAGTTCATCGACGGCTCGACCATGGGCCTGATCATCACCGAGGAGCACGTCATCAAGGACGGCCCCGTGCCGGCGAACGGCGTGAAGAACGTCGAGTTCGTGACCCGGAAGCCGGGGATGCCGATCGACCGCTTCCAGCAGTACTGGCACGGGGTCCACGGACCCCTGGCCGCGCGCATTCCGGGGGTCCGGCGCTACGTGCAGAGCCACACCCGGCGCGCGGCCTACGAGGCCGGGCGCGCGCCGCGCTATGACGGCGTCGCCATCACGTGGTTCGACGACACCCAGGCGATGCGCGTGTCGGCCGCGACGCCGGAGTACGCGCGGGTCCGGGCGGACGAGGCCAACTTCATCGCCCCCGATCTCCCGTTCATCATCACGACGGAGCACCCGATCATCGGGTGAGCCTAGTTCTTCACGGAGCCTGCGGTGAGCCCCGCGACGTAATACTCCACGAAGAACGAGTAGACGACGGCGACCGGCACCGAGCCCAGGAGCGCGGCCGCCATGAGCTGGCCCCAGTAGAAGACGTCGCCCCGAATCAGCTCGGCGATCGCGCCGACCGGGACGGTCCGGACCTCGCTCGTGGTGAGGAAGATCAGCGCGTAGAGGAATTCGTTCTGGGCGAGGGTGAAGGCGAAGATGCCGGCCGAGAGGAGGCCGGGCGTGCAGAGGGGGAGCACGACCCGCGTCATCGCCTGGAAGCGGCTGGCGCCGTCGATGCGCGCGGCCTCCTCGAGCTCGCGCGGGACGCTCTTGAAATAGCCCATGAGGAGCCACGCGCAGAACGGGATCAGGAGCGTGGGGTAGGTCAGCATGACCGCGGTGAGCGTGTTCCCCAGCCCGAGCCGGTTGATGACGTCGGACATGGGGATGAAGAGGAGCGGCTGGGGCACGAGGTAGGTGGCGGCCACCCCGATCGCGATGACGGCGGCGCCGGGGAACCGCAGGCGGGCGAGCGGGTAGGCCATCATGGTCCCGAGCACGAGTGACACGAGGGTCGTCACGACGGCGACGAGCATCGTGTTGTAGGTCCAGGTGAGGAAGTTCGTCTGGGAGAGCAGGTCGACGTAGTGCTGGAGCGTCGGCTGATGGACGACCAGCGGCATGATCTTCGCGTTGTAGAGCTCCCGGTTCGGCTTGATGGAGGTGACGAACATCCAGTAGAACGGGAAGAGCGTCGCCACCAGGAAGAACCCGAGCGGCAGGTAGAGCCGACGCGTCCGAAGCCCGAGTCCCCGGCCGCCAACCATCAGTCGCGCCTCAGGTAGAGCGTCAGCGCGACGATCAGGAGGGCGAGCGCCGGCAGCATCGAGAGCGCCACGGCGGCGCCCAGCCCGAGCTGACCGCCGAGCATGCCCAGGTTGAAGGCGTAGATGGCGAAGATGTTCGTCGCGTTCGCGGGCCCGCCGTTCGTCAGCGCGTAGACGAGCTGGAAGTCCGAGAAGGTGAAGATCACGGAGAACATGGTCACGATGATCACGACGGGCTTGAGGATAGGCAACGTCACGTAGACGAAGCGCTGCCGAGCGCTCGCGCCGTCGATGGCGGCGGCCTCGTGGAGGTCGGGCGAGATCGTCTGGAGCCCGGCGAGGAGCGTGATGCCGTAGAAGGGGACACCGCGCCAGGTGTTCACCACGATGATGGAGACCATCGCCAGCGAGGCGTTGCCGAGCCAGGAGAACCCGGACGTGATCACGCCTCCGTGAACGAGGAGCCAGTTGACCACGCTGAACGTCGGGTCGAGGATCCACATCCAGGCGATCGTCGAGAGCACCGTCGGAACGATGAACGGCAAGAGCACGAAGGCGCGCGCCAGGTTCTTGCCGCGGAAGGTCTGATTCATGACGAGCGCCAGGGCCATACCGCCCACGAGCTTCAGGATGGTCGTCACGATCGTGTAGACGAACGTGTTGCGCGTGACCTGCCAGAAGACGGCGTCGTGGGTGAGCGCGGCGAAGTTCGCCAGCCCGACGAAAACGCCCGGCCGCGTCACGGGCCTGTCTTGGAGGGAGAGGGAGATGCCGTAGAAGAACGGGTAGGCGACGAAGGCGAGCAGGAAGGCGACCCCCGGGCCGAGCATGAGCCAGCTGAAGACGCCTTCGCGCTCGAGGAGGCCGCGCAGCGTGAACGGCCGGCCGGCGACCGGGGCGGGCCGAGCCAGGGACGCCGGCCTGACCGCCATCGCCTACTTCGCCTTGTAGATCTGCTTGAGCTGTAGGACCGCGGCCGCGATCACCTCTTTGGTCGGCGCCCCCTGGCACGCCTTGGCGAACATGTCGACGACCGCGTACTTCGCCATGCTCTCGGACATCGCGTGGCTCGGGGGGCCCGGCCAGCCGGGCAGGCGCGAGGTCTTGAGCGACTCCTTGTAGGGGATGTAGCGAGGCTCCGGGTTCCACATCGGGTGGTTGTCGTAGGCGTGGAGGAACGGCGCATAGTACGCGTCACCGGCGACGAGCCACGCCGAGAGCTGTCGGTCGTCGTACAGCCAGCGGAGGAACGCCTTGGCCGCGTTGACGTCCTGGGCAAAGGTGAAGATCGAGTGCGACTGCGGGTTCAACAGATGGTAGCGCCCCTTCGGTCCCTGTGGGTTCAGCGCGTGGTCGGTGACCCGGCCGAGCTCCGGGAAGTCGCGCTTGGCGACGACGAGGATCGAGGAGGCGTTGTTGGTGCAGGAGATCTGCTCGCCGAGGAACGCCTTGTTGTTGTTCACGTCGGTCCAGCCGAGCACGTCCTCGAGCATCGTCTCCTTGTAGAACCGTCGGCAGAAGTCGACCGCCCGCGCCGTCTCGTCGGAGTCGAGGAGGACCGTCTTGCCGTCCCTGTCGACCTCCCTCCCGCCGTACGACCAGAGCAGCGGATAGAGCCAGCCGTGATTGTCCCCCCAGCCGTGACCCAGCTCGAAGCCGAACGGGTGTCCCTTCTGCTTGAGCTTCCGGCCGACGTCGAGGAGCTCCTCCCACGTGTCCGGGAACTTCGTGACGCCGACCTCCTTGAACCAGTCGGTCCGGTACACTTCGAGCTGGCCGATGTTGCCCCAGGGCAGCCCCTTCCACTTGCGGTTGATCACGACGGCGTCCGTGACGCTGTCGTACCAGGGGCCGAGCTTCTGGCCGATCTCGTTGGCGAGGTCGGTGACGTCGACCAGGCTCTGCTCGAACAGCCAGGGCCAGTTGAAGCCGGTGGCGGTGACCTCGGGGCCCGACCGTGTCTCGGCGACGGTCGTCATCCGCGTGAGCAGGCTGCCGACGCTCACCGGCTCGTAGTTGATCTTGATGCCGGTCAGCTTCTCGTACTCCAGGGCCAGTTTCTTTACGAAGAACTCGTCGAAGGCCTTGATGAACGAGCTCTCGTGCAGGACCGACATGGACTTCGGGGCGGCGCCGGTCGAGCGGGGCCCGAGAGCGGCCGCCGCGCCGAGGACAACGGTGACGGTAAGGAACTCGCGACGGGTGCGCATGACGTCCTCCTCAGCTCGTGGGTGCGCTGCCGGACGTGGGCTGGCGCGACACTAGGCGAGGGGGGCGGGCGCTGTCAAGGAGAGGGACTTCTGACGGTGTCTCCTAGTGTCTGACCAGAGCCCAGCCGAACGACTTGAGGTCCTGGACGATGTCGCGTTGGCGCCGGTCCACGCGGCGCTTGTCGAGTGCCACCGGCTCCTGGCGCTGGCGGCGCGCCTCCATCCGTCGGTCGAAAATCACATCGATGATGTCGCTGGCGAATACATGCTTGAGATACGTGTAGCGTGTGGGTTGCGTGCGCGAGACAACGAGGAGAAGCCGAGCCACCAACTGCCCTCCAGAGGACGCCAGATTCCTAATATGGACGGAGCCTACGCAGGTTTGCATTGTTCCGGAAATTAGGGAACCCCCGCAAATTGAAGGGGAAAAGGCTCGACGAGGGCCGCCTGGTACCTGAGTCAGGGGGAGGGAGATCCCTGAATGTTCCGGGCGAAGTGGCCTGCTAGTATGCCGATCGGTACGATCGACGCGGGGCCCACCCGCCAGCTCGGAGGAGGACATGCCCGAACGGCCATTACCCACGGAGCAGGACGTGCGCGCGTACATCCGCGACCGCCGGAACTGGGGGCGGTGGGGCAAGGACGATGAGGTCGGCGCGCTCAATCTCGTGACGCCGGCCAAGCGCGCGGCGGCCGCGCGGCTCGTCCGGAGCGGCCGAGCGGTCTCGCTGAGCCGGCCGTTCCCCAAGGAGCCCGGCCCCAACAACGCGTTTCCCGCGCAGCACTACATGCGGACACTCCCGCGCGGGAAGGGCGGCTTCGCGGCAGACTACTACGGCATCTTCTACCACGGCGTCGCGTCCACCCACATCGACGCGCTCTGCCACACCTGGGACGCCGAGGCGATGTGGAACGGGCGCGACCCCCGGAAAGAGATCACGTTCGACGGGGCGACCTTTGGCTCGATCGAGCACTGGGCCGACGGCATCCTCACGCGGGGCGTCATGCTCGACGTGCCGCGCCATCGCGGAGTCCCCTGCGTGACGCAGGAGACACCCGTGCACGGGTGGGAGCTCGAGGACATCCTGACGAAGCGCGGGATCACGCTCGAGCCCGGAGACGCGGTCTCGGTGTATTGCGGGCGGGAGGCGTGGCAAGCGGCGAACCCGGACCGGCCCTACAGCCGTCCGTTCGGGCCCGGAACGATCGAGCGCCCGGGGCTGCACGTCTCGTGTCTGCCGTTCCTCCGGGACCACGACGTGAGCGTGCTCGTCTGGGACATGCTCGATCATCTGCCGATCGGCTACGACATTCCCTGGGCGGTGCATGCGGCGCTCTTTGCGTACGGGATGGCCCTGCTCGACAACGCCCTCCTCGAGCCTCTCGCGCGCGCGTGCGCCGACGAGCGGCGCGACGAGTTCATGCTGGTCATCGCGCCCCTCAGGGTCGTGGGCGGCACGGGCTCGCCGGCCAACCCGATCGCGGTGTTTTGATGGACGGCTGGATCGGGCAGCCCCTCAAGCGCCGCGAAGACCACCGGCTCCTCTCGGGTGCCGGACGCTTCGTCGACGACCTGAGGCCGCCCCGGTGCGCTCACGTGGTCCTGCTCCGCTCGCCCCACGCCCACGCGCGCATCGCGCGCCTCGATGTCGAGGGCGCGCGGCGCGCGCCCGGCGTGGTGGCGGTCGTCACCGGCGCCGAGGTGCGCCACCTGGGGCCGCTGCCGGTGAACCGGCTCGTGCCGGACATGCGGGTGCCGCCCCATCCGATCATCGCGGATACGCACGTCCGCACCGCGGGCACCCCCGTGGCGGCGGTCGTCGCCGAGGATCCGTACCGCGCGCGTGACGCGGTCGAGCTGATCGACGTGGCGTACGAGCCCCTCGCCGGAGTGCCGGAGCCAGAGGCGGCGGTGGGCGACGGCGCCCACGTCCTGTTCGCCGACATCGAGCGGAACCGGTCCTTCACGCGCACGCTGCGTGAGGGCGACGCGGCGGGCGCGATGAGGACGGCCGCGCGCGTCGTCTCGCTCCGTGTGGTCCAGCAGCGCCTGGCCGGCGTGCCGCTCGAGCCTCGCGCGGTCCTCGCCGTCTTCGATCCCTCCACCGAGGAGCTGACGCTCTGGGTCTCGTGCCAGGCGCCATTCCGCATCCGCGCCGAGGTCGCTCGGCTCCTCGGGCTTCCCGAGTCGCAGGTCCGTGTGATCGCGCCCGACGTCGGCGGCGGCTTTGGCGTGAAGAGCGGCCCGTACCGGGAGGAGGTCCTGCTCGCCTGGCTCGCCCCGCGGCTCGCGCGCCCGCTCAAGTGGGTGGCGACGCGGAGCGAGGACCAGATCACCACGAACCATGCGCGCGGCGCGGTCTCGGAGGGCGAGCTCGCGCTCGACGCCGAGGGGCGCATCACCGCGCTCCGCGCGCGCATCGTCGCGCCGCTCGGCGCCGCTCTGATGAACGCGGCCGCGGGACCGCCGTGGAACCACGCGCGTCTCCTGCCGGGAGCCTACGTCGTCCCGGCGTGCGACATCACCGTGACCGGAGCCCTGACGACGACGACACCGGTCGCGGCCTATCGCGGCGCCGGCCGGCCCGAGGCGTGCTTCTTCATCGAGCGGCTGATGGACACGGCGGCGCGGGCGCTCGGGCTCGATCCCGTCGAGATTCGCCGGCGCAACTTCATCCCCCCCGACCGCTTCCCGTTTCGGTCGGTGACGGGCCAGGTCTACGACTCGGGCGACTACGGCAAGGCGCTCGAGCTCGCGCTTGCCGCGGCCGACTACCCGCGCCTCAGACGCGAGCAGGCGGCGCGCCGCGCGCATGGCGAGATCGTCGGGGTCGGCGTCGCGTCCTACGTCGAGCCCGCCGCGCTCGGCTGGGAGAGCGGCAGTATCAAGGTCGAGCGCTCCGGGCGCGTCACGGCGATCACCGGGTCGAGCGCCCACGGCCAGGGGCACGAGACGACCTTCGCGCAGATCGTGGCCGACCACCTGGGCGTCACGCCGGAGGAGGTGGTGGTCGTCCACGGCGACACGCGCTCGGGACCCGAGGGCTTCGGCACCTTCGGCAGCCGGAGCGTCGCGCTGGGCGGCGGCGCCCTCGCGCGCGTGGCCGCCGACGTGCGCGAGAAGGGGCGGCGGATCGCCGCGAAGCTCCTCGAGGCCGCGGCCGCCGACGTGGTCAACGGGCATGGCGGCTTCCACGTGGTCGGCGCGCGAGAGCGGCGGGTGACGTGGAAGGAAGTCGCCGGCGCCGCCTACGCCGGAGGTCACGCATTGCCTGCCGGCGAGACGCCGGGCCTCGAGTCGAGCACCTACTTCCAGCCGGAGGGCGAGGTGTGGAGCTTCGGTGCCGTCGTCTCGGCGGTGAGGATCGACCGCGAGTCCGGCCAGCTCGTCATCGAGCGGCTCGTGTGGGTGGACGACGCCGGCACGGTGATCAATCCGCTCCTCGCCGAGGGCCAGCTCCATGGCGCTCTCGCGCAGGGGCTCGGCCAGGCCCTGCTCGAGGCGATCGTGTACGATCGCGACGGCCAGCTTCTGACCGGCACCTTGATGGACTACGCGATCCCGCGCGCCGCCGACGTGCCGCCCGTCACGCTCGAGAAGATGCATACGCCCTCGCCCCGCAACCCGCTCGGCGCCAAGGGGCTGGGCGAGGCCGGGTGCATCGCCATTCCGCCCGCCGTCGTGAACGCCGCCGTAGACGCGTTGGCGCCCCTCGGCGTCATGCACCTCGACATGCCGCTCACGCCCGTGCGACTCTGGGCGGCGATCAGGAGACCCTGATGAACTACCGGATCATCTCCGCCGACGATCACATCGATCTCCAGTGGCTGCCGAAGGACCTCTGGCAGAAGCGGGTCTCCGCGTCCTGGCGCGGACGCGCGCCGAAGGTCGTCGAGACGCCCGAGGGGCCGTTCTGGTTCTGCGGCGACGATCGCTGGGACCCGTGGGGCGGGCGGCGGGGCGCCGCGGGCGCGCAGGGCGGCCGGCGCACGGCGCTCGAGCGGGGCGGCGTCCTCGAGCCGGGCGTCCTGCGCCCCACGACGACCGAGCTCCGGCTCCAGGACATGGATCGTGACGGGATCGACGCGACCGTCATGTACGGGCCGATCGTGCCGCTCCTGATCCAGGAGCCGGAGCTGAGGCGTGTCTGCTACCGCGCGTACAACGAGTGGCTGGCCGAGTTCTGCGCGAGCGCGCCGGATCGGCTCATCGGCGCCGGGCTCATCCCGATCGACGACCCCAAGACCGCCGCGGACGAGGTTCGCTACCTCGAGCAGATCGGTCTCCGGACGGGGATGTTCCTGGCCGCGCGGGTGGAGCTCCCGCTCTGGGACGAGGCCTGGGAGCCCTTGTGGGAGGCGGCCGCCGAGACGGAGCTGCCCGTCGGCTTCCATCTGGGCGGGGGCCTGCGGACCGTCGCGTTCAGCGGTCCGAAGGCGACCCAGGCCGGGAATATGGGCGTCCGGGTCGCCTGCTCCACGCTCCAGATGGATGAGCCGCTCGCCGCCGTGATCTTCGCCGGCGCGCTCGAGCGTCACCGGCGGCTCAAGATCGTGCTCGCCGAGACCGGGATCGGCTGGCTGCCCTACATGCTCGAGAGGATGGACGACACCTACCAGAAGTTCCTCGACGCCGAGGAGTTCTGGCGGACGCACGGCGGACTCCAGCTGACGATGCCGCCGAGCGCCTATTTCCGTCGGCAGGTGTGGGCGACCTTCCAGACCGATCATCTCGGGCTGCGGGTCGTGGACCTCCTCGGCGACGACCGAGTCATGTGGGCGTCCGACTACCCGCACGCCGACAGCACGTGGCCCGAGTCCGAGCGGGTGATCGAAGCGAACTTCAAGGGCGTCACGGCTCAAGCGCGGCGCCGCATCCTGTGCGACAACGCCAGAGACTTGTACGGGCTCTAGGCGAGCCTACTTGATCGCGAGGGGGTTCACCGGTGAGCCGACCGCGCCCGTGATCGGCAGCGGCGGGGCCACGAACAGGAAGTCGTAGACCTTGTCTCTCGCGCAGTCGGCGGCGAGGGCGTCGAGGTCGAAGATCTCGCCCACGAGGAGCCCCATGTGCGGGATGAGCACCTGGTGGAGCGGCTGGTAGGTGTCGGGGATCTCGTTGGGCCGCACCTCCATCCCCCACGTGTCGGTCGCCAGCGCGGCGAGCTCCCGCCGGTGGATCCACTCCGCGGTCCAGAAGGAGAGCCCGGGCGCGTCGCCGCCCGCGTAGTCGCCCCACCCCCCGCGGGCGCGGCACATGGACATCTGCCCAGTCCGGACCAGCAGGGCGTCGCCCCGGCCGACCGTGACGGAGTGCGCCTTGGCCGCCGCCTCCAGATCGTCCACCGTGATAGCGTAGCCCGGCTCGAGCCAGTCGACGCCCTTCGCGCGCGGCAGGTCGAGCAGCACGCCCCGGGTGGCGATGAAGCGCGCCATCTTCTCCATGCCGTTCTTCTTGGCGCCCTCGCTCGAGACGAGATTGGCGTCGTAGCCGTTGTAGAGGCGGCCGTCCAGGAAGCAGTGTGAGAGCGCATCCCACTGGGTCCCGCACTGGAGCGCCATGATCACCATGTCGTCGGCAAAGCCGACGCCGCCGGGGCGCTTGAACGCGCCCGTCGTGAAGTCGGGACCGGTGAGGATCATGCGGTGGATCGGGTTGAAGCGTCGTGGCTGGTTGATCTGCGGGCCCGTGTTGTCGAACGGGATCGCCAGCGAGAAGGTCACGCCGCGTCGCACCCTGCGCGTGGCCGCCACGATCGTCTCGGGCGTGATGTAGTTCAGCGTCCCCAGCTCGTCGTTCGGTCCCCACTTGGACCAGTTGCGGCACTTCGCTCCCATCTCGCGCACGGCGTCGGCCATGGGTGGGTCTCCTCTCTACGCGCGCCGGAAACTCGCGGGCGGCGGACTCTCGAAGACGACCCGCCGGCCGCTCGGGTGGACGAAGCCGAGTCGCGTGGCGTGCAGCCACACGCGCTGGAGCGGGTCGCGCCGGCTCCCGTACGCGTGGTCGCCGACGATCGGATGCCCGAGCGCCGCGAGCTGGGCGCGGATCTGGCCCCGCCGCCCCGTCACGAGGACGAGCTCGAGCAGGGTCGCGGACCGAGCGCGCTCCAGCACGCGGTAGCGGGTGATCGCCTCCCGGCCGCGGCCTCCCTCGCGCGTGGTCCGAACACGCAGAGCGCGGTCCTCGACGAGGTGCCCGGTCAGGGTACCCGCCGGCTCGCGGACGACACCCTCGACGCGGGCGACGTAGACACGCTCCGGCAGCCGCGCGCGGAACTGCGCCTGCAGGGCCTGCTTGACGGCGAGCGACTTGGCGAAGACGAGCAGGCCGGAGGTCTCACGATCGAGCCGATGGACGACGAAGATCCGCCCGCCTTCCCGCGCCCGCACCCAGGCGCCGAGCAGGCGGTATGCGGTCCGCTCGCGCTCGGTTTCGGTCGCGATCGTCAGGAGCCCCGCGGGCTTCTCGACGACCACGAGGTGCTCGTCCTCATGAACGAGCCGGAGCGGCGCCGGGAAGCTGGCGGGCGGCGGTGAGCGGAGCTCGACGCGGTCGCCCGGGCCCACCGCGACGTCGCCCCGGCACACGACGGCGCCGTTGACGCAAACGCGTGCGCCCGCAAGCCACTGCTTGAGCCGGCGGCCGGGCGTCCCCGGATACAGGGCGCGCAGCCGCTCCCGGAGCGTCAGGTCCGGCCCGCGGGACGATGCGCTCAGTGACCGGGCGGCGGAGGGGGTGGGGGCGGGTTGGGGACCCACACCCAGCGATAGGCCACGGTCACACCGTCACCCTGCAAGACGTAACGGCCGTGGGGAAAGACGACCTCTCGCTGGATGACAGGCGCGGCCGGCGTGTACACGACTGGAGGCGCGGCGTACACCACGGGGGGAGCCGCGTAGACCACCGGGTATGGCGCGTAATACGAGGGCTGAACGATGACCACGCGATCACGGTGCCAGGGGAAGCCGCCGGCGAGCTGATTGAAGACCGCGAAGGCGCCGAGGCCCAGGGCCGCGTCTGTCGCTGCGCCCGCAGCGGCCGGCATTGGGAGCAAGCCAACGAGGACCCCGCCGAGCGTCCCGATCACCAGCAGCCTCTTCATGGTCCCCTCCAGGAGCGATGATACACCCCGACATCGTCCGTCGCGTGCGCCGCTTGGGCGCTCGCGGGTACGGCGGCGAGGCGCGGCCGTCATCGGGAGAGGTGGCGGCGGGCGAGACCCTCGGCGTAAGCCTCGAGCAGCCGATGCATCTCCCGCATCGCGGCTTCGGCCTCCCGGCGGTCGTCGGGCGTGCGCAGGTGCCTGAGGATGGCCCGCTTCGTCTCGCCCGATTCCTCCTTCTCGATCGCCTCGTGCACCGTGTAGTTCAGGCCGCCCCACTCGGCGCGGACACGATAGTGCTCCACGAGCGCCCGGCCGACGGTCTGCGCGATCGCGACGACTTCCTCCTCCAGGAGCGCCGTCGCGCAGAGCGAGGCGCTCCACGGAATCTCGTGGGCCAGTCGCCGGAAGAACGCGAGGATCGCCGCCATCTCGGGGACGGGCGCGATGCGCTCGTAGGCCTCGCGCGGGTACCCAAGGTCGTCACCGATCCGGCGAAAGAGCTCGTCGTGGTCCGGCGTGCCGCCCACGCGGCCGTCGAAGTAGCCGAGATCCTCGACGAGCAGGTGGCGCGCGCAGTCCTTGCGGACCTCGAAGTCTTCGCAGCGGGTGTGAATGCCGCTGAAGATGCGCGGGAACCAGGCGATCAGCAGGTAGTGCTGGGCGATGTGCCCCCACACGTCGGCGCGGCTGAGGGCGCCCGAGGCGAAACGCCTGAAGTATTCCGAGCGGCGGAAGGGGCTCTGTTGAAGCAGCTCCGCCGTCAACGCGTCGAACCAGTCCTCGGTCGTCATGCCCCCTCGGCGCCGCCGGCCGCATTATATCGGATGCGCACCTAGTATTCGGCGAGGCGGTCGTTCTCGCGGTAATCCACGGGACAGTCGATCAGCACGGGCACCGTCGCCCGGAGGGCGTCCGCGAGCGCGGGCCGGAGTTCCTTGGCCGCGTTGACCCGCACGCCCTCGCAGCCGAACGCGCGGGCGAGCGCGACGAAGTCCGGATTGCCGAAGTCGACGCCCGCCGTATGGCCGAACTGCCGCTCCTGCTTCCAGCGGATCACGCCATACCCGTCGTCGCGGAAGATCAGGACCACGAAGCCGAGTCCCAGCCGGACCGCTGTCTCGAGCTCCTGAATGTTCATCAGGAGGCCCCCGTCGCCGGTGACGGCGACGACGCGGCGCCCGGGCTCCGCCAGCTTGGCCGCGATCGCGCCCGGCAGCCCGATGCCCATGGCCGCGAACCCGTTGGAGATAATGACCGTGTTCGGAAGCTGCGCACGAAATCGCTTCGCCACCCAGAGCTTGTGCGCGCCGACGTCCGAGATCACAAGATCGTCGGGCTCCAGGACGGACTCGAGATCCGAGACGATGCGCTGGGGGAGGAGCGGGAACCCGTCGTCGAGGCGACGCGGGTCGTGGGGCGGGCGGCCCGGCGGGAGCCGCTCCGGGCGGACCGCCACCATCGGCGCCAGGAGCTCAAGGGCCTCACGGACGTCGGCCACGACCTCGACCGCGGGCTGGTAGCGCGCATCGACCTCGGCCGCCGTGAAGTCGATGTGGACGACGCGGAGCCGGCCCGACGGATTCCATCGCGCGGCGCTGTACTCCACCGGGTCGTAGCCGACCGCGATGACGACGTCTGCGTCGGTGAAGCCGACGCGGGTGGGGTCGTCCGACGTGAGGCCGACCGTGGTCCGTGCGAGCGGATGATCGACCGAGATCGCGCCCTTGGCCATGAACGTGGTGACGACCGGCATCTGCGCCCGCTCGGCGAGCGCCGTCAGCTCCTTGGACGCCCGGCCGCGGATGACGCCGTTCCCCGCCAGGACCAGCGGACGCTGGGCGCGGTTGATGATGTCGGCCGCCCGCGCGAGCGACGGCCGATCGGGCGACGGCCGGCGCGGGCGGTCGGCGACGAGCGGCTCGCCCTCGGCGGGCTCCTGCGCGACATCCTCGGGCAGCTCGAGGTGGCAGGCGCCCGGCTTTTCTTCCTCGGCACGCTTGAACGCTTTGCGCACGGCTTCGGCGACCACGGCGCCGGTCTCGATGCGGGCGTTCCACTTCGTGAACGGCCGGAACACGTCGACGATGTCGACGTACTGGTGCGACTCCTTGTGAAGCAGGTGCCGGGCGAGCTGGCCCGTGATCGCCACGACCGGCGCCCGGTCGAGGTTCGCATCGGCGAGGCCGGTGGCGAGGTTCGTGGCGCCCGGCCCGAGTGTGGCCAGGCACACGCCGGCGTGGCCCGTCAGCCGGCCCCACACGTCCGCCATGAACGCCGCTGCCTGCTCGTGCCGGACCGGAACGAAGCGGATCGACGAGTGCGCGAGCGCCTCGTTGACGTCGAGCGTCTCCTCGCCCGGGACGCCGAACACGTACCGCACGCCCTCACGCTCGAGACAGCGGACCAACAGCTCGGCTCCGGTCATCGCCGACCTCCCGGGGGATTCTTACCGATCAACGAGGACTCTACCGCGGTTTCGCGGTGAGCTCTCGCTTGACACGGACGTGTCGCTATAGTAGGTCTGCGCTCGGGAAGAAGGGGCGAGAGGAGGAGAAGAGGCGATGAGGCGACCGGGCTTCGTAGTCGCGTTCGCGGTGCTGACCGGAATGCTGTGCACGGACACCGCGCTGGCGCAGTCGACGACGGGCTGGCCGGTGTACGGCGGGGACAGCGGGAACACGCGGTACGGCAAGCTCGACCAGATCACAACGAAGAACGTGCAGAGGCTGAAGGTCGCGTGGGTGCTTCAGCTCGGCACGCTGGAGGCTCAGGAGTCCACGCCGCTCGTGATCGGCGACACGCTGTACGTCACCTCGTCGTCGGGACCCAAGCACGTCTTCGCCGTCGAGGCCAAGACGGGAACCGTTCGCTGGCGGTACTCCCCCGAGATCCCGGCCGACGTGCAGCAGACGACGTGCTGTGGCCTCGACAACCGCGGCGTGGCCTACGCGAAGGGCAAAATCTTCGTGACCCGGCTCGACGGCTACCTCGTGGCCCTCGATGCCCGCACGGGCAAGGAGCTCTGGAAGAGCCAGGTCGTCGACTACACGCAGGGCGCGGCGATCACCTCTCCGCCAACGGCCGTGAAGAATCTAGTCGTCACGGGCTTCGCGGGCGGCGAGTACGGAGTCCGGGGCTACATCAGCGCCTTCGACCAGGACACCGGCAAAGAGGTCTGGCGCCTGTACACGGTTCCCGCGACCGGCGAGCCCGGAAGTGAGACGTGGAAGGGCGACTCCTGGAAATTCGGCGGCGGCGCCGCCTGGTATGTCGGCTCCTACGATCCGCAGCTCAACCTCCTGTACTACGGCACCAGCAACCCGGCGCCGTGGGCGGCCGTGGTGCGCGGACCGGACAGCAGCGCCTACGGCGACTTCACCAATCTCTTCACCGCCAGCACGCTGGCGATCGATCCTGACAGCGGCAAGATCGTCTGGCATTACCAGTCGACACCGTACGACGCGTGGGACTACGACGGCGTGAACGAGCTCGTGCTCGCCGACGTCGTGGTGGGCGGGCAGACGACGCCGGTCCTGTTCAAGGCCGATCGCAACGGCTTCTTCTACGTGCTCAACCGGAAGACGGGGAAGCTGATCTCCGCGGAGCCGTACGTCTTCGTGAACTGGGCGACAGGCGTCGACAAGGCGAGCGGCCGGCCGATCGAAATCCCGGAAAAGCGGCCCCGGCTCGACACGTGGGCGCGCGACATCTGTCCGAATCTGTTCGGCGGAAAGAACTGGGAGCCTATGGCGTACAGTCCCCAGACGCGCCTGGTGTACATCCCGACATTCAACCTCTGCATGGACCTCGCGGGGAGGACGGCGGAATACAAGCGCGGGATGTTCTACCTCGGATCCGAATGGGACCTGGCGAAGGTGGGGCCGGGTGGCCACATGAGCGAAGCGATCGCCTGGGATCCCATCAAGAACGTGAAGGTCTGGGGAAACAAGGAAGAGCTGCCCTTCATGGGCGGCATGCTGCCGACCGCGGGAGGGCTGGTGTTCCACGGCAACATTCAGGGCTGGTTCAAGGCGCTCGATGCCAGCACGGGGAAGCTCCTCTGGCAGTTCAACACGGGCTCCGGAATCAGCGCCGGCCCCGTGACCTATGAGCTCGACGGCAAGCAGTACGTCGCCGTCGTGTCCGGCCGCCTGGTCACGCCGCCGTCTTTCCTCGGTCACATCGGCGAGAAGATCTTCGCCTCGAGCCCGCCAGGCGGAGCGCTCTTCGTGTTCGAGCTTCCCGCCCCGTAGGTCGCCTCGCGGGGGACCGTGCTGGCTCGCGCGGCAATCGGGTTGGCCATGACCGGCTGGCTCCTCGCCCGGGGAGCCTCGGAGACGGCGCCGCCGGCGACCAACCCATTTCACGCGGACGCCTCGGTAGTTCCGGTGGGCCGGAGCCTCTTCAACCAGCACTGCTCGCACTGCCACGCGCCGAACGCGATCAACCCGGACCCGAGCCGAGACCTCCGTCGGCTGAAGCTACGTTACCGAGAGAACATGGCGCACGTGTTCTACGAGACCGTCACCGAGGGGCGACCGACGAAGGGGATGGTGCCGTGGAAGGGCGTGCTGAGCGAAGACGCCATCTGGAAGATCTTCACGTTCCTGGAGTCCGTGCAGAGGGAGCCTTAGATGCGGCCTCTCTCACCGTCCCTAATCCCCGGTGAGTTGCCAGAAGAGCCATCCCAGCATCAGTCCCCAGAGCACGACGGCCGTCACCAGGCCGGTCCAATGCGCGACGCTCCCGCGGATCACTGATCGCGTGACCCCCTGGCGCCCGGTGGACAGGCATGAGGCATGCCACCACCGAATCGCAGTCGCCGCGAGCGGATACGAACAGAGTCGACGGTTCAGTCTGACCGGAAGTGTTAAGAACGCGCTGTCACCCTGACACCAGCGCGGCGAGAATCGCGGGTTTCTTAGCGTCGCACCAGTGCCCAGCCGAACTCCTGAAGGTCCTTACTGAGGTAGCGGTGGCGCCGATGCCCGCGGCGCCTCTCGGCCCCTGCTCGCTCGTGGAGTTGCCGACGCTCTGTCACCCGGCGGTCAAGGATCACGTCCACCGTTTCGCTTCTGAATACATGCCTGAGATACGTGTAGCGTGCCGGCTCGCCGCGCGCGACGATGATGAGCAGACGGGCCACCGAGTACCCGGGCTGGACTAACGCCACCAATCGTACCCCGGCTGCATGCCCCCGAGGGTAGGCCCTCGAGAGCGTTTCCGGAATTAGGTAAATCACCGCAAAATGGGTGAGGAAATGCCGGAGGACTGGCAGAAGAATGTCCTGTTCGGCAAGAGGCTGACCAGGCCCGCTTAGACCAGCACCTCGGAAGTACCCGATCTTTCTGGAAATTCGACTCCGGTATCAGATTTGCCCTGCAGTTCTTCCATGGAGGGCTCCGAGACTCGTCGTGATGTCGGCCGTCCGTCGAGGATGGCGCAGTACGCGCCCCAGGTCGCCCAGTGGCTCGGTGAGGATCCCGACCTCTCGGGCGCCGAAATCTTGCGGCGCGCTCGGCTTGCGGGCTATCCAGGCGGCAAGAGCGCGCTCTACGAGCTCGTGAGGCAGCTGCGGGCGCCCGAGTCGGGGTATCCAAGCTGCCCGCTCTGCCGTGCCATGCTCCGTGACACCGCGGACCCTTCCCGGCACGGTGGCCAAAGCGCAACGCATGGGCCCGTGCTCGGGGCCGGCTCAAGCGCGCCGGCGTCCCGATGAAGGCGCACGCGTGGGGTCTCGGGTGGCGACTCGTCGTCGCCGTGGTGATTCCCTTCGGCTGGCTCGCCTTCGTTTTCCATGGCGGCACGGCCTCGATCTGGTCCAACCATCTCGAGCGGGAATACCGTCTCTGGCGTTGGCGCCGATCGTACCGCGGTACGGCGTATCGCTTGCGGGATGCCCGCCAGGCGACCCTGCCGCCAGACGCGTTGGGCCGGGCGGCACCGACAACGACGAAGCGGAAGGGCTGAGAGAGCATGCGGCTAGGCTCGAAAATCTTCCTGACCTCCGCGCTCGTGATCATCGTGCTCGCGGGCGTCGGTGGTCTCAGCCTCCTCGCGGTGGATCGTCTCGTGTCCGTCAACCGTGAGATCACGACCCGCGCCGTTCCGGCGCTGCGCCTCACCGCGTCCGCCCGCGAGGCGATGTCGCCGCTCGTGTGGCTCGAGGCGCGCGCCGCGGTGCTGGGCGACCCGCGCTACGTGACGGCGTGGACCGAGCGAGCGGCGCGGGTTTCGCAGGATCTCGTCCGCCTCACCGAGTACACGCACAGCCACTGGGAGGCGCTTCACCTCCGCGAGGCGAGCGTGGCGCTCGAGGGATACCGGCGCGTCGTCGCCGAGGAGCAGGCGCTCCTCCGGCGAGGCGAGCGCGCCCGCGCGCTGCGTCTGATCGACACGGATGCGCGGGGGCTCGCCGAGGAGGTCCAGGAGAGCCTCGACGCGCTGATGGCGGCGACCCACACGCAGGTCCTCGCGGCGCAGGCCGAGGCCGCACGCCTCGAGGTGCGCACGTGGACCGCCGTGCTGATTGCGCTCGGCGCCGCGGTGGGCCTGGCGCTGCTCGCCACGGCCGCCGTCGCCCAGCGGATGACCCGCTCGCTCGCCCTGTTGTCCTCGGCGACGGCCGAGGTCGCCGCGGGCGCGTTTCGCGAGCCCATCGCGATCGAGAGCCGCGACGAGATCGGGGCGCTCGCACGCTCGTTCAACTCGATGGCGAGCCAGCTGCACCAGATGGAGGAGACGAAGCGGGAGTTCTTCGCGACCGTCTCGCACGAGCTCCGGTCGCCGCTCACGTCGATCCGCGGCGCGGTCGACCTCCTCCACGACGGCGCCCCCGGCACGCTCACGGAGCGGCAGCAGCGTCTCACGGACATCATCGGGCAGAGCTCCGAGCGCCTGCTCGGGCTCGTCAATCAGATCCTCGAGATGTCGCGTCTGCGCGCCGGGCTCGTGGAGCTCGACCGCCACCCGCTCGACCTGGCGTGGCTCGTGGACCGCGCCGTCGAGGAGATCCACCCGCAGGCCGAGGAGGCGGGCATCACCCTCGAGCGTGAGCGCTTCGGGTCACACTTCGCGTACCTCGGTGACGAGGCGCGGCTCCACCAGCTGGTGGTCAACCTCGGCGCCAACGCCATCCGCTTCACGCCGCGCGGGGGCCGCGTCGTCGTGCGGGTGATCGACGTGGGCCCGGAGATCGAGCTCCAGGTCGAGGACACGGGCGTGGGGATCCCCGCCGATGCGCTGCCGCACATCTTCGACCCCTACCGGCAGGCCCACCGCGAGCGGGGCGGCACGGGCCTGGGCCTGGCGATCGTGAGTGGGATCGTGGCTGCCCACGGCGGACGCGTGACCGCCGAATCGCGCGAGGGGAAGGGGAGCCGCTTCACCGTGCTTCTGCCGCGCGCATGAGCACTCGGGAACGCGAGCAGAAGCCCAAATCCGCCGCCCGCGCCGGTGGTCTGCTCTTCGTCGTGTCCCGTGACGCCGTGGACCGCTACGAAGACCTCAGGCGAGTCTTCGCCGGAGACGCGAGGGTGACGGTGATCCTCGATCGCCGGTCGGGCGAACGTCGGAAGACGCCGAGCGTTCGAGCCGCGGGACGTCGTCGAGCCGAGCGACGCTCGAGGCCTGCGATCGACAACGGATTACAACGGCAGGGGTGGGCCATGGTGCGTCGCGACCTGTCTCACGTTCCCACGTACGATTCGCACGGCCTCCCGCCGAATCCCTAAGCCCGAACTATCGCCACCTCTTCGAAGTCCTTCTTTAGCCGCCCGATCGCGGCTGAACACCCCCCTTGTGGTTCATCGAGGGACGAATACCGCGGTACCGAGCGACCGTCGCGACCCGGAGCCGGCTCCGCTTAGGACCACGAGTGGCACGATACCGAGGATGTCTTCAGACGGTCGACGACAAGCTCGAGTCCGGTGATGTCCCGACGATTGGTCCGTTAGCCTCTTAAAACGGGGATGTGGGCTAGGAGCAGTGCCGGAGACGCCCGAAGGCGTCGTTGCCGCCGACCAAGCGGCGCGGGGCCGCGTTGACAATGGGCGAGGTCGTCGCGTCGGCGTGGTCGAGCTGCCGCAGGATGCGATTCACGTACCGGCGCGTCTCCCGATAGGGCGGAACGCCCCGGTGATGGATCACCGCTTGCTCGCCGGCGTTATAGGCGGCGAGGGCGAGCGGCACGTTGTTCCTGAAGATGTCCATCATGGCGCGAAGATGCCGGATGCCGGCCTCCATGTTCTCCCGTGGATCGAAGGGATTGTCCACGCCGAGGGTGGCCGCCGTCGTGGGCATGAGCTGCATCAGCCCTCGAGCCCCTCGGCAGGATACGGCGCCAGGGTTGAAGTGCGACTCGGCTTCGATCACCGCCGCGACCAGGTTCTCGGAAAGACCGTATCGGGTCGCCAATTCCCTGATGTCGGACTCGACCCTGATGTGGAAGTCGGTCCTGACGTAGAAGTCGATTTGCGTGCTACTGGGTGCGCTTTCATCACCGGCGCTCACGCTGTCGGACGCGCCCGTGGCGCCCTCGTGTGCGCCGGTCACGCGAGCCACCACGTAGCCGGAGCCCATCGTCACAAGAAGAACCACGAGGCCGAGCAGGTGCTTACGATCGCTTCCTGACCACATGCCAGGGGAATAAGGCAACGATCGGACCAAGAGGGGCGGGACAGGATAAGTCCCGAATTTTCCGGCATTCGCGAGGAAGAGGAGGTCACGGAGGACTGGTCAAAACCTTACCTAGTAGGTCCATTTTTCCCCTCCGGGTGCACAGGAGAGCGCTGTCCGGACAAAGGACGGGTGGCTGCAGAGGTCTTTCGCGTCCTGAGCCCAGGCGGCCGTGCGGCCGTGGCCGAGATCACCTTCGCCCAGCCTTTGCTCCGCACCGAGATGCACACGATCGACGACTGGTTTCGGTGAATTGCCGGCGCCCTACCAGAAGCGGCGCTTCTGGCCCTCTTCCGGGAGGCGGGCTTTCTCGAGCCCGAGATTCTGGCGCGAGCGACGAACGCGCGCACGAAGACGCCGGGAACGTTTATTGCGACGCTGTTACTCTGCAAGCCCGCATAGCGCCGCCGGGTGCGCGCGACGGACGTCAGCCGCTGCCTAGATAGGCCTTCCGGATGAGCGGGTTCTCGAGCAGCTCCTGCGCGGAGCCGGCGAGGACGACTTCGCCCATCTGAAGCACGTAGCCGCGATGGGCGATCGAGAGCGCCATGTTCACGTTCTGCTCGATCACGAAGATGGTGGTGCCTTGCTCGTTGATGGCGCGGATGATGTCGAAGACCTCCTCCACCAGGCGTGGAGCGAGGCCCATGGACGGCTCGTCCATGCAGAGCAGCGTGGGCCGCGTCATCAGCGCCCGGCCGATGGCCAGCATCTGCTGCTCGCCGCCCGACATCGTGCCCGCGAGCTGATGGCGCCGCTCCTTGAGCAGCGGGAAGAGGCCGAACACGCGATCGAGCTCCTCGGCCCAGCCGGGCTCCGCCCGCCGTGTGTAGCGGCCCATCTCGAGGTTCTCGAGGATGGTCATGCGCGGGAACAGACGGCGGCCCTCGGGCACGGGGGCGATCCCCCGCCTGACGATCTCGCTCGTGCGCAGGGCGTGGATCGGCTGGCCCCGGAAGCTGACCGTCCCCTCGCTCGGCCGTACCAGCCCGAGCACCGTCTTCATGGTGGTGGACTTGCCGGAGGCGTTGCCGCCAAGCAGCGCGACGATCTCCCCCTCGCGAATCTCGTAGCTCACGCCCTTGAGCACGTGGAGTGAGCCGTAGTGGGTGTGGACGTCGCAGAAGTTGAGCAGGACGCGCCCCGAGGCCTTCATGCCACGCGGCGCCGCCGGCCCAGGTAGGCCTCGATCACGCGCTCGTCGCTCCGTACCTGGGCCGGCACGCCCTCCGCGATCTTCACGCCGTGATCGAGAACGACGACGCGGTCGGAGACGTCCATCACCACGTCGAGCTTGTGCTCGATCAGGATGATCGTGATCCCGAGGCCGCGGAAGGCGCGGATCACGTCCATCAGCTCGAGCGTCTCGGCGGGGTTCATCCCGGCCGTCGGCTCGTCCAGCAGCAAGAGCTTGGGCCTCGTCATGATCGCGCGCGCGATCTCGGTGCGGCGGCGGTTCGCGTAGGAGAGTCCGTACACCGGGTGGTCCATGCGGGGCCGCAGCCTGTTGCCGAAGATCTCGACGACTTCGAGCGCGCTCTCGACGGCCCGCCGCTCCTCCTCCCGCACGCGAGGTGGGCGGAAAATCGCGCCCAGCGCGCCGGCCTCAAGGCGCGCGTGCTCGCCCACGAGCAGGTTCTCCATCACGCTCAGGTTGTTGAACAGGCGGATGTTCTGGAAGGTGCGGGCCACCCCGCGCGTGACGATGGCGTGCGACGGCAGCCCCCCGATCTCCCGGCCCTCGAAACGAATGCTCCCCCTGTCTGGGGGGATGAGGCCGGTGATCAGGTTGAAGAGCGTGGTCTTGCCGGATCCGTTCGGCCCGATGACGCTGACCAGCTCCCCGGCTCGGACGGTGAGCGTGATGTCATGCGCCGCCATGACCCCGCCAAAGCTCTTGCGCAGTCCCTCGATCTCGAGCAGCGGACGCCCTGCCCCGCCAGCCGTCTCCGCGCGTGCCCACGAGAGACTCACCGCCGCGCCCCGGACCGGCGCAGCGGTCTGATGCTCGCGCGTGAGCGCGGAGACGCGCCGCACCGTCGGCCACAGCCCCTCCCGCCGGAAGAGCATCATCAGCACGAGGATGAGGCCAAAGATCAGCTCGAGCGAGGTGATCAGCTCGATCCTCTGTAAGAAATCGCTCCCCACGAGACGGCCAAGGGCGTGGACGTACTCAGTGAGCTCCTGCAGGATCACGGATTGGAGAAACGCCACGAACAGCGCGGCCATCACCACGCCGCGGATCGACCCGAGGCCGCCCAGCACCACCATGACCAGGACCATTACCGACACCGGGAACGTGAACATGTCCGGCGTGGCCGTGGTCAGCTTGGCCACGTAAAAAGTGCCTCCGAGCCCGCCCACCGCGGCGCCCATGGCGAAGGCCATCAGCTTGTAGTGGACGTGATTGACACCCATGGCCCCCGCCGCCAACTCGTCCTCCCGGATGGCCATCCAGGCGCGGCCGAGCCGTGATTCCTGCAGCCGGATGGAGATCCAGACGGCGACCGCGACCAGCCCCAGGCCGAGGAAGTAGTAGGGATACGGCGAGAAACCGAACTCGACACCGAAGAGCCGGGGCGTGCGGATGCCGCCCAGCCCCTGCGCCCCGTTGGTGAGCCCTTCCCAATTGCGGGCGACCACCGGCACGATCTCGCCGAAGCCCAGGGTCACGATCGCCAGGTAGTCGCCCCGCAGCCGGAGCGTTGGGGCGCCGAACAGCAGGCCGAAAATCGCGCAGACGATGGCGGTGACGGCCAGCATCGGCCAGAAGGCGAAGTGGAACTGCACGGTGTCTGGCTGGCCGGGCACCACCAGTCGGCTCACCTGTCCTGCCCACTCGAGCGGAATCCACAGGCTCGACCACTCGGGCTTGAGATGCCCGGACGCGGCGACGCCGTAGCCGTAGGCGCCGATCGCGAAGAAGGCCGCATAGCCCAGGTCGAGCAGGCCCGCGAAGCCCACCACGATGTTGAGGCCGAGCGCGAGCAGCACGTAGGTGAACGCGTTGGCGGCGGCGTCCACGTTGCCGGCGTTCGACGTCAGGAACGGGAACAGGAGCCCGGTGCCCAGGAGGATCGGGGTGAGGATCTGCCGGCGCCGCGACACCGGCAGCGTGCGCCAGCGCTCGAGTCCTCGCCGCCCTCCGAGCCATCCGGCGAGCGCGGCCATGGCTCAGGCCTTCTGTGGGACGTGGGCGCCGAGCAGCCCGTTGGGCCGGAACACCATGACGATGATCAGGAGCGAGAAGATGATCACGTCGGTCCACTTCACACCCACGAGCTGGCCGCCGAGGGACTGCGTGAGCCCGATAAAGAGGCCGCCGAGGACGGCGCCCGGAATGGACCCGATCCCGCCGAGCACCGCCGACGTGAAGGCGCGCAGCCCGGTGGTGTAGCCTATGTAGTAGCCGGTGAAGCCGTAGTAGAGGCCAAAGAAGAGGCTGCCCGCCCCGGCCAGCGCCGAGCCCAGGAAGAAGGTGAGCACCACCACGCGGTCGACGTCGATGCCCATCATCCGGGCCGCGTCGGCATCCTGAGCGGTGGCGCGCATGGCCTTGCCGAGCGTGGTGCGCTTGACCAGATGGCTCAGCGCGAGCATCAGAACGAGCCCGACGACGAAGAGGACGACTTGTTTGAAGGTGACCTCGGCGGCACCCACCGCCCAGCGCCAGTTGGGCAGGAGCTGCGGGAACCGCTGGGCCTGCGGGCCCCAGATCAGCAGCATCGTGTTGATCAGAATGAACGCGACGCCGATCGTCGTGATCATCGGCGCCGTGCCCGCGACGTGCCGTAACGAGCGCAGACAGATCCGCTCGATGAGCACGCCGAGGACGCCGGTCGTCGCCATGGTCGCCGCGAAGAGCACCACAAGCGTGCCGACCAGCGCGAATCCGGTCAGGGACTTCGAGACCGCGGTGACGCCCATGAGGTTCAACACCACGAGCCCCACGAAGGTCCCCGTCATAAAGACGCTGAAGTGGGAGAAGTTGATCAGCTCGATGATGCCGTACACCATGGTGAAGCCGAGCGCGAGCAGGGCGTACATCATGCCAAGCGCGAGCCCGTTGACGATCTGCTGGAGGAGAACATCCACCGTGCTCATGACCGCGTCTTCATCCGAGCCGTTCTCCGGGCCGGCACGCGAGGCGCCGGCCCGGGAAGCCGGATCTCCGCCTACTTTTCTGGCGCCACGCCGACGTACTTGATCTCGCCGTCCCGCCACTGATAGATCGAGACCGTCCGGGTCAGGATGTCGCCGTTGGCGTCGAAGGCAATCGGGCCCTGGATCGAGCCCATCTTCGTGGCCTGGATCGCGTCCCGGAGGTTCGTGCGCGTGAGCGCCTTGTTGGCCTTGGCCGTCCGCTCCACCGCGTCGGCGATGACCAGCACCGCGTCGTAGGAGGTGATGGCGTAGTTGGTGGCGTCGCGCTTCATCTCCTTCTTGAACTTGGTCACCCACGCTTCCAGCTTCCCGGAGGTGACCAGCTCCGGGGAGGCCTGGGAGCAGAACCAGCCGTCGACGGCCTCCTTGCCCGACTGCTTCGGCCACGAGAGGTCGTACACGCCGTCCGAACCCGCCTTGATCGCGCGGGGAATCACCTCAAAGCTCTGAGGGGCGAGCTTGGCCGCCGCCTGCATGACCCCGCCGTAGTACAGCGCGTCCGGGTTGAGCCCTTTGATCTTGGTGAGGATGGTCTTGTAGTCGGCTTCCTTCGGGTCAAGCCGGTCACGCCCGAGGATCTTCACGCCCAACTCGCCCGCCCGCTTCTGGAAGCTGTCCGCGATGCCGACGCCGAAGGCGCCGCCGTCGTCCAGTACGAAGACGCTCTTGATCTTCTGCGCGTGGAAGAGATAGTTCGCCATGTTCGGGCCCTGGTAGGCGTCGGTGGTCACGGTCCGGAAATAGACCGCCTTGCCCTTGGGCCGATACTGCGGCTGGAACTTGGGATCGGTGATGTCAGGATTGGTCGAGCTGGGCGTGATCGTGGCCATGTCGGCCTCGGACAGGATCGGCGAGATCGCCTTGCCCTCGCCGCTCATGACGGGCCCGACCGCGGCCATAACGAGGCTGTCCGCGATGAACTTCTTGTAGTTCGTGGCCGCCTGGGCTGGATCGTACTGACCCGCCGCCGGGGTGGCGCTGTCGAAAACCACCGCTTCGAGCTTGTAGCCGGCCACGCCACCCTTGGCATTGATCTCCGTGACGGCCATCTGCGCGCCCTTGAGAATGGCGTCGGCGCCGTCGGCGTCGGCGCCGGTCAGCGGCAGCGAGAGGCCGATCTTCACGACCTTACCCTGCGCCCTCAATCCTCCCGGGAGGCCCGTGAGCATCACCACGAGAGCAAGGAGGGCTGTTCCGGCCACGAGAATGCGGCGATTCATGGCGTCTCCTCCTGATCGAACGTGTAGTGCTTCAAGCTGGCGCGGAGTCTAGCACGCGGCGGCCGTCGCCGGCCTGACCGCATAACCGCCATCCAGAACGGTCCGCCGCTGGGAGCGGCTCTCCGCAGGCGGCCGGGAAGTACAATGCGGGTGCGATCCGGAGTGCGTCGCCGCTCGAATATCCAGCAGCCCGGAGGGTGAAACGAAATGGAGTTGTTCATCTTTGCGCGATTTCACGTGCGTCCCGGTCACGAGGGCGCCGTGGCAGAAGCGTTGCTTGACGTCCTCGCTCCTTCGCGCGAGGAACTGGGCTGCCTGAGCATTCACGCGCTTCGGTCGATTCGCGACCCGCAACTGTTCTACATTCATTCGCGCTGGAAGGATGAAGCGGCGTTCGAGTATCACGCCGGATTGCCGCATACGGTGCGCTTCCTCGCACGCGTCGAGCCGCTAATCGACCACCCTCTCGACGTCACCCGTGCCAGGCAAATCGGCTAGAGATGACTGAGGCGGGAAGAGAGCATGCGCAGCTGAAGGGCCTGGAGGGCCACGCGAGCGGGCGATGGTGATGCCGGCGTGATCACGCGTCGCTACGCCACTTCCAGCGGACGTGCCACCATGATGCCCGTATGTGTCGACACGCGCGCGAGGTATCCCGCGAGTTCCTCGTCAAGGATGACGGCTTTCTGGGTGGTCGACGCGTGCAGCAATCTCAGCATACCTCTCTCGTCCCTGTAGCAGAACCCCGAGTGCGCGCAATCGAGACCGTCGATCGTCGTGGTGACGCCGATGATATCACCCGTCATCAAGAGCGGCTGGGCGGCCGCCACCTTCTCTCTCGGCACATACTGTATCTCCCGGGCGTTGATCTCGGCCTCGACGCGCGCAATCTTCGAGACCAGGTCGGGATTTCCCGTGAGCTGTCGGTAGGCCTCGGGATGCGTGCTCATGAAATTGACCCGCTTGGTGAAGCGCGTGGCTCCCGGAAGCTCGTGCGTGGTCAGACGGACTACCCCCTTGTGCTCGTTGTCGAAGAACCAGTCGCTGAGGTAGTGCAGCCGCGACACGTAGTCGGTGAGCCGGCCGCCCCGATATCGGGTGAACATGACCTCCGCCAGCAGCGCCTCGGGTGTGCGCCCACCGCGTCTCAGCATTCGCGCGAAGGCGAGCGAGCTTTCAATGAACGTGACGCAGTCCAGGCCTCGGAGGTTGACCGAGCAGACCTCGCGATCCGCGTAGAGCTCAAGCGTCGCGGCGACGTACGGCGTCTGCCGGAGGGCCATTCCGATGGCGCCGATCCGTTCGCCGATCGGTAGCTCGCTCCAGGCGGGCGCGCGGCCCAGCATCAACAACCGCTCGAACGTCTCCTGCCCTGCGAAGACGTTTGGCTCGCGGTTGCGCGCCGGCACGGGATCCGGGCGCAAGATCGCGAGGGCCCCGGCACCCACCAGGGCTTTCCACACCAGCGTAACGAACGCTCGCCGTTCTAGCGTCAAACCACGCATTCGTCTCAGCATCGCACGGTGGAGGCGGCCGGCTCAAGCTGGCGGGGGGAAGGACCACCGCGCCGCAGTAGCGTCCGTGTCACTCTGCCGCGCGCTGAACCACTTCCTCGGCGAGGGCGCGATGCTCGGCGCAGCCGATGACCGAGACGTCGGGCCGTGGTCCGGCGGCGTCGATGAGCTGGCGGGCTGCTTGGCGGCGCTGCACGGCCGGAGCGAGATCGAGCGCGCCTCGGTCGATTTCCCGGCCAATCGCCGCCACCGCCTCGTGTCGAGCCTCGGCACTCCGGCAGACGAGCGCCAGATCGCCGCTAGCGGCCAAGAACCGTCGAGCCGCGCCTGCGACGCCCCAGGTGCTGGCGACAGCGGCCATCTCGAGGTCGTCACTCAGAACGAGGCCGGAGAAGCCGAGACGTCGCCGGAGCAGGCCGCCGATGACCTCGGCAGAGAGCGACGCTGGTAGGGCCGGGTCGAGAACGCGGTATCGCACGTGTGCCACCATCACCGCCCGGCAGCCGGCTCCGAGGGCGGCGCGAAATGGAACGAGATCCCAGCGCTCCAACTCGTCTATCGTCGCGTCAACGTCCGGCAATGCGAGATGCGAGTCGACAGAGGTGCGTCCGTGCCCCGGGAAGTGCTTGGCGACGGGAACCAGTCCTTCGGAGAGCATGGCCTCGACGAACGCGACGCCGCACGCGGCGACGACATCCGGAGCCGTCCCAAACGCGCGGTCACCGATCACCATGTTCGCCGGATTGAGCAGGCAGTCGAGCACCGGCGCCAGCCCGGAGTCGAACCCGGCGGCGCGGAGTTCGCGGGCCATGGCCCTCGCGACGGCGACCGCCAGGTGGGGATCGCCCGAACGTCCGACCGCGGCCGGAGGCGGAAACCGGGTGAAGGGAGAGGGCAGGCGGTGAACCTGTCCGCCTTCGTGATCCACGAGGATGAGGACATCGGGGCCGAGCTTCCGCGCCGCCGCCGTGAGCGCGAGCACGGCCTCGAGGCTTGGGCAGTTCCGCGCGAACAGGACGACGCCGCCCAGTCCGGCTTGCTCCGCCAGCGCCACGAGATCGTCGGGAATGCGCGTGCCCTCGAAGCCGACGGCCAGGGCGCGTCCGGGCCCCGTCGTCACCCGCAATCACCTCGCTCGATCATCCTCTTCTTTCGGATGCGCGCAGGGCGAGCGGAACATGCTCGGCGGTCTGAGCCTCCTCGGCGTGGCGGGCCGCGGCCTCCAGCACCTGGTCGGGGGTGCGGAAGAGGACGCCGACACAAAAGACTACGAGCGCACCGATCATGGGCCACCAGGTGAACGAGACTTCAGGAATCACGACCGGCTGCTGAAACGTCCGGTGGATGCCGAACAAGGGGGCCGCCATGTTCAGGATGGTGATGTTCAGCTTGCCAGCGACAACAGTCGCGAGGAGCCCGGCCGAGACGGCGACGAGGTTTCCGGCGTCGGAACCGCGCCGTGTGGTGAGCATTCCGATGAGGAAGACACCGAGCATGGGGCCCAGAATGAATCCCGCGATTCCGAGCACGACCGGAATGATTCTCAAATTCGGAATCGTCACCTTCGCATAGGCGAATGCGCCGGCGATGACGATCATGAGCGCGGCGAAGAGGACCGTGAACCAGCGCGCGGCCTGGACGTAGTGCGCCTCGCTCTTGCCGCGAACCCACCGGATGTACCAGTCGTTCGTGGCGCTGGTCGCCAGCGCGTTGAGCGCCGCGGAGAAGGAGCCCATGGCGGTGGCGAAGATGCCAGCAAGGACCAGACCGCGGATACCCACAGGCATGACGTTGAGGATATACGAGCCAAAGACGTCCGCGGCGGCCGTTGGGTGATAGGTGGGGTCCTTCTGGTAGTACGCCACGAGGAGGATTCCGATGAAGACGAAGGCGGAGGCGATCGGCAGGTCGAGGAAGGCGGCGGTAATCAGGCTACGGCGCGCCCTCTGGTAGGTCTCGGCCGTCAGCATCCGCTGAACCATGTCCTGATCGGTGCCGAAGGCAGCCATATTGCCCAGGGTCGCCCCGATGAGCGCGGAGAAGAGGGTATAGTCGCTGGCCAGAATCAGCTTGACGTAGTCCCACAGGCCCATCCCCGCAAGATGGTGGCTCTCCTTCCACTTCATGACGGCGCTCGATTCAAACCCGTGCAGGAAGTAGCCCTCGTGTGTGGTCAACTGGGGGACGGCCAGGATGACCTCGTGCAGTCCGCCGACATGGTTGAGGAGAGTGCCAATGGCAATCAACGCGCCGCCGAACATCAGGCAGGCCTGAATCACGTCCGTCCAGATGACGGCCTTGATTCCGCCGACCGCCGTATAGACGCAGGTGACGACGGTGAGGGCGATGATCGCGACGACGTAGGGACCGACCGTCGTCACCGCCTGCTGGCTGAACTGCACCTGTCCGCCCGATACGAACATGCGGTACGCCAGCACCATCACGAGCGACGGTATGAAGAGCCGCGTTCCCGACGCCAGAGTCCGCATAAACAGGAAGAGGGCGGAGACGTAGCCCTTGGTCAGCGGCCCGAAACGAACGCCCAGGTAGTCGTAGACCGTGTAGACCTTAAAGGTGTAGTAGGGCTTGAGGAAGACATTGCCGACGATGCAGCGCCCGATGATGAGGCCCAGGACGAGCTGCACGTACGCAAAGCTTTTGTTGGTGTAACCCTCGACGGGCGCGCCGAGGAAGGTTGCGGCGCTGGTTTCCGCGGCTATGATCGAAGCCATCGCGGCCCACCACGGCACGCGACGCCCTCCGAGCGCATAGTCGTTCAGGCTCTTCTCCCGCCGCCCCGCATACAGCCCGATGGCCGTAATGGCGGCGAAGTAAAAGAGGATGATGAGTCCGTCGACCAGAAGCTGCCCTTCCGTTGCTATCTCCCCTTCCGTTCCGGCCGCTTTCAATCGTCGGGCGCCGACCGTTTGCCACCCGATTGCACGCGCAATCTGTAGCGTATCTCGTGGTGTCCCTCATGCGGCAGAAAAGCTTTGCTGGAGCCGCCTCCCGAGACGGAGACTTGTCATTGCCCGTGGAGCGCACCCCTGGAGTGGAGGGATTTGCGACGGCCCAGGGTCGGCGGCAAGGCCCTCTGGTGGCTTGCTCCGAGTAAAGTCGGGGCGACCCGTCGAGCCGTCGATGCTAGCGAACATTCTGCGGCTGATGTCGACGCGCGAAGCGCTCAGTGGAGGACCGTCCTCGCGATGTCTTCCAGCGCCTTCTGCATCTCCTGCTCGGTCTTCGCCGCGGCCGGCCTGATGATGACGCGGGTGGCGCCGGCGTCGAGGAAGCGGCGCACGAGGTCCCGGTCCGCGGGCTGGCCGAAGGCCGAGATGGTGATCTTCGCCGGATCGCGTCCGGCCTGCTTCGCCATCGCGCCGAGTTTGTTTCGACTCATTTCGACCTCGGCAGGCGTCGCGCGGTTGGGAAGCCAGCCGTCGCCCCACTCGACGACGCGTTCCAGCACGTTCTTGGCGTGGCCGCCCAGGATCACCGGCGGGTGCGGCTTCTGCGCGGGTTTGGGATAGGACCTGACCGGCGGGAAGTCGTAGTACTTGCCGTGGAACTCGGCCTCCTGCTTCGTCCACAACTCTTTCATCACCAGGACCGCCTCACGCGCCTGGCTCCAGCGGTGGTCGAAGTCCCCTCCCATGATGGTGGTCTCTTCACGGTGCCAGCCCGTGCCGATGCCGAACAAGAACCGCCCTCCGCTGAAGAGATCGAGCGTGGAGATCTCCTTGGCAAGGAGCAGCGGGTTGCGCTCGGGAACGAGCGTGATGCCCGTCCCGAGCTTCAATGTCCTGGTGACACCGGACGCGCGCGCGAGCGCCACGAAGGGATCAACGAAGTGCGAGTAGCTCTCCGGGATGACGCCGTCGGCCGAGCCCGGGAAGCGGCTCTTGCTGTCGACCGGCATGATCGGGTGTTCGGCGCACCACAACGACTCGAAGCCGAGCGCCTCGGCGGTCTTCGCTATCGATGCGACGTCCACGTCGTAGGCGGGCAGCGGCACGGAGATTCCGACGTTCATGGCGGTCCTCCTCTTTGGCGTGCCGATGCTACCATGAGGCTGCGCCGTCAAGGTTCAGGGGTCGCCGCCGGCAGGTCCAGGGCCATGTTGGTGGCGACAGGGGAATCGAACCCGTGCTTAGGGATTCTCTTCTCGTGGGGACGTTAGAGCCGCACCCGGACACGGAATTCGAGCGGGGCCGAGGCTGTTGCCGTCGGAGCATCGCGCCCCCCCGCAACAGACCGGCGACCGACTTGTATCACGGGGGCGGGCGCCGCCGTTCGCGTTCATAAATCTCCACTCAACATCGAGTCGAAGGTGGCGAAAACACTACCGTCCGAGAAGCGAGTTTGTGGCGTTTCGAAATCACTTGATTAGAAGACGGCGCGTGGTCGAGCCCCGCCGCTCAGGCCGAGGGAACCGCAAACTTAAAGAACTCGGGGAAGTAAGTAGCTGGCAGAGAGCTGAAGTCATTGAAAAAGGTAGCTGGGATAAGATGCCCGGGCAAGAAAAGGCTGGCTATGTCGTAGCCCGAGCATGCGCCGATGGGCTTGAACTTCTTATCAAGAAATGAGATTGCTACGTGCGCTTGAGCTTTGCCATCATCGAGACGAGCGACGATCGCTCCCACTGCGACGTTCCTTTTTCAGATCAGTCTCGCGGCGTCGCCGCGCGAGACGTCGGAGTCGTTGAACCGCGCGATTGGTTTTCGAGTGTGAGCCCATAAAGGCTCCTCCTGTAGAGTGGAGACGCGTACCCTGACGCACAATATCATCGCCTGATCTGGCCCTTGTGCACGAATCGCCGGCGATAAACCTCGCCTCCCAGTAAAAGCGTCCGTGCGGTCGCCACGATCGTGGTGAGGCGGAGCGGAAGCGCTCGTGAGCGCGAACAACGAGGGGGTGCGGTCACGCGACACCGGCAGCGCAGCGCGCTGCAGGGTCTGTTCCAACAGCGTCTCTTTGCTCAGCACCGGGCAGAACTGAGGCATGAGCATCACTCGAGAGACAGGAATCGAAGGACCACGTGATCCGTACAGTTACGAAGCTCGCTGAACGCTCGGATGAGCGCGAGGGCCATTGACTTCAGGAACGCCTTGTGGCTGAACGGGATAGGCGGCCGCTGTGCATCGTTGTGGCGAAGGCTGGGGCACGTGCCGGTCGACACCGGCACGGCCTCGGACCCGGCCGGCCTCGATCAGGCGGCCTTGACTTCGATCGTCCTCGGCGTCGCGGCTTGCGGCGCGGGAACCCTCACCTCGAGCATGCCCCTCGCGTACTTCGCCTCCACTTGGGCGGCGTCGACGCCCTCAGGAAGGGTGAACTTTCGCTCGAACGCGCCGTATGCGACCTCGCGGACGAAATAGTCCTTGCCCGCGGTGTCGTGATCGGCCTTGCGCTCGCCCTTGACGGTGAGGACGTTGTCCATCAAGGACACCTTCACGTCCTTCGAATCCACGCCCGGCAGGGCGAGCTGGATGACGTAGGTGCCGTCCTCCGTCCGCCCCTCCGCGGCGGGAAGCCACGACGGACGCTGAGCGGCCTCATCCGTGGCGCCGCCGAAGAATCTCGCGGATAGGTCGTCGACGTCGTGGTGGAAGTGGAACTGCCGGGTCGGGGACCAGCGAAGCATGGTGTTCATGGTGCTCTCCTCTCGAAGATCTTTGTGTCTATAACTCCGAGTTAAAACCACGACGGTTTCCTATCCTACTCACCGCGCAGCACCCAGGTAAATCGACATGAAGTGCTCGCGCTCCGATTCCAAAGTCTTTCGTCTGTCACGCTCGAGGGTTGTCTTCACTCGGTGGCCCGAACCAGTCAGGCACGCCTCGTAGTACCGCCTGAGCCCTTCGACGCCACCTGTTGCAAACGCGTTTTCCGCGTGCTCCTTCAGCTTCCAAGCCGGGATCAAGTCCTTACCGCCTTCGTATACATCCAGAACGACCGCCAGCATCGCCGCCCCTCTGTCCACTTCCACCCTCCTAGTCGCCTCTCACCGTTCACCGTATTCCCGCCCCTCTGTTTGGGCCGATCCGGAAACGTCAGCCCTCTCCCCCCTCCTCGGTATACGGATCACCCTCGACCGGTGGGTCGCCGTAGGTCTTGTCCTCAATCATCGCTGCCGTCACTGACGGCCGCTGGGAACAACCGAGGATCATCGCCACCCCCGCGGCCAAGATTGGCAACCCGATCCACTTCGACATCGTCGTCTCCTTGCTACGACACCGATTCTCAGGTCCTGCGCCTCTGCGGTCAGTTCCCCCTCAGTCCTGTTCGCCCTGCCCCGCTCCGCTGGTGGCGAACCGCCTTGGCCTGACCCTCAACGTTGGCGCGGAGGGCCGGGTGGTTGTCTCGCTTCAGCCCCACTTCGATGAGGGCCCGGAGGATGATCTGGAGGCTCACCGGCAGCTTGAGCGCGGTCGTCGCCTTCCCCGCCAAGACCCGAGCCCTGTCCAGGACGTCCTGCGTCAGAATGAGGAGGACTTTCGTCTTGTTCGTGAGCATCACCCCCCCGGCCCGGCTGACTCCTGACCGGACACCCAGCCCCGCCGCTATAGTTATATAATTTTTACTTGATATATAATATATATAATAATAGACTCAGTATGTCAAGTGAGATCGAGGGGAGCGAGGCCGGAGCATCCGGGTCAAGGAGGATGAGTCATGCATTTCGAAATGTTCGGGGCGTCGGTTCTCGTCGGACTGATGAGCGGCTGGCTGGCCGGGATCGCCATGAAGAGCGGAGGGTACGGGCTGCTCTGGGACATCGTCTTTGGTCTCAGCGGGAGCGTCGTGGGGAGCTGGATCTTCCAAACCCTGGGGGCGCCGGAGGCGGGTTGGGGCGGGACAGGTATTGCCGCGTTCGTCGGGGCGGCTCTCATGATCACGCTCCAGCGCAAGATCTGGCCCGTGCAGGTCGTACACGCGTAGGAACGTGACCCGCAGCAAGAGAGGCGTTGGTGGCAATGTTCGCGAATAAGACCAGGATTCTCCTCACTTTCCGTGAGGACGTTCTCGGGCGGGCTCGCGTGTTTCCGGGGCTGAAGCTCGCCGAACACAGAATGCGTTTCCATCGCGCATCGTGTGGAGCTCTAGGCCTGGTCAGGATCCAAAGCGCGTCTGGGAGGGAGGGCCGTCCCATGCGGGTCCGCGGTCTCACGTGGCTCCTCCGACGGGCGCGTTCCTGTATACTCGATTTCTCTTCATGGAAGAGGCTGGCGGGCCTTAGCGTTCCCGCTACAATCTCTCGTCCTCGCGAGTAGCTCACCAGATTCCTTCGCTTCTGAGACGACAATGCCAAGCGCCCAGCCTTCTGCGGAGTTTGCACGACAACCACTCGAAGAGCCGATCCGCGCGGAACTCTTCGGCGTCGAGCGCCTCGAACAGCACGCCGAGAGCCTGGCTGCGGCCCAGCATGTCATGAGCGAGTCAGAGAAGGGCCGTCGACTGTTGCCGCGCGTCGAGGACAACGGACGCGTGCTGCGCGAGGCGTATCGCGTGATCGCCGAGGCGGTCCGAGAGGGCCGCGCGATCGCGCCGGCAGCGGAATGGCTGGTCGACAACTTCCACGTGGTGGACGAACAGCTGCGCGAGATCCGCGACGATTTGCCGATCGGCTTCTATCGGCAGCTGCCCAAGCTGGCCGAGGGGCCTCTCGCAGGCTATCCGCGCGTCTACGGGCTGGCCTGGGCGTTCGTCGCGCATACGGACAGCCGGTTCGATCCGGAGGCGCTCCGTCGATTCGTCCACGCCTACCAGCGCGTGCAGCCGCTGAGCATCGCTGAGCTCTGGGCGGTGGCGATCACCCTGCGGGTCGTGCTCGTCGAGAATCTTCGACGCCTGGCGGAAAGCATCGTCGGCGGGCGGGCCGCGCGCGAGGAGGCCGACGCGCTGGCCGACGACCTGCTCGGGATCGGCGATCGGCCTGTGGCGCAAGCGGCGGTGGCCCTCCAGCGGCTCGAGGGCGCCCGGCTGGTGACCGCCTTCGCGGTGCAGCTCGTCCAGCGGCTGCGCGATCAGGACCCCGCTGTCACACCGGCGTTGCTCTGGCTTGACGGACGCTTGGCGGCCCAAGGGACGACATCCGATGACATCGTCCGGGTCGAGCATCAGCGACAGGCTGCGATGAACGTGACCGTCCGGAACGTGATCCTGAGCATGAGCCTGATGTCCGCGCTCGACTGGGCCGAATTCTTCGAGAGCGTCAGCCTGGTCGACGAAGTGCTTCGAGCGGGCACTACCTATCGAGCGATGGACTTCGTGACGCGAGACCGTTACCGTCACGCGATCGAAGAGCTCGCGCGGGGTTCGGGCCGATCCGAGCTCGACGTCGCGCGGGAAGCGGTGCTCCACGCGACGCGCGCGGGGAGCGGCGACGACCCCCACGACGCGCGGCGAGATGACCCAGGCTACTATCTCATCGCGAAAGGGCGCAGGGCCCTCGAGCTGGCACTCGGCTTCCGGGCCCCCGTAACGCGCCGGCTGTTTCGCGCCTACGTCGCGTCGGCGACGCCCGGTTACCTCGGGACGATCGTTATCCTCAGCGGGCTCATTCTCGCGCTGCCCCTCTTCCATGCCGCTCTATCGGGGGCCGGACCGTTGAGCCTGCTCCTGCTCGCGCTACTGGCGGCCGTCCCCGCTTCGGACCTCGTGATCGCGTTTGTGAATCGATGGGTCACGGTGCTGCTCCCGCCGCGCGTGCTGCCTCGCCTCGAGCTGCGCGATGGCGTGCCCGTGACACTGGGCACGATGGTCGTCGTGCCCGCCCTCTTGACCGACCGCGTGGAGGTCGACGAGCTGCTCGAGCGGCTGGAAGTGCACTACCTGGCGAATTCGGATGGTGATCTTCGTTTCGCCCTTCTCACCGACTGGACGGATGCGCCCACGGAGAGCATGCCGGGTGACGAGGAGAGTCTCGCCGCGGCGCGCGAGGGGATCGCGGGTCTGAACCGACGCTACGGTCCCATTCCGGGTGGAAGCCAGCGATTCCTTCTCTTCCACCGTCGGCGGCTCTGGAACGAGAGCGAGCAGACGTGGATGGGGTGGGAGCGCAAGCGCGGGAAGCTCCACGAGCTGAATCGCCTCCTCCGAGGAGCGACGGACACCACGTTTGTAACGAGTGACGCGAGCCCGGCTCGAATCGCGGGTGGTCTGAGCGAGATGGGCGAGGTTCCGGGCGACGTCCGGTACGTCATCACGCTCGATTCCGACACCCGGCTGCCACGAGGAGCCGTCAATCGGCTGGTTGGGACGATGGCGCATCCTCTCAATCGCCCGAGGTTCGATCCCGGCACGCGGCGTGTCGTCGAAGGGTACGCCGTGCTTCAACCGCGAGTCACGCCGCCGCTACCCGGTGGCGAGAGCTCCTTCTTCCAGCGCCTTTCGTCGGGCCCGTCCGGTATCGACCCATATGCCGCGGCTGTGTCCGACGTCTACCAGGACCTCTTCGGCGAGGGCTCGTACACGGGCAAGGGAATCTATGACGTGGACGTGTTCGAGGCGGCGCTGGCGGGACGGGTGCCGGAGAACGCGCTGTTGAGCCACGATCTCTTCGAGGGACTGTTCACGCGTGCCGGTCTGGTCACCGACATCGAACTGTTCGAGCATGCCCCATCCCATTACGGGGTCGCCGCCGCCCGCCACCACCGATGGGCGCGTGGCGACTGGCAACTGCTCCCGTGGATCGTCGGGCGCGGGTCTGGCGCTCCGATTCGATTGATCGGGCGCTGGAAGATGACGGACAACCTGCGCCGCACGCTGTTGGCGCCGGCGAGCTTTCTGACCCTAGTGGTCGGGTGGACGCTGCCGGCCGCATCGCCCGTGGTGTGGAGCACGTTCGTCTTCGCGACGATCGCGCTCCCCACGCTCCTGCCGATCCTCACTGTAGTGATCCCGCGAAGGCGTGGCATTTCGAAGCGAAGCCACACTCGCGCGATCGGCCGGGACCTTGTCCTAGCCGCGTCGCAGACGGCGTTCGTGCTCACGATGCTCGCGCACCAAGCCTGGCTGATGAGCGATGCGATCGTGCGGACGCTCGTCCGCGTGTACGTGACGCATCGCAAGCTCCTGGAGTGGGTGACCGCGGCGCAGGCGAAGGCCGGTCTGCGCCTGGACCTCCGCGGATTCTACCGACGCATGGGCGGCGGTGTCACGCTGGCCGCTGCTGCCACGGCCGTGGTCGGGTGGTGGCGACCCACGGCCTGGCCTGCCGCTCTGCCCTTCCTGCTGCTCTGGGCGGCGTCGCCCGCGCTCGCTCGCTGGATCAGCCTGCCGTGGCCCGCCGCGAGGACCAAACCGTTGACGGCCGGGGATGCGCGAGCCCTGCGACTGATCGCACGGAGGACATGGCGGTTCTTCGCGACGTTCGTCGGCCCCAGAGAGCACGCCCTACCTCCCGACAATTTCCAGGAGGAGCCGAACCCGGTCGTCGCCCACCGGACCTCGCCCACAAACCTCGGGCTGTACCTCCTGTCCACCGTGGCCGCTCGCGATTTCGGCTGGCTCGGGACGCTCGACGCCGTCGAGCGACTCGAGGCCACGCGCCAGACGATGAGCGTCCTTGAGCGCTTCCGCGGCCACTTCTACAACTGGTACGACACGAAAGACTGCCACCCGCTCGAGCCGAAGTACGTGTCGTCGGTGGACAGCGGAAACCTCGCCGGTCATCTCATCGCGGTCGGCCACGCCTGTCGCGAGATGCTCGACCGCCCGGTGCTGGGTGCGACGGCGCTCGCGGGCATCGAGGACGCGGCGCTCCTCGTCCGCGAGTCGGCGCGCGCCCTGGCGGACGACGGGCGTACGCAGGTGGCGACGCGACAACGCCTCGACAAGGCGCTCGATGCCGTCATGGCGGTGGTCCCGTCGATTCCCCACACGCCGGCTGAGTGGGCCGGGCGGCTCGAAGCGCTCGAAGCCAGTGCCCGCACGGTGACGGCCATCGCGCGCGCCATGGCCGAGGAGGATCCGGGCGCGCAGACCGTCCTCGCCTGGGCGGACGCTCTGCGCACGACCATCGAGAGCCACACGCGCGACCTCGACATCGTGATGCCTCTCGAAGGGCAGGTCGCCTCCCTTCCGACGCTGGCCGATACGCCCGACCTCATCCAGAGCGTGGGGCGTTCCGCTACGGCCTCCGAGGCGCTGATCCGTCGCCTCGCGATCCTCGCCCGCGACGTGCACGCCGTGGTCGCGGCCATGGACTTCGGGTTCCTCTTCGACCCGATGCGGAAACTGTTTGCGATCGGATACCGCGTCTCCGACGGGAGTCTCGACCCCGGTCGGTATGACCTGCTCGCTTCGGAGGCTCGTCTCACGAGCTTTGTCGCGATCGCCAAGGGCGATGTCCCCGTCTCGCACTGGTTCCGACTTGGACGCGCCCTGACACCGGTGGGACAGGACTCGGCGCTCGTGTCCTGGTCGGGGTCGATGTTCGAGTATCTAATGCCCGCGCTCGTGATGCGCGCGCCGGCGGGGAGCCTGCTGGACCAGACGTGTCGGCTCGTCGTCCGCCGCCAGATCACGTACGGCGCCGAGCGCGGCGTGCCGTGGGGCGTCTCGGAGTCAGCCTACAACGTGCGTGATCTCGAGATGACCTACCAGTACTCGAACTTCGGCGTGCCGGGCCTCGGGCTCCAGCGGGGGCTCAGCGACGACGTCGTCATCGCCCCCTATGCGACGGCGTTGGCGGCGATGATCGATCCGGCGGCCGTGGTCAGAAACTTCCAGCGCCTAGCGGACGCCGGCGCGCGCGGCGCGTACGGCTTCTACGAAGCCCTCGACTACACTGCGTCCCGGCTCCCGGAGGGCAGGGGCGTGGCGATCGTCCGTACCTATATGGCGCACCACCAGGGAATGCTGCTGGTCGCGCTGGCGAATACGCTCCATGAGGGGGTGATGCGCGCTCGCTTTCACGCCGAGCCTAGCGTGCAGGCGACCGAGCTGCTCCTCCAAGAACGGACACCCCGGGGCGTTGCGGTCGCCCGGCCCCGTGCCGAAGAGGTGAAGGCCGCCGCTGACGTCCGGGAGTTCGTCCCGTCGGTCGTCCGGCGCTTCACGTCGCCCCATAGTGTAACGCCGCGCACCCAGCTCCTGTCCAACGGGCGCTACGTGGTGATGGTCACGGCCGCGGGTTCCGGATACAGCCGATGGCGTGGGCTGGCGATCACCCGCTGGCGGGAGGACGTGACGCGCGACATCGGGGGGACGTACGTGTTCCTGCGCGACGTAGGGAGTGGCGAGAGCTGGTCCGCCGGTTACCAGCCGACCGGAGCTGAGCCGGATAGTTATCAAGTGGCGTTCTCTGAGGACCGAGCAGAAATCACCCGGCGCGACCGTACGATCACGGCCGCCCTCGAAGTGATCGTGTCCCCGGAGGATGACGCCGAGGTTCGGCGCGTCTCGCTCACGAACCTCGGCACACGGACCCGGGAGATCGAGCTGACGTCGTACGCCGAAGTCGTGCTGGCATCCCCGTCGGCCGATGCGGCCCACCCGGCGTTCTCCAACCTGTTCGTGCACACCGAGTGTGCGCCCGAGCTGGACGCCCTGCTTGTGACCCGCCGGCCGCGATCCCGCGACGACGCACAAGTGTGGCTGGCCCACGTGGTTCTGGTCGAGGGTGAGACCGTCGGCGCCCTACAATGGGAGACCGATCGCGCGCGGTTCCTCGGCCGGGGCCGCGGGATCCGGACGGCGCTCTGCGTAAGAGACGGCCAAGCGCTCTCCAACACCGTCGGCGCGGTGCTCGATCCGATCGTCAGCCTCCGGCGCCGCGTCCGGCTGTCACCGGGTACCAGCGTCCGCGTCACCTTTTCGACGCTGGTCGCGCCGTCGCGCGAGGAGGTGGTCGCTCTCGCTGACAAGTATCGCGACCCAGCGACCTTCGAGCGGGCGGCCACGCTGGCGTGGACCCAGGCCCAGGTTCAGCTCCGCCACCTCGGCATCGGGCCCGATGAGGCCCACCTGTTCCAGAGCCTCGCCGGCCACATTCTCTACTCGGACCGGACGCTGCGGCCCTCCACGGACGTGCTCACGCGGCACGCGGGCGGAGCCGCGGCCCTGTGGGCGCACGGGATTTCTGGGGACATTCCGATCGTTCTGGTTCGGATCGACGAGCCCGACGATGTGGGAATCATACGGCAATTGCTCCGTGCCCACGAGTACTGGCGGATGAAGCAGCTCGCGGTCGATCTAGTGATCCTGAACGAGCGGGCGCCGTCCTATTTTCAAGATCTGCAGTCATTGCTGGAGACGCTAGTTCGGAAGAGCCAGTCGGCGGAGCACCAAGAGGGACCCGAGGCGCACGGGAACGTGTTTATCTTGCGTGGGGACCGCGTGACGGCGCCACAACGCGACGTGCTTCAGGCTGTCGCGCGCGTGGTGTTGTGGAGCGGCCGCGGGACGTTGGGGGAACAGGTCATACGCGCCGAACGACCCGAGACCGCTGCGGTCTTCCCCGGGCCGCGACCCACTGCAACAAAACCGCCCGCCGACGTTCCGTTTTTGCATCCGGACGTCGAGTTCTTCAACGGGCTGGGCGGCTTTGCGGCGGATGGGCGGGAATACGTGACGATCCTCGGTGAGGGGCAGTGGACGCCGGCGCCCTGGATCAACGTGATCGCGAATCCGGCCTTCGGCTTCCAGGTGTCCGAGTCGGGCTCGAGCTATACGTGGTCGCTCAACAGTCACGAACACCAGCTGACCGCGTGGTCGAACGATCCGGTGAGCGACCCGCCGGGTGAAGCGATCTACATCCGGGATGAAGAGAGTGGCGAGCTGTGGGGCCCGACGGCGCTCCCGATTCGCGAGGAGACCGGAGCCTACGTGGCGCGCCACGGGCAGGGCTACAGTCGGTTCGAACGCGTCTCCCACGGTGTCTCGCTCGAACTGCTGCAGTTCGTGCCGCTCGACGACCCGATCAAGGTCTCCCGCCTCACGCTGAAGAACCAGTCGGGTCGGTCACGACGGCTGTCCGTGACCGCGTATGTCGAATGGGTTCTCGGCGCGTCACGGAGCGCCGCCGCACCGTTCATCGTCACCGAGATCGACCCGGATACGGGCGCGATGCTCGTGCGCAACGGCTTTAGCAGTGACTTCGGCACTCGCGTGGCGTTTGCCGACCTGGGCGGGATTCAGACGGCGTGG
>QHSX01000056.1 GCA_003221695.1 Candidatus Rokuibacteriota bacterium
AGCACCAGCAGCGTGAGCGACTGCACGAGCCCGATCAGGAGCCCGCCGGCGAAGGCGCCCGGAATCGAGCCGAGGCCCCCGAGCACGACGGCGACGAACATGAGGACGATGAAGTTGACGGCGACCGTCGGCTCGATCGGGTGGTAGGTGGCCAGGAGCCCGCCCGCGGCCGCGACGAGCGCGATGCCGACGCCGAAGGCGAGGCCGTGCATGGCGCGGACGTCGATCCCCTAGTAGCCCGCGGCCTCCGGGTCATCCGCCGCCGCGCGCAGCGCCTTGCCGAGATCGGTCCGCGTGAGGAACACGTAGACGACGCCGGCGAGCACCAGCGCCATCAGGAAGGCGTAGGAGCGCGCCTCGTTCAATAACACGGGGCCGACGGCGAAGGCCTGCGTCGCGTAAGCCGTCTTGATCCCGCGCGGCATGGGCGTGAGCAGCATGGTGGTGCCGTTGGTGATGATCAGCGAGAGCCCGAGCGTGAGGATGAGCTGCGCGTCCATCAGGCGCTGCGGGTCGCCGCCGCCGGTGACGCGGACGAGCAGCGCACGGTGGACCCCGACCCCGACGAGAAAGAACGGCGGGATCGTCAGGAGCGCGCCGAGCAGGGGATCGACGCCCGAGACGACCGCCAGGAAGTACGTGAGGTACATCCCCAGCATCATGAAGTCGCCCTGCGCGAAGTTGACGACGCGCATGACCCCGAAGATCAGGGCCAGGCCGATGCTCATGAGCGCGTAGACGCCGCCCACGAGCAGGCCCGTCACCACATACTGCGCGAGGTCGCTGACCGACATGACGCCGCTACTTGGCGCCGTGCCAGATGGGTTTCTTGGTGGCGTACTCCACCGGCACGACGGTGAACGGCTCGCCGTTCTGCCACTGCACGATGATGGGCGCGGCGCCCACGCGGCGGCCGCGCTCGTCGTACTTGATCCGCCCCGGCGCCAGCGTGCTCGCCGCCGGCCCCGATTTGAGGTCGAGCTTCGCCACGGCGTCGCGGATCGCCTTCGGGTCGGCGGACTTCGCCATCTCCGCCGCCTCCTTGATGATCCAGACGTGGGCGTAGGTCATGAGCGGGTCTTGCGTCATGAACGGCTCGCCGGTGCGCTCCGTGAAGCGCTTGACCAGCTCCTCCTGGCCCTTGAGCGGGTGGGCGGCGGTCACGGTCATGATGTTGTCGAGCAGCTCCTTGCCCACCGTCTTGACGTACTCCGGCGTCACCAGCCAGGCGCCCACCCCCTGGATCGGCACGTTCAGGCCGAACTCCTTGACCTTCTGGAGCACCTGGATCGAGTCCGGGAAGTTGGTGGCGCCGTAGAAGACGATGTCCGGCTGGGTCGAGCGCACCTTCTGGACGATGGCCGTCGCATCGGCGAGCGGCGGCGTCCAGATCTCGTCCACGACGATCTCGATCCCTTTGGCCTTGAGGAGCTTCTCGCGCAGCGGCTTGAAGAAAAAGACGGTGGCGGCGGTGTTGTCGCCGACGATCGCCGCCTTCCTGAGCGTCTGCTTGTTGCGCTTCGCCAGATCAACGACCAGATCCAGCGCCTGCTCGGCCTGCAGCGAGGAGACCGGACTCGTCTGGAATGTGTACTTGAAGCCGCGCTCCGTGATCGAGTCGGCGTAGGAGAGCGTGAACCACGGCACCTCGAGCCGCTCGGCCACCTCGGTGACGCCGAGGGTGAAGGAGCTGAGCCACGCGCCGATCCCCGCGCTGATCTTCTCGCGCGACAGCGCGCGCTGGGCCGCGCTCACCGCCTTCTCCACGCTGTCGCCCGCATCCGCCTCGCGCAGGACGATCCGGGCGCCGCCGAGCGCCTTGATCCCGCCCTGGGCGTTGATCTCCGCGATGGCCATCTCCGCGCCCATCTTCTTGAGCTGGCCCTGGCGCGCCCACCGGCCGGAGAGCGGCGCCACCAGCGCGATCTTGAAGTCGTCGGCCGCATCCGCGGCGGGAGGGGCGAGCAGCATCGGGGCCGCGGCGAGCACGGCCAGCAGGATCGCGTGTGGCTGCATCGGTCTTCTCCTCACGTGTAGTTCGGGTTGCGCTTCTCGAGAAACGCCCGCACGCCTTCCTTGAAGTGTTCGCTCTTCCGCACGCGGTCGCCGAGCTTCTGCTCCAGCGCTTCGCGCGACGCCGCGTGGTCGGCGATGGTGCTGCTGATCTGCTGCTTGACCGCCTGCACGGCGGTCGGGCTGTTGGCGGCGATGGTCGCCGCCGTCTCCAGCGCCCACGGGATGAGCGCGTCCGCCTCCACCACGCGATTGACGAGCCCGATCCGCGCCGCCTCCGCGGCGTCGATCAGCCGGGCCGTCAGCAGCAGCTCCATGGCGTGGGCGTAGCCGATCTGCTGGACCAGCTTCACGGTCGCGCCGCCGAACGGATAGATCGACCAGCGGACCTCGGGCAGGCCGAGGCGCGCGTGCGGCGCCGCCGCCCGGACGTCGGTCGAGAGCAGGAGTTCGAGGCCTCCAGCGACGCAATCCCCGTTCACTGCCGCAACGATCGGCTTCGCGTACGCGCGATTCTTGAGCAGCGCGTGATTGACGATGCTCGCCGTCTCCGGGTCGGCGGAGAGATCGCCGCTCATGTCGGCGCCCGAGCTGAACGCGCGCTCGCCCGCCCCGGTGAGGATGATGCAGCGACAGGTGCCGTCGAGCTCGAGCCTGTCCCAGAGTGCGGCCAGCTCCGCCATCATGGCGCGCGGCATGGCATTGCGGCGCGGCTGGTTGTCGATGGTGACGACGACGACGTGCGGCGCGTGCTGCCGGACGCGAAGCTCCATCAGGCCCGCAGCTCCGGCATGACGACGACCTTGCCGTGCGCCTTGCGGTCGGTGAGCAGGCGAATGGCCTCGGCGCCGCGCTCGAGCGGCAGCCGATGGGTGACGAGCGGCTTCAGCGTGCCCTTCGCGTACCACTCGAGCAGCTCCTCGACAGACCGACGGAGCTTGTCCGGCGCGTGCCAACGGAAGTAGCGAAGCGACGAGCCGAGCGCCGCCCGATGCTTCACGAGCAGCCGGTTGGCGGGAATATGCGGGACCCCCCCGACGAAGCCGATCAGAAGCATGCGTCCGCCCCAGCCGAGCGAGGACAGCGCGGCGTCGAAGCGATCGCCGCCGACGGGATCGAAGCACACGTCGGCGCCTTTACCGTCCGTGAGCTCCATGACACGCTCGGTCAGCTTCTCCGTGGCGTAGTCGATGCTCGCGTCCGCGCCGCGCTCGCGCGCCACCGCCAGCTTCTCCGCGGTGCTGGCGCCGGCGATGACGCGCGCGCCCATCGCCTTGCCGATCTCCACCGCCGTCAGGCCGACGCCGCCCGCGGCGCCCAGCACCAGCAGCGTCTCGCCGGCCAGGAGCCGCCCCTGCCAGCGGATCGCCGCGTGGCTGGAGATGTAGGCGATCGGAAACGCGCCCGCCTCGTCGAACGGCATCGCCTCGGGGATGGCGAACGTCTCGGCTTCGTCCGCCAGCGCCTGCTCCGCGAACCCGCCGTAGGCGAGAATCGCCATCACGCGGTCGCCGGTCTTGAAGCGGGTCACGCCCGCCCCACTGCGCGTCACCACGCCGGCGGTCTCGAGGCCGGGACTGAAGGGGAACGGCGGGCGCGTCTGGTAGCGGCCAGCCACCATGATGGAGTCCGCGTAGTTCACGCCCGTCGCCTTGACGTCGATCACCAGCTGGCCAGGGCCGGGCGTTGGCGGCGCCACGTCCTCGAGCTTGAGGTCGTCGACGGGTCCCCACGCGCGGCAGATCACGGCTCTCATTACCCCGGAAGGATACACGGGGGAGCCCGCTTGCGGTGGGCGGGTCACCGATGCAGACTGCGGGGGTCGTGCCTGTCCGCGTCTACATGCGAGTGCCCGGAACCCAGCCGATGGAGCAGCTCATGCGGCTCGTCCAGGACATCGAGGCGGCGGGATTCGACGGCGTCGGCATTCTCGACAGTCAGCTCCTGTCCCGTGACACGTTCGTCGTCCTGGCGCAGGCGGCCACCTCCACGTCGCGCCTCACGCTCTTTCCTGCCGTTACGAACCCGCTGACACGCCACGCCTCCGTCCTGGCCGGCGCGATCCAGAGCGTCGAGGAACTGGCGCCGGGGCGGGTGAAGTTCGTGATGGGCACGGGTTACACCTCGGCCGGCACCATCGGCCGGCGCGCGGCGACGCGGGCGGAGATGCGCGAGTGCCTGCGCACCGTGCGCGCGCTGCTGGCAGGGGAATCGGTGGATTTCGGCGGGACGCCAGGGCGGCTCACCTTCGCGGCGAGGCGACCGATCCCGCTGATCATGGCGGCGTCGGGCCCAAAGGCGATCGAGCTCGCCGGTGAGATCGCCGACGGCGTGCTGCTGCTCGTCGGCTTCAACCATGGAATCGTGGAGCGCGCGCTCGAGCACCTGGAGCGCGGCGCCCGGCGGGCCGGGCGACGGGTCGAGGACCTCGAGGTCATCTGGGCGGCGCGGACGGCGACGGCGGCGACCACGGCCGGGGCGCGCCGGCTCGCGCGGCCGACGGCTGTTCACTGGGGCGTGCTGCGGTGGGGCGGGTACTGGCTGGAGCCGGCGGGCATCCGGCTGCCGAAGCTCGAGATTCCGGAGGCGGTCCACACGATCTATCCCGATCTGTCGCACGCACGGGACTGGGAGGCGGCGATCGACGCCACGTCGTTCGTCTCCGACGAGGTCGTCGCGCAGCTGTGCGATGCGCTCGGATTGATCGGGGCGCCGGAGGATTGCGCGGGGCGGATCGCGGAGATGGCGAAGCTCGGCGTGAGGAACCTCTATCTGATGCCGACGCTGACCTTCGGGCCTCCGGAGCGGGAGATCGCCGCATTCCGCGACGTGGTGTTCCCACGGCTCCTGGAGGCTGGGCTCAAATGAGCGTCTGAAGCCTGGCACCCACCTTTTCCACTGGCGTCACCGCTGCGACCGGTCACCCCACGCGCGCGACCGCGTGATGAATCGCGCTCAGCGTTTGCTCGGCCACCCGCTCCGAGGTGATCGGGTTGTCCGCGAACGTCGCAAAGCCGCAGTCCGGTGTGAGGAGGACGCGCTCGGTCCCGAAGACGGACACGGCGCGCTCGATGCGCGGCGCGATTTCGTCGGGCGATTCCGGCGCTATCGCGACGCCGGAGCAGGCACCGGACACTGGCACCGCAAGGCAGTTCGCGACGGATTGGGTCGCGTGACGCGATCCGTCAAAAGGTGAACGCGCGTCGCCGCCCGAGCCCGCTGGGACGGTCGGTAACCGTCGCCGCGACGTGATTCACGGCGACGGCCTCCGCCCGTGTGTACCATCTCGCTGATGGCCGCGTGGCCCTCGGCCTCCAGCATCGGGTCAACGTAGCAGCCGCCGCTCGCCCACGCTCGAACCTCCTTGGTTGAGGTGAGTCGCTTCTGCGATCAGACTCACCGAGGCTTTGACCGACGGCAATTACCCGGCAGGTAACGATCTCAGGAGCCCGCGAGACGGCGCCTGAGCCGATGGCTCCGTGACCTCAGGGATTTACCTCACGCTCAATCAGTTGATCTCCCGATAGCTCCATACGGCCGGCCGCCCGAAGGTGACTCCGTGAACCGGACCCTTGTCGTGTGCGTCCTTATACTGACCCTCGCCGCCGCCTCCTCGCCCGTCGTCGCCGCCGACTCGTCGCTCGCCGCCCTTGAGGAGTTCGGGGTGAGCAACGGTGCACAGTACGCGATGTTTGTCCCGGCGGCCTGGACCGGGCGGCTCGTCCTCTACGCCCACGGATTCGTGGACCCGGCAGCGCCCATCGCCCTGCCAGACGTCGCGCCGGCCGACGTCGCGCCGTGGGTGGTGCAGCTCAGGGAAACCCTCCTGAGCGCGGGATACGCGGTCGCGTACTCGAGCTACGCCGAGAATGGGTGGGCGGTGAAGGACGGGGCCGCGCGGACGCACGAGCTGCGTGAGCTTTTCATCGGCCGCTTTGGAGCGCCGACGCACGTCTACGTCATGGGTCGGTCGCTGGGCGGGCTCATCACCGTGTTCCTCGCCGAGAACTTCCCCGCGTCCTACCAGGGCGCACTCGCGCTGTGCGCGCCGGCCGGCGGTGGCCGTCTTGAGACGGATTACATCGGCAACGTCCGGGTGCTCTTCGACTTCTACTTTCCGGGGGTGATTCCGGGAGACGTTCTGCATGTTCCGGAGATGGAGTATTCGGCGGACAGCCCGGTGGTCAAGGCCATCGTCGCCGCCATCCTGGCCAACCCGCACAAGGCCGTCGCCCTCGCGTCCGTGGACCAGATCACGCTGCCGTTCACGACCCTGGGCCAGCTCGTCCTCTCGATCGTTCGCCCGATTGGCTACAACATCCGAGGCACCAATGACCTCCTGGCGCGAACCGGCGGCCAATCGCCGTTCGGCAACGTCGGCGTCTGGTACACGAGGCTCGGGCTGATCGATCCCTTCCTGAACGTGGGCGTCGGGCGGTTCGCTGCACAGGCCGGCGGCATCCGCTATCTCAACGACTACTACCAGACCCGGGGCACCCTGGCGATTCCGCTGGTGACGCTCCACACCACACAGGACCCGGATGTGCCGTTCTTCCATGAGCGCGCTTACGCGAAGATCGTCGCCGCGGCCAGGACGTCGAAGTGGCTCGCCCAGCAGTCCGTCCAGCGCTATGGCCACTGCAACGTCGCCCCGGCCGAGGTGGCCACGACCCTCTCCCGGCTCGTGAACTGGGCGGAGAACGGCGTCAAGCCCGCGAGCGGGGACGTGACCCTCGACCTGGCGCTTGCGTCGCCGGACTCGACGACGACGGCGGCGGTCTCGGCGGTGACATGGGAGCTCGCGTTCGACGAGGCGATCCTGGCCGCGACGACCGGGCTCTCGTTGCCCTAGCGGCCCGAGCGGGCGTCCCTGGCGCCCGTGCCGACCGGGGGGCGGGAGCCCCAGCGCCGCGAGAGACGGCGCGGGGGCTCGCCCCGGTCAGCCCAGCGGAGACCCGGTCGTTCAGCTCAGCGCTGCGCCGACTGCGTTCACGTAGAGCGCATAGATCGACGTGCTGCCGGTCATGAACAACCGGTTGCGCTTCGTACCGCCGAAGACGAGGTTGGCGATGACTTCCGGCGTGTGGAGAAACGCCAGCAGCGTACCGTCGGGCGCGTGGACCCGTACACCGTTGGTGTCCATTCCGCCCCAGCCCCAGCCGCACCACACGTTGCCGTCGGTGTCGCAGCGGATGCCGTCCGTGAACCCCGGCTTGAAGTCGGCGAACGCCTTGCCGCCGCGCAACGCGGTGCCGTTGCTCACGACGTCGAACACGATGATGTTCGCAGGGTACTGCGGCCCGTCCGTGGCGCCGGTGTCCACGACGTAGCACCGCTTGAAGTCAGGCGAGAAACAGATGCCGTTCGGGCGCCGCATCGGGCCTTCGGCCACGACCGACGCCTTGCCGCTGGGATCGAGGCGATACACGCGCGTGGGCAGCTCGAACTCGGCCTTGTGCCCTTCGTACGGCCCGAGGATGCCGTAGCCAGGGTCGGTGAACCAGATCGAGCCATCGGCATGGACGGCTGCATCGTTGGGGGCGTTGAGCTTCTTTCCCTCGTACTTGTCGATCAGCACGGTCCAGGTTCCGTCGTACTCGCGGCGGCGCACCTGGCGGGTATCGTGCTCCATGGCAATCAGCCGGCCCTGGTTGTCGCGCGTGTGCCCGTTCGAGTAGCCGGACTCGGTCTGAAACACGCTCACGTGGCCGTCGTCCTCGCTCCACCGCAGCGTGCGATGGTTCGGGATGTCGCTCCAGATGAGACAGCCCCAGTCGCCCATCCAAGCAGGTCCTTCGCACCAGAGCGCACGGTCGTTGCCCATGCCGTGCCAGATGCGCTGTAGCGTCGCGTTACCCTGCCGCGCGGTGAAGCGCTTGTCGAGCACGTCCCACGCGGGCTCCGGGTAGGTGACCGGAGCCTCGCCCGTCCAGTCGCGGTCGCGCGCGAACTTGTCGGCCGCCGATGCCACGGAGGCAGCCGCCGCGGTCGCGGTGGTGATCGCGGCGGTTGTGAGGAAGTTGCGTCTACTCAGCTCCATGTTCTGTCCTCCAGACTGGGTCAGTGAGGCAGTCTGCCTCCTCTGACGAGAGGTGCACTGCATGCGAACCCCATCGGCCCGCCGGGCGCCGCGCGGGCAAATGTGTATCAGCGGGGGTCGCATATGCAATCTGAATTTCATGGGCTCGTTGGTCCCCTTGACTCGGGCGCGGGCGCGCCCCCATAGTGGGGCGATTTCGCATCGGACCGCGTGTCGCCCGACACTTCCAATCTTCCGAAGGAGGATGGTATGACGCGTCGGACATCACTCGAGAGGAGCGTATGGGCTGTCGCGGTGGCGCTCGGGCTCTGCACCGTCGCACCCGCGGTGGAGGCGCAGCAGGCCGTGAAGATCGCGGCGGGCGTGCCCCTCACGGGCCCGCTGGCCAAGCAGGGGCAGGAGGTCGCGAACGCGGTCAAGCTCGCCGCGGAGGAGTGGAACAAGAAGGGCGGGGTCCTCGGAAGGAAGATCGAGGTCCTCGAAGCCGACGACCAGGGGAACCCGCAGGTCGGTGTCGCCGCCGCCGAGAAGGTGGCGGCGGATGCAGCCGTCCTCGGCGCGGTGTGGGGCATCACGAGCGTCACGTGCATCCCGGTCTCGGAGGTGCTCGAGCGCAGCAACCTGGTCCTGATCAGCCCCGGGTGCACCAACCCGAAGGTCACCGATCGCGGGCTCAAGAACACGAACCGTGTGTGCGCTCGGGATGACGCCCAGGGCCCAGCGGGAACCATCTTCGCCGTCGAGGATCTCAAGGCGAAGAAGATCGCCGTCTTCGACGACGGAACCACGGGTCCGAAGGGTGTGGCCGACGAGGTGGAGAAGAAGGCCAAGCAGCTCGGCGTCCAGGCGCTCCGATACGTGATCCGCGCCGGCGACAAGGACTTCCGGGCCATCCTGGCCACCGTGCCGAAGGACGTGAACCTGATCTACGCCAGCCTGTGGGCGCCGGACGCCGCGCTCATCGCCAAGCAGCTCCCCGACGTCGGCCTGAACGTCCGCATGATCGGACCCGACGGGCAGTTCGAGCCGGTCGACTACATCCAGGCGTCGGGAGGGGCGGCCGAAGGCAACTACGTGAGCTTCCTGGTCCCCGACCTCAAGAAGATCCCGGCGGCGACTGCCTTCGTGAAGGCCTTCGAGGCCAGGTACGGGCCGGTCAGCTCCTACGGCCCCCTCGCCTACGAGGCCGCCAACATCATCCTGGAAGCGATCAAGAAGGTCGGCAAGGCCGACCGTGCCGCGGTCCGCGACGCCGTCCGCGCCACCAAGAGCTACAAGGGCATCCTCGGCATGCCGATCGCGTTCGACGACAAGGGAGACGTGGCTGGCGGCGTGATCTACTTCTACCAGGTGAAGGGGTCGGGCTTCGAGCAGGTCAAGGCGATCACCGTGAAGTGACCGCGGGCAAGCCGGACCCTGGAGGATGGCGCTTCTCGAGACCGAGGGCCTGACGAAGGACTTCGGCGGCCTCCGGGCCGTGCACGATCTCGCACTCCGGGTCGAAGAGGGCGAGATCGTCGGACTCATCGGGCCCAACGGCTCGGGGAAGACGACCGTCTTCAATCTGATCACCGGCCTCTACCGGGCGACGGAGGGTCGAATCCGGTTCGATCACGGTCGGCGGGAGCTGGTCGGCCTCGCCCCCCACGTCGTCACGGGCCTCGGCATTGCCCGAACGTTCCAGAACCAGCGCCTCTTCAGTCACATGACCGTGCTGGAAAACGTGCTCGTCGGCATGCACTGCCGGACGCGGGCCGGGATCGCCACCATCCTCCTCAGCACGCCGGGATCACGTCGAGAGCGCCGGCGCGCCGAGGCGCGGGCGGCCGAGCTGCTCGGGCTCTTCGGGGATCGGTTGCTCCCGCGGGCGGCCCGCCCGGCGTGGACTCTCTCGTACGCCAACCGGCGACGCCTGGAGATCGTCCGGGCCCTGGCCACCGAGCCTCGGCTCCTACTCCTGGACGAGCCCGCCGCCGGGATGAACCCTACCGAGACGCGTGAGCTGATGCGCGACATCGAGCGGGTCCGCGATCGCGGCGTGACGATCCTGCTCATCGAGCACGACATGGGGGTCGTTCGCGTCATCTGCGAGCGGGTCGTCGCCCTCGACCACGGCACCAAGATCGCCGAGGGGCGCTTCGAGGAGGTGCGGCAGAACCCGGCCGTCCTGGAGGCGTACCTCGGGCGGCGGGCGGGTCGTGCTTAAGCTCACCGACGTCGTCGCCCACTACGGCCCCATTCAGGTCCTCAAGTCCGTCAACCTCGAAGTGCGCGCCGGGGAGATCGTCTGTCTGCTGGGCGGGAACGCGTCGGGGAAGTCGACCACGATGAAGACCATCCTCGGCGTGGTCCGGCCCACGGCCGGGCGCGTCGAGTTCGAAGACCAGCGGATCGACCGGCTGCCCACCGAGACGATCGTCCGGCGCGGGATCTCGCTCGTTCCCGAGGCCCGCCGGATCTTCGCTCGCATGACCGTGTGGGAAAACCTCGCGATGGGGGCCTTTACCCGCCAGAAGGCGCCCGCCGGCGAGCTCGCCGCCGACGTCGAGCGCGTCTACGCGCTCTTCCCGCGGCTCGCGGAACGCCAACACCAGCTCGGCGGCACGCTCTCGGGCGGCGAGCAGCAGATGCTGGCGATCGGGCGCGCCCTCATGGCCCGGCCGCGCCTGCTCTTGATGGACGAGCCCTCGATGGGGCTCGCCCCCGTGCTGGTGGACCAGGTCTTCGACATCATCCAGAGCATCAACCGGCTCGGGACCACGATTCTCGTGGTGGAGCAGAACGCGGCGGTGGCGCTGTCGATCGCCAGCCGCGGCTACGTGCTCCAAAACGGCCGGATCGTCGTCCACGACGCAGCCCGCGCCCTCCTGGCCGCCGACCACATTCGGCGCGCCTACCTCGGCGAAGACTGACGCCGTGGCCGGCGTCCTCGCGATCCTGCCCCAGCAGATCGTCTTCGGCCTCGCCCTGGGGACCGTGTACGGCCTCGTCGCCCTCGGCTACACGATGGTCTACGGCGTCCTGTTCATGATCAACTTCGCCCACGGCGAGATCTTCATGATCGGCGCCTACGTCGGCTGGTGGGTGCTGGCCCTGCTGTTGAAGGCCCAGGTAGGCGCGCTCCATCCGGCGTGGGTGGTGCCGCTCATGCTGCTCCATGCGATGCTGTTCGCCGGGCTCCTCGGCGTGGGCCTCGAGCGTTTTGCCTACCGGCCGCTCTACCTGCGCGGAGCGACCCGCCTCGGCCCCCTCATCAGCGCCATCGGCGCCTCCATCTTCCTCCAGAACGCCGTCATGCTGAGCCAGGGCGCCCGGATGAAGGTCTACATGACCAGCCTGCTGTTCCCCCGCACGTGGCGGATCCAGATCGCGGGCGCCAGCGTCTCGCTTCTGGTGATCGTCATGATCGTCGTGGCGGGACTCATGATGTGGGGCCTCCACCTGCTCGTCCAGCGCACGAAGCTCGGTCGATCCATCCGGGCGGTGGCCGAGGATCGCGAGATGGCCACCATCATGGGCGTCAACGTCCGGCGGGTCATCGCCGTGACCTTCTTCCTGGGCTCGGCGCTCGGCGGCGCTGGCGGGGTGCTGGTCGGGCTGTACTACACGCAGATCGATTTCTTCATGGGGTACTCCGCCGGCCTCAAGGCCTTCACCGCGGCCGTGCTCGGCGGGATCGGGAACATCCGGGGAGCGATGCTGGGCGGCCTCATCCTCGGGCTCGTGGAGAGCCTCGCCGTCACCTTCATGAACCCGGCCTACAAGGACGTCGTCGCGTTCGTGATCCTGATCGTGGTGCTGGTCTTCCGGCCGATGGGGCTCCTGGGCGAGAACGTGGCCGAGCGGGAGAAGGTCTGAGCGTGGCCACGGCCGGCTGGCAGCGGCGGATGGCCTGGGTCCTCGGCGCGGTGGCCGTCGTGGGCCCGCTGGCGGCGCCCAACGATTACTGGATCGGCGTGATGGCCCGGATCTGTCTCTACGCGACGCTCGCCCTCGGGCTCAACATCGTGGTCGGCTTCGCCGGCCTCCTCGATCTGGGCTACGTGGCGTTCTTCGGCATCGGCTCATACCTCTACGCGTTCCTGGCCTCCACCCACTTCGGGCTGCACCTACCGTTCTTGCTGGCGGTGCCGATCGTGGTCGTGCTGACGGCGTTCTCCGGAATCCTGATCGGGGCGCCGACCCTTCGCCTCCGTGGCGACTATCTCGCGATCGTCACTCTGGGGTTCGGCGAGATCACCTACCTCCTCTTGATCAACCTCGACCGGCCCGTGAACATCACCGGAGGTCCGAGCGGGATCATCGGGATCGACCCCCCGGCGGTCGCCGGCTTCGCGCTCTCCCGCAACACGCAGTACTACTACCTGTTCCTGGCCGCCCTGGCCCTGACCCTGCTCGCCTCCGGGCGCCTGCGGCGCTCGCGGATCGGGTGGGCCTGGCAGGCGATCCGCGAGGACGAGCTGGCCGCGCGGGCCATGGGCATCAACACTACGGTGGCGAAGCTCCAGGCGTTCGCGATCGGGGCCTCCTTCGCCGGGATTGGCGGAAGCTTCCTCGCCTCCTGGCAGCGCTCGGTCTTCCCCGAGAACTTCCTCTTCACCGAGTCGATCAACATCCTGGCGATGGTGATCCTGGGCGGCATGGGCAACCTGCTAGGCGTCGTCATGGGGGCGACGCTCCTGGTGTCACTGCCCGAGGTCTTCCGCGACTTGCAGCGCTACCGACTCCTCGTCTTCGGGCTCATGCTGATGGTGCTGATGGTGTTCCGGCCCGAGGGGCTGCTGACGCTCCAGGGCCGTCACGACGAGGAAGCCGAGCCCGGCGCCTGAGTTGACTGGGCAAAATCTCCTACACACTGTGACGTCGTTTGCAGAACCGGCCGACTCCACGCGGCGATAACTATCGGATCGTAGAAGCCTTTGGATCTGGCGAGGGCTGGCACGCCTTTGGCTTTGTAGCAGGCGCGTGGGAGGGGGCAATGTTCCGTAATTCGGCGAAGGCAGTCACGGTCCCTCTGCTCCTCATCGTCTCGCGCACGGAGCTGGCACGATACGCTCATCTCAAGTTCACATTCGACAGCCAGACCGGAGACGTCGTCCTCGACCGTCGGGTCGGGGAGCGGCGCTGGCGCCAGAAGCGAGTGGGTGCCGAGAAGCGCAGCGTCGACCGGCGCCAACAGGACATCACCAGAGACCTCGAAGCCTCCGGCTGGGCTCTGGTGAGCCGCTAGGAGAGCTCATGTCCCGGATGGTCGTCCTTCTGTTCGGGACGCTCGTGCTTCTCACGGGGATCCGGCCCGACCAGCACGGAGCGGCGCCGCGGCCCGTCCAGGAGGAAGACTTCTGGGACAGCTACCAATGGCGAGTGGCGTACGAGGACTGGAGGCGTGAGCATCCCGGCGCGGCACGGATGCTCGATCAGTTTGAACGGGAGATCAACGAGCAGCGGGGGCGGGCTCTCCCGGAGGACTGTAGCGTCGACTGTCAGTGATCCCGGCGTTCAGCGTTGGCGCTCGACGGCGGGACGCCAATCCTGACGGGAGCGTGTCACGGCTTCCGAGAGCATCCGGCGCAGACGCTGGTCCTCGACCGGCTTGACGAGGTAGCCGTAGGCGCCCATCTCGCGCGCTGCGCGGATCAGCGTAGGATCGTCGGCGGCCGTCACCATGATCACCGGCACCGTCGCATCCAGCGTGCGCATATGCTTCAGGACTTCCATACCGCCGAGCGGGCGCATCATGACGTCGAGCAGCACGACGTCGGGACGTACCAGGCGAGCCGCCATGAGGGCATCCGCACCGTGCGAGGAGTGGTCCACGACGTAGCCCAACGCCACGAGAGACGCCCTGAGGATCTCGGAGGACTCGACGTCGTCATCGACGATCAACACTCTCGGCGGGTTGGCCGTGAAGCTACCGCGTGAGCCCAACGCCTCCACACCTTCTCCCCGCGTTTAAGATCATCGAGGACGGGTCGACCAGGGAACGTGGACCGGCCGCACTGTACGCTCGGCGAGGGATCCGCCTCAATCCGGAGTTTCCCGGAGTGGGATAGGGGAAAACCCCCAGGTCGGGAGTGGGCGCGCGTCAAGCGTGTGGGAAGTCACCGCAGCGATTTGGTATGTTAGCGCTGGCTCAATGTCGAGCGTGACGAGCAAGCCACCTCGTATCCTCGTCGTTGACGACGACAGCGCGGTCGTTGACCTCATGCGACAGTTCTTCATGAACGCCGGTTATCGTGTGGAGTTCGCCCACCACGGGGGCGATGCCCTGACGCTGGTCCAGCATGATCCGCCCGATGTCGTGCTCCTCGACGTCACGATGCCGGGAATGAACGGTGTGGAGGTGCTGGAGCGGATCCTCGCCTTACATGCCGCGCTCCCGGTCATCATCGTCACGGCAAGGTCAGACCGCGCCCTGGCCGCGCAGACTCGAGCGTTGGGGGCCTTCGAGTACGTCACCAAGCCATTCGAGTTCGCCTACCTCGCCCAGGTGGTGAACCGCGCTCTGACACGCGCCGGCGAGGACGCGGGCGAGGTCGGGTAGGGCTCGAGCTCGTCCCTCACGGCCGGTCCGGGGGGTTCTCCGTGCGGCGATTCCGGGATTGTCCGAATTGCCGCGTGCCCCGGCCCGCCAGCACCATGGGAGTATGGAAGTAGTGACGGCACACTACTGGGTGGATAACAGACTCTATGAGGCTGACTACTACAAGGCCATCAGACACGACGGCCGAACTCAGTTCGTCAAGGTGTACATGTCCGAGCGGGAGTGCCAGTGCCCCGGCCATGAGGTGCTCGAGCGTCGACGGCACGGGGCACGCGAAGTCTGCCCGAGCCCAAGCACCTGAGCGGAGCCACTCACGGGTGGGGTAACGTCCGTGAGCGGGTCGCGATCGAAATCTTCCGAGGGATTTCCAGAATTTCAAGATCGCGATCGCAGTGACGGTACACAATCCCGCAGTCAGAGCCACTGGACACGATGGGCCCAGCGAACAAGCGCGGCTGCCGCTGTAGCGGGTCGGAGAAGACCTCGGGCGGGCAGGAGCCGATGGGTCTCCCACGCGGATACTGCGGCCTGTGCGTCGTGTGCGGGGAGCCGGGCCACATTCGGCACCACCCCGGGGCGGGGCGGTTCACCGGAACGTGGTGCGATTTCCACTATCGCGTTCTCGCGTTCACGCACCCGCTCGCGCCTCTGGGCACCTTCCTCTGGCTCACCGTGGTCGCCAGCGCCATCTTCGCGGCGCGGCACTTCGTACACTACTGAGGCCAGAGACGAGCAGCGGCGCGAGCCACGAGGAAGTGACGGCTCCCCGCTCAGACGACGGCGATCGCCTCGACCTCGATGAGGTAATCGGGGTGAGCCAGGGCGCTGACCTCGACCATAGTTGACGCCGGGCCCTTGGCGCCGAAGAACTCTTCCCGAACGGCGCGAAACTCCGGACGGTAGCGGGCGTCGGTCACGTAGGTGTTGATCTTGACGACGCTGGCGAGGGTGCCGCCCCCCGCCTCGACGAGCGCCTTGACCGCGGCGAAGACCTCGCGCGCCTGCGCCTTGAAGTCGCCACGGTGCTTCACGCTGCCATCCTTGTCGTAAGCAACCTGCCCGGCCAAAAAGAGGATCGTCTGTGCCCCCGTGACTCTGACGCCCTGGCTGTACCCGGGAGGGTCGTACACGCCTGCCGCGGAGTATTTCTCGATCTTCGCCATGGTCGGCTCCTCCCGGCGTCCGTTCAGCGGCCGCCCTGCCCGATCTGCTCGTTGATCAGGAACAGCGCCCGGTCGAGGGGGATCTCGAGGCGGTCCTGGTAGTGATAGAAATCCTCCAGCCGCGCCTTGTAAACGCTCGGCGCAAAGGGGAGCGTGGGGCGCTGTTCCTCGAGGAAGCCCGACAGGAGCGCGAGCTTCTCGCGTTCGCCGAGCCGCCGCCAGGCGTGGCCGTCGTAGGCGAACAGGCGCTTCGTCTCCCCCGCGGCGCCCTTCCGCGTGACCTGGACGCTCGGGCGCGTCGCCTCCTTCGAGACGACCAGGTAGTCCCACATCCCTGCCACCCCGTGGCCGGTGACCCCGCAGAAGAAGAGGAAGCGCCCCTCCTTGTTCGCGACGAACTCGAACGAGTCCGTCTCGCCGGCCAGGAGACCGGGGACGAGCCTGACGGTCAGGGCGCGAGGAAAGGCGGGCACGCCGTCCTCGATCGGGAGCGGCGTGACCGGGTCGATGATCGCGAGGCTGTGAGGGAGCGCCGCCAGGCCCTTGTTCTCGAAGTCCACGTGCACCGTCCAGCCGAACGGGACGATCACCTGCATCTCGCCCTGGGCATACCCGTTGAAGTTCATCGTGCCGTTCGTGCCGTCGGCGGACCCGACGAGCTGCAGGCGAACGGTCCGCTTGTCGGCGTCGACCTTCATCCACGCGGGTGCCGTCTCGTCGGCGTGGACGGGGAGCGCGCACGCGAGCACCAGAGCGAGGCCCGCGAGCCGACCGGCCCTACCGCCTCTTCGGCAGGCCAAAGACGTAGACGCTGCCGCCATACGGGAAGCGGAGCTGGAAGTTGCCGCCGGCCGCGACGGCGATGAATTGCTCCCCGTCGACCTCGAACGAGATCGGGGCAGCGTTGACGCCGGCGCCGCACTGGAACCGCCAGAGCTCTTTGCCGGTCTTGGCGTCGAACGCGTAGAAGTTGCCGGTGCCGTCGCCGCCGGTGAAGACCACGCCCCCCGCCGTGGCGAGGGCGCCGCCGATCAGCGGGTCAGGAAGCTTGTTCTGCCAGGCGATCTTCCCCGTGTTGACGTCGATCGCAGTGAAGGTTCCCCACTGCTCCTCGGTGGGGATCGCGACGAAGGCGCTCCCGAGCCAGAGCTTCCCGCGGTCGAAGGGGGCCGAGTGCGCGATGTAGTTCATCGGCTGATGCAGGCCGAGGACGTAGACCATCTGGGTGTCCGGGCTGTAGGCGACCGGTGACCACTCGGACCCGCCGTTGGCTCCGGGGAGCATCCGCACGCCGGTGGCCGTCGGCTGCGCGAACATGTTCTCCTGCGGGACGAAGGCCTGAGACTTCCGGATGAGCCGGCCGGTCGCGCGGTCGTGGACGTAGAACCAGCCGGTCTTTCCAGCGTGACCGACGGCCTTCACCGACCGACCGTCCGCCACCGTCTCGAACAACACGGCCGGGCTGACCGCGTCGAGGTCCCACACGTCGTGGGGCACATACTGGTAGTGCCACTTGTACTTCCCCGTCGTGACGTCGAGCGCGACCATGGACTCGGTGTAGAGGTTGTCGCCGGGCCGAATGGAGCCATCGAGATCGGGCGAGGGGTTACCCACCATGATGAAAACGGTGTCGGTCGCCGGGTCGACGGCCGGCGTCATCCAGGTCGACCCGCCGCCCCGCTGCCAGGCACTGCTGTCCCGCGCGAAGTCGGCCTTCTCCTTGTCGAGATCGCGGTTGAGCCTCTCACCCTCCGGGGTGGTCGGGCTCCACTTGCCCTCCCAGCCGGTGTCGGGGATCGTCCAGAACCGCCACACCTGCTTGCCGTCGGTCGCGTTGTAGGCGTCGACGAAGCCGCGAACGCCGTACTCGGCGCCCGAGTTGCCGACGATGATCATCCCCTTGTAGGCGAGAGGGGCGATCGTCAGGCTGTAGCCGGCGGTAGGATCCGCGACCTGGACATCCCAGACCACCTTGCCGGTCTCCTGGTCGAGGGCGACCAGGTGGGCATCGAGGGTCGCCATGTAGACGCGGCCGTACGCGACGGCGAGGCCACGGTTGTTGGGGCCGCAGCAGATGATCGGATTGCTGCTCTGCTTGTGCTCGTAGCGCCAGACCTGCCTGCCCGTCCGCGCGTCGAGCGCGATGGCATGGTTGAACGGCGTGGTGAGGTACATGACGCCGTCGACCACCAGCGGCGTGGTCTCAAAGGAGCCGATCGGGCCCCCGGTCTGGTACACCCAGCGTGGGACCAGCGCCCCGACGTTCTGGGTGTCGATCTGCTTCGAGCTCGTGTAGCGCGTGTTGCTGTAATCCTTGCCGTACGAGGACCAGTTCCTGGCGTCGGCGGCGGCGTTGGTGAGCATCCGGTCGGTGACGGAGGTGTGGCTGACCGACGGCCGCTGGGCCTGGGTCGTTACCGCGCAGGCGGCAACCATCAACATGACGGCAACGCAGATCACGACTCTCATGGTGTGCCTCCTCGATGAGGGCCCCCTGCAAGCGCGGCTCAGCCGGCAGGGCAAGATAAAGCATCGGGCCGGGAGAGTTGTCAAGGCCGCGCAGGGCTCAGTGCCGCGCAGGGCTCAGCGCCCGCGGCAACTCGAACGCGCTCGCATCGAGCGACCTCTCCTCGATGCGCGTGATCTCACCCCGCTCCCGGACGAGCGTCGCCTGGAGCTCGCCCCGGCGCGGTCCCGAGAACACGCGTTCCCAGCGGAGGGCGACGCCGCCCAGCCGCTGCTGCTCGCGCTCCAGCAACCGATGCATCAGCTCGAAGACCGCGAAGACGTCGCGCCGGCGGGCGAAGACGCGGAGCTCGCGGTCGAGCGTCGGACCGCGCTCTCCGGTGAGGTCGCCGATCCGCGCCTCGAGTGCTTGCGCCTCGGCCACGGCCCGCGCGGCGGGGGTGAGGCAGAGATCGAAGGTCATCGCGAATCGTGACGGCGTCGTCGACGCCTCCGGCGCGCCACGCCCGGCCACGACGACGATCTCTCGCGTCGATCGGAGCACGACCCGCTCGCAATCCCGGCCGTGGACCCGAAGCCGCTCGCCGGTCCGATCCACCGACACCGGGAGCGCAGGGGGCGCCTCGACGGCATCGATCCCGAGGGCCTTCTCTGCAGCAGCGAGCGCCGTCTCGCGGCGCTGCCGGCCGTCCGCGAACGTCTGCTCGACATAGGTGCCGGCGTCCGGGGCGATCTCGAACCGGCGCCCGCGGTCGAGCTGAGCGAGCGTCAGGCTCTGGCCCGGCTTCTCGTAACGCGCGCCGCGCCGGGTCTCCACCGTGCGGGTCCCGGTCGCCTCCTGGCGCAGCCGGTCGCCCTTGACGCTGACGACGATCCGCTCCTCGAGCTCGACCGTTCCGCCCCCGAGCAGGTCCGACGTCCGGAGCAGCATCTCGTAGGTCGTGTCGGCGCGGACCGTCGCGGGAGCCAGCAGGAGCGCCGCACCCAGGCCGACCCCGAGGAGTCTCAACGCGCGCCGATCGCCCAGCGGATTCCCTCGAGCAGATGGCGGCGGAAGCGCTCGTCCTCCCAGACCTCGCGGCCGTGGCCCAGGGCGGTGTAGAAGACGCGACCACGTCCGTGATGCCTGATCCAGGAAAGCGCATAATCTTGGTCGGCCCGCTTTCCCTTGCCGACGTCGACCGAGCTCGGATCGAGCCTCAGCAGCACGTGGACCTTGTCCCGCGACCAGCTTCGGAACTGGTAGATCTCGTCGGTGATCTCGAAGCCGGGCCCGAGGTGCTTCGTCGAGGAATGGGTGGGATCCTCGACGACGAGCCGGACGCGCTGGGTCCACGGGTGGCCGTCGAAATAGGCGCCGACGAGCTCGCCGTACTCGGGCACCTCGTACCAGGTGTCCGTGGCGCAGTGGACGCCGACGAACCCGCCGCCACGCTGGACGAAGCGGAGCAAGGCTTGGCGCACCTCCGGCCGGAACGGCGGGGCGCCGGTCGTGTAGAAGAGGACGGCGCGAACCTTGGTGAAGATGTCCGCAGAGAGACGCTCGACATCCTCGCGCGAGTAGAGCCGGGTGACGTCGAACGCGCCCGACTGCGCCCCGAGATCCTCGGCGGTCTGCTCGGCGAGGGAGCGGCGGTCCGGCGACGCTCGCCGAACGACGTCGTGCTGGTAGCCGCCCGAGTACGTCACCATCAACAGACGCGGCCGCGCCGGCGCTTGTGGACTCGCGTCCGGGGCCCAGGCGAGCACGGCCGCCAGGAGCAACAGACCGAGTCGCGCGCCCCGGCGAAGCGCCGGACGCCTGGGTGCGGTCACGACGTCGCACATCTCCACCGCGGTGTTGTACCAGAGGCCAGGCCGGACTTCCAGACCGCGCGTTCCACGATCTCAAGTCGCTCGTCCGGCCATGGGCGTAGAATGAGCGCGATGGCGGACGCCGGTGGCGATTCTTCTTCTTGCACTCCGCCCGCACCCCGGTCGTTTGGAGCGCCCGGTCAGTACGACGACAACGGCGTGGACCTGTCGCTCATCCGCGCCAATATGCGCGTCACGCCGACGGAGCGGGCGCGCCGGGCAGAGCGTGCACGGCGGGCCGCGCTGAGGGTGCAGGCGATTGGACGAGCGGCTCGAGCAAAGCCCGCTTGAACGCTTCTGCGAAGTGCTCGCCGAGCACGGTGTGGAGTTCATCGTCGTCGGCGGGCAAGCTGAAGCGCTCATGGGCAGCTCTCGCGTCACCTACGACGTCGACCTTTGCTATCGACGCACCCCCGACAACCTCGAACGCCTGGCGTCGGCCCTGGGGACCCTGAACCTGACCCTGCGCGGCGCTCCCCCCGATCTGAAGTTCCGGCTGGACGCGCAGGCTCTCGCGCTCGGTCAGAACTACACGTTCGAGGTCGATGGCGAGTACCCCCTGGATTTCCTCAGCTACCTGGAGCCGATCGGGACGTACGAGGACCTGCTGGCCCACGCGGAGACCGTGTCCGTCGGTGGCCGTCCGACGCGCGTGATCGGCCTCGACGACCTCATCCGCATCAAGCGATATCTCGGCCGACCGAAAGATAAAGAGTCGCTGCTCGCGCTCGAGGCCATCAAGCGCCTGCGTGAGCAGGAAGGCTTGCGTTGACGTTTCCCCGCGGAGGTCCTACGATGGCCGCCGCCACTCGAAGCCCGGACCCAAGGAGGAGAGGGAAGATGATCGGTCAGACGAAATTCAAGAGCGCCGCGGCGGTCCTCGGCGTGCTGGTCGTCGTGGCGCTCGCGACCGGCCTGGCCTGGGCCGTCGACCCGAGTCGACTCGTCAACGCCGAGAAGGATCCGAATAGCTGGCTCTCCTACAACGGAACCTATCACGCGTGGCGCTACAGCTCGCTGGGGCAGATCAACCGCGCCAACGTGGGGAATCTCAAGGTCGCCTGGATCTTCCAGCCCGGGATGCCGGCGACGGAACACGGACTGGAGGGGACGCCGCTCGCGGTGGACGGAGTCGTCTACGTGTCCGGGTCGTACAGCCGCGTGTGGGCCCTGGATGGCGCCACGGGGAAAGTCCTGTGGTTCAACTACCCCAAGATCGACATGCAACTGAAGGCCCGTCAGACTCACGTGCCTTACAACCGCGGTCTCGCCGTCGGCCACGGCCACGTGTACGTGGGCACCATCGACGGACGCCTGCTCGCGCTGGACATCAAGAGCGGCAAACAGGTCTGGGAGAGCCAGCTCGTCGACTCCAAGAAGGAGACCGTCGGGTTCACCGGCGCGCCGCTCGTCGTCAAGGACATGATTCTGATCGGGTCGCAGGCCGGCGAGTGGCCCACCCGGGGACGGATCTTCGCGGTGGATTCGAAGACGGGCAAGGAGCGGTGGAAGTTCTGGACCGTCGGCGGCCCCGAGGATCCGAAGGCCCAGGCGACGTGGGGTGGCGACTCGTGGAAGACCGGCGGCGGCGGCGGGTGGATGACGGGCTCCTACGATCCCGACCTGAACCTGGTCTACTGGGGCACCGGCAACCCGGCGCCACTGTATGACTGGGCGGCGGGCGACTGGATGACCAAGGGCCCGCGACCCGGCATCAACCTCTACATCACCTCCATCGTCGCCCTCGACGCCGACACGGGAAAGCTCAACTGGTACTTCCAGGAGCTGCCACACGACCCGTGGGATTTCGACAGTTCCGTGGGAGAGATGCTCCTGCTCGATCGTGACGGAAAGAAGCTCCTGGTCCACGCCAACAAGGGCGGCCCCGTGTTCGTGCTGGACCGGACCAACGGGAAGGTGCAGAACGCCTACATGGGGAACCGCGTGTTCAACTTCATCAAGGGCGTGGATGCCAAGACGGGGAAGCTCATCGAGCCGTGGTACCCGACGGAAGGGAAAGTTCACCCCTGGTTCTGCCCGTGGATCGCCGGCGCCTACAGCTGGAACTCGGGTGCGTACAACCCCAAGGCCGGCCTCTGGTACAAGATCGTTCAGGAAGGCTGCATGGACCTCGAGATCGTGCGGACCACGCCGATCACCGAGCCCTACGCTCAGCTGAACATCGGCGCGAACTTCAACTTCAAAGGAACACCGGACGGCCCGGCGTACGGGCACCTCGACGCCCGCGAGCCCGTGACCGGCGCGCTCAAGTGGTCGGTGAACTATCCGGTGCCTCCGCTCGGAAGCCTCCTCGCGACCGGGGGGGAGCTGGTCTTCCTCGGCGACATGGAAGGACGCGTCCACGCGCACGACGCCGAGACGGGTCAGGATCTCTGGAGCTTCAACAACGGATCCGGGCACCGCGGCGGCATCATCAGCTACGCCGTCGGCGGCAAGCAATACGTCGCCGTCGCGTCGGGGACCGGATCCCTGGTCGCCGACGCCTATGCCGGCCTGTACCCGGAGCGGCTCGGGCACTACGCGTACAGCGCGGCGGTGGTCGTCTTCTCGCTCCCCTGACCGGGTGTAAGATACCGAGAGACAAGAGGGCGGGAGGCAGCGGTTCCCGCCCTCTCGTTCGTTATGCGCATACTCCTCGGAGCCGTTCTGGCCCTCGTCGCGATCCTCGGCGTGCCGCGTGACGGTCAGCCACAGATGGGCGGCACGCCCGCGCAGGGCGCGCAGAGTCAGTCTCAGGGAGCGGGAGCAGCGCCGCCCTTCGATCTCAAGGACGAGGCGGTCGTCAAGCAGGGGGCCACGCTGTTCGCGACGACGTGCTCCTATTGCCACAAGGGACATCCCGGGGCGGGGGGCGCGGGCGTGCCGACGCTCAGAGACCAGACCTACGACAAGGAGTATCTCTACAAGATGATCTCCGATGGGCCGCCGTCGGGGCGGATGCCGGCGTGGAAGCAGCAATACTCACCTGAGCAGATCTGGAAGCTCGTCGCCTACATCCTGAGCCTCAAGCCCACGGAGAGTCAGTGAGCATGGTCCGGACTCTCGCCGGCGGGTCCCTGCTCCTCCTCGGCGTGGCCCTGGCTCCCATCTCGACTCGAGGCGCGACGCTCGCCGAGGTGCAGGGCGACACGGGACTGCGCCTGTGCGCGAACCCGGAGGCGCTTCCGTTCTCGGGTCAGGACCTGGCGCGGCCCGGGATCCAGCTCGAGCTCGCTCAGAAGATTGCCGGCGCGCTCGGCGTCAAGACCTCCGTGAGCTGGATCTTCGATCGGCGCGCGGCCGGGGCAGCCGGGTGCGAGGTCTTCATGAGCGCGATCGTGACGCCCCGACCCAGAGCTCCGCTACGGCTGACCCGGCCCTACTCCGGCAGCGGGTACGTGCTCGTCGTTCCGCGGAATGAAAACGGGGCGAAGACGTTCGCGGACCTCTCGGGGAAGAAAATCGGGGTCCTGGTGCAATCAGTCGCCCAGTGGGTGCTCACCAAGCGGGGCCTCACGACGACCCCCGCGTTCACCGACGAAGAGGTGGTCGAGATGGTCCTGACCGGCCAGGCCGCCGCCGGGGCGGTCAGCATGCCGTACGCCGGATGGTATTTGAAGGAGCACCCGAACGCCCCGCTCAAGATCGCCGAGGGTTACATGCCAGAGCCCGAGCTCAGATGGAACATCGCCGTGGGGGTGAGGAACGCCGACCAGGCGTTGCTCGACGCGGTGAACCGCGTCCTCGACGACCTCCGCCGGGACGGCACCATCCAGGCGACGTTCGCCAGGTACGGCGTCCCGTACTACCAGCCGTTCCCCGCGGAGTGAGGCGGCGGGTCACTCACTTCCCGGGCGCCTCGCCCTTCGACAGCCGCACCAGGAACTTCGCCAGATCGCGCGCCATGTCGTCGAAGGACTCCTGCAGGTGCCCCTCGTCCGAGCCGCCGAACCAGCCGATGGAGGCGATTCTGCGATCGGCCGTGACCATGACCACGCGACCCGATGACGCCTCCACGAACCGCATGTCCGCCTGGGCCCGGGCCCGCCCCGCCCCGTAGAGGCCGGCGAAGTAGCGCGCCACTTGTGATCCCCGGCCGAGCCGCGTGATCGCTCCCTGGAGACGAAGGGCCGGTTGGGCACCCGGCTTGAACTGCGTCTGGCTCGTGTTCACCACGGTCTGGAAGAGGCCGCTGGTCTTGAGACGGCGCACCAGCTCGAGGTGGAGGAACCCGGCCATCTGGGCTGCGAACCGGCGGTCGCCCTCGTCCTTGCTCGTGGCGTCGGTGACCGGGAACGGCTCGACGGCGACGACCTTGTAGCGCTTGAGGTCGAAGCCCGGGGCGACGGCGACGAGCCCGGCGTCCTTGTCCTCCACGTTCGGCATCAGGCCGCCGGCGCCCGTGGGGTTGTCGGGGGTGGACTGCATGGCGCCGCAGCCGGCGATACCGACCAGGAGCACGCCGAGCCAGACACCGGTCAGAAGAATCTGGGTTCTGGTCATGACGGTTTCCCTCCTCCGTTCAAGTCTCTCCCGAGACCCCCCGAAAGAAGGCAGAGAAAGAGCAAAGTGGCCCTGAGCGCCCGCGCGCCTGGGCGGCCTGCCTCGCCCGGTGTGCACCCGGTCCACTTCTCTTGCGGCCCGGCGTCGGCGAACTCCGAATAGTGGCCATCGCTTGCGGGTATCGCAGCGGGCGGCGCGGTTTTTGCGGTGCCTTTCTCTATGGGCTCACGCCGGCCGCCGTCCGCGACCGTCTTCCTGATGCTCACCCTCGGACCGATCACGGCGTACCAGCCGATCGCCGCGCTCGCGCCGGTCGAGACCGTCCTCGAGGGGCGCGACGAGCTGATCGGTGTCGCCGTGACCGCGGAGGGCACGCGCTACGTCTCCGACCGTGGGGCCGGCATCGTCTATCGACTCTCCTCGAGCGGCGCGCTGAGCCGAGCGGCCGCCGGGCTCGATCGCCCCGCCGGTCTCGCCCTCGACAGCGGGGGCCGGCTCCTCATCGCGGAGGAGCACGCGGGGCGCATCCTGCGTCTCGAAGACGCCGGGGCGCTGACTGTCCTGGCGACCGGCATCAAGAGCCCGCGCTGGCTGGCCGTCGCCTCCGACGGGAGCCTGTACATCGGCGCCCATCGCCTCGTCGCGCCCGATGGTCTCGACGCCGATGAGGGCTGCGTGATCCTCCGACTCGCTCCCGACGGCAGTCTCACGACCGTCGCCGCAGGCATCCGACGGCTCGAAGGCCTCCTGCGCGTCAACGACGCGCTGGTCGCCGCGACCACGGGGCTCGAGGGTGGGCCCGACTCTCAGGGCACGATCCTGCGCTACTCCATCCTTCACGATGGCACGCTCGGTGCGCCGGCAACTCTGGTCGACGCGGGTCTCAAGCGACCCATTGGCCTGGCCCTCGACGCCCTCGCCGCAATCTACGTCTCCACGAGGCGGCTGACCGTCGAGACCGAGATCGCCAGGCGGGCCATCGGCAAGATCCACACGGATGGGCATCTCACCGACTTCGCCGGCCACCTCATCGATCCCCAGGGATTGGCTTTCGACGCCGGCGGCGCGCTCTACCTCGCTGACGGCAAGGCCGGGCGCCTTCTGAAATTCCGCGCGCCCCCCGCGCCGACGCTGACGGCGCCCGCGTTTGCCGACCGCTCGCCGCTGACGATCACCGGAGCCGCCAATCCGGGCGCGCGGGTCGATCTCTACGTCGACGCTGCGACGACGCCGGCGACGGTGATCGCGGACGAGGCCGGCGTCTTCGCGGCGTCGCTGACCCTCGCGCCCAATCACGCGAACTTCCTCATGGCCTTCGCGTCGACCCACGTCGGCGACGGCCTCACGTCGGGGGCTGCCGAGGCGACGATCGTGCACGACAGCGTCGCCCCCACGCTCGATTTCCAGGCGCCGCCGCGTGGGAGCCACGTGCGGCTCAACGTGAGCCTCCAGGCCCAGGCGCGGGACAGCGGGAGCTCGGTCGCCGCGCTCGTGCTCAGCGTCGGCGGCCGGTCGCTCAGCAGCACGGTCGACCCATCCCTGCCGGCGCCCGGCGCGACGGCCACGGCCATGTGGCTCACGTCCGCGATGCCCGACGGCTCGCACACGCTCGGCGCGACCGCAACCGACCGAGCGGGAAACTCCGCGACGACCACGCGGATCGTGATCGTGGACAATTCCCCGCCCGTCACCGAGATCACCGGCGGACCCGGTGGCGTGGCGCCGGTCACGCCGGCGACCTTCACGTTCACGGGCACGGACAATCTCACACCGGCCTCGGGGCTCCAGTTCGCGTGGCGACGCGACGGCGGCATGTGGTCCGCGTTCACCACGGAGCACAGCGCCACCCTGAGGGGGCTCGCGCCGGGCGGCCACCTCTTCGAGGTCAAGGCGCGCGATCTCGCGGGGAACGAGGACCCGACGCCCGCCCAGCGCTCGTTCACCGTGGCGCGTGGCGTCGGGGTGACGATCACTGACCCGGCCGACGGCGCAGCCGTTCCGGCGGGCTTGCTGCTCGTGAGAGGGACGGTGGACGCCGGTGGGCAAGAGGCGGGAGTGACGGTCAACGGTATCGTGGCCGCGGTCGAGGCGCCGGTGTTCGCCGTCCAGGTTCCCGTGACGGTCGACACGACCGTGCTGACCGCGACGGTGACGGGATCGAGCGGGACGACGACCAGCCCCAGCGTAACTGTCAGCGTCTTCACGTCACCGACCCCCGTCGGGTCTCTCACCCCGACGCCCGTCGCGGGAGTGGCACCCTTGACGGTCGAGTTCACGCTCGGAGGAATCGCCGCGAGGAACGTCACCCTGGACGCGGATGGGGATGGGCTCACCGACTTCACCGGCGCGAGCTTGGAGGGCCAGCGATTCGTTTACCCTCAACCGGGGTTGTACTTTCCTGCCGCGACGGTCAGCGATGGGCAGGGGGGACAGTTCACCGCCGCGACCGTGGTCCTGGTCGAACCGCCGACCGCCGTGAACGCTCGGTTCGAGAGCCTCTGGAACCTGTTCAAAGACCGGCTCGTCGCTGGCGACATCCCCGGAGCGCTTGCGCACCTCTCGCCGGCAATCCAGTCACAGTTCAGCGAAGTCTTCCAGGCCCTGGGATCGAACCTGCCAGACATCGCGGCGAGCCTGGAGAGACTGGTCGTCGTGGAGCGGGTGGACGACCTGGCCGAGGCGGCGGTCGTGCGACAGGAGGGAGCCACGGCGTTCCTCTACTTCATCTACTTTCGTCGGGATCGTCTGGGGCGATGGCTGATCGAGGAAATGTGAGGTCGGTGCGACACGGCCTGGCCATCGCGGCCGTCTTGATGGGTTGGAGCGCGCCGGCCCTCGGGGCGCAGACGGACCAGCCCTGCGATGTCGTCCCCATGGACTGCACGTTCGAAGCATTGCCGTTCGAGTTCACGGTCGTCGATGCCGAGACGCACCGGCCCTTGGCGGACGTGCACGCGCTGGCCGAGTGGCAGATCCACGGCGTCGGTGGCCGGCCGAACGGCCCGCTGATGGTCCTGGAGGCCGTGAGCGGTCAGAACGGCGTCCTCAACTTTCCCGGCTGGGGACCAATCACCGGCCCGGTGACGGGGATAGGCATCGGCCGCGATCCGGTGATCACGCTGTTCAAGACCGGGTATCGGACGCTGGTGATCAATAACGGCGACCCGCCCGGGACGAAGGAGACGCAGCGCGTGCGCCGGTTCGGCCAGCACGGCCGGACCTACGCGCTCGAGCCGTTTCGCGGCGCGCCGCCGGAGTGGCTCCAGGAGCTCGAGCGAGTCTACGCGGGAATCGCATTTCCACGGAGCGACGACCAGTCGCTCCAGTTCCGTGGACCCTACCTGAATCGACTCCGTCGCGTGTGGGCCGAGCGCGAGAAGGTGCCAGAGGGGTTCCGCGGTGAGCGGGACCTCTTCTGGTTCGTCGAGAAGAGAATGAAATTCCTTGAGGAGGGACACCGATGAGCGGTCGCTCCGCGCTTGTCGCGTGTGCCACGAGCCTCCAGCTCCTGGTGGCTGCGTGGAGCGCACAGGCCTACCACCTTCTGACCCACGCATCGGTTTCTCAGCAGGCGTTCGACCTCTCGGCGCGCTTGCGGGACTACGCCGAGGACGTGGCGATCAACACGGACGACATCTTCGACCCCGACGGCGACGCGGCGGCGTCCACGGAATTTGCCGGCTTTGCCCACCGCGGGACTCTCCGCGACTGGTTTGCCACCGGCGCCATCCGCGAGGACGACTATCTGCCGCATCCCGTGTTCGAGAGCCTCTTCGGTTGTGAGCCGCCGCTGAATCCTCAGTCGCCCGACGAGCAGCTCGACCGCCCCAAGCATCACTTCTTCGACGTCCAGCGCGAGGGTGCGGGGTTCACGCTCGTCGGCGGCCTCCCCGCGCTCGACTGGGCGCAGGGGCTCCAGGGACGGGGGCCGACCCCCCAGCAGAATCACTTCTCGCTTCCCGATGCTCGCGTCTATCAGCTCCGCTCGCTGACGGGGAGTCGTCGTGTCGAGCGGGACCGAAACCTCGCGAGGCTGTTCCGCACACTTGGGCACATCGCCCACGTCCTCCAGGACATGGCCCAGCCGCAGCACACACGTCACGACCCTCACCTCGGGTGCACGAGCGCCGTTCTTGAGTTTGTCGCCGGGGGAAAGAGCTGGTACGAGACATACACAGAGACGCGCGCGCGGAATCAGCGCTACCGTTCCCGAAATGACGCGAGCCGGCCCTTGGTGCTCTCGGGCTATGGTCCCGTCGGGTTTCACGCGTATCGAGACTACTGGGCCAATGCGAGCGGGTCGGGTCTGGCGGACTTCTCGAGCCGTAACTTCTTCTCGGCCGGGACCAATCTGGGGAGCTTCTCCGTTGCCGGCGCCTGTGGCGGACTCCCACAGCCGGTCTGCGACTCCCACGCTTACCGAACCGAAGACGTGCCCTTCACGATTCCGACGCTGATCGGAGATGCGTTGACCGGTCGCGTACGATTCTTTCTGCGCGACGTCGCCGACCCTGTGACCGGCCAGGTGGTCCAGAACGTCAGGGTGTCGAGCCGCTCGCTTTGGGACCAGCACCTCGAAACGAGTCGGCAGCCGCCGAAGTTCTCCCTGACCACGTACAACTACGACGTGATGGCCGACGTCCTGCTGCCGCGCGCCGTGGGCTACTCCGCCGGCGTTCTCGACCGTTTCTTCCGCGGCCGACTCGACGTGGATCTCGTCCACGACGGTGCCGACCCGTCGGTCGCTCGCCTCACAGGCACGAACGCTTCCCCCGAGGCGCTCGTCGACGGCACGCTGACCCTCTACGCCGAGGACACGATGACGGGCACACGCTCCGCCGTGACCGCGCTCGATTCGACGGCGATCACGGGCGTCGCGCCCGGAGGCGCCGTGGTATCGGCGCGGTTTCAGATTCCCGACGGCGCCGAGCGCTTCGTGGCAGTCTACGAAGGGACCCTTGGGACCGAGGTCTCGCCAAGCGGGTCCCGCTGACGCGAGGAGCTGATCGCGACCGACTTCGGCTTCACCCGACGCGAGCTGCGCGCGCTCCGCGCCCTCCGCACGCCCCGCGGCGTCCAGCGGGCGCTGGACGCGATGCCCTACCATCTCGCGGACACGGCGTGGTCGCCGCGGCGGGTCCTGGGCAAGCGCACCGCACACTGCCTGGAGGGCGCGATCTTCGCGGCGGCCGCGCTGCGCGTCCTCGGGTTCCCGCCGCTCCTGCTCGACCTCGAGGCCGTGCAGGACACCGACCACGTGCTCGCGGTGTTCCGGCTCCGGGGGCACTGGGGGGCGATCGCGAAGTCGAACTTCTCGGGCCTCCGCTACCGCGAGCCCATCTACCAGAGCCTCCGCGAGCTGGTCATGAGTTACTTCGAGGGCTACGTGAACCTGCGCGGCGACCGGACGCTCCGGGCCTTCTCCCGGCCCGTGAATCTCGCGCGCTTCGACCGGACGCACGCCGGCTGGATGACCTCGGCCGATGACCTGTGGTTCATCCCGATGCACCTGGTCGGGATCCCGCACACGCGGCTCGTGACGCGGGCGATGGCGCGGCGCCTGTCGCGCGTCGACCGGCGCTCGCTCGCGGCCGGGCTCGTCGGCTACCGCGAGCACTGAGCCCGGACGTCAGATCCCCGTTGCGCCCCCGGGCGTCTTTGGATACTTTGGGCGAACGAGGTCCCCTGTGCCACCGCGGTGCCTTCCCGTCTTCTTCCTTGCGTCGCTGGTGCTGGCGCTCGGTTCGCGCGCGGCTGCCCAGACGACCGAGGCCGACGTCCACGTCGCCCAGGCCATCATCGCCATCGACGAGCGACGGTACGACGCGGCGCTCGCCGACCTGAAGCGCGCCCTCGAGATCGCGCCCGACCACGTCGAGGCGCTCTACTACACGGGGGTCGTGTACGCGGCGCAGCGCCGGCCTGACCTCGCCGTGCCGTTCCTCGAGAAGGCGCGGGCGAAGGCGCCCACGGACCCGGCGATCGGCTTCCAGCTCGGCCTCGCGTACTTCGCCCGGCAACAGTACGACCGGGCGGGGCCCGTCCTCGAGGCGGTCTTCAAGACGAACCCCGAGCTCGACGGCCTCGGCTACTACGTCGGCTTCCTGCGCTACCGCGCCAAGGACTACCGGGGCGCGCTGGCCGCGTTCCGCACCGGGCGCGCGAGCGATCCGGAGATCCTGCAGCTCACGCGCTTCTACTCGAGCCTGGCCCTGGCCATCCTGGGCCTGCCCACGCAGGCGGCGGCCGAGGTCGAGCAGGCCCTGCGCCTGGCGCCGGGCTCCGCGGTGACTGGCCCCGCCGAGCGCCTGCGCGACACGATCGTGGCGGCGCGCGCGAGGGAGCGGCGGCTGGCGCTCGATGTGCGCGTCGGCCTCACCTACGACGACAACGTGCGCGTCGTGCCGAGCCCGAACGGTCGCGAGCCGCTCGTGCGGGACCTCCGGAGCCCGCACCACACGTCCGTGGGCGAGCTGTTCGGCGTCCGCGCGGACTACGCGTGGTGGCGGACGGAGGACTGGGAATCATCCATCGGCTACGCGTTCTTCACGACGTACAACAACGACCTGCCGAAGTTCAACGTCCTCGATCACCTCCTCAACGGGAGCCTGGTGCGCAAGCTCGCGCTGGGGTCGTATCCGGCCCAGGTCGCGCTCCAGTACTCGTACGAGTGGCTCGGGCTCGAGGGCGACGAGTTCCTCACGCGGAACACGGTGGTGCTCTCCGGCGCGGTCGTCGAGGGCGAGCACCATCTCACGCAGGTCTTCGCGCGCTACCAGGACAAGGACTTCGCCGAGGGCGCCGCGCGGCCGCCGCGGCAGGAGATCCGCGACGCCAACAGCTACATGGCCGGGTTCCTCCACGTGGTGCGCTTCGCGGAGGACCGCCACTTCGTGAAGGCCGGGTACCAGATCGACTGGGACCTGACGGACGGGCGAAACTACGAGTACGTCGGCCACCGGCTGAGCGCCGGCGCCCAGTACACGCTACCGGTCGGCGGGGTGCGCTTGAAGTACGACTTCGACGTCCACCTGCGCGGCTACCGGCACGCGAGCTCGATCCTGCCGTCGTACGCGCCCGGCACGCGGCGCCGCGTCGACGAGGAATACACGCACGTCGGGCGCGTCGAGTTACCGCTGCCCGGAAACTTCACGCTCGCCGCCGAGGTCCTCACGACGAACGCGCGGTCGAACATCGAGGTGTTCGACTTCGACCGCCACGTCTTCTCGCTCGTCCTCTCCTGGGCCTACTGAGCGGCCTGACCGTCTCCGCTCAGTCGATACACACAGGCAAGGTACAACCGCCGGTGACTCTGGGCTCGATCGTCTTGAACGGCAGCAGGGGGACGACCACACGCGTCGGGGCGCCGTCACAGGTCGTCGATCCAGTCGGGAATCCGACGCAGCGATGCGCGTCGGCCTCCACGGCGGAGAGCGCATCGATAAACGACGCGCGCGCGGACCCGACCGCCTCATCCTTCGCGGGTTCCTGACCCGCGTTCACCTGTTGCGCTTTCGTCTGGAGCCCCGCCAGCGCGCGTGCCCGAAGGTCCGCCGTCATCGGGCCCTGCGTCGGCGGCTCGGAGGCCGTCGCACTCAGGAACGCGCCCGGCAAGAGCCTGAAGGTCTGGTTCGCTGCGGTCACGAAGACCTCGCCGGTAAAGCCGTAGAAGGTGCTCGTGACGCTCGGCGCGCGCGTGACCTCCACGACGAACACGGTGCCCCGGACGGCGGCGACCGCGTTGGGGGTCTTGACCTCGATGGTGTCGCCCGGCTTCATCTTCTCCCGCGCGACTGCGACCGCGATCTTGCCGGAATCCAGGTCGATCGTGGAGCGGCCGGGGATCTCCGTGATGGTCAATGCGGAGCGCTCGCGGACGGTCACGACGGCCTTGCCGCCGAGCAGGAGCCGGACGATCGAGCGATCGGCGGTCACGATCCGGTCGTTGAGGAAGACGTCGTCCTTGAACTTCAGGGCGACGGGCTGGGGGAGGGCGACCCGTGCCGCGGTGACGCGGCCTTCGAGCGTGGTGACCACGCCCGCCCGGCTCTCCTGAGCCTGCCCGAGCGTCGGACAGCACAGGGCGAGCGGAACCAGGAGGCCGAGGGCTCGACGTCGAATTCTCAGCATGGTCGCCTCACTCTGAGTGTGCCCGGTCGTGTCCGGGACCGTCCCTTCACCGCAGGCGCCGAGTATTGCCCGGCCTCCAGGGCTTGTCAACGGCGCGATTGTGACGGGCTGTCAACGACCGGGTTGTGGGGTAGAGTGGCGGCAATGGCACGATTCTGGGAGTCGGGGGTGAAGCTGGCCCGGCAGCTCGCCGGCGGCATCGGCGCCGCGGCGGTCACGGTCGCGCTCGTCCACGGGGGTCTGCTCGAGCCCCTCGAGACCTGGTCGCTCGACCGGCTCTTCGAGCTCCGGGGCGCGCGGGCGCCGAGCGCGCCGATCGTCATCGTGACGATCGACGAGTCCTCGAACGCCGAGCTGAACACGCAGTGGCCGTTTCCCCGCGCGATGCACGGCGCGCTGCTCGACCGGATCAGCGCGGGCGGGCCGCTCGCGATCGGCATCGACCTCATCTTCGACACGCCGTCGTCGCGCGGACCCAAGGACGACCAGGCCCTCGGCGCGGCCGTCGCGCGGGCGGGCAACGTGGTGCTGGCCGACGCGCCCAGGATGGACGAGCAGGCCTTCTACCGCCGCGTGGACATCAACCCGCCGCTGCCGGTCATCCGGCGGGGCGCGGCCGGCGATGCGCCGGTCAACGTCTTCTACGACGCCGACGGCCTGGTCCGGCGCGTGCCGATGAGGGTCCGCGTCGGTGACACGACCCTCCCGGGCTTCGCTGCCGCGCTCCATCGGGTCGCCGCGAAGGCGGGCCTGGCCGTCAAGCCGCTGCCCGACGCGCCAGAGATCCTCGTCAACTTCCGCGGCGGCCCGCGGACGTTTCCGTGGATGCCGTACTACCAGGTGCTGCGCGGCGAGGTCGGGCCCGCGGCCTTCCGCGGCAAGATCGTCCTCGTGGGCCCGACGAGCGCGATCCTGAAAGACCTGTTCGCCACCCCCTTCGCGCGCGGCAGCGAGCGGCCCGGGGTCGACGAGATGCCCGGAGTCGAGATCCTCGCCAACGCCCTCGACACGCTGATCGCCGGCGACGCGATCCGCGAGGTCCCCCGGTGGGTCACCACGAGCGTCGCGCTCGTCGCCGCCGTGCTGGGCGCGGCGCTCGTGCTGCGCCTCCGGGCGCTGCGCGCGCTCGGCGCCGCGGTCCTCGTGTGGGGCGCCCTCGCGCTCGGCGCCTTCGCCGGCTTCGCGCTCGGCGACCTCTGGCTGCGCGGCATGGCCGCCACGCTCGCCCTCGTGCTGGGCTACGGCTCGACCGTGCTCGAGCACTTCGTGCGCGAGCAGCGCGAGAAGCGGCGGCTCTCGCGCTTCTTCTCGCCGGACGTCCTGCGGGCGGTCGTCCGCGGGCGTGACGAGCGGAGCCTGGGCTCGAGTCGGCGTCTGGTCACCGTCCTCTTCTCCGACCTGCGCGGCTTCACCTCCATCTCCGAGAGGCTCGAACCCGAGCAGGTGGCGGCCATGCTGCGCGAGTACCTCACCGAGATGACGGAGATCGTCTTCGCGCACGACGGCGCCGTCGACAAGTACATCGGCGACTGCGTGATGGCCCTCTACAACGTCCCGGTCGAGGACCCCGAGCACGCGATCAAGGCCGTGCGGACCGGGCTCGCGTTCCAGGAACGGACGCTCGCGGCGGCGGCGCGCTGGGAGGCGAAGTACGGCGTCACGATCCGGAACGGCGTCGGGATCAACACGGGCGAGGCGGTCGTCGGCACGCTCGGCTCGCAGCAGCGCCTCGAGTACACGGCGATCGGCGACACCGTCAACCTCGCCGCGCGCCTCGAGTCCATCACGAAGGACCACGGCGTCTCGATCATCATCAGCGAGTCCACGTACGAGTACGTGAAGGGCGTGTTCGCGACGCGGGAGCTTGGCGCGGTGACGGTGCGGGGCAAGTCGGTGCCGGTGAAGATCTACGCCGTCCTGGCGACGGACGTTCGCAAATACCCGCGCGCCGTGCTCGACGCGGCGGCGGCGCTCACCGACGTGGCCACCGGGCTCGTCTGCCGCGTGTGGACCGTCGACATCAGCGAGGGCGGGCTCGCGCTCGCGGAGGTGCCGGCGGACTGGAAGGTCGACAGCACGGTCCGGCTCCGTCTCGAGGGTGGCGCACTCGCCATGCCCATCGTCGCCGAGGGCACGATCGTCTGGCGGCGCGGCGCTAACGCCGGGCTGAGCTTCACCTCGATCGAGCCGGAGTCGGTGCCGGTCGTCGCCGAGTACGTCGCGGGCCACAAGAGGGCGGCGGAGTGAGCCGTCGCGTCGCGCTCGCCCTCGCCGTGCTCGTCGCCGCCGGCGGCGCCGCGCCGCCGGGCCACGCCCAGCACCGCATGCCGGAGCACGGCCAGCACCGGATGCCGGAGCCGGCGCAGGGCCAGCACCACACGCCCGAGGGCTGGACGTTCGGTCTGCCGAAGGGCGAGCCCGCGAAGGGGCGGCAGGCGTTCGCGAAGTTCGAGTGCTACAAGTGCCACGAGGTCAAGGGGGAGACGTTCCCCGCCGCACAAGACCGGGAGAACGTGGGGCCCGAGCTGTCGATGATGGGCCCCATGCACGACGCCGAGTACTTCGCCGAGTCGATCGTGAACCCGACCAAGGTGATCGACCCGGGCAAGGGCTACGCGGCGAAGGACGGCTCGTCGAAGATGCCGTCCTTCAACGACTCGATGACCGTGCAGGAGCTGGTCGATCTCGTCGCCTACCTCAAGAGCCTCCGGCCGCCCGGCGGCGCCTCGGGTCATACGCAGCACTGAGTCCGCCGCGGGATACAATGAGGTAGCGCAAGGAGGACGACATGCCGAACGCGATCGTCTCCGTGCCACCCCCGCGCAACGAGCCCATCCTCGCGTATGCTCCCGGCAGCCCCGAGCGCAAGGCCTTGCGAGCCCAGCTCGCCAAGATGTCGAGCGACGTGGTCGAGATCACACCCCGCATCGGCGGTCGGGGCGTGGCGACCGGACGGACCGCCGAGGTCGTCATGCCGCACGACCACCGCCACGTCCTCGCCGTCTGGCACAAGGGGGGCGCCGCCGAGGTCGCGCACGCGATCGACGCCGCGCTGGTGGCGCACCGCGAGTGGTCGCGCATGGCCTGGCGGGACCGCGCGACCATCTTCCTCCGGGCCGCGGATCTCCTGGCGGGGCCGTACCGCATGCTCCTCAACGCGGCGACGATGCTCGGGCAGTCGAAGACCGCTCATCAGGCGGAGATCGACGCCGCGTGCGAGCTGATCGATTTCTGGCGCTTCAACGTCGCCTTCGCCGAGGAGATCTACCGCCAGCAGCCGCTCTCGTCGCCCGGGTGCTGGAACTTCGTCGAGCACCGGCCGCTCGAGGGATTCGTCTTCGCGGTCACGCCGTTCAACTTCACCTCGATCGGCGGCAACCTGCCGACGGCGCCGGCGATCATGGGCAACACCGTGCTGTGGAAGCCCGCGTCCACGGCCGTGTACGCCGCCCACGTCATCATGGATATTTTGGAGGCGGCGGGGCTCCCGCCGGGCGTCATCAACATGGTGCCGGGCGCCGGCGGCGAGGTCGGCGACCCGGCGCTCGCCTCGCCCGACCTCGCGGGCATCCACTTCACCGGCTCGACCGCGACCTTCCAGGCGATGTGGGAGACCGTCGGCAGGCGCATTCGAGCGTACCGGAGCTATCCGCGGATCGTCGGTGAGACCGGCGGCAAGGACTTCGTCCTCGCCCACCCCTCGGCCGACGTGGCCGCGCTCGCGACCGCGCTCACGCGCGGCGCCTTCGAGTACCAGGGCCAGAAGTGCTCCGCCGCTTCGCGGGCCTTCATCCCCGCCTCGCTCTGGCCCGAGGTGAAGAAGCGGCTCCTGGAGCAGATTTCAGAGATCCGGGTGGGCGATCCGACCGACTTCACCAACTTCATGGGCGCGGTGATCGACCGGAACGCGTTCCGGACGATCACGGGCTACATCGACGTCGCGCGCCAGTCGCCGGATGCCGAGGTCCTCGCCGGCGGCGGCGCGGATGACGCCAAGGGATACTTCGTCGAGCCGACGGTCGTCCTGGCCAAGCGGCCCGACCTCAAGCTGATGCGCGAGGAGATCTTCGGCCCCGTGCTGACGGTCTACGTCTTCGAGGACTCCGATCTCGACGAGGCGCTGGCGCTCGCCGACCGGGGCTCCCCCTACGCGCTCACCGGCGCGATCTTCGCGCGCGACCGCGCCGCGATCGCGCGGATGACGGAGGCGCTCACGTACGCCGCGGGCAACTTCTATATCAACGACAAGCCGACGGGGGCCGTCGTCGGCCAGCAGCCCTTCGGCGGCGCGCGCGCGTCGGGGACGAACGACAAGGCGGGGAGTCTCGTGAACCTCCTGCGCTGGGTGAGCCCGCGGGCGCTCAAGGAGACGTTCGTCCCGCCGACCGATTTTCGCTACCCGTTCATGCAGCCGGGCGAATAGGTCGTGCCGGCCGTCGAGGACCGCCGGGCGGCGAAGATCCGCGAGAAGCTCGCCGACGGCAAGCTGCCGCGCGCGTTCCCGTCGGGCCCGCGCCCGGGGATCGACACGAATCCCCCGAGCGTCCGCCTCGTCATGGGCGCGCCGGAGGTCTGCTCGGGCTGCGACGAGGCGATCCGCGCGGGCGAGCCCCGCTGGGAGTTCGAGTACGCCGCCACGCTCCGGGTGTGTTTTCACGAGACCTGCGAGCGTCTCTGGGAGGAGGCGCTCGGGCTCGACCAGGGCGAGTGAGCCCTCAGGCGCGAGCCGAAGCCGAGGGCGCTCCCGCATCGAGGAGGTCTCGCACCCGTCGTCCGAGCGCGTCGCAGCTGAAGGGCTTCTGCAAGAACTCCGCGTCCTGATCGCTGGTGCGATGGTGCAAGACGAGATCGTCCGCGTAGCCGGACATGTAGAGCACCTTCATCTCCGGGCGGCGTGGCACGAGCTGCTCGGCGAGCTCGCGGCCGTTCATGCGCGGCATGACCACGTCGGTCAGGAGCAGATGGATCGGTTCCGTTTGCCGATCGGCGATCGCCAGCGCCTCCGAACCATGACGGGCCTGCAGCACGGTGTAGCCGTTGATCCTGAGCGTCCGACACACGACCTCGCGAACGTCGTCTTCGTCCTCCACGACCAGGATGGTCTCGGAGCCCTGCGGCGCCTCCGTCGCCTGGCCCTTAGGTTCGATCATGGCGATCGGGTCGTCGACGCGAGCCAGGTAGATCGTGAAGGTGCTGCCGCCGCCGGCCTCGCTGTCGACCCGGATCGCGCCCCCACTCTGATTCACGATGCCGTAGACCATCGACAGCCCGAGACCAGCCCCACGACCGTCGCCTTTGGTCGTAAAGAACGGCTCGAAGATGTGTGCCCGGGTCCGTGCGTCCATGCCGCAGCCCGTGTCGCTCACGGCGAGCGTGACGTAGGTGCCGGGCGGCACCGCGGCGCGTCGGGGCGGACCCGCCGCCTCGACCGTCAGGTTCCTGGTCTCGATCGTGAGCCGGCCGCCCGCCGGCATGGCGTCGCGCGCATTGAGGGCGAGGTTCATGATCACCTGCTCGAGCCGCGCCGGATCGGCCTTCACGCGCCAGAGCCGGGGCTTCAGGCTCGTGACCAGCTCGATGCGTTCGCCGACGACCCGTCGGAGCATCGCACCCATGCGCGTCACGATGACGTTGAGGTCGATGACCTTGGGCTGCAGGACCTGCTTCCGGCTGAACGCCACGAGGTGGCTGGTCAGGTCTGCGGCGCGCTCCGCGGCTTTCTCGATCCCCTCGACGTCGCCGCCGAGCGATGCGTGGCCGTCGAGACGCCGCCGCAGGAGCTCCGTCTGGCCCATGATCACGGTCAGCAGGTTGTTGAAGTCGTGGGCGATGCCGCCCGCCAGGCGGCCGACCGCCTCCATCTTCTGCGCCTGCCGCAAGTCTTCCTCCAACTGCCTGCGCTCGGAGACGTCCACCATCAAGCCGCGCAGCTTCTCGGCCCTTCCGTGCTCGTCGCGAACGATGTGAACCATCGCGCGCAGCCAGACCGGGCGCGCGTTGGCCGCGATGGCGCGGTACTCGAAATCGGAGTTCCGGCCCTGTGCGGCGGCCTCTCGGAACATCGTGAGCGTGCGTTCACGATCCTCCGGATGAATGTGGTGTTCCAGCATGAGCTCGGGCTCGGTGAGCCACTGCGTGACGGGGTAACCGAGAATGGCCTCGGCGCGCTGGCTCACGAACGAGAACCGCCACGTCGCGTCCGCTTCCCACACGATGGCGTCGAGGTCCTGCACGAGATCGGCGAAGCGGCGCTCGAAGGCCGCGGCCTCTGCGCGAGCCGTCAGCTCTCGGGCGGTGAGGTCGTCGTTCTTTCGGACGATCTCCCGGTAGAGCCAGATCTGCTCTCGCATGAGCCCCACGAGGATCACCCCGAGGCCGACCGGGCGCGCCAGGCCCGCGACGTACCAGGTCACGCCGTAACGGAACGGCCACAGGAGAAACCCGGTGAGCCCGACCAGCCATAGAAATGTGGCGAGCGGCAGGCACCCGGTGAGGAAGTCCTCGTATCCTCCGGACGCCCTCTTCCGTCCGGCCGCGAGCGCCCAGACACCGACGAGCCCGATGCTGACGGCGCCGGCCAGAATCGCAAACGGGGTGAGGCGCCCGGGCTTCATGACGAGCGAGGGCAAGAGCGGCCGGATCGCCAACACGGCGACGACGATGACGATGCCCAGGCCGAAGACGGCGGCGGCGATCCACAGGCGGGCCCGGTCGCTCAGCGAAAGCTGCCGATCGGCGAAGGAAGACGCGAGCGCGACGCCGACGAAGCCGGCCAGGTAGCTCAGGAAGAGGAAGTACGGGGCGACCCCGGGCTCGACGCCAACGGTACTCGGGTAATCCGGTTGCGCCAGGATGTGCGCCACCCCCAGCAGACCGGCCAGCCAGAGCGCGCCCCCCAGCGACGCGGAGCGGAGATCCTGCCGGAGTCGATGGCGCTCCCAGCAGAGATACCCCACGCCGATGGCCGCCAGGACGAAGGGTGTATCGAAGATGGGCACGGCATACGGAATCGGAAAGCGATACGGCGCGAGCACCGACGTGAAGATGAGGAGGCCGAAGTAGACGAGGCCGGAGAGAGCCAACAGAATCGACGGCATGGGGCGTGGTCGCTCCGGGCCACGGGGCCAGTCCACGTCGCGTCGCATGGTCACTCCTCGCTCGGGGTCAGCCGGACCCTGATCAGGTCGCTGCGGCGGCCGACGAGGTCGATCCGATGGTCCGTCCCGTTGCCGCCGATGAACCCATGGGTGAGGCCGTCGGGATGGGCGGCCAGGCGGAAGTGGTCGAACTCGAATCGGGGGATCCGGACGAGGAACCTCCCGGTGCGCTGATCCACAGAGGCTGGGTCGACGCACTGCCAGAGTCGCGCATCCATGCCCTGGCGCTTCACCTCGTCCCCCACAACGTCGGGGTCCGCGTCCGGGTCGTAGTTGGCGCAGCTGCTGGCCCTCTCGGAGAGGGGGTACTGACCGATGAACGTGCGGAGCCATGTCGTCGTCACCCTCACCGTATCCAGACAGCCCCCGGTCGCGTCGAGTGACGTCGGGACGCACTGCTTGATGATGTTCTTGTTGGACACGGGGGCTTCACGGATCAGGTCGTAATCCAGCGTGAGCGTGACCTGTCCATCCCCGTTCGCATCGGTGACGAACGTCGCGCCCGGGTCGAAGCCGACGCCCGAGGTGAACTGGTCGCCGAGGCGGGCCAGCGGCGAGACCGCGTTGCCGTCCAGGGGAAATCCGGGGCGCTTGGCGGCCGAGTCCAGTGGGACTTCAAAGCCTTTGTGCGGTAAGGGCCAGCGCAGGACGCCAAAGACCGTCCAGATCGTGTAGAGCGTGTTGGGATACGCGTGGCGAACGGAGAAGCGGACGCGCGTCTCCCCGCCATCTGGCCTGAGCGTGATCCCCATCGTGGCCCTCGCGCCCGGCGGCGCGTTCTGCGTCGGGATGAAATGAATGACGTAGGCCTCGCGGGGCCCGCCACGCTCGGGCTCTGCCATGGCGCTTTCGGATTGCACCGCCAGCAGAGCGCCGAGCCCACACAGAATGACCACAAGCTTTCGAGGTGCCCAATTCACTTTTCGTCCCTCCGGCGATGAGGCCTTACGCCTTGCTCGGGTCTAGCACCCCGTGGATCCCAGGCAGATCTCGAACTTCACCATCGGCTCGTCAAGCGCCCTCTCGTGGGCGCTCACGGGCTCCACCCCGCTCGCCTTGAGGCCGGTGAAACTCAGGTAGTACGGCGTGTTGCTGGGGTCATCAGGAAACGCGAACGGCAAGTGGAAGATGCCCTTGAACGGGGAAGACATGCCGTCGATGCTCACTGTGCCGACGACGGTGCCGTACGGCTGCGGCGGCTTGAGTGCCAGGGCAGGAGAGAAGTCCATCTGACCGCTGAACCTGCCGCTGAGCACGCGAGCCTCAGGCCCGTCCACCGGGTTATCGCCCTGGACGACCACCGTGAGGTACCCGCCGAAGGTCCCCTTCCCCGTGGTGACCTCCACGCTGGACGTCCCGAGGCCGTTGAGGGTGCACGTCGTGGGCAAGGGGCAGAGCAGCGTGCCGGGGCGCGCCGTCCCCTTGATGGCGGCCCAAGCCTGCCGATACGTCCGTCCGTCCTTCTGGACGATCGACATGCTTTCGAACAACTCGTACATGGTGGCGTCGGCCGCGGCGGCCGGGCTGGGCCCGACCGCCACGGCGAGCAGGGAGAGCAGCAGGAGCACCGCGTTCCGTGCGTACATGATCCGACCCCTCAACCCTGGGATCCTCATGGCGCCAGGGCGCCGCCGACGGGCTTCACGCCGCGCTTGACCCAGTCCGCCAGCCGGAGGAAGGCGCTCGCCGTCTCGGCCGGGCTGAAGTTGCAGTGACCGTACCGGTTGTAGGACTGCTGCACGAGCTTCCTCGACGCCCCCGCCTTCGCGACAATCGCGGCCAGGCTCGCTTCATGGGAGAACGGCACGTCCGGGTCGAGCGTCGTGTGGAGGGTCAGGACGGGAATGTCCAGGGCCCCCTTGGGCTGGTAGTAGGCCTTGAGGTAGTTGAAGGCTTGCGTGCTTCCCGCGAACCGGTCGACACCGGCATTGAGTGCGGCGTCGAGGGTTTGGAGCCCCGTGCCCGTGTAGGTCGTGCTTCGGTTCTCGAAGGGCGAGGCGCCGCCCGTTCGCTCCAGCAGATCATTCGTCCCCAGAATGTTGTAGCCGAGCACCCGGAGGATCGAGTTGATCAGGGTCCCGTCGGTGAAGTCGCCCGTCCACGGCAGCTCGACCTGATCCACCGAGGCAAGGGCCACCGCCGCCGTCGGGTTTGCCAGGATCGCCCAGTAGATGGCCGGGACCAGCTCGCTCGAGTAGTTCAGCTCCTTCGGGACGTCGAGGACGTCCCCCGGGATCACTCCCGGATAGAAAAAGTCGAAGACGGCGCGCGTGTGGCCGACGTAGTCTGTCTGCTTGCGCCCTCCCCCCACGGGGCCGCACAGTGCGAGGGCACCGTCTATCACGCGCTCGCTCGAGCTGATCGTAACCAGTCCGAAGAGGGAGAGGCTGGTTTTGGTCTCGACCGCGTACTTCTCGACGAGCAGCATGGTGGTGAGCGCACCGAGCGACCGCCCGATGACGTAGGTCCGATCGGGCTTGTAGAAGTAGTGGGTGAAGAGCGGCCGCAGCTCACGCGTTCGCTGAGCGGCGTCGTTCACCGCCCACCCATTTTCGGAAAAGCTCGAATAGGCGACGCCGTAGCCCGCCTGCAGCAGGCGTTCACGGAGCTCCACGACCCACGGCGCGACGTCGTCCGGCGCGGCGTCCGGCAGGGCCACCGGCGCCGCAGGGTCGATGAAACCGTGGACGTAGACGACCAGGTCCCCGTTCCAGTTGTCGGGGAGGAACAGGGCGTACTGCGCGCCGGTCGTGCCGACGCCGACAACCTCCCGCGTGGCGAAGGCGACGCCACAGCTCGCGACGAGGATCAGCGCCAGGGCGGATACGGCGACAGATAGTTTCTTCATTCGGCTCTCCTTTGGTGTTCGCTGTCTCACGTTGACTTTCTTCCGCGCTCGCGTTGACTGCGCGCGCCGTTTCAGTGTGGCGTCGATCATCGCCGCGGCCCGCGCGGCGCGTCTACTGGACCTTGGGACTAGATCCGAGGTACGACGACGTTTCCGGAAGGCGAATGACGACCGCCTTGCTCAGAACCCGCCAGGCGCGGATCGAATGTGGACACCGAGCGCACGAAGATGGCCGCACGGCGCATTCGTGATCAGTGGTTAAAGGCCTGACAATTCTCGGTGGAGGCTTTACCGGAAACTACGGAATCCCGTGGCACTTCGCTTGCTTGGAAAACTAGCGCGGCGCGGCCGTCAGGATTGCGCGGAGGGGAACACAGTGCGACCAGCGACAGGGCGATGATCAGAACTTCTGCCAGCGAGGTCGGATCCAACGGGGCCATGAGGGCGAATCACAGGACGCTCTCACGGTCGATCGCGGAAACACGCGCGGCGGTCCCCGTCGAGACCGTTCTGGTGCGCCCGGCCGACGTGCTCATCGCGAGCGCCGACCGGGCCCTGCGAAGACGGCTCGCCCAGAGCCTGGCAAGCGAGCGCGGCCTCCGGCGACTCCGCGAGGCCGGCGACCGTGCCGAGATCGAACGGCTCATCCCCGAGCTCACCCCGGCGGTTTTTCTGCTCGACCACCCGATCCCCGGATATGCCGGGCTCGAGAGCCTCCAGACGATCCGGGCCCTGAGTCCCACGACGCGAACGGTCCTGCTGGTCGCCCGGCCCGACGACGCGGACGCCGTCGCGGCTCTGAAGCAAGGCGCGAGCGGCTACTGTTCCCGCCAGAGCGAGCCCACGCTCTTGCGCAGAGCCCTCCAGCGGGTACGCGCCGGAGAGATCTGGGTCGGACGGAGCGTCACCGGGCACCTCCTGGAGGAGCTCGCCGCGCTCTCGCAGCGTCGCGGCCCGGAGACGTCCCAGCGACTCCGGCGTCTCACCGCTCGGGAACGTGAGCTCGTCGCCATCGTCGCGGCCGGCGCCAGCAACAAGGAGATCGCCGACCGCCTGTCCATCGCCGAGCGAACCGTCAAGGCCCATCTGACCAGCATCTTTGCGAAGCTCGGGGTGTCGAGCCGCCTCCACCTGGCGGTGTACGCGCTGGAGGCGCACGCTCCCGCCTAGAAGAAGGTCGGACAGACCAAAGTCCAATAGACCGCCGCCACAGCTCCTGGTAACTCTTGGGCGATGACGCCTATCACCGTGGTCGTTGCCGGAGAGCCTCGAGACCGAGTCCTCTGGCGGAGACTCCTGGAGCCCGCTGGCGGGATCTCGGTCGTCGCCGACGTCGAAGCCGGCCAGGCCGCTTGGGCCGTGGTCGCGCGGCTCCGGCCCCGTGTGCTGCTCCTCGACCTCAGGCGACCCCGGCTCGACGTGCTGGCCGTCTTGCGGCGCATCCGGCTCGGAAGGCCCGGCACCCGAGTGATCTTGCTCACGAGCCGCAGCACACCCATCGCGTTGATCCTCGAAGGCTTGCGGCGGGGCGCGCGGGGCTACCTGGACCGTGCGGCCCTTCGCGCGTTCCTCCCGAAGGCCGTGCGTGCCGTCGACTCTGGCGAGGCGTGGGTGGAGCGGCGGATGGTGTCGCGAATCCTGGATCAGCTCGTTCGCCTGGGGGCGAGTGGGCTCAGTGCCGGATCGCCCCGGTCTCCGCATATGGCGGCGCGTAGATCACAAGCACCTTGACGGGCTCGTCGCTGATCGTCGTGAAGACGTGCGGCACGCCCGCCGGAAAGAACACGGCGTCGCCCGGCCCGACCTCGTCGACGTAGTCGCCTCCGACCTCGACGCGCGCCCGCCCTGCGAGCACGTAACAGGCCTGCTCGATCCCGGGATGGGAGTGCTTGAGCGCGCCTCCCCCTTTGGCGACGACGCCGAGGACGACTTCGAGGTTGCGGGCGCCGACGTTCTCGCGGCCGACGAGGCGCCGGTTCACCGTGTCCGCGTGGTTGAGCGGGGAGTAGGGCATGACCGTATCCTGTCGGACGACGTACGCGCTTCGACTCATGGCGCTCTCCTCCTGAGGGATCAGCAGCCGGTGGAGCCGAAGCCGGCCGCGCCGCGCTCGCTCGCGGGGAGCTCGTCCACGGGGACGGGCTCGGCGCGCTCGACGCGCTGGACGACGAGCTGGGCGACACGCTCGCCGCGGCGGAGCGTCACCGTCGTCTCGGCGTCGTGGTTGACGAGCAACACCTTCAGCTCACCGCGGTAGCCCGCGTCGATCAGCCCGGGCGCGTTGAGGATCGTCACGCCGCGGCTCAGGGCGAGCCCCGAGCGCGGCAGGACGAAGCCGGCGTGCCCCGGGGGAATGGCGACGGCGAGGCCGGTCCCGACGAGGGCCCGGCCCCCCGGCGGGAGCGTGACGTCGTGCGCGGCGTGGAGGTCGAGCCCGGCGTCGCCTTCGCGAGCGTAGGTCGGCAGCGGGACCGCCGGGTCGAGCCGCTTCACGCCGACCCGGATCACGGGACGAGGACGACCTTGCCGTAGCTCTCGCGCGAGGCGATGGCGGCGAGCGCGCGGGTCGCCTCGCGCAGCGGGAACGTCTTCGAGACGACGGGCTTGAGCTGGCCGGCCTCGGCGAGCTTGAGGAGCTCGACCATCCAGCGGCGGACCAGCACGGGATCACGCTCACTGTAGAGCCCCCAGTGCACGCCGACGATGCTGACGTTCTTGAGGAGCACGCGGTTGGTGGCGACCTCGGCAATGCGGCCGCTCGTGAACCCGATGACGAGCAGGCGCCCCTCGAAGGCGATGCACCGGGTGGAGCCGTCGAAGACGTCGCCGCCGACGGGGTCGTAGATCACGTCCGCGCCGCGCCCGTCCGTCTCCTTCTTCACGCGCTCGATCCACTCTTCCGTCCGGTAGTTGACGAGCACGTCGGCGCCCGCGGCGCGCGCGACCTCGAGCTTCTCGCGCGACCCCGCGGTGGCGATGACGCGTGCGCCGAGCGCTTTCGCGAGCTGCACGGCGGCGAGCCCGGCGCCGCCCGCGGCGCCGTGGACGAGCAGCGTCTCGCCCCGGCGGAGGGCGGCGCGGCGGACGAGGCCGCACCAGGCGGTCTGGTAGGCGAGGCCGAAGGCCGCGCCCGTCTCGAAGGTCATGAAGCCGGGCAAGGCGTAGGCGTGGTGCTGGTCCACGACGACCTGCTCGGCGTACGCCCCCCAGTCCATCAGCGCGAAGACGCGCTCGCCGATCCCGACCTGCGTGACGCCGGCGCCCACGTCGCGGACGACGCCCGCCACCTCGGCGCCCGGGCTGAAGGGCAGCGGTGGCTTCTTCTGATACTTGCCCTGGACGATCAGGATGTCCGGGAAGTTGCAGCCGATCGCCTTGACGTCGATCAGCACCTGACCAGGCCGCGGCGCCGGTGGAAAGACCTCCGTGTACTCGAGCATCGCCGGCTCGCCCCACATGCGCGCCACAACCGCTTTCATGGCCGTCTCCTCGCTCGCCGGTCGACTCGATCCTAGCACGGCCGGGGTAAGATGACCGGCGTGACCGACTCCGCCATGCCCCTCGACGGCGTCACCGTGCTCGACCTCGCGACGTTTCTCGCCGCGCCGCTCTGCGCGACGTTCCTCGGCGAGTTCGGCGCCGACGTCATCAAGGTCGAGCAGCCCGGCGTCGGCGACGATCTCCGCCGCCTCGGCCCCTCCGCCGACGCGTCCGGCAGCTCCTACTGGTGGTTCGTCGAGGCGCGCAACAAGAAGTCCATCACGTGCAACCTTCGCGATCCCGAGGGGCAGGGGCTGATCCGCCGCCTCGTCGCGTCGACCGACGTCGTGACGGAGAACTTCCGGCCGGGCACGCTCGAGGGCTGGAACCTCGGGTGGAGCGAGCTCTCCCGCGTGCGGCCTTCGCTCGTCATGGTGAGGATCTCGGCGTTCGGCCAGACGGGCCCCCGTCGCGCGCGGCCGGGGTTCGGGCGGATCGCCGCCGCGGTCGGCGGCCTCTCGTACGTCTCGGGCTATCCCGATCGGCCGCCCGTCACGCCGGGGACGCCGACCGTCCCGGACTACCTCGCGGGCGTCTTCGGCGCCCTCGGCGCGCTCCTGGCGCTCCGCCACGCGGACCGGACCGGCCAGGGGCAGGTGGTGGACCTCGGGCTCTACGAGCCGGTGCTCCGCATCCTCGACGACGTGATCGCCGTGCACGGCGCGACCGGGCGCGTGCGCGAGCGGATCGGCTCCGGCACCGAGAGCGTGGTGCCCCACAACCACTACCGGTGCCGCGACGGACGGTGGATCGCGATCGCCTGCACCAACGACCGCATGTTCGAGCGGCTCCTCCAGGCGCTCGGCCGGCCGGAGCTCAAGGGCGACGCGCGCATGGCTTCGGCGCGCGCGCGTCTCGAGCACCGGGAGCTGGTCGACGGCCTCGTGGCCGACTGGGTCGGGGAGCGCGACGCCGCCGAGGCGCTCCGGGTCCTCGAGGCGTGCGAGGTCCCGTCGTCGTTGGTGGCGAGCGTCCGTGACCTCTTCGAGGACCCGCAGGTGCGCGCGCGCGAGAACATTCTGCGGCTCGCCGCGCCGTGGGTCGGCGCGCTGACGATGCCCGGGGTGGTGCCGCGCCTCACGTTGACGCCCGGTCGGGTCGAGCGCGTGGGGCCGACCGCGCCCGGCGAGCACAACGAGGAGATCTACGGGGGACGGCTCGGGCTCTCGGGGGCGGAGCTCGCGCGCCTGAGGGCGCGCGGCGTCATCTGACGCTGCCGGCCTCCGCGCGCTCCTTGTCGGTGGCGACGACCAGCTTCGACAGGCGCTTCAGGAGCTCGACGGTGAGCTGGGGGCGGTTGCGGATGAGCCACTCGAGCCGCTCGTCTTTGATGATGAGGAGCTCCGTGTCGCTCGTGGCCACGGCGCTCGCCGATCGCGGTCCCTTGCGGAAGAGCGCCAGGTCGCCCAGGAGCTCGCCCTCGCCGAGCCGGTTCAGAACCCGTTCCGCCCCGTCGAAGCTCCGCCGGATCTCGACCGCACCGGCGTGGACCACGTACGCTTCGCCGTGCGCGTCGTCGCCCTCGCGGAAGATGACGTCGCCCGTCCGGAACTTCCGCCGCTCGACGTCGCCGAGCGAGAGGTTCTTGTAGATCTCGAGCCCGATCGAGGGTAGGGAGGACTTGGCCTCGACGGGGAGCCGGGCGTTCGTCCAGCCGCCGAGGCCGCCCTTGAGGATGCGCACGCTCTTGAAGCCGCGCGCGCGGAGCACCTGGATGACGCGCGCGCTCGTCGCCTCCTCCGGGCTCGTGCAGTAGAGGACGATGAGCTGGCCGGGCTCGAGGCCGAGGTTCGCCGTCGGCGCGCTCTCCGGCTCGAGCCGGACCGCGCCGGGTAGCTTCAGGGGGCTCGTCTCGTAGTCGGTCTTGGTCCGCACGTCGAGCAGGACCGGGTTGAACCCGCGCTCGATGAACGCGATCACCTGCGTCGGCTGGATGCGGAACCGGTTCTTCCACCAGCGGCGGCCCCACATCCCGCCGTAGGTGCCGACCGAGAGGAGCGTGACGCCGAGGGTCGCCCACGCCCAGGGGAACGGCCGCGGCGGCGGGTTCTTCACCTTGTCCTCGGCCTCGGCGAGCAGGCGCTTGACGTCGGTGAGCCCGGGCAGGAGCTTGTTCACCTCCTGGAACTTCGCCACCGCGGTGGAGTAGTGGCCGTCCAGGAGCGCCTCGATGCCCGCCACCCACACCGGATTGAACGTGCTCTCGCCGGGCTTCGTCACCTCGGTCCCCTGGAGGAACTTCGTGACGTCCTTCGCCGGGATGAGGAAGTTGAAGCCCTGGACTTCGCTGCCGGACGACGAGAGCGAGATGAACGTCATGACGCCGACGACCGTGGCGTCGTCGGTGACGGCGGGGCCGCCGCTGTTGCCGTGGGCCGCCGGCGCGTCGGACTGGATCACGGCCTGGCCAATCTGGTCCTGCTTGAAGCCCGACACGGCGCCGTTGGTGACCGAGGCCTCGAGCGCCGCGCTCTTGTTCAAGAGCTCGTGCGAAAGGACGACGCCCGGGAAGCCGAGGATGTGGACGGGATCGCCGATCTGGCTGTCGCGCTTCGCGAGCGCGATCGCCGGGTAGACCCCGTCCTTCACGCGCAGGAGCGCCAGGTCGCGCCCGGAGTCCGGGAGCGGGCGGTTGTTGTTGTCGAGGAGGAGCGGCGGGCTGAACTTTTTAACCTCCGCCGTCAGCTTCGTGCCGTTGGAGAGCATCACCGTGATCCTCGGAACCGGCGTGACCTTTGCGGTCGCGAGCCCCTGGTCGGAGGCCTGGCGGCGGATCTGCTCCTCGACGTCGGGACGCTGGCCGTGCATGAGCCCCTTGGCGCGCAGCGCGGGCTCGACGCACGCCTGCTCGATCGCTTTCTTCTTCAGCTCGTGCGTCACCCACGGCGGGAGCCGGTGCGCGGGGTCCACGACGTGCGCGTTGGTGATGAGGAAGCCGCGGCCGTCGACGAACCAGCCCGTGCCGGTCTCGACGAACGGCGCGGGGCTCACCTCGACGGGCCCATGGCCGCAGTTCATCGTGACGTCCGCGCGGATCTCGGCGGTGACGAGCGCGACGCCGGGTTTGGCTCGGAGGATCGCTTCCTGGACGCTCAACGCGGCCGCGGCGGGGGGCTCGGCGAGCCACGCGGTCGCGAGTAGGAGCCCTGCGACGACGGCTCTCATGCCCTCGCCAACGTATCACGGGCGCACGGCAGGGACAATGGCGCGGCGATTCCGGTTATTCGCCCTTCCGGCCGAGAGCCTGCTGATAGTGCTCGGTCGCCTCGGCGAGCTTGCCTTGCCGAGCGAGCGCTAGGCCCAGGTTGGCGTGAGCTTGGGCGAGGTCGGGCTGGACGCGAAGAGCCTGCTGGGGGTGCTCGATCGCCTCGGCTGGCTGACCCTGCTGGAGGAGCGCGGCGCCCCAGTTGCTGCGGGCGAGGGCCAAGTCGGGATCGATGCGCAGCGCCTGCTGGAAGTGGTCGATCGCCTCGGCCGGCTGACCCTGCTGAAGGAGCGCGGCGCCCCAATTGCTGTGAGCGAGGGCAAAGTCGGGATTGAGGCGCAGCGCCTGCTGGAAGTGATCGATCGCCTCGGCCGGCTCGCCCAGCTGACCGAGCGCCGTGCCCCAGTTGTTGTGGGCGATGGGGAAGTCGGGTTTGAGGCGCAGCGCGTGCTGGAAATGGTCGATCGCCTCGGCCGGCCTGCCCTGAGCTTTGAGCGCCATGCCCCAGTTGTTGTGAGCGAGGGCATAGTCGGGCTTGGTGCGCAGCGCGTGCTGGAAATGGTCGATCGCCTCGGCCAGCCTGCCCTGACGATCGAGCAGCTCTCCGAGGTTGGTGTGAGCGATGGGAGAGTTGGGGTCGATCGAAAGGGCGTAGGTCCACAGCCTCCCCGAGTCGTGCCAGATCTGGACCTGGTTCCAGGTGAGGACTCCCAACGCGATGACGATACCCGTGGCAATGCCGGCAACCCCCCACGTCGTCGGTGCCCTCGTCGAGCTCGTGGAGAGGCGCCAGCAGGACAACAGGCCGGCGCCGACCAGGATCGCCCATCCGGGGGCGGCGAGATAGGTGTATCGATCGGCCGCAATCTGCGGGCCGTTCTGAGCGATGCCGAGCACCGGCAGGAGGACGACCACGTACGCCAGCCACGCCGCCGGCAGGCCGGGGCATCGACGGCGGAGTGCCAGAGCGATCGCCGTGACGGCAAGCACCCCGCCGTAACTCACGATGAACGGCGTCGCCGCGGGATTCACCGTCTGCGGCAGCATGTAGAGCGGCGAGAGGTCAAGGGGCACGACCGTCTTCCAGAGATAGAAGCTCAATCCGTACGTGGAGACCGCGAGCCGGTCCAGCGCGCTCAGGTGAGCCACGGAGACCATGCCGCGGTTCGAGAGCTGCGCCATGAGGGCGATCGCCGACGCGGCAGCGGCCAGCAGGACGAATGGGATCTTCTCCACGTAGACCCGCCGTGCGGACGCCCTCGACCATCCGAGGGACCCGCCGAGGCGTCGGAGCGGATAGACCTCCAGGATCAACAGCACGACGGGAAGGCTCACCGCCATCGATTTCGAGAGGAGCGCACAGCCGAACAACGCCACGGACAGCCAGTACGATCGTCGGCCGGGCGCACCCCGCTCGCAGGCCCGCAGGTACATCAGGAGCGTCAACAGATAGAAGAGCCCTGAGAGCACATCGCGCCGTTCGGTGGCCCAGGCGACGGATTCGACGCGCAGGGGATGGATCGCGAACACGAGGGCGGCAAACCCCGCCGACACCGTGAGCGCGTGGCCTCGTCCCGAGGCTCGGGGTAGCGCAAGGGTCAGAAGCCTGCGGGCCAAGAAGAAGAAGACGACCGCGCTCGTGGTGTGCAGGAGGAGGCTGGTCAGATGATACCCGACGGGATTCATGCCCCAGAGCAGGTAGTCCATGCCGAGCGTCATCCAGGTCAGGGGAATGTAGTGGGCCATGTGAAACGTGGTCCACATCCAGTGGAGCTTGCTCCAGCCGAGCCCCCGATAGTGGGGGTTGTCCAGGAAGTTCACGTCATCGTCCCAGTTCACGAACTGGTTGTGCAGCGTTGGGAGGAAGGCCACGAGGGTGACGAGGGCCACCAGCGAGGGCGCGAGCCAGCGGACCCATCGCTGCGCCGAGGTAGGAACCACGGAGCGATCGCCCGGTGATGGCCTCGCGGCCGCTCCGAGCCTGCGCGACTCACGCTTGGTCACGATGGTAGTTTCTCACGCACGGCTCGGATGGGTCGTACCGACCCGAGCCAGAACTCAATCTCTCGTAGGTTCGCGCCCCGCGTATACCAGGCTTGCCACTTGTCGTCGTCGAAATTATCCCCGGAGACCAGGATATCGAAAACCTTGACCGGGGGCGGGCCGGCAGGATAATCGGGGAGATAACGAAGGGCGATGGGGTTCGCCCGAAACCGCCTCGCGGCTCGCGAGGCTGATGACCCCTACCGGGCAAGCACCGGTAGGGGTTTTTAATCGGGGGCGGATGGAAAACCTCCTGATCGCCGTGATCGCGGGGCTGCTCGTCCTCCTGGCGAGCGTGGCCTCCGTCGAGCTCGGCGTCTCGGTCGCGCTGATCGAGATCAGCCTGGGCGTCGTCGCCGGGAACTTCCTCGGCCTGACGAGCCCGCCGTGGATGGACTTCCTCGCGGCGTTCGGCAGCATCCTCCTGACCTTCCTCGCCGGCGCGGAAGTCGATGCGCGGGTCATGCAGGAGAAGCTCAAGGAGAGCGTGCTGATCGGCGGCCTCTCCTTCGCGGCCCCGTTCGTGGGCGCCTGGCTCTTCTGCGCCTGGGTGCTCGGCTGGTCGACGCCCGCGGCGCAAATCGCCGGCGTCGCGCTTTCAACGACGTCCCTCGCCGTCGTCTACACCGTGCTGGTCGAGACCGGGCTGACCCTGACGCCGATCGGCAAGCTCATCATGGCCTCCACCTTCGTGACCGACTTCGGCACCGCGTTGGCACTGGCGCTCCTCTTCATCCGACCGACATGGTGGCTCGTGCCGTTCCTCGGCGTCTCGGTGCTGGTCATCTGGGCCATGGTCGCGCTCCAGCCGTGGTTTTTCGCGCGTTACGGCGAGCGGGTGATCGAGCCCGAGATCAAAGGGGCCGTGGCCGCTCTGCTCGTGCTGATGTTCTTCGCGGACAAGGCGCAGAGCCACGCCGTCCTCCCCGCGTTCGTGCTTGGGCTGGCGGTCGCGAGGATCTTCCACGAGCATCCCGAGCTGACGCGCCGCTTCCGCGTCGTCGCGTTCGCCCTGCTCACACCGTTCTTCTTCCTCAAGGGCGGCATGAACGTCTCGCTCAAACTGGTCTGGGCGAATCTCGGCCTGCTGGGGCTCCTCTTTACCGTCAAGCAGGTCACGAAGATTGCGGGCGTGTACCCGCTGGCGAAACGCTGGGTGCCCGTCAACGCGATGTTCACCACATTGCTCATGTCCACGGGGTTGACCTTCGGGACGATCTCCTCACTCTACGGCCTCAACGCGGGCATCCTCGACCGGGCGCAGTTCTCGGTGCTCGTGACCGTGGTCGTGGCGAGCGCGGTGATCCCGACGGTCATCGCCCAGCGCTGGTTCTCTCCGGGTCCGGCGCTCCGTCGTGCCGCTCCGCCCTCGGCGAGCCCTGCTCCCCCGGGGCGATGAGGTTCGCCACACACCGTCGGCAACGAGGTGGCGCATCGAGTAGGGCCCTTGCGAGCGTAGTCGCAGCCGCCGTGACACTACCGTTGTTCTGCGCGGCCGTCCCGGCGGCCCACGTCGTCCCCGCCGGCCCGCGGGCGAAAGCCGATCGTGCGGTGCCCGACGGTTCGCGGCGACATGAGTTGCCGAATGGCGTCGAAGACGACTTTGAACTGAGCGTCGTATTTTTTCTCGAGTGCGCCCAGCTTGCGGGCGAGCGATTCATTCGAGGTGAGCAACCCACGCAGTCGCACGAAGGCCCGTATGATCGCAATGTTGGCCTGGATGGCACGAGGACTCCGAAGGACGCTCGACAGCATAGCGACGCCATGTTCGGTGAAAGCGTATGGCAGCTAGCGCCTGCCGGCCCCGTCCCACGTTTGAGGTCACGATTTGTGACCTCAAACGGACGGCCTCTTCGGCCGTCAGTCGGAACATGAAATCACCAGGGAAGCGAGCCGAGTTACGCTTAACCGCCTGTATGAGGACTTTCGTCGGCACGCCGTACAGTACGGCGAGATCGGCATCTAGCATGACCTTCTGAGCGCGGACCAGAAGTATCGCGCGCTCGATACGCTGGGCTGCGAGGATCGCGTTCCGCGTGGGCATCGAATGCCATGGTAGCTGGCGCCGTTAGCTCGAGGGAATGTCTAACTTTCGATACACCCCGCGTTTGAGGTCAGCGACCGGGGACGGGGGCGCCCCAGCGGGCCTCGTGGTAGATCCGGCGCTGGTCCTCGGTGAGAAGGTCGCGCGTCTTGAGGTGGGTGAGCAGGTGGACCAGGCGTACCTCGCTCCGCGCGCGATCGACCTCGGCGACGGCGGCGCGCACCGTCGCCTCGTCCGCGGCGTGCTCGACGAAGAGGTGCCGGAGCCGGGCGTCGGCCTCGAGCAATCGCGCGCTCTTGGGACGCGACTCGGCGAACATGGCGTGCGTCAGCTCCTGTACCTTCGCCTCCTGGTCCGCGGTGAGCTTGAGGCGGTCACGGAGCTCGACGATGTGCATCGGGCCGGGGTAGCCGTTCTGGTCGGCCGCGAACGCCAGGCCGAAGCCGCGGCCGTCGCCGACCACCTTCTCGAATTCGTTCGCGCACGCCTGCGCGGTCTTGTGTCCGTCTCCGCTGGAGCCGTCGTGGCCGTGCTGAGCCCACGCAACGGCCGCGAACGCCGCGAGCGTGACCACCCCGAGCGCGACCACCACGACTCCGCCAGACGTCACTCCGCGCATGCTCGATCCTCCTTGAATCGTGGAGACCCGGCGAGCGTCGAGCTCAGCCGAAGTGCCTGAGGTACTTCGCGAGCGCCACGCCGTCGCGCGTGCGCAGCGTGACCGCGATGCGGAGCTGCTCGAGGTACTGCGCGAGGGTCTTGCCGCCGAAGTCGATCTTTCGCGCCCGGACGAACGCGTGGACGTCCCGCTCGAGCTCGGGCGTGGCGAGGGCGATGACGCCTTCGGCCAGGCGTCGGAGGCCGTGCTTCGGATACTGGCGGTCCATCGCGTCCCAGTTGGTCTTGACGAAGTCCCACGCCAGCTCGCGCGCGTGGACGTTCGTGAGGAGCGCGCGGACGACGAACGGCGCGTCCTGCGTCCGGATCTCGCCATTGAGCGTGCGCGCGAGCGTCTGCGTGAGCAGCTCGGGTCGCCGGAAGCCGGCGAGGGCGTAGAGGTAGCGTTGCTCCTCCTGGGGCGTCGTGGCCGCGCGGAAGCGGCGCAGGAAGGCGTCGTAGCGCGCGCTGTCCCCGACGTGCGCCAGGATCGCGATGAGCGCGGGGAGGACGTTCGGGTCCACGTCACCGCCGCGCTCGTACGCGGCGTAGCGCTCGGCGGCCTCGCGCTGGACGGCGGTGTCGTCGCCGAGCGTGCCCAGCGCGCGGGCCAGGTCCCCACGGAGCTGGCGCGTCAGCTCGTCCTCGTCGGGGCGCGCCGTCCAGCCGAGAGCCGCGAAGGCCGGTGCCAGGCAGTCGCGGACGAACGCCGCCAGGTGGGGCCGGTCGGCGGGCTCGACGATCCGGTTCAGCGCGTGGAAGGACGCGATCAGGACAGACCAGACGTTCCGGTCGCGCTCGCCGCGGAAGCGCGCCGTCAGGTCGAGATAGTCGAGAAGGCTCCCGAGGCCGGCGACGGCGACCGCCCAGGCGTCGTTCACGAGGTTGAAGCGCTCGATCGGCGCGAGCCCGTCGCCGAGCCGCCGGACGACGCCCTCCAGCAGCTCCGGCGTGTACCGCACCCGGTAGAAGCCGTGGCCACCCTCGTTGACGACGACCGCGTCGAGCTTTTCCGGGATCGGGACCCGCGCCTCGGCCTCCGAGAGCATCACGCGCGCGACCGACCGTTTGCCTCCTGCGTGAATCCGAACCTGCGCCGGCACGCACCAGCGTTGGCCGCGCTCGCCCGTCGACTCGACGCCGTCCGGCGGCTCGGCGAGATACACGAAGCGCTGCTGGCTCAAGACGAGCTCGCGTCCCTCGAGCCGCGCACTGACGAGGGGGTAGCCCGGCTTGAAGATCCAGCCGTCCATTACCTCCGGGATCGGCTGGCGCGATGCCTTGCCGAGCGCCGCCCACAGATCGCCGGTGTCCGCGTTGCCGTACGCGTGCCGCCGGAGATAGTCGCGGACGCCGTCACGGAAGAGGTCGGCGCCGAGGTACTGCTCGAGCATCCGGAGGACCGAGGCGCCCTTCTCGTAGGTCAGCGTGTCGAACATCGCGTCGGCGTCACGCGGCGCCCGCACGGGGAACTCGACCGGGCGTGTGGAGTGGAGCCCGTCCACCACGAGAGCGGCGGCGCGGGAGACCCCGAACGTGACCCACCGCTTCCACTCCGGCTTCCAACCGTCGACGGCGAGGATCTCCATGAAGGTGGCGAACGCCTCGTTGAGCCAGATGCCGTTCCACCAGCTCATCGTCACCAGGTCGCCGAACCACATGTGCGCGTTCTCGTGCGCGACCACGTCGGCGACGCGCTCGAGCTCGGTGTGCGATGCGGCGCGCGCGTCCACCAGCAGCGCGGTCTCTCGGAACGTGATCGCGCCGAAGTTCTCCATCGCCCCCGCCGCGAAGTCGGGGATCGCAAGGAGGTCGAGCTTGTCGCCCGCGTACGGCAGGCCGTAGTACGCCTCGAAGAAGCGGAGCGAGGCGACGGCGATCTCGTGGCCGAACGCGGCGAGGTGGCGCTTGCCCGGAACGCACCAGACGCGGACCGGCGCCTCGCCGACCGGCACGGGGTCGGTCGCCTCGAGCTCGCCGACGACGAAGGCGACGAGATAGGTGGACATCGTGATCGTGTCCGCGAACGTGAGCATCTTCTTCCCGCGCTCCCGCCGCTCGGCGACGATGCGCGTGTTGGAGACGGCCGTCAGCGCCGGGTCGATCGCGAGCGTGACGGCGAATACCGCCTTGAAGTTCGGCTCGTCCCAGCACGGGAACGCGCGCCGCGCATCCGTCGCCTCGAACTGCGTGGCGGCCAGGAGGTGCGTGGCGCCGCTCGCGTTCTTGTAGCTCGAGCGGTAGAAGCCGCGGAGCTTGTCGTTCAGGTGTCCGGTGAAGACGAGGGAGAGCCGCCAGGCGCCGGGCGCGAGCGGCGATCGGAACGCGATGCGACAGCGCTCCGCCGCCTCGTCCATGGTCGGCGTGCCCCGCTGCGACTCGCCGCGGTCGTTCTGGATCGTCGCCTTCGTGATGGCGAGCTCGACGGCGTTGAGGACAATTTCGTCGGTTGCCTCGGTGACGGCGACCGTGACGGTCTCCTCGCCGCGGAAGGTGAGCGTCGTCAGGTCGGGTTCGAGCCTGAGATCGTAACGGCTCGGCATCACATGGCGCGGCAGACGGTACGGGTCCACGGTGTTCTCTCCGGAGAGATCAAAATGACGGCGACAGGCCCCTACTGTACCCCAACTACGCGCGTATCATGAGGCTACATTCACGACGAGGAGCGGAGCGAGTGGGAGGTCGTCGATCGCGCTCGGAGCCCCTTCACCGGTGCATATTGCCGTGGGGTTGAAATGCGTAGTACATTGTACGACATGAGATCTGCCGTGACCATCCGGCTGGACCCCGAGCTGGAAAAGCTTCTTGATCGGCTCTGCAAGCAGACCGGTAGGACCCGTAGCGAACTCGTTCGTGACGCCCTCCGGCGGCAGCTAAGCCTGCTGAGGTTTGAACGGCTCCGACGTAGGGCACTACCGTTCGCTGAGGCGCGCGGGTACCTGACGGATGAGGATGTCGCCCGCGACGTCTCTTGAGGGTTTTCCTAGACACAAACGTCTTGGTCAGCGCCCTTGCAACCCGGGGGGTGTGCGCAGATGTACTGCGCGTGGTGCTTGCCGAACACAGCCTCGTAACGAGCGAGGTGGTGCTGAGAGAACTTGGGCGCGTGCTGAGGAAGCGAATCGGCCTGCCGCCGGGGGCCATCAAAGAGATTGACGAGTTCCTGCGGGAGCACGAGGTGGCTCCGAAACCGGCAGCGCCAGCGGCGCTTCCAAAGCGTGACCCAGGCGATCAGTGGGTCCTGGCCTCTGCAATCGAGAGCCGCGCAGACGTGCTGGTGACTGGCGATCGAGATCTTCTGGATATCGCTGTCGCCGCTCCCATCAAGATCATTGACCCTCGAGGGTTTTGGGACCTCGTCCGCAAGAACGGGTAGCAACTCCTTATGCGGCAGCGATCGCTGCGCTGGCGATGCTCGGCTTCGTCACCGCCGCCGGCGCCGACACGATCCAGGAGTTCCTCGTCCGCCACTGGCGCCAGCCGCTCGCATCCCAGGGCCCGCCGCCGGGGCGCTTCTCCACGCTCGAGGCCTCGCTCGCGCCCGAGGCGTGCGGCGCCTGTCATCCCGCGCAGCTCGCCGACTGGAGGACGAGCCTCCATTCGCGATCCATGGGGCCAGGGGTCGCAGGCCAGCTCGTCGAGATGCTCGAGAGCGATCCCGGGTCAGCGCTGAGCTGCTTCACGTGCCACGCGCCCCTCGCCGAGCAGGCGCCGCGCGTCGCCGACGGCGCGCGAGCTCGCGCGAACCCGGTTTACGATGCCGCCCTCGGCGCCAGAGGGCTCGTGTGCGCGGGCTGCCACGTCCGCGCCCACCAGCGATTCGGCCCACCGCGCCGCGACGGCTCGCTCACCCCGACCGCGCCGCTCGAGACCCTTCCGCACAACGGCGTGACGCGCACCCCGGCGTTTCTTCGGTCCGAGTTCTGCCAGAGCTGCCACCAGTTCACGCCCGACGGCTTCGCGCTGAACGGCAAGCTCCTCGAGAACACGTACCGGGAGTGGAAGGCGAGCCGCTTCGCGCGCGAGGGCGTCCAGTGCCAGGACTGCCACATGCCCGACCGCCGCCATCTGTGGCGCGGCATTCACGATCCCGAGATGGTGCGCTCCGGCCTCACGATCGACGCGAGCGCCGGCGCTTCACGTTACCGGCCGGGCGAGATCGTGTCCGTCACCCTCACCGTCGAGAGCACGCGCGTCGGCCACGCCTTCCCGACGTATGTCACGCCGCGCGTCGTGCTGAGCGCCGAGCTGGTGGACCAGGCGGGAGAGGTGATCGCGGGGAGCCGGCAGGAAAAGGTGATCGCGCGGGAGGTGACGCTCGACCTCGCCCGCGAAGTCGGCGATACGCGGCTCATGCCCGGCGCCAAGGCGGTCCTGCGCTATCAGTGGCGCGTCGATCGCGCGGGGGTTCGCGCTCGCCTCAGCGTCGTGGTGTACCCGGACGAGTTCTACACGCGCTTCTTCGAGAGCCTCCTGGCCCAGGGCGCCGGCCGCGGGGAGGCCCAGATCCGCGAGGCGCTCACGGCGACCCGCCGCTCGCCCTTCACGGTGTTCGACCGCGAGATCCCGCTGACCTGAACGCCCGTACGCGTCACGTCACTGGAAGCGGCAGTATACCGTCGCGGAGAGCCGTCGGACGCGGGCGGTGCTGTTGGGCCGAAGGGCGGGGCCTCGCGGCCGGGAGTCCCCGGCCGCGAGGCTTCTTGGCGCGTGCTACCGGCAGGGCATCCGGTGGACCTGGATGTTCCCACCCCCGAGCGTTCCAGTTCGGATGTACGCGAGCGCGGGCACATCGATCCTGAACGTGTCGCTGCCGGCACCCGGTTCCGCATTGTCCGTGACGGTGACCTGGAAATTTACCGAACCGCCGTTGGCGGTTCCTGAGATCGTGCTCGTACAACCGGGGATGAAGTCCGTAATGGACGTGCTTTGCAGGCTGAAGGCCATACCGTGATCGATGTAGACCACGTGGCCCTTGGTGATCGTTCCGTCAGTCGAGGCGACGAAGCCGAAGGTCCCCGTCGCCCCGGATGCAGGAATCCATCCACCGCCGGTCGTGGCGTCCCCCGGAGGGCCCGACCCCGCGTGGCAGTCGATCATCGCGTCCGCGATGGCGAGCTGGACGTCGGCGAGGACCTGGCCTGTGATCGCGTCGATGGTGATCACGTGCAACGCGACGACCCTGAGCTCGGCAGTGCTGCCGGCGACGGCCGGCGTTTGCTCGTTGATGGTCGCCGTGCCGTTCGGCAACGAGACGGTCTGATTCGGGTTGCCCGTGACGGTGATTGGCTGACCGTTGATGACGAGGTTCTGGAGCTGAGAGCTGCCCGCGACCGCTGGCCCGCAGCTCGCGTTGCTCCGGGCCATCACGAAGTCGGACGTGATCCCGTTGCCCGAGACGGTGAGGTCCACGTTCGCCATCGAGGTCTCAGTGTCTGTTTCGTCCAGGCCGACGGCGACGCTGTGGAGCGTCCCGGCGGCGAGCGCAACCACTCCACCCGTCGCGCTGCCGGGAATGTCCCCTGAGAGGAGCGACGCGTCGACCTCGCCGCCGGTCGGGGGAAGCTCACCGCTGGCGGCCTTGATGGTTAAGCCGGTGGCCGGCACGAACACCTGCACACCCGTCGCCTGCCCACCGAAACTCGACACCGCCTGCGCGCGGCTGGGCGAGATCAAGAAACCGAGCGACACGACCAGCACCGTGATGACAGTGGCGCGACAAGACCACTGTAGCCTCATAAGCCCTCCTTGTGGGTTTTGCCGCGGGAGGCGCTCGCCTCGGCGGCGGAATGGAGTGAATCGTCTGCGGGAGATCTTTGGACATCCACCCGATCCCGTCTATTCCCAAGGAGGGTTCGTCCGAATGGATTAGCCGTTACGGGCTGCTCATCATGATCTTCGCCACGATCGCCGCGCGGGAAGTCACCTCCATCTTGAGCATGATCAGTCGCAGGAAGGCCTTCACCGTGTTGGGGCTGACGTTCATCCGACTCGCGATCTCCTTGTTGCTCAGGCCTTGGAGCAAAGACTCCAGCGCCTCACGTTCCCGTCGCGTGAGGTTGAATTGCTCCGACACGGGCGACAAGGGGATCACGCCGTACGGGGGCCGTTCGAGCAGGACGGCGATGCTTGCGCGCAACGGACCTTTGGCGTCCGAGTCCAGGGAAAAGGGCCGGCAAAGATAGCGCCTCCGCCCCGACCTGAACTCGGCGACGAGGGGCGATTCGCGCGACGGCTCCGGATTGAGCAGGCTTTCGCGAATCCTCTCGGCCAGGAAGACGTCGGCCGGCCGAACATTTACGAGCCGGTCTGGATAGCCGAGAACCCTGATCGCCTCGGCGTTGAACGCGACGGGGCGCAGCGAGGAGTCCAGCAGGAGGAAGCCAACCGCAGACCTGGGTCGATGCCCCACGTCGGGCTTCCGGGATAGGGTCCTCGTGAGCGGATGGCCGTTCGAGTTCGGGCGCTGCGCGACGGACAGCGGCGAACCGTTACTGAGCATCATGGCCTCCATTGAACTTCGAGTGTGTCGTCTCTCCGTGCCTCTACGGGCCCCGGGGATGCTCTACGGGGAATCTCCCTACGCACTTTGCAGGGTTAACCGGGCTAGACCCATCCGGCGGAAGCCCCAAAATATAGATGGAATATCCCTGAAGTTGTGATGCGGTATTCCCTCATCAATCCTTCCGGGAGAAACCAGTAGAGAATGCTTGAGAAGCTTGGAATTTTAGTGTGTTGAGCGAGATCGGTCGTTACCGCTCCGACACCTCGTGAGTGATGGATCAGGACTCTCGCGGGCTACGCAGGTCGGTCTAGCACCACAGCGATCAGTTTCGCACCAGGCCACGCATGAACGTACACCTGGCCGGTCGCTCCCGTAAGGTCAGGCCATGCTGAGTGCCAGGACCCTGCTCTACGGCTTCGCGGCGAGCCTAGTGCTGTTCACGATCGTGATGGCGATCGAGCAGATCTACCTGCGCGAGGTCGACGCGGTCATCGCCGCCTCCCACCCGCCGCGCAATGCCAAGCCGGGGTGCCGCGGGTTCGAGGCGCGTCCGTTTCCACCGGGGGCAGCTGACATCGAGGCTGCGCCTGAGGACGGCACCGTCGACCCCGGACGGTCAGGGTCGCTCTGAACGGTCAGGTGGTCGGCAAGGACACCTTCGAGCTCCTTTCGCGCGACTAGCCCTCACGTAGTCCGGCTCGTCCCTTCGTTCGTCGTGGTCTCTACGCCATCAGCATCGCGGTGCCGACATCGGCCCGTCGGTGAAAGACGACCGTGAGGCCCGCAGCGCGGGCTTCGTCGTCGAGCTCGCCTTCCTGGAACTGGTGCTCGTAGCGAAGCGCGCGCACGTCGGCGGTGACCGGCCCGAGAACGTCGCCGAGTTCGGGTCGCCAATCGGATCGCGTGAGACGGGCGACGGTCCGTGTGAGCGCGATCGGCAGCGCCCGCGGCGGCCGTTCGGCCGGGACATAACCGATGAGGATGCGGCCTCCGGGCGTCAGAACCCGCCTGACGTTGCGGAGTGCCTCGATGCGAGTCGCCGCCTCGGGGATGTAGCCATAGCAGAACCACGAGAAGATCACCGTGTCGAACGTCCCCGGCGGCACGATCTCCTCGATCGGGCCGGTGTAGAGCCCGGCTGAGAGACGTCGCCGTTCGAGCACGCGACGTGCGAGCTCGATGGCGCGACCACTGATGTCGAGGCCGTCGACACGATAGCCGAGCTCGAGCAGCGCGATCAGGTCGCGCCCCGTTCCGCAGCCGACTAAGAGGATGTGATCCGCGGGCTTGAGCACGCGCTCGTACCACGCCTTCTCCCAGGGCATCAGACCCGAAAGGATCTCGGCGTCGCTGCGAGAGAACTCGTCCCAGGTTCTGGTGATCGCGGCCTTTAGCGCCTGACGACGAAGTGTTCCGGCGGCGACGTACAGCGAGGCCCGCGATGCGAGATCAAGGACCCGAGCGCTGCCCGAGAGGAAAGCGAACGCAGCGTTCCGCCAGCCGCGCATGCGACATGATACGGCGGCCGACGCCACGGCCCCGCTCGGGCGCCCGGTCAGTCTGTGACCAACGGCGACCAGCTTGGCACCGGCCGGAGCGGTGCCGACCTCCGACCTCGGCCGTAAGCTGCTGCCGAATAGCAGCTTTTCTTGGGCTCAGGTCTGGCACGCTCGTTGCGTCCACCAAAGGCATGGAACGCTGGCAATCGCGGCCGCTCGCTCGGTGGGGATTCGCAGCCCTCCTTTGCTTCGCGCTACTCGGCCTGATCCCCTCCGCGGCATTGGCGGCCATCTCCTTGGTCCAGCAAAATAACGGGAGTTCGGCCTCGGCGACTTCGCTCCCGGTTCCCTTCACCACCGCACCGACAACCACCGCGGGCAACGTGCTGATCATGGTCGGTGGCACCTCGACTGGATCCCTGTCCGGCGTGAGTGGGGGCGGTGTCGGCAATTGGTTCAAGGCCCAATCGTCGACGACGAACACGCACATCGAGATCTGGTACGGCGCGGTGGACGTCGCCACGCTCACCTCCTCGACGCCGGTGACGATCACGGCTGCAACGGCGGGCGGCATGTGGATGACCCTCATGGAATGGAATGGCGTGTCGCTCACGATCGACAAGAGCGCCGCCCAGGCCGGGACGTCCAGCCCGGCATCCGCGCCCTCGATCACGACGACCAACGCGAGTGATCTCGTGATCCTCGGTATCGCCGACAACATCGGGAATACCTTCGGGAGCCCGTCAACTGGAAGCTGGACGGCACTGACAGCGGTCACCACGCCTGAGGCGCAAACGACCTGGTATTCGATCGCCGCCGCCACCGCGACGTTCAACCCGACGGTGACCGAGACGGCCAACACCTGGGACGCGGCCATCGCGGCGCTCAAGGGGTGCGCGGCGACCACCTCTGATGCGAGCTACCTGACCGCCAACGGCCAGAACGGTGTGGTCAGTATTTACTGGGCGAGCCCGAACCCGGTGCTCATTCTCCGCGACACGACGAACAGCTTCACCACCGCGCCGACGAACGGGAACGCGTACAAGGTGGGTGACGCGAACCTGGGGACGGCCACCATCGTCTACAGCGGCTCCGGCAATGTCGCGCCAGGCACTTTCAATCAATCCGTTGCGAACCAAACCTGGTACTACAAGGTCTACACGAATTGCGACCTGGTCTACTCGACGGGCGTCGTCCTCACCGTCGCTCCGGCCACCACCTCGCTGTGGAGCTACTCGATGCCCGTGGCCGCGCTGACCACGCCAGGAATCGACGACCAAAACGTCGTGATCTTTGCCGATAACAACGGCAAGGTCCACGGCGCGGACGCGACCTCCGGCACGCTGGAGTTCCCGGTATTCACGCAGGCGGGCGGCGCGATCCAGGCGCGGCCGACGATCATCCCCGCCGCTTACTCCCAGACGAATGTGAACGTCGCCTATGCCAGCTCTCAGGACGGGTACGTCTATGCCTTGAATACGGCCACCGGCGCGTCGGTGTGGTCGAATCCGACTGCATGCTCCGGGACAGGGACGAGGAGCTGCGTGCCGGGGAGCAACAACCTCCAGGGCGGGGCGGCGGTCTGGCTTCAGGCGATCCGGCAGCTGCCGATCTGTGGAGTGTACGTTGACGCGGTCTTCGTCGGCAGCCGCATCTCAGGCAACAACACCGGCAACAGCGTCTACGCGCTCAATGGCGGCACCACACCCGTGACAAGCGGTGGCGGCAACAAATGCCGGGCGAGCGGCACCGTCGTTCAGCCGGGCGACTACCTGTGGCAGTTCACCGGGGCCAGCGGCGGCACGCCGAACATGGCGCCGATCAACTCCACGCCGTACATCGACTACAACAACAACGTCGTGTGGGTGACGAGCAACGCCGCCAATGGACTTACGCAGCCGAGCCTCTGGAAGATCAACGTCCAGACCGGGATGCTTGCTAATGGCACCACCGCCTGCGGGACCGGCGCCTCCACGTCGTGCTGGAACCTCGGCCATACGGACAGCTCTCCATCGCCGAGTGGCGACGGCACCTGGATCTACGTGGGGACGAACTGTATCCCGGCGGGCTGCGCGACCCAGGCGGCCACGCTGAACGCGGTCTCGGTCGCCGGCGGCACCGTCCAGACGTACAACCCGGGCACCGCCGGTTCGAACGGCACCGGACACATCAAGAATCCGTATCCGATGCTCTCGACCTCGTTCGGGACGCAGTCGAGCGGCGTCACCTACGTCAACTCGAAGAGCACCGCGCAATCCAGCAACTCGACCTCGTGCGCGGTCGACATGGGGGCCGGCGCGAGTCCCACGAACGGATTGACGGCCGGCAATACCGTAATCGTCTCCCTCGCCCTCCCGGTTGCCGCCTACAAAACCGTCAATGTTACGGATAACAGAGGTTCGATCTATAGCCGGCGGCGGTTTTTGTTCGCCACCGGGCTGGCCGTCGAACTCTGGTCTGCCACCATTGCCACGGGGTCGGGGACGGTGGTCACCGCCAGCTTCGGCGCTTACAGTACGAAGTCGACCTGTGCCGTGGCTCAATACTCCGGGGTCGGGGCGATCAACAACTCCGTCGTCGCGTTAGGCTTCACAGCGAGTGGCAGTGGCACGACCGCGAGCCTCGCCTGGCCGACGGCGGGGACACCGACGCTGGACACCAACAACCGGGTTGTGGCGGGGTTTGCGTACGCGGTTGCCGGAGCATTCACTGCGAGCCTCGGCAGCGTGAGGACAAGCGCCACAATGACGGGTCTGAGCGGCGCCATCGAGGACAACGGAACATCGGGGGGTGCCAAAGCAGCGGTGACGACCAGCGCGACTCACGCCACCGGCACGTGGGTGGGCGTAGCGGTGGAGCTTCGGAGCGTGGCGGTCGACCAGATCGTGTACACGCGGGATACCTCCCCGCATGGAATCCAGTTCGCTGGCAGCCTCTCGACGACGGTGACCACGACGTTCAACCCGACCTGGCAGGCCTGCTGCCCTGGTACCATCTCGGGTCCCGTCGACGACGGCCAGGGTCGCCTGTACTTCGGATCGTCCAACGGCAAGCTTCTGCAGTACGACGCGTGGTCCGGGTCCTTCGGCGTGTGGAATGACACCACTCTCCACCCGGCTCCGCAGGTCGCTCCGGGCGTCACCACAATTCTTGGGGATCCGTCGTACGACGGCGTGCTCAATCGCCTCTACTTCGGCGGCAACGATGGACGGGTATATGCGATCACCCCGGGCTGGTAGGCTCGCACGGACGGCTGCCGGGGCCTCGAAAGGCTTCGCAGTCAAGCTCATCTATGGCCTCGCCGCGAGCCTCGTCATGCTATCGTTGGCCCTGGCCCTTCAGGGGACGCTTCTGACCCAGGCGCGCGAGACTCGCGTTGAGGGCGAGGGACCGGCGTCATCCGCCAGTGCCGCGCGCGGCACGCGCGGCGCGGTCTCGTCCCGCGGTGTGGCCTCGTCCGATGATGAGGATGAGCAACCGCTTGATCCTGCGGCCGCCACCACCGATCGACGCATGACACAGCGCAGCCCAGCGAACCCGCAGACTCACGGAACCGCTCCTGACCAGGCGGAGGTGACGATCGCGCCAAGCGCGGCACCGACGGCTTCGGCGCCGGCGCAACCGGCGTGGTCGACGCCCTTCTCACCGGTCGCCGGCTTGCTCTCCAGCGGCGGCGGGACCTCTGCCGCACCCGCGACCGTCGTCCCCCCGCCAAGCACGAGCTCGGCGCCCCCGGCATCGCACAACGGACAGGTGAGAGCCGTGCGATTCGGTACGAGCGAAGGCACGGTCTGCCACTCCTATGACCGCGAGTTCCGCTTCGAAGACGTTGAGGACCTCTATGTGTGCGTCGTCTGGACGGGACTCTCCGGAAAGTACGCCGAGCAAGTGACGTTCGTCTCGCCTGACGGCAACGCCTACCAGATGGTCACGGTTCCGTTCATGACTGTCGATACCCCCGCCACTGTCGACCCCATGATGGAGGTCGAAGGGCGAACACTCGAAGCGAAGCGAGCAGGGTGGGGCGCGAGCGGGACTACGCTGGTGACGGCGAGGCTGCCGGTGTCCGGAACATTCATTACCCAGTACTCGCTCGCCGGCCTGTGGACCGTCCAGATCGCCCTGAACGGCCAGGGCCTCGACCACGACTTCTTCGACCTCATCAAGGAGTAGAACGCCCCTAAGACCCGCGCCCGGGACTTTCCGTCGGCAGTCGTCTGTGCCATGATGCTGCCCGTCGATTCGAACGAATCCTGTCCTTTGACGAAGGTGAGGAGCGTGCGTCCGGCCGACGAACTTGCCGTTCAGCTGCTGAGACGGGGCGAGGGTTTACGGATCAGGGCCCGGGGCGCCAGCATGCTGCCCTTCGTCTGGGATGGCGACGTCGCGCAGGTGACGCCGACCGCGTCGGCACGAATCGCCATCGGCGACGTCGTGTGCTACGAGACGCCGGGTCGGCTCTTCCTGCACCGGGTGATCCGTCGCGACGGTGATCGATTCGTCACCAAAGGCGACGCGCTGTCGTCCACCGAGGTCGTCGATCGGGCGCAAGTCCTGGGCAAGGTGGTGGCCGTCGAGCGTCGCGGCAGCATCACGCGGCTCGACAGCCACGCTGCGCGCTGGCGTAATCACGCGATCGTCGGCGTGTCCCCCCTGTTTCCACACCTGCTTCCGCTCGCGCTGCGACTGCGGCGCGTGCTGCGGGCTGCGCTGTATGGATGAGCTGAGCGTCGAGATCGCCGGTCTGCGCAGCGCGGTCGTGACGCGAGACCGCGACGTCCTCGATGTCGTCCGTGACCGATACAAGGGCTTCCTGTCGCCCGGGACGCCCGACTGGCGAATCGAGATTGACCTGCGGCAAGCCGCCGGTCACCGGTCTGACGGCGACGTCCTCGTCTCCCGTGACGGTGAGCGCGCTCGGTTCGTCATCAAGCGCTGGGACTTCGTGGGGACGGCGGACCTGGCGGAGCGTCGCGCGAGCGCGACATTCGCCGGCGCCAACGAGTATTCGATCGACAGCTTCCTGCGAATCCTGTACTCGCTCGCGCTCGTCGAAGCTCACGGGCTCGTCGTGCACGCGGCCAGCCTCATCCGGAACGGCCGGGCGCATCTCTTCTCCGGCCCCTCGGGGGCCGGCAAGACGACGCTCGCCCGGCTCTCGCCCGATGCGACGCTGCTGAGCGATGAGCTCTCCATCGTGCGGCTCGCCGACGGGCGTGCACGCTGTCACGGCACCCCGTTCTGGGGCGAGCTCGCGCGCGCGGGGCAGGATCGAGCCGCCCCGCTCCGCGGAATCTGCTTTCTCCACCATGGTAGCCGACATGCCGTCGAAGCGATCACGCCAAGGCGCGCGCTCGAGCGGCTGCTCCCGAATGTCCTCTTCTTTGCCCGAGACCCTGAGCTGACGGGACGGGTGTTAGAGATCGCGGCGGACCTCGTCGAGAGCGTGCCGTGCTTCGACCTTTCCTTCCGTCTCGATCCCGGCTTCTGGGAGGTGATCGATCGTGCCTGAGCAGTATCTGGCGCGAAATTCCCGAACGGCCTGGCGCGTGTACGACGGCGAGGCCGTGATCCTCCTCGCCGAGGACAGCACCCTGAACACCCTCAACGCGGTGGGCACGCTGATCTGGGAGGGCGCCGACGGCAAGACGCCGGTGAGCTCCCTCGTCGGCCGCATCTGCACAGAGTTCGACGTCGAGCCGGTGCAGGCCGAGCGCGACGTGACCGCCTTCGTCGATAAACTGTCTCAACGCGGTCTGCTGAACGTCTCAGCCTCACCCCACGAACCGCGATAGGAGGCAACGGCGGTGGAAGACAAGCGTGACCGGGAACAACACCCCCAGCAGAGCAGCAAGCGGAAGTACGCGCCTCCCGACATCCTAACCCAGGAGGTCTTCGAGACCACGGCGCTCGCCTGTGGCAAGCTCATCGGGCAGGGCGGTTCGAAGTGCGGTCCAAACCCTCGGACGTCTTGAAAGTGCGGCACGATGCCTGAGCTGACGGAGTGGCTGTTCGAGCGCAGCGTGGCGCTCCGCATCCCGCTGTCCGTCCACGTCGACCTCACCATGCGCTGCAACGAGCGGTGCATTCACTGCTACCGCGTCATCGAGCAGCGGCCGGAGCTGACGACCCAGGAGCTGAAGGGGCTCCTGGACGACGTCGCCCGGGCCGGCACGCTCTACCTCACGTTCAGCGGCGGCGAGGTCTTCCTGAGGAAGGACCTGTTCGAGCTCGTCGAGCATGCGCGGCGGCTGCACTTTGACGTCCGACTGAAATCCAACGCGCTGCTCGTCACGCCGGAGAAGGCGGCGCGGCTGCGGACACTCGGCGTGCGCCAGGTGGATATCAGCATCTACAGCGCCGATCCCGCCGTCCACGACCGGGTCACGAAGATCCCGGGCTCGCTGGAGCGCTCGCTTCAGGGCGCCGTCATGCTTCGGGATGCCGGCGTGACCGTCAAGCTGAACTGTCCCCTCATGAAGCAGAACGTCGGGCAGTACAAGGACATCCGTGCGCTGGCGGAGCGGCTTGGCATCCTCTGCGGCTTCGACCCGATGATCACGGCGAAGAACGACGGGGACCGGTCCCCGATTGCGCTCCGCATCAGCCCGAAGGAGCTGCGGACGGTGTTGCAGGACCCAACGCTGAACCCGTCCTGCGGCACGCCGGCGGCCGCGTCGGCGCCGGACGGCGCACGCTCCGATCTCGACGAGGTTCCGTGCGGGGCCGGGCACAACGCGTGTTACATCAGCGCCTATGGCGACGTGATGCCGTGCGTGGCCATGCCGATCGCGTGCGGCAACGTGCGCGACGAGCCGTTCGCGGAGATCTGGCACCGCTCGCCGGAGATGCTCCGCGTCCGCGCGATCCGGATCCGCGATCTCCACACCTGCTCGTCGTGCGCCGCCTCGCCGTTCTGCTCGCGCTGCCCTGGTCAGGCGCTCGTCGAGACGGGCGACCTGTACGGACCGTCCCCCGCGAACTGCGAGCACGCGCTCGCCCGCGCGCAGGTCGCCGGGTCGGCGGTCATTCCGGCCTCGATGTTGCGCGCGCCGACGGCATCGACCCGGCGTCCGGTCGAGCACAGCATCGACTAAATTAGCGCGCCCGTCATGGCTGTTGCGGAGACGCGCTGGATCGTTGATTGCCTGCGCGCCCTGGCGCGCCACGACGCGCCCCCCGTTCCCGACGATGTCCTCGAGTGGAATCGCGTGCTCGAGACGATCGCCACGGAATCGCTGGGTCCCGCGGTGGGGTTCGCGTGCAAGAGCGACCTGTCTGGACGCATGCCGCCGGTCGTTCGGGAGCGCGTGCGCCGAGACCTGCTCGAGGCGACGGCCCGCCATCTCGTCCTGAGTGGCGAGCTGGCGCGGCTGCTCAAGTCCTTCGAGCGCGAGCGCATCGCCGTGATCCCGCTCAAGGGTCCCGCCCTGGCCGAGGCGCTCTATCCAGATCCCGCGGTCCGTCCGTGCAGCGACCTCGACCTGCTGATCAGGCGCGAATGTCTCGAACGAGTCGACGCGCTCCTCCAACGTCTCGCATACCGCCGCGTGGCCGATGCGCACAGCTTTCGTTTCGACGTCGCCTACGATCACGCCACTCTCTACGCGTCGCCGTCGGGGGTTCACGTCGATCTGCACTGGAGCCTGCTGAGCGAGCCGCGCTATTCCTGGAACGAGCGCGAGGCGCAGACGGTCTGGGATCGGGCCGTGCGCATCCGCGTGGCGGGGGAGGAGGCGCTCGGTCTCTGTCCCGAAGACCTCCTCCTCTATTTATCGACTCACCTGGCGGTGCACCATTCGCTCGGGGGCCTGCTCTGGTACTACGATCTCTTTCTGCTCCTCGGGCGCCGGGCGGATACGCTGGACTGGCAGGCGGTGAGCGCGCGCGCGTCCCGCTGGCGCGTGCGTGCGGCGCTCTACTTCGCCCTGCTGGAGCTGGAGCGGCTCTTCGGCGCTCGCGTCCCAGCTGCGGTGACGGCCAGGATCCGACCGCGGGGCCCGAGAGCCGCCGCGATGGGCTGGCTCCTGCGCCATCGGACATCTGAGCAACGTCGCCGGCTCGAGCACCTCATCACGCTCCTGCTCGTCGACCGGGGGCGCGATCTCCTCGGAACGCTTCGGCGCGCTCTGTTTCCGCCTCCCGCATGGCTCAAGGCGCGCTACGAGGGCGTCGGCTCCTCTCTCGTCGCCTGCTACTGGGCGCACTGCCGGCGCCTGGGGCAGGTGCTGAGCGGGGCGCGCTCCGGTCTCACGCCAAGAAAGCGGACGTAAAAGATCCCCCCAATTGCACCAATCTGGTGCACGTGCACCACGCTGGTGCACGGTCCCACAAGCGCCTGACGCTCTAAGGCGAGTGGGTCGCAATGGCGTTAGGTATTTGCGACAGCGCGCACGCGATCTCGACTGGCACAGCCGTTGCTGGCGCCCTCCATCGCTGCCGGGAGGAAGCCATGCACGAAGACAAAATGTTTTGGGTTCGCGTAGTGAGTCTGATCCTGGCGCTGCTTGTCACGGCGGCGTGCGGCACGGTACCGGCGTCGGTCACGCCGGCGGAATCTGATGCCCCGCGCCACGTGCGGGTCAGCGAGGCCTACGGCAAGCTCCCCCTGTACTTTGAGGCTAACAAGGGGCAGACAGACGAGCAGGTCAGGTTCCTCGCACGCGGCAGTCGCTCCACGCTTTTTCTCACACCGAGCGAAGCCGTCCTGGTGTTCACACACCGGGAGGTTAGCCGGACCGTCCTGCGAATGACCTTCATCGGTGCTAACCCCGAGCCGTCCGTGGTAGGGGCCGAGGAGCTTCCAGGCAAGGCCAACTACTTCATCGGCAGCGATCCCGCGAACTGGCGGACCGATGTCCCGACCTACGCGAAGGTGCGATACAAGAACGTCTACCCGGGGATCGACCTCATCTACTACGGCAACCAGCGCCAGCTCGAATACGATTTCGTCGTCAGTCCGGGCGCCGACCCCAGGCGAATCAGGCTCGGCTTCCAGGGAGCCGACAAGCTCGAGGTAGACGCCCAGGGCGACCTCGTGTTGCACACGGCCACCGGCGTGATCCGCCAGAGGAAGCCCGTTGTCTACCAGGAGGTCGAGGGCCTCCGGCGGGAATCGCTGGCGGCTACGTGCTCGAAGGCGCGCGTCGCGTAGGCTTCAGGGTCGCCGCCTATGACGCCCGCCGACCGCTCGTCATCGACCCCGCGCTCTTCTACTCCACCTACCTCGGCGGCAGTGACTTTGACGAGGGCCTCGGCATCACCGTGGACGCCGCCGGCAACGCTTATGTGGTGGGCGTGACCGGCTCAATCGATTTTCCGACAACCCAGGGCGCCTTCCAAACCACCCTGGCCAGCAGCAATGGCGACGCCTTTGTGACAAAGCTCAATTCCACTGGCTCAGGCCTCGTCTACTCCACCTACCTGACCTTCTCCAACAATTTCCCGATTACCCCCGGGGCCTTCCAGACCAGCCCCGGCCCCCTAGGCAACGGCGGCAGCGTCTTCGTGACGAAGCTCAATCCCATGGGCTCGGCCCTCATCTACTCCACTTACCTCGGGGGCTTTGGCTTTCAAGAGGGCCTCGGCATCGCCGTGGACGCCGCCGGCAACGCCTACGTGGCTGGACGGACCAACTCCCTTAACTTCCCGACGACCCCTGGGGCTTTTCAGCCCAACTTCGGGGGCTGCCCCGAATTAACGTGCTTCGAAAACGCCTTCGTGACGAAGCTCAATCCCACCGGTTCCGCCCTCGTCTATTCCACCTACCTCGGAGGCACCAAAAATGACGAGGCCACGGGGATTGCTCTGGACGCGGCTGGCAACGCCTACGTGACGGGACGGACAGACTCCAGCGACTTCCCGACCAGCCCCGGAGCCTATCAGACCACCTTCAGCGGCGTCCTTAGCGTGTATGGAGATGCCTTCGTCGTGAAGCTGGATCCCACTGGGTCCGCCCTCATCTACTCCACCTATCTCGGCGGAAGTGGCGAAGACGGTGGCGCGGGGATCGCCCTGGACTCCTCGGGCAACGCCTACGTGGTAGGCGCCACCTCGTCGACTGACTTCCCGACGACTCCTGGGGCTTTCCAGACCACCTTCGGGGGCGGGGAGGCCGACGTCTTCGTGACGAAGGTCAACCCCCTAGGATCAGCCCTCGTCTACTCCACCTACCTGGGCGGGAGTGACCATGACGAAGGCTTCGGCATCGCCGTCGACGGCTTACCCAGCCCGAATGCCTACCTGACGGGCGCAGCCCGCTCGACCGACTTCCCCGTCATTCCGGGCGCCATCCAGCCCGCCTTCGCGGGTGGCACAGGCTTCGACGTCTTCGTGACGAAGCTCGATCCCACAGGCTCCGCCCTCATCTACTCCACCTACCTCGGCGGTCCTGACGTCGATTACGGAAAGCCATCGCGGTCGATGCTCTGCCGAACCCGAATGCCTACGTGACGGGTACCACTGCCTCGACGACCTTTCCGACGACGCCGGGGGCCTTCCAGACCAGCTTCGGCGGCGGCCCCCTTGGCGCTTCCACAGACGCCTTCGTGGCGCAGATCACCGAGGCGACGGTTCCAGGCGGGCCGTTCACTGCCCGGGTCACCGGCGGCGGCACCATCGATGTCAACGCCATGGGAGGCATCGGGAACTTTCACTTCATCGTGCAGCGCCAGACCGACGGGACGCTCAGCGGCCGGCTCCAGTACTTCAACCACGCGACCGGCGCTCGGGTGCAGAGCGTGACCTACACCTAGCTGGTGATTGCCGGCAATACGGCCACATTCGACGGTACGTGCACACTTAACGGCGCCCCGTGCACGTTCCGGGTCGAGACGATGGATAATGGCGAGCCTGGGACGACTGACACGTTCACGATTTCCTACCCGCCTCCGGCGCCGACGGACGGCGGCACACTCCAGAGCGGCAACATTCTGATCCGGTAGTCGAGGCGTTCCGCGAGATTCGGAGCCGCGTCTCGGGACCGGTGAAAGTGCGTCGGTTGATCGACGAGGGGCGTCGCTTTTGCGCTGGCTCATCGACGGCTACAACGTCATCCGTCGCGACCCTGATCTGCGGGCCCACGAGGCGGAGAGCCTCCAGGCTGGGCGGACGGCGTTGCTCCGCCTCGTCGCGGATGCCGCGCGGGCGGGGGGTGACCGGTTCACGGTCGTCTTCGACGGCGCCCTGGCCGCCGGCCCGGCGGGGGCGGGCGGTCAGGTGGAGGTCACCTTCTCGCGCCCGCCCGAGAAGGCCGACGACGTGCTCGTGCGCCTGGCGCGCCAGCTCGGCGCAGGCGCCGCGGTCGTGACCTCGGACCGGGCGGTGAGGGACGCGGCGGGCCGCGCGGGCTGCGCCGTCATCAGCGCCGAGCAGTTCCTAGACGCGTTGTCAGGCGAGTCGGAGTTGGAGGACCCCGCGCCGACATTCCCCCCTCCAAAATCCGGAAATCCACGGCGGCTGTCGAAGGACGCCCGCGCGGCTCAGCGGGCGCTCCGGCGCCTCCGTCGTGCTTGACTCGCGGCGACGGGTGTGGAATAACTCCGGCCAACACCTATGGATGAGCGTCACCTCTTCATCATCGCCCGGGACCAGCCGAGCCTCTGGGAGTACCTGCGACGCGAGTTCTCCAGCGAGGCGAATGTGGAGGTGATCCTGGACCGCCGGCTCAAGCGCGACCGGCGATCGACGCCCAATGGCGGCGACGGCGAGCACCCCGTGGAGGAGGCGGCGAGCGATCGCCGGACGGGTGAGCGGCGTATCAGGGACTTCGTCCACGGCCAGCTGCGCTCGATCGGCTACGTAATGCTCCGGATTCGCTGATCGGCGGCTCGACGTCCCTTGGGCTGAGTCGCGCGGCGCAGCCGGGTCGGCTCGAGCGGTCTGTTACTGGTCAGGAAGAATTCACAGGTCACTTGGAGTGAGACCCGTCTGCTTTGCGATACGGGCCAACATGCGCGGACCAATCTCCTCTTTGTTGTGGAACGCAAAGACGAAGTCAGGCCAACCGTAACGCGATAAGGTCCGATGAGAGCCGGATTGACGCTTAAGCACCCAACCAATCCGTAGAAGCGCCGCTACCATGCTCGAGGCGTTCAGCAATGACCCGCAGCGCAAGCGCCTGTACCTTCGAGACAGCTGCCTCTTGGCTCTCGCCATACGCCAGAACGCCCGGCAACTCTAGCACTTCGGCCAGCCAGCGGCCGTCGTCTTCCCGCTCAGTCTCAACCTTGAACGTGATCAAGTCTTCGTAACCTCCGGCCCCGATTGTACAGCCCACGGGTTGCCCTCAGGAAGTCCAGCTATCGGGGATTAGCCTGCTACGGCGACGATCACGATGGGCCTGCGGACCAGGCGGCGACGGCGGGAATCCACGGTTAGCCCCAAGCCTTCAAGACTGTACGCTCCGAGCAGCGGCTGCGTCTCCTTCTTGCCGAAAAGCACCAGAGTGGTGACCGAACGGCCGTCCACCTCCAATCGGACTTCGCCAACTTTCCACCGCGCCCTTCGGCCATCGGCAAACTGGACTGTCTCCTCGCCAACAGGCGAGACCTTCAACGTCGAGAGGACTTCTCGGGGGACCACGCTGAAGAAGGCCCCGGTATCGACGAGAAAACGGAGTTTGCGCTGGCGGCTTAGTTCGCGCGGATGGCTCAGCCTTCCCTGGACGTAAAGGATCCCCATCGCGCCGTCATTTTACTCGCCAGTCGCTGACATCTGTAGTGTATCCAAGAATTGACAGTCGGCAGTGGGGCGTGACACCGTGGCGGCATGGTGTCTCTCGTTCGATGCGCCACATTGCTGCTCCTACTGGCCGTGGCGGCGCCGACGTGGGGCGGCGAACGCGCGGCGTATCGCGGGCTCGAGGGCACGGTCGTCCGCGTCGTCGACGGCGACACGATCCACGTGCGGGTCGGCACGCGCGTCGAGAAGGTCCGTTACATCGGCGTCAACGCGCCCGAGGTCCATCATCCGACGAAGGGCGTGGAGCCGGGCGGCCGCGAGGCCGCCGCGGTCAATCGCCGGCTGGTTCAGGACCAGGCGGTCCGGCTCGAGCTCGACGTGCAGGAGCGCGACCGCTACGGCCGGCTCCTCGCCTACGTGTGGATCGGCGGCGTGATGATCAACGCCGAGCTGGTACGCCTCGGCTACGCCCAGGTCATGACCGTCCCGCCCAACGTCCGCTACCAGGAGATGTTCCTGAAGCTGCAGCGCGAGGCGCACCAGGCCGGCCGCGGCCTCTGGCGCCGCGCGTAGCCGCCAATCCTCCAGAGCCGAGCGTCAGCGGCCCGCGTCCCCGCAGCGGAAGTTCCTGGCGTCGTCGATTGACCCGCTGCCGTTGTAGATGGCGACCTTCGGGTATGGACAGAGCGGGCGTGTGCGGTCGGCGGTCGCGTTGATCGCGACGATCGCCTTGGGCGTGTTACCTTCCTCAACCCAGCTCTCGAGCGCGGTGAGAGCGTCGAACGCGCTCGGGCCGGGCCCACCGCCGCAGTGGTGCATGCCGGGGCCGAGGAAAAGGCGGAAGAAGTCGGCGACCTTGCCTTGGTCGCCTGCCGCCCGAACGACGTCATCGTAGTACTGGACCGTTCTGACGGCCGAGAGCGCGTGGTCAGCCCAGCCGTGCCACATGATCAGCTTTCCACCTGCCGCCTTGAACGCCGAGAGGTCGGGATTCGTGGCATTCATGAACTCGCCGCTCTGGGCAAGCCACGCGGGACCGGTGTCGAAATTGAAGGTCATCGAATCGAACCCGGGACCGAAGACGAAGTATCTGAAGTACTGGTCCTGGAACGTGAACTGGAACGGCGCAGGGAACACGATCCCGAGGAACTCGGCGGGCCCCGTGATCCAGAGCTGCCAGCCCGTGCCACCGTCCTCGGCCCCCGGCAGAACGCCGGGGTAGAGCTGCGCGCCGGCCGAGTTCGTCGGCCCGGCGTAGATCTTCCGCACCGCCTGCACCTGCTCTGACGTGAGACAGGTGGGCGCGTCGCCGCCCGTGCACATGAGGACGCCCGGGTCGAAACGGCAACCGCGCGGGTCGCTGACGAGGCCGTCGACGAGCCCGTCCTGAGCGTCGCACAGGGCCACCGCCGCTTTCGCGATCGCGCTGAGCTTGAGCGGCGGGATCGGCGCGGCCAGCAGCGCCTGCGCGTTCCAGCTGAAGGCGGTCATGAGCCCGGTCCAGTCGAAGGCGGGAGCTCCGGCGATGATGCCGTTGAAGTCGGTCGGGTAGCGCTGCGCCTCCATCACCCCCTGGCGCCCGCCGTTCGAGCAGCCCTCGAAGTAGGACAGGCGCGGCGGGCGCCCGTAGTACTTCTCGATGAGCTGCTTGCCGGCCACGGTGACGACGTGGATCGCGCGGTCACCGAAGTTGACTCGCCCCTCGGGGTCGTTGAGCGCCCACGAGCCGTCGAGCGCGGCGACGAGGCTCGTCCCTTCGTGGCCGGTGTCGGTCGCGACCTCCGCATAGCCGCGCACGAGACCGGCCGCCGGGCCGGGAATCCAGCCCACGAACCCGCTGCCACCCGCGTGGTAGAGCTTGCCGTTCCAGACGGTGGGCAGCCGCAGCTCGAAGTTGATCTCCCTTTCGACGTGTCCTCTGACCTTGCAGTACTCGGGCACGCCGCCTCGCGCAGGCACGAGGCTGGCGCGGGTGATCGTCGTATTGGGCACGGTGGCGTTCGTGAGGTTCGCGCAGTCCACAGCCGTGAGCGCGTGAGCCGGGACGGCGGCCACGAGCCCCGCGAAGAGCGCGGCGGTGAGCGGGCCGAGCGCCCGCCCTCCGCTCGTCTCTGGTGGTTCCAGCATTGGTCGTCCTCCGTGTGAATGGGTGAGGCAGGGCCACACGGTCGGTCCTTACGGTCGGAAATCATCGGCGTCAATCGGTGGTTTACCTTCCAGGGTTCTTCCCGACGGTCGGTCAGGGTCTTCACGCGTCCGACGCTTCGAGCGTCCCACTGTGGGCCTGGACGGCCTCCTCGTCGTGAAGGACCCCAGGGGTGCCCCCGTCGCGCTCGATGACACCTCCGCGCCCGGCTCGGCACCCCTGACACCGTAGGGAATCGTCATGCCGGCTCCGTCTCGTTGACATGTCGCGCACATGCAGTTATCTTCGCCACATGCCAAGGATGATCCAGCTCCGTCACGTTCCCGATGACCTCCACCGCAGGCTGAAGGCGCGCGCGGCCCTGGAAGGTCTGTCCCTGTCCGACTACCTTCTCCGGGAGGTCCGCCGCGTCGCCGAGCGACCGACGCTGGCCGAGCTCCGGTATCGGCTCGCGCAGCGCACGCCAGTTGTCACTCGTGTCCCACCGGCCAAGGCCGTGAGAGCGGAGCGGGAACGAACGTGATAGTGGTCGACGCTTCCGCTCTGCTGGAGGTGCTTCTCAACACTCCCGCGGGGCAGCGCATCGGAGATCGATTGTCCGCGGCGGGCGAGACGCTTCACGCGCCGCACCTCGTGGACCTGGAAGTCGCCCAGGTGCTGCGACGCTACACAGCCTCGGGGGAGATGGATGCGCAGCGCGGGCTGCAGGCGCTCGAAGATCTGGGCGACCTTCCCCTTGTTCGCTATCCTCACGACCTGTTCCTATCCCGGATCTGGGATCTTCGCGACAACCTGACCGCCTACGATGCGGCCTACGTCGCCCTCGCTGAAGCCCTGGCGGCTCCCCTGGTGACGCGGGATGCGGCGCTGGCGTCGCGCGGCGCCCACCGCGCCAGAGTCGAGCTGATGTGATGCGCGCCCAGCCCCCGCCGCGCCGCCGTCCAGAGGCCACGATGCCAGCGAGATTTGCGCCCGCCTGAGCGCCCCCGTATCATACGAGCAGCCCATGACGATCACGCGCGACTTCGCCCTGGACGCCAAGTACCGCCAGGAAGAAGGGCTCATCCTCCTCTCCGGCATCCAGGCGCTCGTGAGGCTGCCGCTCGACCAGCACCGCGCCGACCGCCGCCGCGGGCTCAACACCGCGACGCTGATCTCCGGCTACCGAGGCTCACCCCTCGGCGGTCTCGACCTGACCCTGGAGCGCAATCCTGATCTCCTCCGCGAGCACAACGTCGTCTTCATCTCCGGCCTCAACGAGGACCTCGGCGCGACCGCGATCTACGGCAGCCAGCTCGCCAACCTCTTCCCGCGGCCCAAATACGACGGCGTTCTCGGCATGTGGTATGGCAAGGGCCCGGGCGTGGACCGCACGGGCGACATCTTCAAGCACGCCAACTTCGCCGGCGTCGCGCGCCACGGCGGCGTCCTGGCCCTGGGCGGCGACGACCCGCTCTCCAAATCGTCCACGATCCCGTCGCACTCCGAGGTCGCCTTCTACGACGCGCTCTTTCCCGTGCTCTTTCCGGGGACCGCCCAGGAGATCCTCGACCTCGGGCGGCTCGGCTTCGAGCTCTCGCGTTACACGGGGCTCTGGGTCGGTTTCAAGATCGTCACCAACGTCGCCGATGAGATCGGCACGGCCGAGGTCGCGCCCGATCGCGTCACGCTCGCCGACCCGGGCTTCGAGTACGACGGGCGGCCGTGGCAGCAGCGGCAGAACCCGCTCCTGATGCCCCCATGGGGGCTCGACACCGAGCGCGAGATCCACTACGGGCGACTCGAGGCCGCCCGTGCGTTCGCCCGGGTCAACCGGCTCAATCGGATCACGCTGGACGCGCCGAACGCGTGGCTCGGAATCGCCGCGCCCGGCAAGACCTACTACGACCTGCGCGAGGCCCTCCGCGAGCTCGGCCTGGACGACACGACGCTCCGGCACTACGGCATCCGGCTGCTGAAGCTCGGGATGCTCTTCCCGATGGAGCCGACGACCATCCGGGAGTTCGCGCGGGGTCTCCGGGAGCTGCTCGTCATCGAAGAGAAACGGGCGTTCTGCGAGCTCTTCATCCGCGACGTCCTCTACAACGACGCCGAGCGCCCGCGCATCCTGGGCAAGTCCGACCTCGAGGGCCGCCCGCTCGTGCCCGCCGACGCCGAGCTCGACGCGGACCGGATCGCGCAGATCGTGGCGACGCGGCTCGAGCGCCGGATCCCGCGCGAGTCCATCACGGCGCGGGTCGCTCTCCTCGGGGCGCTCCGCGAGCGCCCGGCACCGGTCACGCTCACGCGCCAGCCGTACTTCTGCTCGGGCTGCCCGCACAACCGCTCGACGGTCCTCCCGGAGGGCTCGATCGCGAGCGCCGGCATCGGTTGCCACGGCATGGCGCTCCTCATGGATCGGCGGACGATGGGGCTCACCCACATGGGCGGCGAGGGCGTCCAGTGGGTCGGGATGGCGCCCTTCACCGAGACCCCGCACATCTTCCAGAACCTCGGCGACGGCACCTTCTTCCACTCGGGTTCTCTCGCGGTCCGCCAGGCGGTCGCCGCCGGCACGAACATCACGTACAAGATCCTCTACAACTCCGCGGTCGCGATGACCGGCGGCCAGGACGCCGCGGGCGCGATGCCGGTGCCGGAGCTGACGCGCTCGCTCCACGCCGAGGGCGTGCGGCGCATCATCGTGATGACGGACGAGCCTGACAAGTACGCGAAGAACGCCCAGTGGGCCCCGGGCGTGGAGGTCTGGCACCGCGAGCGGCTCGACAAGGCCCAGCAGGTCCTGCGCGCGATCCCCGGTGTGACCGCGCTCGTCTACGACCAGCGGTGCGCGGCGGAGAAGCGGCGCCTCCGGAAGCGCGGGAAGCTCCCCGATCCCGCGCTGCGGGTCTTCATCAACGAGGCGGTCTGTGAAGGCTGCGGCGACTGCGGCGTGAAGAGCAACTGCCTTTCCGTGCAGCCGGTCGAGACGGAATTTGGACGGAAGACCCAGATCCACCAATCTTCGTGCAACAAGGACTACTCGTGCCTGGACGGCGACTGCCCGTCGTTCCTGACGGTCGTGCCCCGGGGTACGGCCGCGAAGAAGACGCGGCGGGTGTTCACGGTGGATCGCGAGCAGCTGCCCTCGCCGGCGCTGCGGGTGGGCCCGGAGGCGAACGTCTTCATGGTGGGGATCGGCGGCACGGGCGTCGTGACCGTCAACCAGATCCTCGGCACGGCCGCGCTCCTGGACGGCAAGCACGTCCGCGGCCTCGACCAGACGGGCCTCTCCCAGAAGGGTGGCCCCGTCGTCTCGCACCTCAAGATCTTCGAGCGAGCGCCGGAGGTGTCGAACAAGGTGGCGGCGGGGTCGGCCGACTGCTACCTCGGCTTCGACCTCCTGGTCGCGACGTCGCCCCAGAACCTCGACCACGCGAGCCCCGACCGTACGGTCGCGATCGTCTCGACGAGCAAGGTCCCGACGGGCGCCATGGTGACCTCGACCGACGTCGAGTTTCCGGACCCGGGCGGGCTCGTCGCGTCCATCAACCGCTTCACCCGCAAGGACGAGAACGTCTACCTCGACGCGCAGGTGCTCGCCGAGACGCTCTTCGACGACCACATGGCCGCCAACATGATCGTGCTCGGCGCCGCCTACCAGGCGGGCGCCATTCCGGTGAGCGCCGAGGCCATCGAGGAAGCGATCGTGCTCAATGGCGTGTCGGTCCAGATGAATACCCACGCCTTCCGCGCCGGCCGGCTCTTCGTCGGCGACCCCGTGTGGGCGAAGAGCCTGAGGCGGCGGCGACTCGGGGCGGTCGAGGTCCGGCCGGAGCTCGGGCGCGAGGCGCGCGCCCTCGTGGACCGCGTGGGGGCCACGGGCGAGCTCCGGCGCCTCCTCGAGATCCGTGTGCCCGAGCTCTGCGCCTACCAGAACGCGGCGTACGCGGATGAGTACGTCGAGTTCGTCCGGCGCGTGCGCGAGGTCGAGGCGGCCGCGGTGGGCGGCGAGACGCGGCTCTCCGAGGGCGTCGCGCGATACCTCTTCAAGCTCATGGCCTACAAGGACGAGTACGAGGTGGCGCGCCTGCACCTCGCACAAGACCTCGCGACGGCCCTGGCGGCCGAGTTCCCGGGCGGCGTGACGGTGCAGTACAACCTCCACCCGCCGCTCCTGCGCGCCCTCGGCATGACGCGGAAGCTCAAGCTCGGCAAATGGTTCGACGGGGTCTTCCGGCTCCTCGTCGCCCTGCGCCGGCTCCGCGGCACCGTCTTCGATCCGTTCGGCTACGCCGAGGTGCGCCGCGTCGAGCGCGCGCTGCCCAGCGAGTACCGGGCGCTCGTCGAGAAGGCGCTTGTCGCCCTCTCGCCCGAGACCTACGAGTCCGCGGTGAGGCTCGCCAACCTGCCCGACGTGATCCGCGGTTACGAAGGGATCAAGCTCCGGAACGTCGGGCGCTTCCGCGACGAGGTCCGCGCGCTCGGGTTCTGAGCGCCGATCGGGACACGATGAAGAACCTCGACAAGCAGCTCCGGGTGCTCCAGAAGCAACTGACGGAGCTGCGCGCCCGGGCCGGTCGCGCGCGCGGTCAGGCGCGCCGGCGTCTCAAGCGGCTCGAGCGGCGAACGCGCGTGACGGTCGAGCGCACCGTGCGGGTGCTCGAGCCCAAGGTGCAGCGGGCCGTCGTCGAAGCGAAGCTCATCGCGCGTGGGGTTCGTGCCGGCGTCAGTGCGGGCGTCGCCGCGTACCGCGAGGGCCGCCCGCCGAAACGCTGACCGCTCACGCCTCGGGCCGCGCGCGCCCGCGTTTGAGCGCAGCGCGATGCTTCTTTGCCTCGAGCCGCTGCTCCCTCGCCCCCGCGGACGGTCGGGATGGCCTGCGCGAGCGCGGCTCCCGCAGCGCCGCCGCGACCAGGGCCCGGACCTTCTCGCGGGCGTCCTCGAGATTTCGGGCCTGGTTGCGCGTCGCCTGGCTCGTGATCATGAGCTGGCCGTCGGCGTCGAGCCGGCCGCGGCTCAGCCCATGGAGGCGCGCCCGCGCCGCGTCGGAGAGCCCCTCGATCACGCCGAGGTCGACTCGGAGCTCCACCTTCGTCGCGACCTTGTTCACGTTCTGGCCGCCGGGCCCCGACGCGCGCGTGGCGCGAACGCGAAGCGCGTGCCCGGGTACGCGCACCGACTCGCTGACGACGATCGCCGCGGCCATGCGCCGATTGTAGCCGGACCTGACCGGCGGTGCGTCTGTGCATCGGTCTTCGCGGAGGTCAGGGTAGGATGGGAGTCGCAGGTCTCGGGAACCACGGCACCCCGTGGAGCACGAAAGAACAACCTGTCGAGTGATCAAGGAGGAGTCCATGGCGGAAGGCGAGATCGACTTCATCCAAATCGCCGGAGTCGGGGATCGCCTCTACGGGCTGACAAAAGAGGGCGACGTCTGGGCCTTCGACAGGATGGAGCAGACGTGGAAGCGGGTTCCGATGGCGTTCAAACAGGCCGGAGGCCGGCCCGGGGACAAGCCCGCGTAGAAACAACGGCTCACGTCGCCGCTCTCGGCCATGATCGCCCAGCTCCCGCGCCTCTTCTTCGGACCGTCTGGCCGTTGAGCCGCCGTTGCGTTCCCCGTCGCAGGGTGTATGGTATATGTATGGCGCGCCTCATTTCGACGACGGTGCGGCTGGGAGAAGAAGACGTGCGGGCATTGAGGCGGGCCCGAGCGGCGGGCCACTCTGCGTCCGACCTCATTCGGAAGGGCCTCCGCGTGGTGGCGTCGCGCTACTACACCGGTCGCCGCCCACCGGCGACGCGTCTCTTCGAGTCCACGAACACTAAACTCGGGGATGAGTCGGAGCTCTTCCGAGATCTCGAGACTTGAGCCCACCGATCGTCGTCGACACCGGCGGGCTCCTGCGGGCCCTCGCCGGCACGAGACGCGGTCGACCGAGCTTCCCCGACTACGAGAAGGCTCTGACGTCCGCGAGTCTGGTCATCGTGCCCGGGCCCGTTCTGGCAGAGGTGGACTACTTTCTACGGGACAACCGGGCCGCCATGCGACGGCTGGTCGCCGAGATTTTTGATCCGCGAACTCGCTACGAGTATGAGCTCCCGCTTCCGTCCGACATTGTTCGAGCCCTCGAGCTCGACGCGAAGTTCAGCGGGCTCGATCTGGGGCTGGTCGATGGGACCGTTGCCGCCGTGGCGGAGCGTCGGCGCATCTTTCGGATCCTGACGACGGATCGTCGTGACTTCGGCGCGATCCGCGTGGGCGCAAGCCTCACGCAGCCACTGGAGCTGCTGCCATGACGGCCGCGGAGCGCCGGAGGCTCATCGACGTCGCGCGGGGCGCCCGGCCCGCGGACCTCGTGATCCGCGGCGGCACGCTCCTCAACGTCTACACGGGCGAGCTCTATCCCGCGAACGTCGCCGTCAAGGGCGAGCGGATCGGGTACGTCGGCGCCCGCGAGGACACGATCGGGCCACGCACGACAGTGCTCGACGCTCGGGGCCGGATCCTGGTCCCGGGCTATATCGATCCCCACGTCCACCCCGCCCACCTCACGACTCCGTCGGCGCTCGCGCGTTTCGCCTTGCCACGCGGGACGACGAGCGTTGTCGCCGACACGCTCCAGTTCCTGGAGCTCGGAGGCGTGCGCGCGTTCCTCCGCGTCGCCGACGCGCTCGCGCCCGCGCCGCTCAAGTTCTACTGGATGATCCGGCCGCACGCGCAGTCCCGGACGGCGGACGAAGCGCGCCGCTTCCCGCTCCGGGACCTCGTGCGTGCGCTCGCGCACCCCCGCGCGGTGGCGATCGGCGAGGTCACGCGCTGGCCCGACGCGTGGTCCGGGCGCCCGGACCTGCTCCGGCGCCTGGCGCTCGCCTCGGCGCGCTTCCCGCGCGTCGAGGGCCACACGGCGGGCGCCGCGGGCGAGAAGGTGGCGGCGATCGCGGCGGCCGGTTTCACCTCCGACCACGAGCCCATCACCGCACGCGAGGTGCTCGAGCGCGCGCGGCAGGGGATCGCGGTCATGCTGCGCGAGTCCTCGCTCCGGCCGGACTTGAACGGGCTGCTCGACGCGCTCAAGGAGGCCCCGGCGCTCGTCTCGCGTCTCATGCTCACGTGTGACGGCTCGATGCCGGCGTTCCTCCGCGCCCACGGCTTCGTGGATCATCTGCTCCGGGTGGTCCTCGAGCGCGGCGTGGCGCCGATCGACGCCTACCGCATGGCCACGCTGAACCCGGCGACGTACTTCGGCCTCGACGGGGACCTCGGCGGGATCGCCCCCGGCCGGTACGCCGACGTCTGCTTGCTCGATGATCTCGCCGAGCCGCGGCCGGCCGCCGTCGTCGCGCGCGGCCGGCTCGTCGCCTCCGACGGCCGGCTCCGCGCGCGCGTCGCCGAGCTCCCGTGGTCCTCTATCTTCACGTCGGCCGCGGCGCGGCTGACCGTCGGCTGGCGGGCGCGCGCCGCCGATTTCGCGCTCCCGGCGCGGGATCGCTACCCGGTCATCCGGCTCGTGAGCGCCGTGATCAGCCGGCTCGAGGAGCGTCCGCTCGGCCCGGGCGATCTCCAGGCGGCCCTCCTCGACCGCGGCGGGCGCTGGATCGCGCCCGGGATCGTCGCGGGCTTCGCCGACCGGCTCGACGGCCTGGCGGCGACCATCAGCACCGACTTCAACATCGTGGCGCTCGGTCGGAGCCCCGCGGCCATGGCGCGCGCGGTGAACCGGCTGCTCCAGCTCCGCGGCGGGGTCGTCGTCGTCGACGGGACGGACGTCGCCTACGAGCTCCCGCTGCCGCTCGGCGGGATCATGACGCGGGGCTCCGTCGAGGAGGCCGCCGATCGCGAGGAGGAGCTCCGCGCCGCGCTCGTCGCGCGCGGGTATCCGCACCACGAGCCTTTGTTCACGCTGTTCTTCCTGTGCGCGGACTTTCTGCCGGCCGTGCGGCTCACGCCGCGCGGCGTGTGGGACGTCAAGCAGAGCCGGCTGCTCCTGCCGTCGCGGCCGTTGTAGCGGTTGTGAGCCCTCGCCGCCAGCGGCGTCTCGCCCTGGGCGTGCTCCTCGGCGCCTGTGCGCTCGCGGCGCTCGCGTTTCCCCTGAGGAGCCGCTGGTGGGGCGGCCTCATCCTCGCGATCGCCGAGGCGGGAATCGTGGGGGGGCTGGCGGACTGGTTCGCGGTGACCGCGCTCTTCCGCCGCCCGCTCGGGCTGCCGATCCCTCACACCGCCCTCATCCCCGCGAACTGGGAGCTGATGGCAGCGCGCGTCGGCACGATGGTGGGCAGCCGCGTCCTCACACGCGAGTACGTGACCCAGGAGATCGAGGGCGTGGACCTCGCGGGGCTCCTCGCGCGCGGCGCCGAGCGCCTGACGCGCCGGGACCTCGAGACGTTCACGCTCACTCTCGGACGGTGGGCCGCCGCGGAGCTTACGCCGCGGGCGGCCGGTGACCTCGCCATCCGGCTCCGTGACCGGTTCCTCGGCCGCCCCACGGCGCCCCTGCTCGCCGGCGCCCTCGAGGTCGCGTGTCGCCGGGGCCTGGACCAGCGCGCGGTCACCGCTCTGGCGCGCGCCCTCGGCGACGCGCTGGGCCGGCCGGCCTTTCGAGAGGTCGTGGGCGAGGCCGTGGATGACGTGCTCGCGCGCTACCGCGAGCGGATGGGTGCGTACCCGCGCTTCTGGATGGGCGTCGCGAGCCTCCTGGGACTGATCGACCGCGAGCGCCTCGTCGCCGCGCTCCACGCCGGGCTCTTGCAGGTCGCCGGCGATCCCGACCATCCGGTGCGGCAGCGGCTCACCGAGGCGCTGGCCGGGCTCCCGGAGCGGCTGCGCCGCGATCCGGCGCTCGCGGCGCGCGTCGAGGCCGCGACGCGGGACCTGCTGACGACGCCGGCGGTCGCGCGCGTTCTGGAAGAGGCGGCGACGGCGCTCCAGATGGCGCTCGTCGCGGACCTCGCCGCGCCGCGCTCGGAGACGGCGACGTGGCTGGTCGAACGACTCGAGCGCGCGCGGCGCGCGCTGGTGGCCGACGCGGAGCTGCGCGGGGAGATCGACCGCTGGGTCAAGGCGCGCGTGATCGAGCTGGTCGAGCGCCACCACGACCGGCTCGCGACCTTCATCGAGAAGGGCGTGCTCGCGCTCGGCCCCCAGGGCGCCGTCCGGCTCATCGAGGAGCATGCGGGCGACGACCTCCAGTACATCCGGGTCAACGGCACCGTCGTGGGCGGCCTCGCGGGCGGCCTCCTCTACGCGATCCATCTCCTGCTCCGCCTCTTCTAGGAGCGTCTCGGATCCTGGGGGTGGCTCGGAGGGGATCGTCGCGCCCTTCGGGCGCGCCTGTGAAGTCGCCCCCTTCGATTTGGTACACTCAGCCAGCCGATCGCCCGAGCCGACTGGAGGTCAATCGATGACACGCCTGCGCATCGCGGCGCTTTTTGCGTCCCTCGTGCTGCTCACGCTGGCCCTCGTGGGCCCGGCCACGAGCCAGGCGCCCCCACCGTCGCCGACGCCAAAGGCGGGCGGCACCCTCAACCTGATGCTCCGCGAAGATCTGCCGCAGGGGTTCGCCATCCACGAGACGGCCACGATCTCGACCGTCTGGCCGGCGATGCCCTGCCTCAACAATCTGGTCCTCTTCGATCCGCTCAAGAAGACCGAGAGCGTGGACACGATCATCGGCGAGCTGGCCGAGAAGTGGTCGTGGCAGGACAATTACCGGAACCTCGTGTTCTTCCTCCGCAAGGGCGTGAAGTGGCACGACGGCCAGCCCTTCACCGCGAAGGACGTCAAGTTCACCTTCGACATGCTCCGTGAGGCTCCGGACGCGCCGGCGAAGCTCCGGATCAATCCCCGCAAGGACTGGTACGCGAACGTCGAGGCGATCGAGGCGCCCGACTCGCACACCGTCGTGTTCCGTCTCAAGCGTCCGCAGCCCTCGTTCCTGATGCTGCTCGCGTCGGGTTACACGCCGGTCTACGCCGCGCACCTGTCGCCCGCGAGCTATCGGACGGGCTGCGTCGGGACCGGTCCCTTCAAGCTGAAGGAGTGGCGGAAGGGCGAGTACGTCGAGCTGGTGCGGAACCCCGAGTACTTCGTCAAAGGGCGGCCGTACCTCGACACGCTCAAGTACTACGTCATCGTCGAGCGCGGCACGCGCCAGGCGGCGCTCCAGGCGGGCAAGCTCGACGTGTCCTTCCCGGGCGAGACCACCAAGACGGCCGCCGAGCACCTCAAACACGTGGTGCCCCAGCTCGTGGTCACCCCGGTCAGCCAGAACGTCAGCGACAACATCATCATGAACGTCACGAAGCCCCCCTTCGACAACCCGAAGGTGCGGCTCGCCGTGAGCTACGCCATCGACCGCCGCGCGCTGGTCGGCGCCGTCCATCAGGGGGGCGCCGTGGTCGGCGCCTCGCTCGCGCCCAAGCCGTGGGGCTTCTGGGGGCTCGGCGAGCGAGACCTGGTCGGCCTGCCCGGGTACGCGGCGACACCCGCCGACGAGAAGGCGAAGGCGAAGCGGCTCATGGCCGAGGTGGGCGTCACGCCCGAGAAGCCGCTCCGCGTCGAGATCGTCACGCGCGCGATCGCGATCTACGTGGACATGGCGTCGTTCGTGATCAACGAGCTCAAGCAGGTCGGCATCGAGGCCTCGCTCAAGCAGATCGAGACCGCGCAGTGGCACCCGATGGCGACCCGTGGCGACTACCAGATCGGAGCGAATCTCACGGGCATCGGGCCGGACGACCCGGACGCGAACTTCTACGAGAACTACGGCTGCGGCTCGCCGCGCAACTACAGCCAGTACTGCAGCGAAGAACTCATGAGGATGGTCGATGCGCAGTCGCAGGAGCTCGATCCGAAGAAGCGGCTGGTGATGGTCTACGCGATCCAGAGGAAGCTCGAGGCCGAGGCCGCCCGCCCCATCCTGGACTGGAAGCTCGACTACTTCACGGTGTGGCCGCACGTGAAGAACCTGATCCCGCACCAGTCCATCTACAACTTCGGGCGGATGCAGGACGTGTGGACGGACCGGTAAGAGCCCGTCGGTGACCGTGTGGGGCACGGGGGAGGCGTCGGTCTCCCCAGCGCCGCGCTCGAGGGCCCGCGCGTGAAGACGTACGTCGCTCAGCGCCTCACGATCGCCGTGCTGACGCTGCTCGGCATGTCGATCGTGATCTTCGTGCTCCTGCGCCTGGCGCCCGGCGACATCGTGGACATTCTCTTCTCGACGGCCGGGTACGTGAGCCCGGCCGAGAAGCAGGCGATCATGAAGGAGCTCGGGATGGACCGGCCGTACTGGGTCCAGTACCTCGACTGGCTCCGGCAGATCGCCACCTTCGACCTCGGCAAGTCCTACCGCTACGATCTCCCGGCCTGGCAGATCATCCGCCCGCTCCTGCCGGTGACGCTCGAGCTCGCCGCGCTCTCGATCGTCTTCGCCGTCCTCCTCGGCGTGCCGACCGGGGTGATCAGCGCCGTCCGCCAGGACTCGACGCTGGACTACGTGCTGCGCGTCATCAGCCTCGCCGGGCTCTCGATGCCGGCGTTCTGGCTCGGCATGGTCATCATCCTGGCCCTGGTCACGTGGTTTCGCTGGATCCCACCCCTCACCTACGTGTCGCCGATGGAGAACCTCACGCTGCACGCGGTGCAGTTCCTGCTGCCCGCGCTCGCGGTGGGCTACCGCTCCTCGGCGCTGATCATGCGCATCACGCGGTCCTCGCTCCTCGAGGTGCTGCGCGAGGACTACATCCGCACCGCGTGGGCCAAGGGCCAGAGCGAGCGCGCGGTCGTCTGGCGCCACGCCCTCAAGAACGCGTTGCTTCCGGTCGTGACCGTGATCGGGATCGAGTTCGCCTTCCTCATCGGCGGGCTCGTGGTCACCGAGACCGTCTTCAACCTGCCGGGCGTGGCGCGCTTTCTCGTCCAGGCGATCCTGTGGCGCGACTACCCGATCGTCCAGAACCTCGTGATGGTCATCGCCATCGTCGTGATCCTGTCGAACCTGCTCGTGGACATGCTCTACGGGGTCCTCGACCCGCGGGTGCGCTATGGCGGTTAGGCCCGCGGTGATCGCGGTCGCGCCGCCAGAGCGGGCGCGTCCAGGCATGCGGTCGGTGATCGCCCGGTTCGTCCGGCGAAAGCCGCTCGGCGCCGCCGGCGGCGTCCTCATCGCCGTGATGGTGTGCACCGCGGTCTTGGCCGACGTCTTACAAACGCACGATCCGATCGCGACGAACGCGGCGTACACGCTCGGGCCGCCCAACGCCGAGCACTGGTTCGGCACCGATCACCTGGGTCGCGACATCTACTCGCGCATCGTCCACGGCGCTCGGGTCTCGCTCATCGTGGGCCTCGCGTCGACGCTCCTCGGCTCGGTGCTCGGCGGCGTCGTCGGGCTCCTCTCGGGCTACATCGGCGGCAAGACCGACCTCATCGCGCAGCGGGTCCTCGACATCCTGCAGGGCCTGCCCCTGCTCGTGCTCGCGCTCGTCATGTCGGCCGCGCTCGGCCCGGCCATCCACAACGTGGTGATCGCGATCTCGATCCCCATTATTCCGCGCGCGGCGCGCGTGATCCGGTCGAGCGTGCTGTCCATTCGTGAGATGCAGTACGTGGAGGCGGCCCGGTCGCTCGGCGTCCGGCATCTCCGGATCGCCTTCCGCCACATCCTGCCCAACACGATCGGGCCGTTCATCGTCCTCTGCACGGCCCAGCTCGGCAGCGCGATTCTGGTCGAGGCGACGTTGTCGTTCCTGGGGCTCGGCGTGCCAGAGCCGTACCCGTCGTGGGGGCGCATGCTCTCCGTCTCGGCCGCAGAGTACGCACAGAAGGCACCCCACCTGGTGCTCTTCCCCGGGATCGCGATCAGCCTCGCCGTGTTCGGCTCGAACCTGCTCGGCGACGCCCTCCGCGACGTCCTGGATCCCCGGCTCCGGGGTGCGTGACGAGCGCTGGCGCCAGGCGACGAAATGAGCGAGCGTGAGCTGGCGACGTCGGGTGTTCCGGGTACGGCAAGCGTGAGCGCGTGAGCGAGCGTAAGATTGCGGCGGGGTGCGGGCGTGGTGACGCTGGGTGTTCGCGCGCAGGTGGAGCGGGAGCGCGTGAGCGAGCGTGAGCTGGCGGCGGGGTGCGGGCGTGGCGACGCTGGGTGTTCGCACGCAGGTGGAGCGGGAGCGCGTGAGCGAGCGTGAGCTGGCGGCGGGGTGCGGGCGTGGCGACGCTGGGTGTTCGCACGCAGGTGGAGCGGGAGCGCGTGAGCGAGCGTGAGTTGGCGGCGGGGTGCGGGCGTGGCGACGCTGGGTGTTCGCACGCAGGTGGAGCGGGAGCGCGTGAGCGAGCGTGAGCTGGCGGCGGGGTGCGGGCGTGGCGAAGCCCGGGTGCCCGCACCCTGTTGGAGGACACAATCATGAAGATGTACGTCGCAGGTCAGTGGCTCGACAAGGCCCAGAAGATCGAGGTGCGTAACTCGTACGACGAGAGCCTGATCGACACCGTGCCGCGCGCGGACGCGACCGACGTCGAGCGCGCGCTCCAGTCCGCGGAGCGCGGCGCCAAAGCGATGGCGAAGCTCACCGCCTTCGAGCGCTGGAAGATCCTCCACACCGCGGCGGAGACGATGGCCGCGCGGGTCGAGGAGCTGGGCGCGCTGATCTCGAAGGAGGAGGGGAAGATCCTCGCGGAGGGGCGCGCCGAGGCCCTGCGCGCCGTGGACACGATCATGGAGTCGGCGGAGGAGGCCAAGCGCGTGCACGGCGAGACGGTCGCCCTCGATGGCGCCGCGCACGGTCGCTCCAAGTTTGGCGTGACGATCAGGGTCCCGTGCGGCGTCGTCGTGGCGATCAGCCCCTTCAACTTCCCGCTCAACCTTGTCTGCCACAAGGTGGGGCCCGCCATCGCGGGCGGGAACGCGGTCGTGCTCAAGCCCGCGACCGACACGCCGCTGTCGGCGCTCCGCCTGACGGAGATCCTGCTGGAGGCGGGGCTGCCACCCGAGGGGCTCAACACGCTCACGGGCGCGGGCGGCGAGATCGGCGACCGGCTGGTGGCCGACCGCCGGGTGCGGAAGATCACCTTCACCGGCAGCCGCGACATCGGCGAGCGGATCTGCAAGACGGCCGGCATCAAGCGGGTGACGATGGAGCTCGGCTCGAACTCGCCGGTCGTCGTGATGCCGGACGCGGACCTCGACAAGGTCGCGGCGGCCGTGGCCGCCACGGGCTACGCCAACGCGGGGCAGGTGTGCATCTCGACCCAGCGCGTCCTCACGGCAGGGAAGGTCTACGGCAACTTCCTCGACGCGCTCCGGCCGAAGGTCGCCGCGCTGAAGGTCGGTAATCAGCTCGACCCGGCGGTCCATGTGGGGCCGATGATCCGCGAGAAGGAGGCGATCCGCGTGGAGGAGTGGGTGCGGGACGCCGTGGCGAGCGGCGCTCGGCTGGTCACCGGCGGGCGGCGGCAGGGTGCCTTGTACGAGCCGACGATCGTCGCCGACGTGAAGCCGGAGATGCGGATCTCGTGCGACGAGCTGTTCGGCCCGGCCGTCGCTGTCACGCCGTTCAACGATCTCGACGAGGCGATCGCGCTCGCGAACGACACGAACTACGGACTCGCGGCGGGAATCTTCACCGAGAACCTCGAGTGGGCGTGGCGGTTCGCGCGCGAGGTCCAGTCGGGCAACCTTCACGTCAACTGGGGGCCCCAGTGGCGGGCCGACCGGATGCCCTACGGCGGGCTCAAGGAGTCCGGGTTCGGCAAAGAGGGTCCGGCGTACGCGATCAACGAGATGACGGAGCTCAAGATGGTGGTCTTCCACCTCTCGTCCTGAAACGACGGGGTCCGAGCACAAGGGAGGCCCGGCGAATGGCTGACGAGCGGCTCTGCTGGCTGCCGGCGACCGAGCTGGCGGCGCTGATGCGGCGGAAGAAGGTCTCGCCGGTCGAGGTGATGGACGCGATCCTCGACCGGATCGAGCGGATCAACCCGAAGCTCAACGCCTTCGTGACGCTGACCGACGAAGCGGCGCGGCGGGAGGCGAAAGCGGCCGAGCGCGCCCTGACGCGACGGCGCACCGTGCTCGGCCCGCTCCACGGCGTTCCCTTCTCGGTGAAGGATCTCGTCGTCACCAAAGGGGTCCGCACGACGTTCGGCACGCCGCTCTACCGCGATAACGTGCCCACCGAGGACGCGCCAATGGTCGAGCGGATGAAGCGCGCCGGCGCGATCTTGCTCGGCAAGACCAACACGCCGACGTTCGGCTGGCTCGGCGCCACCCACAACCTCGTCTTCGGGCCGACGCGTAACCCGTGGGACCTCGAGCGGACACCGGGCGGCTCGTCCGGCGGCGCCTCCGCGGCGGCGGCGGCGGGGCTGGGCCCGCTCCACATCGGGACCGACGGCGGCGGCTCGATCCGCATTCCCGCTTCGTTCACGGGGATCTTCGGCCTGAAGGCCTCCTACGGGCGCATCCCGGCGTACCCGCCGAGTGGCGCGTGGAGTCTCTCACACATCGGTCCCATGACGCGGACGGTCGCCGACGCGGCGCTGATGCTGAACGCCTGCGCCGGCCCCGACGAGCGCGACCAGTATTCGCTCCCCGCCGCGCGCGTCGATTACGTGAAGGCGCTCCGGGGCGTCGTCAAGGGGCTGCGCGTCGCCTACAGCGACGACCTCGGCTGGGCCGACGCGGTCGACCCCGAGGTCGGCGCCGCCTGCGCCAAGGCCGTCACGGCCTTCCGAGAGCTGGGGTGCCGTGTGGAGACCGTCAGCCCGCGCTGGCCGTCGCCGCGCGACTGCTGGGAGCAGACCTTCTGCGGCGGGATCGCCACCCGCATGGCGCCGTACGTCGACCGCCGGGAGGAGATCGAGCCCGGACTCTACCGGATCATCGAGGCGACGCTCCGGAACCCGCCCACGCGGTACGTCCAGGCGTGGTTCGACCGGCTCGCGTGGTGGCAGCACCCGCGCGCGTTCTTCGAGACGTACGACCTCCTGCTGACGCCCACCGTCGCGTGCCCGCCGTTCCCTGTCGGCCTCGACAACCCGACCGAGATCGCCGGCAAGGCGGTCGACTCGTACGCGTGGATCCCGTTCACGTACCCGCTCAACCTGACCGGTCAACCCGCCGCGTCGGTGCCGTGTGGTCTCACGAAGGACGGGCTGCCGATCGGGCTGCAGATCGTCGGGCGTCGCTTCGACGACGCGGGCGTTCTGTGCGCCGCCGCGGCGTTCGAGCGCGCGCGCCCCTGGGCCGACCGCCGTCCCCCCATCGACTAGGAGCAGCAAACATGGAGCGGCTCCTCTTCATCGTGTCGCAGGAGCGGCGGGAGCTGTACGACACCCTCAGGCAGGTCCTCGCGCACGAGAAAGGCGTCGACATCATCCTCGACCGGCGGCGACTGAGACGTCGCCGTCGGGAGGAACCCCCCGCAGCCGATCGTCGGCGATTCGGGCGGCGTTCGAGGTCGCACGAGGACGTCGAGATCCACGCTCGCGGCTGGACCGTCGTCCGCATGCCGTAAGAAAACTTGGACATTGACGCGGGCGGTGTCGACGGCGACGCTCGCTCGCGTGACGCTTGCCGAGCTCCTCGTCGTCATCGCGCTGCTCTCCACCGTCTTCGCGGGGACCCTCACCGCCCTCGAGCAGGGGCAGCGCGCCTACACGCTCGGCGTCGCGCGGGTCGAGGCTCAGCAGAACGGCCGGATCGCCCTCGAGCGGCTCACGCGGGAGATCCGGAACGCCGGCGCCGGGGGGGTCGGGTTCGACGCGATCGCGGTGGCCGAGCGGGAGCGCGTCGTCCTGCACATGGATCAGGACGGCGACGGGCGGGCCGATGCGCGCGGCGAGACGATCACGTGGCGTCTGGCCGGCGCCGTGCTCCGGCGTGACGAGGGGGGCGGGGCGCAGCCGATCGTGGACGGCGTCCGGAGCCTCGTGCTCGAATACCGGGACCGCGCGGGGCGTCCCACGGCCATCCCGGGGGAGGTGCGGACGGTGGTGATCACGCTGACAACGACGGGCACGGGCGGCGCCGGCGCCGTGACGCTGACCACCCAGACCCGTCTCCGCGCCCGGTGAGGCAGCCCAGTCCGGTAAAATCCAACTTGGAGTAATGAGTCCACCTCGCACCTTGCTCAGGCCACCCACGGTTCGGGCCGGTCTCGCGGCGCCCGCTACAATACTCCTCGCGGCCCTCGCTACAACAGTCTCCTGCGCGACCGTGCCCGGCACGGGCCGCCATCAGCTCCTGCTCCTCTCGGAGGGTCAGGAGGTCCAGATGGGGCTCGATGCCTACCGGGAGGTCCTCAAGAAATCGAAGCTCTCCACGGATCCGGCGGCCACCGAGCAGGTGAGGCGCGTCGGTCGCCGAATCGCCGAGGCGACGGGCCGCACCGACTACCAGTGGGAGTTCAGCTTGATCGAGGACAAGCAGGTGAACGCCTTTTGCCTGCCGGGAGGCAAGGTGGCCGTTTACACGGGCCTTTTGCCGATCACCGGCGACGACGCGCGGCTCGCCGCCGTCCTGGGCCACGAGGTCGCCCACGCCATCGCCCGCCACGGCGGTGAGCGGGTGAGTCAGGGGCTCATCGTCCAGGTGGGCCTGACCGCCACCCAGGTCGCGCTGGCGCGGAACGACCCGAGGGCGGTACAGCAGGTGACCGCCCTCCTGGGCGCGGGAGCCACGGTGGGGCTGCTCCTGCCGTGGAGTCGCACCCAGGAGTCGGAAGCCGACCACCTCGGCCTCATCTTCATGGCCAAGGCAGGCTATGACCCTCACGCGGCGCTCGACCTCTGGCGTCGGATGGCCGAGGCCGCGAAGGGGCGCGAGCGCCCGCCAGAGTTCTTGTCCACTCACCCATCCGAGGCGACGCGGATCGCCCAGATCGAGGCCTGGATTCCAGAGGCGATGCAGTACTACCGTCCCCGCTGACCCGACCCCGATAGCACCATCCGGTGGGGCGGAGTGGGGTCAGACACACCACCCGTCGCCCACGTCAAATCTAGCCGGAATCCCACGAAAAATCGAACGTTTTTCCTTGACATGATATTTCGGGTGACGCTAACCTGCCCATCTAAGTGGGATGAAGTGGGATGAAGTCTGGGTCCCCGACCCATGAACGGGAATGTTTATTGGGCGCTACCAGCACACGATCGACCCGAAGGGCCGGGTAAGCATTCCGGCGCGATACCGGACTGCGCTCGCGCAATACGAGGGCACCCTGCTCGTGGTGCCCCAGGATCAGTGTCTCAACGTGTATCCGTTCGCGGCCTGGGAGCGCGTCGTCGGCGCCCTCAACGAGCAGTCGCAGTTCGACGAGCGTCTGCGCCGCGTCGGCCGTCTCTGGATCTCGCGCGCGCGGGAAGTCGAGCTCGACGGCGCGGGACGCATTCTGCTTCCGCCCGACAGCCGGCAGCAGGCGGGGCTCGTGAAGGACGTGACGCTCGTCGGCCTCGGGCGTGAGTTCTTCGAGATCTGGGACCGGAAGCGGTTCGAGGAGTACGAGCGCGCGAACGGCGACGAGCTCGGCGGTGATTTCGCCTGGCTCTCGCAGGTGGGAGTGAAGTAGTCCACGTTCCGGTGCTTGTCGACGAGGTCGCGTTTCTCCTGCGACCGCGCGGCGGAGGATGGGTGATCGATGGAACGGTGGGGATGGGCGGTCACGCCGAGGCGCTCCTCATGACGAGCCCTGCGTCCGTCCGGCTCCTGGGGCTCGACGTGGACCCCGAGGCCGTGCGGCGCGCGGGCCTGCGGCTCGCGCGCTTCGGCGACCGCGTGCGACTCGCGCGGGCGAGCTTCGCGAACCTCGGGAGCGCGGCCGAAGCGCACGGTGTGGGGCGGGCGCACGCGATCCTGCTCGACCTCGGCGTGTCCTCCCACCAGCTCGAGACGTCGGGACGCGGCTTCTCCTTCCAGCGGGACGAACCACTCGACATGCGGCTCGATCCCGAGCGCGGCGAGACCGCCGCCGACCTCGTGAACCGGCGCCCCGAGGTCGAGCTCGTGCGGATCCTCGTCGAGTACGGCGAGGAGCGCCACGCGCGCCGGATCGCCCGCGCGATCGTGCGGCGGCGCCCGCTCCGGACGACCGGCGACCTCGTCGCCGCCGTGCGGAGCGCCGTGCCGCGTGCGGCCTGGCCCCGACGACTCCACGTCGCGACGCGCACCTTCCAGGCGGTGCGGATGGCGGTGAACGACGAGCCCGCGGCGCTCCGCGCGGCGCTCCACGCGGCGCCGGCGCTGCTCGACGTCGGCGGCAGGCTCGGCGTGATCGCCTTCCACTCGGGCGAAGATCGCGTCGTGAAGCAGACGTTCCGGGCCCTCGAGTCGGCGGGCTTCGCCGAGCTCGAGCCGTCGCCCCTCGGGCCCGAGACCGACGAGGTGCGGGCGAATCCCCGCGCCCGGAGCGCCAGGCTGCGCGTGCTGGAGCGGCTCTCGTGACCGGCCCCCAGCGACTCCATCGTGAACCCGACCCGCGCGCCCGGCGGATCCTCGTCGCGGCGCTCACCGCCGCGGCGCTGCTCGTCGGCGGCGCGCTGACCGTCGTCGGCATGCGGGTGCAGCAGGTCCAGCTCGCGTACCGGCTCGACGAGGCGCGCGCCCAGCAGGCGCGGGCGCAGGGCAACGTCCGCCAGCTCGAGATCGAGGTGGCGACCCTCCGCTCACCGGCGCGGGTGGAGGCGCGCGCCCGGCGGCTCGGGCTCTCGCCGCCGGGGCGCGATCAAATGCGGCTGGCGCACGAGTACGTCGCCGGCGGGACCCGCCTGGCGGCCACGCGCTGGGGCCGCATCGAGGCTCTAGCGAAGTGACGCCCGGCGACCTCCGAGCGCGGGTCCTGATTCTCGCGGCGGTGTTCGCCGTGGCGTTCGGAGGCCTGACCGGGCGCCTCGCATGGCTCCAGGTGGTCAAGCGCGCCGAGCTCGCGCAGCTTGCGGAGCGACAGTACTCGCGTACCGTCGTCCTCCACGCCCAGCGCGGCCCGATCCTCGACCGCCAGGGGGCGCCGCTCGCCACGTCCACGCCTACCGAGTCACTCTTCATCCAGCCCCGGAGCGTCGGTGATCCCGTGCGCGTCACGGCCCGGCTCGCGCCGATCCTCGGCCTGCCGCCTGGCGAGGTGCGGGCTGCCCTGACGAGTGGGCGGTCGTTCGTCTGGCTCCGGCGGAAGCTCCCGCCGGCCGTCGCCGGGGAGGTGCGGGCGCTCCGCGAGCCCGGCCTCGGTTTCCTGCCCGAGCCGCTTCGCCTCTACCCGAACCGCGAGCTGGCGGCACACGTCCTCGGCTTCGAGGGCGTGGAGGGCGGGCTCGAGGGGATCGAGCGGGCCTTCGACGGCGAGCTCGCGGGCGTCCCGGGCAAGGCGATCGTCGGGCGCGACGCGCTCGGCCGGGAGGTCACCTCGCCACACCTGCTCGAGCTGCCGCAGGCCGGGCACGGCGTCATGCTCACGATCGACCGGACGATCCAGTACATGACCGAGCGCGAGCTCGACGCCGCCTACCGGAGGACCGGCGCCAGGTCGGCGATGGCGGTCGTCCTCGACCCGCGCACCGGTGAGGTGCTGGCCCTCGCGCTCCGGCCGACGTTCAACCCGAACACCTTTCTCGAGGCGCCGTCCAAGGACCACTGGCGCAACCGCGTCGTGACCGATCCCTTCGAGCCCGGCTCGACCTTCAAGGTCATCCTCGCCGCGGCCGCGCTCGAGGAGGGCGTGGTCCGGCCCGAGGACAAGATCTACGGCGACAACGGGTCCGTGACCATCGCCAAGACGACAATCCACGACTGGAAGAAGTACGGCTGGCTGACGTTCAGCGAGGTGCTGCAGAACTCGTCGAACGTGGGTTCCATCAAGGTGGGCCTCGCCCTCGGGCGCGAGCGGTACTACCGCTACATGAGCGCCTTCGGCTTCGGGGCGGCGACCGGTGTCGGGCTCCCCGGCGAGAGCCGCGGGCTCCTGCGCGCTCCCGGGCGCTGGTCGCTCTTGTCGCTGCCCACGATGTCGATCGGCCAGGAGGTCTCGGTGACCGCGCTCCAGTTGGTGTCGGCGTTTGGGGCCGTCGCCAACGGCGGCACGCTCATGCAGCCTCGGATCGTGCGCGCGACCTTCGACGCCGAGGGGCGGGAGGTCCGGCGGTTCGCGCCGACGCCGGTCCGTCAAGTCATCTCGCCCGAGACGGCCCGCACCCTGACGCGAATCCTCGTGAGGGTCGTCGAGTCCGGGACCGGGCACAACGCGGCGATTCCCGGGTACGAGGTCGCGGGCAAGACGGGGACCGCGCAGAAGCTCGATCCGGCGACCAGACGCTACTCGCGGTCGCCGGGCGTGCTGTCCTTCGTCGGCTGGGCGCCCGCGGACGAGCCGCGCTTCGTCATGCTCGTGGTGCTCGATGAGCCGAGGAAGGAGCAGTGGGGAAGCGAGGCGGCCGCGCCGATCTGGAGCGCGATCGGCCGCGGGATCCTGCGCTACCTCGAGGTGGCGCCGCGTGATGTCCTGCCCATGCAGATCGTCACGCGGCCGTCGCCGGAGGCTCCCGCTGCCAGTGTGACCGCGCCGGTGCGCTTTGTCAGCACCGACGCGGCGGTCGACGCCGACGGGAGCCGCGGGATGCCGGATCTCACGGGACGAACGTTGCGGAGCGCGCTCGCCGCGCTCGCGCCGCTCCGTCTCGCGGTCGAGATCCGGGGACAGGGCCGCGTCGTCCGCCAGGCGCCCCGGCCGGGGGAGCCGCTGCGGCCGGGCCTCACCGCCAGGCTCACGCTGGCGCCAGGGTCGGCGAAATGAAATGGCGCGCGAGATGCCGGTGAGCGAGCTGCTCGCGGCGCTGCCGGTCAAGACCGTCGTCGGGGCGCCGCCGTCCTCGGTCGCGTCCATCACGGATGACTCGCGACGGGTCGAGCCCGGGAGCTGCTTCGTGGCGACGCCGGGGCTCCGACAGGACGCGCGGCGGTTCGTCCCCGAGGCGGTCCGTCGGGGGGCGACGCTGATCGTCACGGAGGGCGGACCGCTCCCCGACGTGGCCGTCGCCCAGGTGCTCGTGCCCTCGGCGCGCGAGTCGCTCGCGCGCCTGGCGGACATGTACTACGGCCGCCCCTCGCGCGAGCTGACGCTCGTCGGGATCACCGGGACGAACGGCAAGACGACCACGTCGTACCTGGTCGAGGCGCTGCTGCGCGCGCGGGGCCTCGCGACGGGCGTCATCGGCACCAACCAGTACGTCCTCGGGACCGAGCGCCGGCCGGCCCATCACACGACCCCCGACGCGCTCGAGCTCCAGTCCCTCCTCGCGCTCATGCGCGAGCGCGGGATCCGCGGCGTCGCCATGGAGGTATCCTCGCACGCCCTGACGCTCTCGCGCGTGGACGGCCTCGCTTTCGACGTCGCGGTCTTCACGAACCTGACCCAGGACCACCTCGACTTTCACGGCACCGTGGCCGAGTACCGTCGGGCCAAGCGCCGCCTCTTCGAGCTCCTGGCCGGATCGCCCAAGCCCCGGCGCACGGCCGTGATCAACGGGGACGACTCGTCGGGGCAGGCGATGGTCGAGGGACTCGACCTGACCGTGCTGACCTTCGGGCTCGGCGAGGGCGCCCGCGTCCGGGCGGTGGACTACGCCTCTACGATCGAGGGGCTCCGCATGACGGCGGAGACCCCCGTCGGCCCCCTGGCCCTGACCTCACCGCTGATCGGCGAGCACAACGTGATGAACCTGCTCGGCGCCGTCGCGACCGGCCTGGCGCTCGGCCTCGAGCCCGGCGCGATCGGCGCCGCGCTTGCGACGGTCGGGACCGTCGCGGGCCGATTCGAACAGGTGCGGGCCGGCCAGCCGTTCCTGGTCGTCGTGGACTACGCGCACACCCCCGACGCGCTGGAGCGCGTGCTGACCACGGCGCGCAAGCTCACCGCGGGGCGTCTGGGCGTGGTCTTCGGCTGTGGCGGCGACCGCGATCGCGGGAAGCGCCCGATCATGGGCGGGATCGCCGCCCGGCTCGCCGACCGGGTCTGGGTGACCTCCGACAATCCGCGCTCGGAGCGGCCGGAGGCGATCATCGACGAGATTCTCGTCGGGGTGCGCGCGGCCGGTGTCGATCCCGGCCGGTACGCGGTCGAGCCCGACCGCGCCCGGGCGATCCACGACGCGCTGCACTGGGCTGACGCTGGTGATACCGTGGTGATAGCGGGTAAGGGCCACGAGACGTACCAGATCATAGGTTCCGACGTGCTCCCCTTCGACGATCGCGAAGTCGCTCGGCGGATCCTCCAGGAGCGTTCGCCATAGGAGCCCGGATGCCCCTCTTCACCGTCCAGGACATCGTTCGCGCGACCCGGGGCGCGCTCGTCGCCGGCGACCTCGGCGTCCCCGTGACGGGGGTGTCGATCGACTCGCGCGCGCTCGGCGTCGGGGAGGCGTTCTTCGCCATTCAGGGCCACCGGCTCGACGGCCACGCCTTCCTCGCGGACGCGGCGGGCCGGGGCGCCGCCTGTCTGGTCGTCCACGCGCTCCGCGACGACGCGCCCGCCAACGTGCCGCTCGTCCTCGTCGAGGACACTACGATATCGCTCGGTCTGCTCGCGACGTACCATCGCGCGCGGTTTTCCATCCCCGTCGTGGCCGTGACCGGCTCCAACGGCAAGACCACGACCAAGGAGCTGATCGCGTCCGTGCTCGGTGTGCGCTGGCACGTCCTCAAGCCCACGGGGAGCTTCAACAACCAGTGGGGCCTCCCGCTCACGCTCTTGAAGCTCGTCCCCGAGCACGAGGCGCTCGTGCTCGAGCTCGGCACGAACCGGCCGGGCGAGATCGCCTACCTGGCGGAGCTGGCGCGACCGACGGTCGGCGTGGTGACGAACGTCGCGGCCGTGCACACGGAGTTCCTCGGCTCGCTCGACGGCGTCCGCGAGGAGAAGGCCGCGCTCGTGCGCGCCGTGCCCGCCGACGGGTGGGTGGCGCTCAACGTCGACGACCCGCGGGTCGCCGGGATGGCGCGCGACGCCAAGGCCCACGTCGTCACCTACGGGCGCGCCGCCACGGCCCACGTCCGCCTCGTGGGCGACGTCGTCGAGGACGCGCGCGGCCTCACGTTCACGCTCGAGGCGGCGGGCGTGCGAGAGCCGGCGACGCTCGCCCTCGCCGGGCGTCACAACGTGATGAACGCGCTCGCCGCGGCCGCCGTGGGCGCGGCGCTCGGCCTCACGCTCGTGGAGATCGCGCGGGGGCTCGCCGTCGCGCGGCCGGTCGCGGGCCGTTGCGTGTGGCGCGAGGCCGGCGGCGTCCGGATCCTCGACGACACGTACAACGCCAACCCGGCCTCGATGCGGGCCGCGCTCGACACGGTCGCGGCGCGCCGTGGCGCCGGCCGGCTCGTCGCGGTGCTCGGCGACATGCTGGAGCTCGGCGGGATCGCCGAGGAGGCCCACCGGGAGATCGGCCGCGCGGTCGTGGCCGCCGGTGCCGATGAGCTCGTCGGCGTCGGGCGCCTGGCGCTCTTCGCGGTCGAGGCCGCCCGCGAGGCGGGACTCGCCGAGGCGCGCCACGCGACCACGTTCGAGGACACCGTGGCCCACCTGCTCAAGGGCCTGGTGCCCGGCGACACGGTGCTCGTGAAGGGGTCGAGGGGGGTGCGCCTGGAGCGGGTCGTGGACGCGCTCGTCGCGCGCCTGGCCCGGGAATGATGGCGGCGGATGCTTTACCACCTTCTCGTTCCGCTCGCCAAGGACCACATCCTCTTCAACGTCTTCCGCTACCTGACGTTCAGGTCCTTCATGGCCCTGATCACCGGGCTCGTGATCTCGCTCGTGATCGGTCCGCCGCTGATCCAGAAGCTCCGCGAGCTGCAGCACGGCGGCGAGACGATCCGCGAGGACACGCCGGAGCGCCATCGGACGAAGAAGGGCACGCCGACGATGGGCGGGATCGTGATCATCGCCGCGATCCTGTCCACGACCCTGCTGTGGGCGAATCTGGGGAACCGCTACGTGTGGGTCGCGATGCTCGCGACGCTCGCCTTCGGGCTCCTCGGGGTGTGGGACGACCTCACGAAGCTTCGCACGCGGAAGGGGCTCTCGATGCGCCTGAAGTTCGGTGTGCAGGTCGTGCTCACGGGAGCCCTGCTCCAGATCGTCTTCTGGCAGCCGCCCGCCGCGTGGCTGCCGGTGCTGGCGATCCCGTTCTTCAAGGGGTGGCTCATCAACCTCGGCTGGCTCTGGATCCCGTTCGCGATGCTGGTGGTGATCGGCGCGTCGAACGCGGTGAACCTGACGGATGGCCTCGACGGATTGGCGGTCGGCCCCGTCATCATGGCCGGCGGCGCCTTCGGCGTCATCGCGTACCTGACCGGCAACTTCAGAGCGGCGGACTACCTCAAGATCCTGAACGTCAAGGGCGCGGGCGAGCTGACCGTGTTCTGCGGCGCGCTGATCGGCGCGGCGATCGGCTTTCTCTGGTTCAACTGCCACCCGGCGGAGGTCTTCATGGGCGACGCGGGGTCGCTCGCGCTGGGCGGCGCGATCGGGACGCTCGCGGTGCTCACGAAAGCAGAGCTCCTGCTGCCGCTGATCGGCGGCCTCTACGTGGTCGAGGCGGGCTCGGTGATCGTGCAGGTCGCGAGCTTCAAGCTGACGGGGCGCCGGGTCTTCCGCATGGCGCCGCTCCACCACCACTACGAGCTCTCGGGCTGGGCGGAGCCGAAGATCGTCGTACGCTTCTGGATCGTCTCGTTCGCGCTGGCGCTGCTCGCCCTGACGACCCTCAAACTGAGGTGATGGACATGTGGAAGAGAGCCGGGTCGCGCCTCGTCTCAGGCCACCTGACGCAGGCTCGCCTCGCGCGTCGGACGCGCTGCGGCTTCGCACTCCCAACGCAGGCTCGCCTCGCGCGTCGGACGCGCTGCGGCTTCGGACTCCGATCGACGGCGCCGGCCTCGCGGCCCTCGTTACAACGGAGCGCGTCATGATCACGGAGCGGGATGAGGTCGACATGGTGACACGAGGGCGGGCGTACACGGACTCGCTCGCCGGCCGGCGGGTGACGGTCGTGGGGCTCGCGCGGAGCGGCGTCGCCGCCGCGCGACTCCTCCGGGCGGCCGGCGCGCAGGTGACCGGCACCGACCTGAAGCCACTCGAGGCGCTCGGGCGCGAGGCGACCGCGCTCGAAGCGCTGGGCGTGCGCCTCGTTACGGGCCAGGCGACGCGCGGCGCGTTCGACGGCGCCGACCTCGTCGTCGTGAGCCCGGGCGTGCCGCTCGACGGCGATCAGCTGGCGCCGGCGCGCGCCCATCGGGTGCCGATCATCGGCGAGCTCGAGCTCGGCTGGCGCGCGCTCGAGGCGGAGACGATCGCGATCACCGGCACCAACGGCAAGACGACGACGACCGCGCTCACGGGCGCCTTGCTCGCCGGGCAGCCCCGCCCCGTGCTCGTCGCCGGCAATATCGGGACCCCGCTCGCGGCGCACGCGCTCGGGTTCCCGCCGGACGGCCTCGTCGTCTGCGAGGCGTCGAGCTTCCAGCTGGAGTCGACCGAGGCCTTCCAGCCCCGCGTCGCCGCCGTGCTCAACATCGCTCCGGACCACCTCGATCGGCACGGGAGCCTCGCCGCCTACGTGGACGCGAAGGCGCGGATCTTCGCCAACCAGACGCCGGCGGACTGTGCGGTCCTCAACGCCGACGACGAGGCGACCGCGGCGCTCGCCCGCCGGACGCGCGCCCACGTCGTGTGGTTCAGCCGCCGCCGTTCGCTGTCGCACGGAGTCTTCGTCCGCGACGGCCGGATCGCGGCGCAGCTCGACGGCCACGTCGAGGAGATCTGCCCGGTCGCCGAGATCTTCCTGCGCGGCGCGCACAACGTCGAGAACGTGCTCGCCGCCACCGCCTGCGTGCTGTGGGTGGGGCTCGCGCCGGAGACGATCCGGCGGGCGATCGGCCGGTTCCGGGGCGTCGCGCATCGGATCGAGTTCGTCCGCGATCGCCGGGGCGTGCAGTACTTCAACGATTCGAAAGGCACCAACGTCGCGTCCACCCTCAAGGCGCTCGAGAGCTTCTCCGAGCGGGTTCTGTTGATCGCGGGCGGCCGTGGCAAGGGGCAGGACTTCGAGCCGCTCGCCGCCGCCGCGCGCGGGCGTGTCGGCCACGCGTTCCTGATCGGTGAGGACGCCCCGAAGCTCGCGGCGGCGTTCAAGGCGGCGTCGATCCCCGTGACGCGCTGCCCGTCGCTCGAGGGCGCCGTGGACGCGGCGCGCCGCCTGGCCATTCCCGGCGACGTGGTGCTGCTCTCGCCGGCGTGCGCCTCGTTCGACATGTTCGAGAACTTCGAGCACCGGGGCGACGTCTTCAAAAAGCTCGTGGAGAGGTTGGACTGATGGCTCGCGCGATCCCGTTGGGGGGGTCTGGGGGAGGAGCGGCGGTCACTCTGATGGCTCGCGTGATCCCGTTGGGGGGGTCTGGGGGAGGAGCGGCCGTCGCTCCCCCCCAGACCAAATAGATGCCGCGGAAGCTCGCGCCCGATCTCTGGCTCTTCGGCGTCGCCGTCGTGCTCCTCTCGCTCGGCGTGGTGATGGTCTACTCGGCCAGCGCCATCGTCGCGGGCGATCGCTTCCACGACGCCTATTTCTTCCTCAAGAAGCAGCTCTTCTGGGCGCTGCTCGGCGCCGCGGGCCTCTGGCTCGCTCTCCGTGTGGACTATCGGCGCCTCGAGCGGTTCGTGCTCCCGCTCCTCGCCGTGTCGGTCGCGCTGCTCGTCCTCGTGCTCATCCCGCCCATCGGCCAGGCGATCAACGGCACCCGTCGCTGGATCCGGCTCGGGCCGGTGTCGTTCCAGCCAGTGGAGCTGGCGAAGCTCGCCCTCGTCGTCTATCTCGCGGCATTCCTCGCCAAGAAGCGGGAGGGGCTCGCGGACTTCTGGCAGGGGCTCCTGTCGCCGCTCGTGGTCGCCGGCGTGCTCGGCGCGCTCGTGCTCGCGCAGCCCGACCTTGGCAACTGCCTGACCCTGATCGCGCTGACGTTCGCGCTGCTGTTCTTGGCCGGCGGGCGCCTCGCCCACCTCGGGCTGATCCTCGCTCCCGCCGTGCCGCTCATCGCGATCGCGATCTGGATGGCCCCGTACCGCCTCCGGCGGATCACCGCGTTTCTCGACCCGTGGTCGGACCCGCGTGGCAGCGGGTTCCAGATCATCCAGTCGTGGCTCGCGTTCGGCAACGGCGGCGTGCTGGGCCAGGGCATCGGCGCCTCGAAGCAGAAACTGTTCTACCTGCCCGAGGCGCACACCGACTTTATCTTTGCGATCGTCGGCGAGGAGCTGGGGTTCGTCGGCGCCGCGGCGGTCGTCGCGCTGTTCAGCGTGTTCGTCTGGCGCGGGCTGCGGATCGGGCTCCGCGCCCCCGACCCCTTCGGCGGGTATCTCGCGCTGGGGATCACGGTCCTGATCGCGACCCAGACGCTCGTGAACCTGGGCGTCGTGCTGGGCCTGCTGCCGACCAAGGGGCTGCCGCTGCCGTTCGTCTCGTTCGGCGGCTCGGCGCTGCTCATCACGATGCTCTCGACCGGCGTGCTCTTGAACATCTCCCAGCAGGCGAATGTTTAAGCGCTACCAGCAGATCCACTTCGTCGGCATCGGAGGCGCCGGGATGTCCGGCATCGCCGAGATCTTGCTGAACCTCGGCTATCGGGTGACGGGGTCAGACCAAAGGCGAAACGAAGCCGTGGAACGACTCGAGCAGCTCGGGGCGAAAATCTACGTCGGCCACGAGGCGGGACATATCGAGGGCGCGCACGTCGTCGTCTACTCGTCGGCCGTCTCGCACGACAACGTCGAACTGCAGGCGGCGCGCCAGCACGCGGTTCCGACGATCCCCCGCGCGGAGATGCTCGCCGAGCTGATGCGCCTGAAGTACGGCATCGCCGTCGCCGGCACCCACGGCAAGACGACGACCACCTCGATGGTCGGCGCCGTGCTCGCGGAGGGGCGCTACGACCCGACGATCGTCGTGGGCGGCCGCGTGATCAACCTCGGGTCCAACGCGCGCCTCGGCCAGGGCGACTTCCTCGTGGCGGAGGCCGACGAGTCGGACGGCTCGTTCCTGACGCTCGCGCCGACGATCGCGGTCGTCACGACGGTCGACGCTGAGCACCTCGACCACTATGGCACGCTCGACGCGATCCGCGAGGCGTTCGTCCGCTTCGTCAACAAGGTGCCCTTCTACGGCTCCGCCGTCCTCTGCCTCGACCAGCCCAACATCCAGATGCTGATTCCAAGAGTCGAAAAGCGGGCCATCACCTACGGCCTCGAGTCGAGCGCCGACCTGGTCGCGCGCCGGCTGTCCCTCAGTGGGATGACGAGCCGCTTCGAGGTCTACCAGCGCGGGAGCCTCCTCGGCGAGTGCACGCTCCAGATCCCGGGGCGCCACAACGTGCTCAACGCCCTGGCGGCCATCGGCGTGGGCCTGGAGCTCGAGATCCCGTTCGTGACGATGGAGCGCGCCCTCGCGGGCTTTGCCGGCGTGCAGCGCCGGTTCCAGATCCGCGGGCGCGCGGCGGGCGTCACCGTGGTCGACGACTACGGCCACCATCCCGCCGAGATCCGCGCGACGCTGGCCGCCGCCAAGGCCGGGTTCGACTGTCGGGTCGTCACGGTCTTCCAGCCGCACCGCTACACGCGCACGCGCGACCTGCGCCAGGAGTTCCTCACGGCGTTCAACCAGGCGGACGTCCTGATCGTGCTGGACATCTATGCGGCCGGCGAAGCCCCGATTCCCGGGGTCACCGCCGAGGACCTCGCCGAGGGCATCCGCGCCCACGGCCATCGCGACGTCACCTACCTCGGCGGCGATCGGGCGCGCGTCGTCACGCACCTCGGCGAGGTCACCCGGCCGGGGGATCTTGTCCTGACGCTCGGCGCGGGGGACGTGGGGCTGCTCGGCCCCGAGCTGCTGAAACGTCTCGAATCCGACGCTCTGAACGGGAGGGCCTAATGTTAGGAGAGATCCGCGGGGAAGTGCGGTTCAAAGAGCCGCTGAGCTTCCACACCTCGCTCCGCATCGGCGGCCCTGCCGACATCTTCGTCGTCCCCCAGGACGTCGACGACATCCGCCACGCGCTCCTCTTCGCCGAGCGCGAGCAGCTGTCGGTGGCGGTCATCGGCGGCGGCAACAACCTGGTCGTCCGTGACCGCGGCGTGCGCGGCGTCGTGCTGCGGCTCGAGGGATGCCTCGGGCGCGCCGAGTTCCACGGCGAGGAGGCGATCGTCGGTGCGGGCGTGAGCCTGTCGGCGCTGATCCGCGAGGCGGCGGCGCTGAACCTCGGCGGGATCGAGTGCCTGGTCGGGATCCCGGCGACGCTCGGCGGCGCACTCGCGATGAATGCCGGCACGCCCGACGGCCGGATCGGCGATTTCGTGAGCGCGGTCTACTTCCTCCACCCGGACGGCTCGCTCGGCGAGTTCAAGCCGACGTCGGGCACCTTCACCTACCAGACCTTCGACGCGCCGGCCGGCGCCGTGCTCATCGGCTGCCGCTTGCGGCTCACGCGCCGACCGCTCGCCGAGGTCCAGAAGGACATCAAGGTCCGCTTGAAGCAGAAGAAGGCCACCCAGCCCCTCGCCCTCGCGTCTGCGGGGTGCGTCTGGAAGAACCCGCCCGGCGACGTCGCCACACGGCTGATCGAGAAGTGCGGGCTCAAGGGGAAGCGAATCAATGGCGCCGAGATCTCCTCCAAGCACGCGAACTTCATCGTGAACCGCGGCGGCGCCACCGCGACCGACGTCCTCGCGCTCATGGACCTCACGCGCGACCGCGTGCAGCACCAGTTCGGGGTCGCGCTCGAGCCCGAGATCAGGATCCTCGGCGAATAATGCCGAGCGGTCTCGGTTCGCCGCGGAGTCGGGTCGCCCGAGTCGCGGACCTGGGCGAGCGCTCCGCGTTCGTCGCGAGCCAGCGGGTGGGCACGGACCGCCGGCGCGCGCGGCGGCGCGCGCGCCTGCGCCGCCTGCTCCCGCTCGTGCTGCTCACCGCGGCGGCGTGGTTCGCGGTCGCGGTCTTCGGTCACTGGCTCCTCACGACCCCGCGTTTCAAGGTCGCGACGGTCGACGTGCGCGGCGCAGCGCGCGTGCCGACGGCGCGGGTCTTGGCGGCGGCCGCGGTCGATCCGGGCACGAGCCTCTTCAGCCTCGATCCGCGCGCCATCGCCGGTCGCGTCGCGGCGATCCCCGAGATCCGGCGCGCCGACGTCGTCCGCGAGCTCCCGGACCGGGTCGTCATCACCGTCGAGGAGCGGCGCCCCTTCACGCTGGTGCACGCGGGGCACCTCCACTGGCTCGACGAGGAGGGCCGGCTCCTGGGCGCCTCGCCCGAGGCCGTGGTGCCCCAGGTTCCGGTCGTGAGCGGCCTGTCCGACGAGGAGGTCGCCTCGATGCGGAGCGTGCCGAGCCCCAAGGCGCGGGCGGCCATCGCGCTCATCCGGGCCCTCCTGCGGACCGGCAGCGCGCTCGCCGCCGAGATCTCCGAGATCGACATGAGCCGCCAGGACGGCCCCCTCCTCTACACGGTCGACGGCGTCGAGGTGCGGCTCCCCGCCGAGGAGTGGGAAGAGCAGCTCGTGCGCCTTGAGGGCGTGCTCACCCAGGTCGCCGACCCGGACGTCCGCGCGGTCGATCTCAGGTTCCGCGACCAGGTCATCCTGCAGCGGAGGCGCTCGTGACGCGGCGCTCGAAGGCTCCGGACCTGGTCGTCGGATTGGACGTGGGCACGACGAAGATCTGCGCGGTGATTGCCCAACCGGCCACGCACGGCGGCCTCGACGTCGCCGGCGTCGGGACGGCGCCCTCGCGCGGCCTCCGGCGCGGGATCGTCGTCAACATCGACTCGACGGTCGAGGCCATCAAGGCGGCCGTCGCCGAGGCCGAGCAGATGGCGGGCGTCGAGGTCGCGGGCGTCTACGTGGGCGTCGCCGGCGGCCACATTCGCGGCGTCAACAGCCGCGGCGTCGTTGCCGTCTCCGGCAAGGACCGCGAGGTGAACTCGACGGACGTCGAGCGGGCCGTGGAGGCGGCGCGGGCGATCAACCTGCCGCAGGACCGCGAGATCATCCACGTGCTGCCTCAGAACTTCGTCGTGGACGACGGCGACGGGATCCGCGATCCCATCGGGATGTCGGGCGTGCGCCTCGAGGTCGAGGTGCACGTCGTCACCGCCGCGGTGACCTCGGTCCAGAACGTCGTCCGCTCGGTCAACCGCGCGGGCCTCGCCGTGCACGACATCGTGCTCGAGCCGCTCGCCTCGGCCGAGGCGGTCCTGTACGAGGACGAGAAGGAGCTCGGCGTCGTCGTGGTGGACATCGGCGGCGGGACGACCGACGTCGCGCTGTTCCGCAACGGCGCGATCTGGCACACGGTCATCCTCCCGCTCGGCGGCGACCACATCTCGAACGACATCGCGATCGGCCTCCGCACCCCGCTGCCCGCGGCCGAGGACATGAAGAAGCGGTACGGGTGCGCGCTGACGGCCCTGGTGGCGGCGGAGGAGACGGTGGACGTGCCGTCGGTCGGGGGCCGGAAGCCTCGCCAGCTCTCGCGCCAGGTCCTCTCGGAGATCATCCAGCCGCGGGTCGAGGAGATCTTCACGCTGATCGCGCGCGAGCTCGGCCGGGCGGGATTCCAGGACGCGGCGACGGCTGGCGCCGTCGTGACCGGCGGCACGTCGCTCATGGAAGGCGTGCCCGAGCTGGCGGAGGCGGTGTTCGATCAACCGGTCCGGCGCGGCGTGCCACTCGGCGTCGGCCGCCATGCCCACGTCGTGCAGAGCCCGGTCTACGCGACGGCGGTGGGCCTGGCGCTCCACGGCGCCCGCGGGCGGACTCAGGCCGAGACCGCCGCGGCGGCGGACGGAAGCCTGCTCGGGCGACTCGGGCAGAGCCTGTCCGGTCTCCTCAATGACATCTTCTAGGACGGGTCGGGGCGAGCAGCCGCCGCTGTTCCCGTCCGACGGCGCGCGTTCATCGGGCCGGCGGCGCAAAGCCGCCGACAGACATCGGAAGGAGGACGGGATGGAGAGGGATCGCACACGGCGCCCGCTCTTCGAGCTCGACGAGGTGCCGCAGGCGGCGAAGATCAAGGTCGTCGGTCTCGGCGGTGGCGGCAGCAACGCCGTGAGCCGGATGATGGCGGCGGAATTCACGGGGGTCGAGTTCATCGTCGCCAACACGGACGTCCAGGCGCTGCACGCCTCGCCGGCGCCCGTGAAGCTCCAGCTCGGCGCGAAGCTCACGCAGGGGCTCGGCGCGGGCTCGAACCCGGACATCGGCCGGCAGGCGGCGCAGGAAGACCCGGACCAGATCACGCGGCTCCTGCACGGCGCCGACATGGTCTTCATCACTGCGGGTCTCGGTGGCGGCACGGGCACCGGTGCGGCCCCAGTCGTCGCGTCGCTCGCCAAGGACCTCGGGATCCTCACCGTGGCCGTGGTGACGAAGCCGTTCGCGTTCGAGGGCAGACGCCGGATGGCGCAGGCCGAGGCAGGGCTCGAGGCGTTTCGGGGTGTCGTGGACACGCTCATCACGATCCCGAACCAGCGGCTCTTGTCGGTCGTCGATCGGGGCACGCCACTGATCGAAGCCTTCCGCGTCGCGGACGCCGTGCTCCAGCAAGCCGTCCAGGGCATCTCCGACCTGATCCTCGTGCCCGGACTCGTGAACCTCGACTTCGCCGACGTCCGCACGATCATGTCGGGGATGGGTATGGCGATGATGGGCGCCGGCACGGGTCGGGGCGAGCACCGCGCGCTCGATGCCGCACAGAAGGCGGTGGCGAGCCCGCTCCTCGACGACACGTCCATCCAGGGTGCGCGTGGGATCCTGATCAACTTCACCGGCGGAGCCGACCTGTCGATCCACGAGGTCGAGGAAGCCGCGCGCGTCGTCCAGGAGGCGGCCCACGAGGACGCGAACATCATCTTCGGCGCGGTCATCGACCCGCACATGACCGACGAGGTCCGGATGACCGTGATCGCGACGGGGTTCGCCGAGCGGAAGGAGACCGTCGGCGGGAAGGTCGTGGACCTCCCGCGCGCGGCGCGCGCGAGCGCGGCCGGGGCGGGGAGCTGGCGCCGGCGCCCGGGCGAGCTGCGCGCCGAGATCGACGCCGCGCTCGGCGACGGCGATCTGGAAGTTCCGGCCTTCCTGCGCCGACAGGCGGATTAGTCGCGCGTCGTACGCGCCGCAGGCCGTCGCTCTATAAACCTGATGGATCGCGGCACGCGCCTCCTCCCCCACGGACAGCCAGCCGCGTATCTCACGTTCGCCGCGCTGACGGCTCTCGGGCTTCCCAACGCGACCACCACGCGCCACTGCCCCGGCGTCCTTTCGTTCGACGAGCCGATCTCCGCCGAGCACCCGGTCTCGCCCTTCCGCGCCGACGCGGTCCGAACGCTCGGGGCGGCCGGCCTCGACCTCGCCCGGGTGAGCTACGCCAAGCAGGTCCACGGCGCCGAGGCCGCCGAGGCGCCTGCCGCTGGAGGGTTCGCTGGGACCGTTGACATCCTCGTGACCGTCGCGCCGCGCGCGCCGCTCGCGATCTTCACAGCCGACTGCCTCGCGATCGTCCTCTACGATCCCGAGGCGCACGCGCTCGGCGCGGCGCACGTCGGCTGGCGGGGTACGGTGCGCGGCGCCGCCCAGGCCGTCGTCGCTGCGCTCGGGCCGCTCGGCGCCCGCCCCGAGCGACTCTGCGCGGCCATCGCGCCCTCGATCGGCCCGTGCTGCTACGAGGTCGACGAGCCGGTGACGCGGGAGCTCGCCCAGGCTTACCCGGACCACTGGGAGGCGTGGGCCACTCCCGGGCGGCCCGGCCGGGTCATGCTGGACCTCTGGTCCGCCAACGAGGCGTTGCTCCGGAGGGCGGGCGTCCAGCCGGCGCGCATCGAGAACCCGCGCCTGTGCACCGCCTGTCACCCGGAGCTCTTTTACTCGTACCGCCGCGGCAATCGCGGCCGGTTGGCGACGCTCGCCGCGCTGCCGTAGCCGTGCGAGCCGAGCGGCGGCCGCGGAGGGTCGGCGAGCGCGCCGCGAGGCGAGTCTGTGGACCGTAGTCGTGCGAGCCGAGCGGCGGCCGCGGAGGGTCGGCGAGCGCGCCGCGAGGCGAGTCTGTGATCGAGCCCCCGCCGTCCGAGGTGAGCCTGTGATGTAGAATCGCGGTGCGGCCATGGACGACATCCGGGCCAGTCTCGAGCGTGTGCGTGAGCGCGTCGCTCGCGCCGCCGAGCGTGCGGGGCGGCGGGCGGAGGACGTGCTCCTCATCGGCGTCTCGAAGACCGTGGCGCTCGCCAGGATCCGCGAGGCGGTCGCCGCCGGGATTCCTGCCCTCGGCGAGAACCGGGTTCAGGAGGCGCGCGCGAAGATCGCCGAGCTCGGGCGACCCGTGCCGTGGCACCTCGTCGGGCAGCTGCAGACGAACAAGGCCAGGGACGCCGCCGAGCTCTTCGACCTGATCCACTCCGTGGATCGCCCGGAGCTCGCGCGCGAGCTGGACAAGCGGGCCCGGCAGCGGGGTCGGTCGGTCACGGCCCTCGTGCAGGTGAACGTGGCCCGCGAACGGTCGAAGGGGGGCGTGCCGCCCGAGGAGCTCGACGGCCTGCTGGACGCGGTGGCGAAGCTCGACCACGTCAGGGTGCTCGGGTTGATGGCGATCCCCCCGGAGGCCGCGGACCCGGCCGGCGCGCGCGTCTGGTTCCGGGCGCTCGCGAAGCTCGGTGCGCGCCACGATCTCCGGGAACTGTCGATGGGGATGAGCGGCGATTTCGAGGTGGCGATCGAGGAGGGAGCGACGATGGTGCGCGTCGGGACGGCGATCTTCGGCCCGCGCCCGGCCGGGCCCCAAAAGGAGCCACGCGAGCCATGACGATCAAAGGCAAGACGATCGGGTTCGTCGGCGCCGGGAACATGGGCGAGGCGATGATCAAAGGGCTCCTGGCGGCGAACCTCGTGCCGCCCGAGTCCATCTGCGCGACCGACGTGCGCCGCGAGCGCCTCAAGGAGCTCGACCGGCAGTACGGGATCCAGATCGCCGCCGACAACCCGGAGCTCGTCCGTCACGTCGACGTCGTCATCCTGGCGGTGAAGCCGCAGATCATCGAGCCCGTGCTGAAGGAGATCGCGCCCGCGCTCACACGACGGAAGCTGATGATCTCGATCGCTGCCGGCGTCTCGACGGCCAGGCTGCGCACGATTCTCGGCCCGGACGCGCGGCTGATCCGCGTGATGCCGAACGCCCCGGCGCTCGTGCTCGAGGGCGTCACCGCGATCGCGAAGGCGGAGGGCCTCGAGCCGGGCGACCTCGACACCGCCCGTGAGATCTTCAGCGCCGTCGGGCGGGTGGTCGTACTGGACGAGGAGCTGCTCGACGCCGTGACGGGGCTCTCGGGGTCCGGCCCCGCTTACGTCGCGCTCGTGATCGAGTCGCTCGCGGACGGCGGGGTGAAGATGGGGCTCGACCGGATCACCGCGATGACGCTCGCGACCCAGACGGTGCTCGGCGCCGCCAAGCTCCTCCTCGAGACGGGCCTCCACCCCGGCGCGCTGAAGGACATGGTCAGTTCGCCCGGCGGCACCTCGATCGCGGGGATCGCCGCCCTCGAGGAGGGCGGGATCCGCACCACTTTCATCAAGGCCGTCGAGCGCGCCACCCAGCGTTCCCGGGAGCTGGGGGTGCTAAGATGAGGCCGTGTTCCTCCTGAGCAACTTGGTCTACGCACTGGCGAACCTCGTCAACCTGGTGCTCAACGCGTACCTTCTCATCGTCGTCGCCCGCGCCGTGCTCTCGTGGGTGAACCCCGATCCTTACAACCCGATCGTGCGCTTCCTCCACCGCGCGACGGAGCCGGTGCTCCGCCCCATCCGCGAGCGTCTGCCGACGATCGCGATGGGGCTCGACCTGTCGCCGATGGTCGTTCTGCTCGCGATCTTTTTTCTCCAGTCGTTAGTGGTCGGCTCACTCCACGACCTCGCTGCGAGCCTCAGGTAGCGAGTCGGAGGGTCCGATGCGAATCAGCCCCCTCGACATCCGGCAGCAGCAGTTCACGGTGCGGATGCTCCGCGGCTTCGACAAGCACGAGGTGGACGCGTTCCTCGACGACGTCGCGGACGACTACGAGACCGTGCTCAAGGAGAACGCGCTCCTCCGAGAGCAGCTCGCCACGCTCGAGGAGCGCTCGCGCGGGCTCGCCGAGCGCGAGCGGGCCCTCCAGGATACGCTCGTGACCACGCAGAAGCTCGGCGACGAGATGAAGGCGGCGGCTCGGCGCGAGGCGGAACTGCACATGCGGGAGGCCGAGCTGCGCGGCGAGAAGATCGTGGAGGGAGCGCGCAGCGAGGAGGCGAAGATCCGGAGCGAGATCCAGTCGCTCCGCCGCCTGCGCCGCCAACTCGTCGAGGACCTGCGCTCGACGCTCGAGAGCTACTACCGCATGATGGCGGCCGACTTTGGCGAGGACGCCGGCGAGCCGAAGGGCTGAGGGCGCGCTGCTGCGCCTGCGCGTCGAGCCGCGCGCGTCGCGGGACGAGATCCTCGGCTGGCGCAACGACGTCCTGCGCGTGCGCGTGACGGCGCCGCCGGTCGAGGGCGCGGCCAACGCCGCGGTGGTTGCCCTCGTGGCGCGCGCGCTCCGTGTCGCCTCATCGACCGTGCGCGTCGTCCGCGGCGAGCGCGGCCGTGACAAGCGCGTGCGCGTGGCCGGCCTGACCGACGCCGACGTCCGGACGCGTCTCGCGTGAGCCCCGAGACGTTCCTCTCACCGGTCTGGTGGGCCGACGACCACCTGATGCTCGTGGATCAGCGGCGCTTGCCCGTCGAGGAGGTCGAGCGCGCGTACGGACGGTGGGAGGACGTCGCCGACGCGATCCGGACGCTCGTCGTGCGGGGCGCACCGGCGATCGGCGTGGCGGCCGCCTTCGGGGCGGCGCTCGCCGCGCGCCAGAGCCGGGCGACGACCTTCGTCGCGCTTCTCGCCGATCTGGAGACGGCGCTCAAAGGCCTGGCGGCGACGCGACCGACCGCCGTCAACCTCTTCTGGGCGCTCGAGCGGATGCGGCGCCTGGCGCTCGCGTCGGACCGCTTGCCGCTCGATCAGGTGCGGGCCCGGCTCCTCGCCGAGGCCCAGGCGATCCGCGACGAGGACATCGCGGCGAACCGGGCCCTGGGCGCCCACGGCGCCGCGCTCGTCCCGGCGAACGCGCGCATCCTCACTCACTGCAACGCCGGCGCTCTCGCGACCGCCGGCTTCGGCACGGCGCTCGGCGTGATCCGGGCGGCCCACGCCCTGGGCAGGGTCGGCCGCGTGTGGGTCGACGAGACGCGACCCGTCATGCAGGGCTCGCGGCTCACGGCCTGGGAGTGCGCGCGCGAGGGAATCCCGCACACGCTGATCGCCGATGTCGTGGCCGCCTCGCTCATGGGGCGGGGTCAGGTGGACCTGATCGTCACGGGCGCGGACCGGATCGCCGCCAACGGCGACACGGCGAACAAGATCGGCACCTACGCGCTGGCCGTGCTCGGCCGCCACCACCGGGTGCCGTTCTACGTCGCCGCGCCGTTCTCGACGATCGACCCCACGCTCCCGTCGGGTGAGGCGATCCCGATCGAGGAGCGGGATCCCGCCGAGGTGCGCGGCGTGGGCGCCCAGCAGACCGCGCCCGCCGCGTCGTCGGTGTTCAATCCCGCATTCGACGTGACGCCGGCCGCGCTCATCACGGCGATCATCACCGAGCGCGGCGTCGTTCGGCCCCCGTACCATTTCGCGTGACTGTTGGAGGCGCCGCGGCGCCCGGCGCTCGGGGAGGTCAACCCGTGGGCAGGTCGAATCGCGAGACGCGCGTCGCCCACGAGTACCACGAACGGACGGCACACTCACCGGCTTCGGTCCGCACCAGCACCCACTCCCTCGACTGGGACGTCAAGCCGTTCCCCTTCAAGGTTTACACGGATCTCCCCCCGCTCGCGCTGCCGCGGGAGGTCGACCCGCTCGCGATCGACACGCTCGCCGCCCTCGCGGCGCGTCCCAGGGAAGGCGCCGGGCGCGTGACCCTGGCCGACCTTACCGCGCTCCTCTACTATTCGGCAGGGGTCACCAAGAAGAAGACCTACGCGGGGGGCGGTGAGGTCCTCTTCCGCGCCGCCCCGTCGACGGGCGCCCTCTACCAGACGGAGGTCTACGTCGCCGCAGGTCGGGTCGACGGGCTCGAGCCCGGGCTCTACCACTTCTGCCCGGGCGACTTCGCGCTGCGGCGCCTGCGGGCGGGCGACGTGCGGGCGCCCCTCGCCCACGCCGTCGCCGACGAGACGGTCGCGCGGCGCGCAGTGACCGTCATGCTGACCGCGATCTACTGGCGGAACACGTGGAAGTATCAGGCACGCGCCTACCGCCACCTCTTCTGGGACTCCGGGACCGTGCTCGCGCAGCTCTTGGCGGCGGGCGCGGCGCTCGGGCTCGTGCCGCGACTCTACACCGGCTTCGTCGACGCCGACGTCAACCGCGTGCTCGGCGTTGACGCCGAGCGCGAATCGGCGCTGGAGCTGGTGGCGCTCGGGCCCGAGGGCGCGCCCGCCTCACCCCTGGCCGTGGTCGAGGACCTCCGCCACCCCTACATGCCGCTCTCCCCATCCGAAGTCGACTACCCGCTGCTCCGCGAGATCCACGCGGCCTCGATGCTCGACACCCCCGACGATGTGCGCGCGTGGCGCGAAGCCGGACGTCGCGTGGTCGAGGAGGGTGCCCCACGCCCCCTCGTCACACTTCCCCCGCCGCGCGAGGCGTCGGGACGGAGCCTCGGCGAGACGATCCAGCGGCGGGGTTCGACGCGAGAGTTCGGCCACACACCGTTGAGCGCGGCGGAGCTGGCCACGGTGCTCTGGGCCGCGACCCGCACGATCGACGCCGACGTCCCAGCGGGGCTCGTGGACCTCTATCTGATCGTCAACGCGGTCGAGGGGATCGAATCGGGCACGTACTCGTATCGTCCGGAGGCGCACGCGGTCGAACTCCTCAAGGCGGGCCGCTACCGGAACGAGTCGGCCTATCTCTGCCTCGAGCAGCCCATCGGCGGCGACGCCGCGGCCGTGATTTACTTCCTCGCGCCGCTCGCTCGGATCCTCGGAGCATTCGGCAACCGCGGCTACCGCCTCGCCAACCTCGAGGCGGGAATCGCCGGCGGTCGCGTCTACCTCGCCGCGTACGCCCAGGGCTTCGGAGCGTCGGGGCTGACCTTCTACGACGCTCACGTCGTCGAGTTCTTCTCGCCGCACGCCGCGGGCACGGACGCGATCTTCGTCGTCGCGCTCGGACGCGCGGCCGAGAGCGGGCGTGTTACCATCGGAACGACCCCGACCCGTCCAAGGAGGCCGTCCGCATGAAGAAGTACCAGTTGATGGCGCCGGGCCCGACGCCCGTGCCGACCGAGGTCCTCCTCGCGATGGCACGGCCGATGATCCACCACCGGACGCCGCAGTACGAGGCGCTGTTCGTCGAGGTCCGCGCCGGCCTCAAGAAGATCTTTCAGACGACGGCCGACGTCATCCCGCTCGCGTGCTCCGGCACTGGCGCCATGGAAGCCGCGGTCGTCAACACGCTCTCCGCCGGGGACTCGGTCGCGGTGGTCCGGGCCGGGAAGTTCGCCGACCGCTGGGTCGAGATCTGCAAGGCCTACGGTGTCACCGTCGTCGAGATGACCGCACCCTTCGGCCACTCGGTCCCGGCCGAGCGTGTTGCCGAGACCCTCCGGACCCACCCGGGCGTGAAGGCGGTGCTGACCCAGCACAGCGAGTCGTCCACGGGCGTGCTCCACGACGTCCGTGGCTACGCGGCGGCGGCGCGGGGGACCGACGCGATCCTCATCGTCGACGCGGTGTCGAGCCTCGGGATCGCCGACCTCCCGATGGACGCCTGGGGCGTGGACCTCGTCGTCTCCGGCTCGCAGAAGGGGCTCATGCTGCCGCCGGGCGTCGCCTTCTGCGCCCTCGGCGAGCGAGCCTGGGCGCGGGCGAAGACCTCGACGCTGCCGAAGTACTACTTCAACCTCGCCGAGGAGCGGAAGGCGCTCGTCCGGAACGAGGCGCACTTCACGCCCGCGGTGGGGATCATCGTCGGCCTCCGCGAAGTGCTCCGGATGCTCGAGGCGGAAGGGCTCGCGAGCGTCTTCAAGCGCCACGACCGGCTCGCGCGGGCCACGCGCGCGGGCGTCGAGGCGCTCGGGCTTGAGCTGTTCGCGAAGGCGACGCCGAGCCCGGCGCTCACGGCCGTGGCGGCCCCGACGGGCGTGGACAGCGAGACGATCGTCGCCGCCTACTCGAAGACCCACAACATCACGATCGCGGGCGGTCAGGGCGAGATGAAGGGCAAGGTCTTCCGGCTGGGCCACATGGGGTACGCCGCGGAGTTCGACGTGATCATCGCGCTGTCGGCCCTGGAGCAGGTGCTCGCCGACCTCGGCCAGCCGGTCGACTTCGGCGCGAGCGTCCGCGCCGCGCAGAAGATCTTCGCCGAGAAGTCGTGAAGCGGGTCCTCGTCACCGACGGCTTGCAGGCCGTCGGCGTCGACCTCCTCCGCAAACAGGGGCTCGAGGTCGACGTTGCGAAGACGCTCCCGGAGCCGGCGCTCGTCGCGCGCATCGGTGAGTACGAGGGGCTGATCGTCCGCAGCGCCACCAGGGTCACCAGCGCCGTGCTGGCGGCGGGCGCCAGGCTCGAGGTCGTCGGTCGCGCGGGCGCGGGCGTGGACACGATCGACGTGGACGCCGCGACCGAGCGCGGCGTGGTCGTGATGAACACGCCGGGTGGCAACACCACGGCGGTGGCCGAGCACACGCTGGCCCTCCTCCTGGCGCTCGCACGACGTATCCCGGCGGCCGACGCCGCGCTCAAGGGCGGCCGCTGGGAGAAGAGCCGGCTGCAGGGCATCGAGCTCTTCGGTAAAGTGCTGGGCGTGCTGGGGCTCGGGCGCATCGGGTCCGAGGTCGCGCGGCGGGCGCTCGGCTTTCGTATGCACGTCATCGCCTACGATCCCTATCTGACGCGCGAGGCCGCAGAGCGTCAGGGCGTCGAAGCCGTCGAGCTCGACGATCTCCTCGCGCGCGCCGACCTCATCACGATTCACGTGCCCCTGACGGGGGACACCCGCCATCTGCTCGGCGAGGACGCGTTCGCCCGCGTCAAGCCCGGAGTCCGGATCATCAACTGCGCCCGGGGCGGCATCGTGGACGAGCGGGCGCTCGCCGACGCGATCCGCAGCGGGCGCGTGGCGGGCGCGGCGCTCGACGTCTTCGAGCAGGAGCCGCCACCCCCCGACCACCCGCTGCTCGGGCTCGAGCAGGTGATCGTCACGCCGCACCTCGGCGCCGCGACGGACGAGGCCCAGACGGCGGTGGCGCTCGCGATCGCCGAGCAGGTGGCCGACGCGCTCCTGCACGGCGTCGTCGTCAACGCGGTCAATCTGCCGTCGATCGACGCGGAGACGTCCCGCGAGCAGGCACCCTGGCTCGGGCTCGCCGAGAAGATGGGACGTTTCCTCGCGCAGCGGACCGAGGGGCGCATGCGCGAGGCGCGCCTCACGTATTCCGGCGAGATCGCCGGGCGGCCGACGGCGACGCTCACGCTCGCGCTCGTCCGTGGCCTCCTTGGCGCGATCCTCTCCGAGCGGGTCACCGACGTGAACGCCCTCCCGGTCGCGAAGTCGCGCGGGCTCAAGGTCACGGAGACCTCCACGACGGAGGCCGAAGACTACGCGAGCCTGGTGGCGGCCGAGCTGGTGACCGACCGGGGGACCTCGTCGGTCGCGGGGACGGTCTTCTTCAAGCGCGAGGCGCGCTTCGTGCGGATCGATGGCTTTCCGATCGAGGCCCTGCCGCAAGGCTGGATGCTCGTCTTCGCCAATCTCGACGTCCCCGGCGTCATCGGCCGCATCGGCACGCTCTGTGGCCGGCACGGGATCAACATCGCCGGCATGCAGCTCGGCCGCGAGCGGCGGGGCGGCCGCGCGGTTTCCATTCTGAACCTCGACGACCCCATGTCTCCCGCGGTGATCGACGAGATCCGAGCGATGCCCGACATCGTCTTCGCCAAGCTCGTCAAGCTCTGAGCAGGGGGAGCCGCGCCGAAGCGCCGTGACGCGGCTGCGCCTGTCGTCAGCACCGGCCAACGCCGTGGAAGGTGCCGAAGACCCTGTCCCAGAAGTGGTCGCCCACCATGAAGTTCACGTCGGCGTCGTGATGGAAGTCGTGCCGGCGGCGGGCCGTGCGGAACCACCGGCGCTCCTCGAGCCACGGCGCCAGAAGATGAAACTGCGTGTGGACGGCGTTCAAGAGGACGACGAGGATCACGATCTCGCCGAGCGTGATCGGGAGGCGCCAGCCTGCGACGAGGACCGAAGCGAGCGTCGCCTCGATCACGAGCCAGGGGAGCAGGGCGGGAATGCTCGACGCGCGGCCCGAACCGTAGCGAAACCGCGCGGACCGTGTGTGGCGGGAGTCCGGATAGAGCGTGTGATGCCCGCGGAGGTGAAACGTCCGGAACGGGCTCCACGGGAGATGCGAGAACCAGTGGCCGGCCCAGAGCGCGAGCGTCGTCGCGTAGTAGGTCGCGACGAGCACCAGGCCGAGGCTTGCGGGCCCTGACGCGCGGGCCATCACCGGCGACGCACCGCGGGCGCGTAGTGGAGGTTACGCCTCGTGTGGAACCACCCGAACCGCCGGAGCCACGAGCGACTGAGGTGATACTGGGTATGGACGTAGACGTGCGCCGTGTACGAGGCGGAAATTGCCGCGACGAACACGACGAAGACGTCGACCGGCAGGGTCGCATACGCGGCCGCGGCCAGGGCGACCGCCGGCGCCGCGTAGTACTGCGTGGAGCTCTTCTCCTCCTCGCTGTAGGTGTCGGCGACGAGTGCGTCGCCCGAGTAGATGCCGTGGTGCTCGAGCATGTGGATGCGGTGGATCGGGCCGCCGAGCGGCCGGTGCCCGACGACCCGGTGCAGGCTCATCTGGATCAGCGACGCGAGATAATGCCCACCGACCGCTGTCGTTAGATAGATCGCTGTGCGTTCCATGATTTGCACCTCCTGGCCCTGGGAGAGGGCCACGGAGGTGCCAGCGCTGGAATCGTTCAACGGCAGGGTGTTGCGAGACAGCGGGCCACGGACACCCTGTGGTGGCGGTGGTTCGCGGCCGGGGGCGCGCGACGGGCGGGGAAATGTGGACGGTCCGCTTCTTGCGTTACGGGTTCGCCATGGGTACGATCGGTCGTCCGATCCACGGTCCCGGAACCGACCAAAAGTTCCCAAAGCACAGAATTTTCAAGGGTCGCGAGCCGTCGCCGCTCGACGCGCCGCGGGTGGTGGTGGTGGAGGCTTGAACAGGCTATTGAGGGAGCTGGTCGGTGAGAGCCCTGGGATCGAGGCGGTCCGGGAGAAGATCCAGCGTCTGCTCGATCGCAAGCTCGGCTCGCGCCACCTGCCGCCGATCCTCATCGACGGCGAGACGGGCGCAGGCAAAGGGCTCGTCGCCTGGCTGATCCACCGCGCCGGCCCGCGCGCGGACGGCCCGTTCGTGCCGGTCAACTGCGCGGCGATTCCGGAAACGCTGCTCGAGTCCGAGCTCTTCGGACACGAGCGTGGCGCCTTCACCGACGCCCGCCAGGCGAAGCCGGGACTCTTCCAGGCGGCCCACCGCGGCATGATCTTCCTCGACGAGATCGGGCTCCTTCCGGAGGGGCTCCAGGCCAAGCTGCTGAAGGTCATCGAGGAGCGGTCCGTGAGGCGGCTCGGGAGCACGCGGAGCGAGCCGATCGACGTGTGGATCGTCGCCGCCACCAACGAGGATCTCGCCGTCGCGACGCGGGCACGGCGGTTTCGCGAGGACCTCTACCACCGGCTGGCGGTCCTGACGCTTCGGGTGCCGCCCCTCCGGGAGCGCCGTGAGGATGTCTTGCTCCTGGCCGACCACTTCCTGGCGCGCGCCGGCGCCGAGTACGGCCTAGCCCCGAAGACGTTCACGCCCGACGCCCGCGCCGCCCTCCTCTCCTACCGCTGGCCCGGGAACGTTCGCGAGCTGAGCAACGTGATCGAACGGGTGACGCTGCTCGCCGAGGAGCCCGAGGTCACGGCGGAGATGCTCGGGCTCCACGAGGCCCCGGCGCGCAGCGAGAGCGCGGGTGCGCTGGAGGCTCGGGCCCGACCGCTCGCCGACGCCGCGGACTCCACCGAGCGCAGCCGTCTGCTCGAGGCGCTGGGTGAGACCGGCTGGAACATCTCCCGCACCGCGGCACGCCTGGGCATCACCCGGAACACGCTGCGGTATCGCCTCGAGAAGCACGGTCTCCACCGCGAGGGCGGCGCGACGCCGCGCCGCCGGCCGTCGGAGCCGGCGCCGCGCCCGAGACCGGTCGCCGTCGGCGCGCCGCCGGCCTCGCCGACGCCGGCGCCTGCCTCGGCGGTGCGCTGGGAGCGGCGCCGCGTCACGCTGCTGCGCGCTGTCGTCGGAGCGCCCGGGCTCGCGTCCCCTCTCTACACGAGCCGTGCGGTCCAGGTCCTCGTCGAGAAGGCGCAGAGCTTCGGGGGTCAGGTCGAGGAGCTGAGCCCCGCCGGGGTCATGGCGGCGTTCGGGCTCGAACCCGTCGAGGACGCGCCGCGGCGGGCGGCGCACGCGGCCATGGCGATCCAGAAGGCGGGGGAGCGGGCCCGCCGCGCGGGCGACGAGCCGTGGGAGTTCCGGATCGGGATCCACGTCGATCAGCTTCTCGTCGGCCAGGCCGCGGGACACCTCCGGATCGATCCCGACGCCAAGCGCGGCGCCGGCGGGGTCCTCGACGTCCTGGTGGGCGCCGCGGACGGGGGGACAACCGTCGTGAGCGAGGCCGCGGCGTCGCTCCTCGAGCGGCGGTTCGCGCTCACCGCGATCGACGCCCGGACGCCGGACGTCGTGCCCGGCCGGGTGTACCGCCTCGGCCACGAACGACGCGGGCTCGGCTTCGGCCAGCGGCTGGCCCGCTTTGTCGGGCGTGACCAGGACCTCCAGCTCCTGCTGAGCCGGCTCACCGCGGTGCCGCGTGGCCACGGGCAGGTGGTCGGGATCGTGGGCGAGGCCGGGATCGGCAAGTCGCGGCTGGTCTTCGAGCTGCGTCAGCGGTTGAGGGGCGAAGAAGTGACGTATCTGCGGGGCCGGTGCCTGTCGCACGGGAGCGCGGTGCCCTATCTCCCGCTGGTCGACATTCTTCACCACGCGTTCAGGATCACCGAGGCCGACGAGCCCGCGCGGATCCGGGAAAGGGTCCACGCCGGGCTCTCCGAGCTGGAGATCGATCCGGACGAGACGGCGCCGTTCCTGTTGCGTCTGTTCGGGGTGAAGGAGGGCACCGAGCGTCTCGAGGTGCTGAGCGACGAGGTGATGGGCACCCGCACGCTCGACGCGTTCCGACAGATCATCCTCAAGGGCAGCCGGCGGCGGCCGATCGTCTTCGTGGTCGAAGACCTGCACTGGGTCGACAAGACGTCCGAGGACAGTCTCGCCTTCCTCGTCGAGCATCTCTCGGCCGCGCCGATCCTGTTCCTCGCGACGTACCGGCCCGGGTACCGCCCGCGGTGGATCGACAAGTCCTACGCGACCCAGATCGCGCTCCAGCCGCTCTCGCATCAAGAGAGCCTCGAGCTGGTTCGCTCGGTGCTGCCGTCGTCGCCGCTGCCCGAGCGCCTGACCCGGCTGATCCTCGACAAGGCCGAGGGCAATCCGTTCTTCCTCGAAGAGATGTCCCGTGCGGTCGCCGAGCAGGGAGGCCTCCGGGCCTCGCTGGCCGTGCCGGACACGATCCAGGAGCTCTTGCAGGCGCGGATCGACCGCCTCCCGGTGGAGTCGCGGCGCTTGCTCCAGACGGCCTCGCTCCTACGCCGCGAGTTCTCGCCCGAACTCCTCGAGGCGATCTGGGAAGGGCCCCTCGGTCCGCACCTGGAGGAGCTCGCGCGCCTCGAGTTCCTGTACGAGCAGGGCCGGCCCGGCGGCCCCGTCTACGCCTTCAAGCACGCGCTGATCCAGGAGGTCGCCTACGCGAGCCTGCCCGAGTCTGATCGCCGCGCCCTCCACGCCGCCGCCGGACGCGCGCTCGAGTCGCTCTACGCCGGGCGCCTCGAGGAGGCGTACGACAGCCTCGCGTACCACTACTCGAAGACCGACGACAGCGCCAAGGCGGTCGAGTACCTGACCCGCTCGGCGGAGCGCGCCGCGCGGAGCTACGCCCACGAGGAAGCCGTGCGCGCGCTCCAGGAGGCCGTGGCTCACGTGGGGCGCCTGCCCGAGGCGGAGCGCGACACGCGACTCTTCGATCTCCTCCTCCGCCAGGGGTTCTCGCTGACCGCCCTCGGGCGTGTCCAGGAGGTGCTCGACCTGCTCCTTCCGCACCAGGAGCGCGTCGATCGCCAGGGCGACCGCGCGCTTGCCGGCCGCTATTACTTCCTCGTGGGCCGCACGTACAGCTTCCTCGGACAGTACGAGCGGGCGGCCCAGAACGCTCGGCGCGCGATCGCCGAAGCCACGCAGTGCGGCGACGAGGCGACGATGGGCAAGGCGTATTCGCTCCTGGCGATCCAGAGCGTGCTCTCGGGCGAGGCGCACGCGGGCCTCGAGCACGGTCGCCAGGCGATCGCGCTGCTCGAGCGGACCGCCGAGCGCTGGTGGCTCGGCCACGCCTACTGGATGGTCGGACTCAACTACTGCCAGATGGGGGAGTTCGAGCCCGCGCTCCAGGCCGAGGGTCGCGCCCACGCCATCGGCGAGGGCATCGGCGACCCCAAGCTCCAGTCTTTCGCGTCCTGGGTGAGCGGAATCATCTACGCCTCGGTCGGTGAGTACGCCGCGGGCATCGCGGCGTGCGAGCGGGCGCTCCGTCAAGCGCCCGACCCCCTCGAGCGGGCGATCGCGGCGGGCTGCCTCGGGTACGCCTACCTCGAACAGGGGGACACGGCCGCAGCGATTTCGCACCTCGAGCGCTCCGTCCAGCAGTTCGCGGAATTCCGCTACCGCCCCTTCCAGGGATGGTTCTCCGCGATCCTCGCCGAGGCGTGCCGGCGGGAGCGCCAGCTCGAGCGAGCCACGGACCTCGCCATGCAGGGGCTTGTGCTCACGCGCGAGGCGAACTTCCGCACGGGCCTCGGCTGGGCCCAGCAGGCGCTCGGTCGGATCGCCGTGACGCGCGGCGCCTATGCCGAGGCCCAGGCGCAGCTCAACGCGGCGCGGGAGACCTTCGCGGCGATCCGCTCGCGGTACGAGCTGGGCCGCACCTACCTCGACCTGGCCTCGCTGGCGCGCCTTCAGGGAAACCAGGAGGCGGTCGTGACGAACCTCCGGGCCGCGCACGACCTCTTCCGCACCCTCCGGGTCGAGAAGTATGTCGGGCTCGCGGCGCACCTCGCCCGCCAGGCTGGTGTCGTCCTGTCCGGCGAACCATCCGCCTGATATGCGCGCCGACCGCGGTAGAATGGCGGGGTTGTGAGTAAGCTCAGGCTCTTTCTCATACGGCACGGGGAAACGGCGTGGTCGCGCGAGCGGCGATTCGCGGGCTCGCGGGACGTCCCGCTCGCCCCGGCGGGGCTCCGCCAGTGCGAGGCGGTGGCCAGCACTCTGGCGTCCCAGATCGTGGCGGCGGTCTACGCGAGCCCGCTCGAGCGGGCGCACGCCTCGGCGGAGGTGATCGCCCGGCCTCACCGGCTCCCCGTGGTGATCGAGCCGGCGTTCCGCGAGATGGCGTTCGGCGAGTGGGAGGGGCTGACCCGCGGGGAGGTCGCCGCGCGCTTCCCTGACGATTACGAGCGCTGGCGCGCCGCGCCGCATCTCCTGCGCGTCGTCGGAGGGGAGACCCTTGCCGAGGTCGCAGACCGGGTCGGGGCCGGCGTGAGCGAGCTCCGGGAAACGCACGACGGGGCGACGGTCGTGCTCGTGAGCCACGCGGTCGTGATCCGACTCGTCGTCCTCGACGCGCTCGGCCTCGGCCACGAGCGCCTCTGGACCGTGGACGCCACGCCGGGGGGAATCACCGAGATCGAGTATGAGCCGGGCTGGGCGACGGTGCACCGGATGAACACGCTGGCCCATCTCGAGGCGCTCGCGCGATGAGGCCCCGCGCACCTGTAGCAGGCCACCCACGGTGCGAGCCGGCCTCGCGGATCCCGGTATGATGCCGCCCCGCGCACCTGTGTTCGGCCACCCACGGTGCGAGCCGGCCTCGCGGATCCCGGTACGATGAGGCCCCGCGCACCTGTAGCAGGCCACCCACGGTGCGAGCCGGCCTCGCGGACATCGAGGCAACGGGGATTTGCCGAACGGAGCCGCGCCGTGCCCACGGCACGCCACTCACGCAGTGGGCCGGCCTCGCGGTCCTCGCTACAATGAGGCCGCTCCACCCGCAGCTCCCGAAGGGCGCGCGCGTCTACCTCCCGGACGAGGCCGCGCGCAAGCGTCACGTCGAGGCGCGGCTGCTCGACGTCTTCACGCGGTGGGGCTACCGCGAGATCGTCACGTCCACGTTCGAGTACGCGGACGTGCTCGCGATGGGTACCGACGAGGGCGTCCAGGAGAGCATGTTCAAGCTCGTGGACCGCGAGACCGGCCGGATGCTCGCGCTCCGCGCTGACATCACACCGCAAATCGCGCGCATCGTGGCGACGCGGCTCCGGGACGAGCCCAAGCCCGTCCGGCTCGCCTACGTCACCAACGTGTTCCGCTACGACGAGCCGCGGGCCTCCCACTACCGCGAGTTCTACCAGGCGGGGGTGGAGCTGATCGGACTCGAGAAGCCGGAGGCCGAGGCCGAGATCATCGCGATGGCCATCGAGGGGCTGCACGCGCTCGGGCTCACGGGGTTCCAGATCGACCTCGGGCACCCCGACTTCTTCCGTGGGCTCTGCGAGGAGGCGGGTGCGGAGCCGGCGCGCGTACGCGAGCTCCGGGCGGCGCTCGCGCGCAAGGACACCTCGGCGCTCGAGCGGATCGTGACGGACCTGGCCCCGGCCGCGCACGTCGGCGAGTCGTTGCTGGCGCTGCCCTCGCTCTTTGGCCACGAGGCCGTGCTCGAGCGCGCCGCGGGCGTCGCGCGCAACAAACGGTCGGCGAGGGCCCTCGCGAACCTCGCGGAGGTGTACCGGCTCCTCACGATCTACGGGCTCGCCGACGCGGCCCTCCTGGACCTGGGCGAGGTGCGCGGGTTCGACTACTACTCCGGGACCTACTTCGAGGCGTACGTGTCGGGCTTCGGCGCGTCGGTCGCCGCCGGCGGGCGATACGATCACATGCTGGCGCGCTTCGGCTACGACTGCGCGGCGGTCGGCTTCGCCTTCGACGTGGCCCGCGTCCTCTCGGTGATGGAGGCGCAGGGCGTCCCCGTCGCGCTACCGGGACCCGACTTCTTCATCATCGACTTCACGCGAGACAAGACCGCGGCACTGTCGCTCGCCCGGCGGCTGCGCGCCGCGGGCGCGTCGGTCGCGCGCGACATCATCAGCCGCGGGCTCGAGGAGTCGGTCGCCTACGCGCGCGCTCAGCGCGTGCGCCACGTCCTGGTCGTCGGGAGCCCGCGCACGAAGCCCGCCGAGCTCCTCGCGCTCGATCTCGCGGACGGCTCCGAGCGCGTCCTGGCCGTGCCGGAGGTCCTGGCGGAGCCGGGGCGCTTCTTTGGGGGTGGGGGCCATGCCTAACATCGTGGTCGTCGGCACGCAGTGGGGGGACGAGGGCAAGGGGAAGGTCGTCGACCTCCTCGCGCCCCACGTCAACGTCGTCGCGCGGTTCGCCGGCGGCAACAACGCCGGCCACACGGTGGTCGTCGGGCGTGAGAAGTACGTCCTGCACACGATCCCCTCCGGCATCCTCCACCCCGGCTGCCGCTGCGTCATCGGCTGCGGCGTCGTCGTGGACCCGGGGTCGCTTATCGAGGAGATGGAGTCGCTCGTGCAGCGAGGTGTCACGCTCGACGGCAACCTCTTCATCTCGAAGAACGCGCACCTGATCATGCCCTACCACCCGGCGCTCGACCGCGCCTCCGAGGCGAAGCTCGGCAAGCGGCGGATCGGCACCACCGGTAAGGGCGTCGGACCCGCCTACGTGGACAAGGCGGCGCGCGCGGGGATCCGCATGGCCGATCTCCTCAACGAGCGGCTCTTCCGCGAGAAACTCGAGCTGAACGTCGCGCAGAAGAATCGGCTCCTGCGCGAGATCTATGACGCGCAGACCTTCTCGGTGGAGGAGATCCTCAACCAGTACCTCCGCTACGCCGGCTGGCTCGCACCCTACATCACCGACACCGCCCTGCTGCTCTCGCGCTGGATCGACAATGGCTACAGCGTGCTCTTCGAGGGCGCGCAGGCCACGATGCTCGACATCGACCACGGCACGTACCCGTACATCACCTCGTCGTCCACGACCGCCGGTGGCGCGGCGACCGGCACGGGGGTCCCGCCCACGCGTCTGCACGGCGTGCTCGGCGTCTCGAAGGCCTACACGACGCGCGTGGGCGCGGGGCCGTTTCCGTCCGAGATGGCGGGCCCGCTCGCCGAGGCGATCCGCGCGCGCGGCCACGAGTACGGCGCCACGACGGGGCGGCCGCGACGCTGTGGCTGGTTCGACGCGATCGTCGGGCGTTACGCCGCGCGCATCAACGGCCTGGACACGGTCGCGCTGACCAAGCTCGACGTACTCGACCAGTGCGAGACGGTGAAGGTCTGCGTGGGCTACCGCTACCGCGGCGACATCCTCACGGAGTTCCCCGAGGACGAGAACGTCGTCACCGAGGCTGAACCCTTCTACGAGGAGGTCGAGGGCTGGCGCGCGCCGACCGGCGGCGCCAAGAACGAGGCCGACCTGCCGGCGAAGGCGCGGCGCTACCTCGAGCGCCTGGAGGAGCTGATCGGCGTGCCCTTCTGCCTCATCTCCACCGGCGCCCAGCGTGAGGAGACGATCCTGTGCGAGAACTCGCCGCTGCTCCGCTGGTTCCCCTCGGTCCGCTCCAGCCTGCTCTAGCGTGTCGCCGGCGCGGGTCCAGCGCCTGCTCTTCATCGTCGGACGCCAGCGCCGGGCGCTCTACGACTCGCTCCGGCGCACGTTCGACGACGACGACACGGTACAGGTTGTCCTCGATCGCCGCGCCCGGGAGCGCCGCCGGCGCCGGCCCACGCGGCGCCCGGCCGAGCGCCGAGGGCGCGAGCGGCGCGCCCAGCGCGCGATCGATGCCCAGCTCCTCGCGCGGGGTTATGCGGTCGTCGGTGTCCTGACCTTCCAGCGCCCGCCCACCGGCACTCCCGAGCCCGCGGTGCGCAAAGCGCGGTAGAATCGCCTCGGGTTCGGCACGACACGGCCTCCTTTGCCCATCGGCAGCCACTTCCCGTAGTATCGACGATGAGCTGAATCGACGCGCTCGAGGTCGGGGCCGGAGATATTCTTCCCAACCACTCTCGCCTGCTAGACTCAGTAGAACGATAGTTCTCGGGAGGTCGGCGATGAGGCGAGTGGCTTCGGGAGTCGTCTTGGTCTTCGGGGTTCTTATCGTGCTGTCCTTCGTCCACGCGCAAGAGCAAGCGGAAGTCCCAGTCGTTCGCGGGACGTTCCGCGCGGAGACCGGCCAAGCTCCCTACTTCCAGTTCAAGCTCTCCACTTACTACCGTGACGGTCGGATCGTGGGCAACGCGCTCGCTTCTGGTGGATCAGGGAATGACATCCGAGTACTGCTCCTGACGGCGCAGCAGTTCCAGGCATGGGATGTGTGGCCCTCACCGCTGTATGACTCGGGACGGCGTCAGTCCGTCGTTCTCAGCGTCTCAGTCAGCGACTCTGGGACATACTACATCCTGTTCGACAACACCTTCTCCGCCGTGTCATCCAAGAACGTCCAGGCGGACATTCGGTTCCTCCACCGGGGCGTTGATACGAGCCGTGCCGCTGAGATGAAGAGACAGGAGCTCGCAAGTCTTGAGCAATCGCTAAAGCAGCTCGAAGATCCAAACTGGAAGAATCGCAGGGAGGCGTTTTATGGGCTTCTGGGGCTGGGGTCGGGGAGTGTGTACCAGGAGCCTAACGACGCACTAGCAAGTTTATTGCAAAAGTTCCCGGAAAAATCTGATGAGGTTAAGTTGGCCTTGATCGAAGTGTTGGAGAGAGAACATTCGTTTCAAAAAAATACGACGCAGAGTACCGAAGAACTGGCGTCCACCCTGGGGCTGAGGGCTATGGTGAGGGATATTACGCAAATCTGATCTGGGCTGTCTCTTCCCTGAAGGATATCAGATCTCTCAATGGGTTAATGGGCGCTGTAGCCACAGGCAGTATGGCGACGAGCACTCTGGCGGGGTTTGGCGATGCCGCGCTCGATCGCGTACTCGAAGTGTTCAATAGCGGCGAGCACATCGCCAGACACTCGGCATGCGGGGTGCTTTCGGAAATGCTGGACGCGAAAAATGCCCCAAAGGTGAGTAATCCTGTGTCCAGACAGAAAATCAAAGATGCGCTCATTCGAGCCGCTGGGGATCAGTCGGGTCTTATGAGACTCGGGGGTGTCGAGGGGCTGGCAAAATTGAAAGATCCTGACGTTATTCCTCTGATTCGAAATCTTTCGATGAACGATCCTTTTAAGCCAGTGAGAGATGCTGCAAATGAAGCACTGAAGAAACTAGGGCTGAATACTCATTTTAGCGAACCCAGTAGTGGATTACGGTGAGCACTCAGGAGGACCGGCCGTCATCCTTCTTGTGCCCGCATTTCGGTTTTGAGAGGTGAACGAACCAGACAATTTCCGCTGGCCGATCTCTTCCGCCAGTCGAATGGCGGGCCAAATGAGTGCAGCGACGCCGGTCAGCGCAGGTTCATCGGCGCCGCCGCGCTTTGCTTGCCGTAGGCCTTGGAGATTTGGCCGACGAGGGTTGCCCAAGGCATATCGAGCGCGCCGTAGACCGCGGCTGCTTCCGGCCGCGCGTTGTCCTTCAGGATCTCGACCATCAGGGTGGCGTAATCCGACACGATCACGCCCGCCTGTTGCATTCGCAGCAACCCGGCCTCGCGTTTTGTGTCGCTGAATGTTCCCGACGCATCGACGGCGACATAGGCGTCATAGCCCTTGCCGATCGCCGTTATAGCCGGGAAAGCGGCACAGACCTCAAGAGAGATGCCCGCGATGATCAGCTTCTTGCGGCCTGTCGCCTCGATCGCTGCGGCCACCTTAGGATCATCCCAGGCATTGACCGTCGATCGGTCGATGATCTGAATGCCAGGCAGGGCCTCCACCAGCTCAGGGAAGGTCGGTCCCCACATGCTGTCTCGGGCGGTGGTGGTGACGACGATCGGCAGCTTCAGCGCTTTCGCTGCCTTCGCCAGCGCGACGACATTGTGCTTCAGCTCGCCCGTCGAATAATCGCGGACGCCTGTCATGAGGCCGACCTGGTGGTCGACGAGAACGAGAGCGGCATTTTCCGACGTTAGTGGCTGATAGGGTTGGGCTTGACCCTTCATAGGGCTCTCCTTGGCTTGGCGTGGTTTGAGACGCTGCTTCGACGATCGAGGGTGCCCAAATGGGTTCCAGATTTGATCGGGCGGCAGTCTCCATTCCAGCGTTTAATTGTGTCGTCGACCCTCACGGCGTTCGACTTGACCGAGCAAAAAGACCAGCCCTTCCGACGCTGGCGGGTGAGTGAAAATCGCATCGCGCAACATCGTAAAAGGCATTCGCCCGACCATCGCGGCTTGGACGGCGGTCATGAGTTCGCTCGCCTTGACACCAAACGCGGTGAATCCCAGGATCTGGTCGCTCCGCGCGCCAACCTTCCAACCTGGGCAACATTGGGTAGACAACACACCAAAGTACCGCCGCGGATTGTATGAAGCTACACCGCCGTAGGTCAATCACCACTGGTTCCCCGTGCAAGCCACCTGACCTGGGGTCGCTGGACGCGGTTCTCGGAGAGAGTTCTTATTTCCATAGCTCGTCTCCCACGGGGAAGCGTGGGTCATAAGCACGCCCTTCGGCCATCGACGCGGCGACTTTCGCAAAGCCTGGGCGACGGCCTGCCGAAAGGCCGGGTGCCCCGGCATGCTCAAGCACGACTTTCGGCGTACCGCGGTGCGGAACCTCGAGACTGCCGGCGTGCCGCGGTCGGTCGCGATGAAGATCACCGGTCACAAGACCGAGAGCGTGTACCGCCGCTACGCGATCGTCGGTGACGCCGACTTCAGGACGCTGTCAGGCGGCTGACGGGCATGACCACGGGCATAACAGCCCGCTCGGACGTTGCCCCTGCTCCGTAACCCTGTAGAATCATGGCTACGAGCCGTTAGCTCAGTTGGTAGAGCACCTGACTTTTAATCAGGGGGTCCAGGGTTCGAATCCCTGACGGCTCACCAATACAATTAGGCGCTTCCAGAGCATCGGAAGCGCCCCCTTTGTATCAATCAGGTGGTCCACGTTCCACCCTCAGCGGTCTGCCGTTTCTGACGGGCGCTTCCGGGCGAGGCGCGAGTGTCCGACGCTGTATTTGCTACACATCCGACCAGAGGGTCTCACGGCGGCGTTCGATCGCGAGGCCGGGTGAGCCACCGCAAAAGCTCTTGACCTCCCCCTAAAGGGAAAGGTTCAGGCGGCCCCTGAGATGGATTGAGGCCGCGCTGATCAGAGCGACCAGTCGGGGAAGCTCACGAAGGTCTGAGCGCCGCTCCGGAGCCGGAGGACAGGTCCGCTGTCTTTTACGGTCCTTCCCTCCGGCATTCGGCGAACCTCTGAAGCTGAGCGCACTAGTCCGACTGATGGAGCATCGGGCGGCGACCGCCGCCTCGCTCACGCGACATGCGACGCTATGTGCCGCTCGGGCGTGGAGCGCAACACCCGGTCTCCTCGACCACTGGCAGACCGTTCGGCCGAGACGCCGACACGGTGGCCTCGCCCTCCAGGTCGTAGTTGAGGTGGTAGACCTCCCACTCCACGCCGTCCGGATCCTGCACCCAGAACTTATCTTGGTTGGCGTGGCAGCAGTTGACACCCATCTCCTCGCGCACGGCTACGCCCGCCGCTTTCACACGCTGAAGCTGAACCATCACAGTCTCCGGCGCGTCCACCTGGATGCCCATGTGATCAACCGTCCCCTCTCCACCGGCGCGGCCTTGAGACAGCCCGAGATTCACGGACGCCCAGTCCGGCAGGAACTTGACGTAGCCGGTTTCATCTTCACCGGGGCGCCGCCGAAGAACCGCTCGTAAAACGCACGACTCTTGGTCAGATCCGAGACCTGCATGTGGACATGGACCTTCGAGCCCATAGACTCCTCCTCAGCAGCACGCGGTGAGCAGGCGCACCAACGCGGTCACCGTTTCGCGCTGCACCGAATAGTAGATGTACC
>QHSX01000057.1 GCA_003221695.1 Candidatus Rokuibacteriota bacterium
CTTGCCTGCATCGTCTGCTCGGTTGGCCTCGGGCTTGCGCCTTTTGACGGCGTGGGCGAAGCGACGATCAGGTCGACACGATGCGGGCGGCGGTCGTGAGGAGAATCTCGACCGTTGCTTCTTGCTCCTTGCCGAATGGGATCACCCCGCCGACTTCGTTCAAGGCATTGATGAGCTCGAGCACGCCGAACACGCTTCCACGGCGAGCGCGGATCGGCATCGCAAGCACCGATCGCGTGCGATAACCCGTCGTCGCGTCGACGTGCCGATCGAATCGGTAGGGTTGATCGGAAGGGATTTCGTACGCGTCGACCACGTTGATGGTGCTCGGCGTCAGGGCAACGTAATCGGCGATACTGGGCTCGACCAAATTCAGCGAATCCGCCGTCATCCGCCGTTCGGCTTCGTCGCTGCCGAGTCGATGCGTGAGAACGTCGTTCTGCACCGCCGCGCACCGCAGGCGGTTACCCTCACGGAGGTACACCCTTCCAGCCTCGGCATGCGTCAGCCCTCGCGCTTCGCTGAGCAGCAGCTCGAGAACGTGTTGCACGTCGGGTTGCTTTGCGAACGCTTCTCTGATTCTCGCCAGCTCGTCTTCGTCCATAACCTCGGGCTAGGAGATTCTCAATTCGCCTCACGCACCGGTACCCAGCCGAGGGTCTGGAGATCTTTGGTGATGTCGCGCTGGCGCCGGTCTCCGCATCGCCTTTCGACCGGCGCCCGCTCCAGGAGCTGACGCCGCTCGCCCACCCGACGGTCGAAGATCACGTCGAATCTCTCGCCAAATACGCGCTTGAGGTACGCATGCCGCGCCGGTTGCGTCCGCGAGACGATGAACTGCACACCAGCCACGAATTGCCCTCCGCGGGACCAACCGGCGTCGACTGTGTCTTCGGAGGATCGAACCCCTCCGAGACCGGTCCTCCACGTTGACTAGCCCTCCACATTCTTCCGGAAACTAGCGACTTCCGGAAATCAGGAAGACCCCTGAAATGGTAGGGCGAAAAGCCCCCGACGAGGGCCTCAGGGCGACCCTGGCCCCCGACGCGAGTGTCTCCTCCGCATCCCCTGTCCCGGTGCCTCGCCTCGAGCCTCGAAGCCGCAGGCCGCGGCGCACAGGAAGGCCTTCCCTAGAGAGCGTCGTGTGGCTGTCTCCGCGAAGGTGTAGGTTGCAAACACCCAGATTCCGGAAAACAGGCGTGCCGTTGCAACAACTTGCCTATTGACAACCTTTAGGAGCGGACCTAACGTGCGGCCACTTGAAGTCGCCTTAGCGGAGTCGTCGCGGCCTGGTGACGCTGGAGAGGAGCCGACTGGAGCGCCCCGTTCTGGGAACCCCTGACGGGGCGTTTATGTTTTTTGAGAAAGGTCGAGGATGAAACCATCGTGGCTCGCTGAACGCACCTGATCTGCCATCGGCGAGCGCTGTCCGCCGACTGGTGAGGGCCTGATGATCCGCGTCCTCGTCGCCGACGACCATCCTGTGGTCCGGACCGGTCTCAGAGAGATCTTGGTCCGGCGGTGCGACATCACCATGCTGGGCGAGGCGGGGACCAGCGCCGAGGTTCGCCAGCTCGTCGCCCAGAAGCCCTGGGACGTGGTCGTGCTCGATCTGAGCCTGCCTGACCTGAGTGGCCTCGAGCTGGTGAAAGAGCTCAAGCGCGCGCGTCCGAGGCTTCCCATCCTCATCCTCGGCGTATACCCCGAAGAGGAGTTCGCGGTCCGCGCGATTCGGGCTGGGGCGGCGGGGTACATCAGCAAGGGGGCGACGCCCGAGGAACTGGTCCGCGCCGTCCTGCGGCTGGCCCAGGGAGGAAGGTATGTGAGCCCGGCCGCTGCCGAGGAGCTGATCGTCGCGCTGGGCAACGACAACGAGTCGGACCATGCGCCGCACGAACGTCTTTCCGACCGTGAGTACCAGGTCCTCTGCCTCCTCGGCAGTGGTAAGAGCGTCGGCGAGATCGCCCGGGAACTGGGGCGGAGCGTCAAGACGGTGAGCACGTACCGTGCGCGGATCCTCGACAAGATGGGGATGCGAGGCAACGCCCAGCTCGTGCACTACGTCCTGCAGCGGCGGCTGACCGAGCCCGTGCCGTAGGACGAGCGTCCCGCAGCACCGCCGCCTCTGTAGGACGAAGTCTCACAGCAGATCCAGCGAATTCCTACGGCGTCACTAGGTCTAACACCGATTGTCCGCGGCGCTCCGAGTTGGAAAAATCCTCCTCCCAAGGGAGGGCTCCGGCATGACGCCCTGGATCGTTAGGTCGCGGCTGACGTTTCGCCTGCTTGTCGCTTTCATATGCGTCGGGCTGTCGAGTGGCGTCGTGCTGGCGCAGGACAAGAAGCTCGAGGCATTCGACCCGAAGAGCTTCGACGGTCGTTCGATCAGTATCGACAACGAATGGTTCCCGCTGAAGCCCGGAACGCGGCTCGTCTATACGGGGACCACCATCGAGGACGACGGCAAGCCCGTGCCTCGCCGCCTGGTGTCCACCGTCACCGACTTGACCAAGGTCATCGACGGCGTGCGTACGGCCGTTGTCTGGGATGTGGATTACAAGGATGGCCAGTTGGCGGAGACGGAGATCGCCTTCTTCGCGCAGGACAACGACGGGAACGTCTGGCTCCTGGGTGAGTACCCCGAGGAATGGGAGGCCGGGAAGTTCGTGAAGGCGCCGGCCTGGCTCCACGGCCGCGAAGACGCGAGAGCGGGGATCGCCATGAAGGCCAAGCCACAGGTTGGAGCGCCCAGCTACGCCCAGGGGTGGGGGCCCGCCGTGAGGTGGACAGACCGCGCGACGGTGGACCAGATGGGCCAGAAGACCTGCGTTCGCAAGGGCTGCTACGAGGACGTCCTGGTGATCGCCGAGACCAGCAAGGAGGAGCCGAACGCCGAGCAGCTCAAGTACTACGCTCGCGGCGTCGGCAATGTTCGCGTCGGCTGGCGAGGCAAGGGAGAAAAATTGAAAGAGACGCTGGAGCTGATCGAGGTCGTGCAGCTCGACCCAAAGGCTCTGGCGGAGGCCCGCGCGAAGGCGCTGGAGCTCGATAAGCGCGCTTACAAGATCAGCAAGAAGGTGTACGCGAACACGCCACCGGCGGAGGCCATGCAGGCCAAGGGGAGTCAGTGATGATGCGTTGGATCGTCGGGTCGAGCCTGAAGCTTCGAGTCGTCGTGGCGACGGTCGCGGCATTGCTGATGGTGTTCGGCTTCACGCGGCTTCGCACCATGCCGGTGGATGTGCTCCCCGAGTTCTCGCGGCCGCATGTGGAGATTCAAGTCGAGATCCTCGGCCTGTCCGCCCAGGAAGTGGAGGCCCTGATCACCACCCCGATGGAAGCGGATCTGCTCAACGGGACTCCGTGGGTGAAGGAACTCCGCTCCGTGTCCATCCCCGGACTGGCGTCGATCGAGCTCGTCTTCGAGAAAGGGACCGACCTCATGCGGGCCCGGCAAGTGGCGCAGGAGCGTCTCAATGAAGTGTTTGCGCTCCCGAGAGTCGCGAAGTATTTCACCATGATCAATCCCGTCTCCTCGACCGGCCGGGTCATGGCGATCGGGGTCACCTCGGACAAGATGTCCCTCATCGATTTGTCAGTGCTCGCCCGCTGGACGATCCAGCCCCGCTTGCTGGGTGTGCCCGGCGTGGCGAACGTGTCGATCTGGGGCCGGCGTGAGCGGCAGTTGCAGGTGCAAGTGGATCCGGACAAGCTGCGAGCCGAACGCGTGACGCTCATGCAGATCATCAAAACCGCCGGCAACGCTCTGTGGTCGTCGCCGTTGAGCTTTTTGGAAGCGTCGACCCCCGGTACCGGCGGGTGGGTCGAGACTCCGAATCAACGGCTCGGCGTCCGGCACGTCCTGCCCATCACGACGGCGAAAGACCTGGCCAAGGTGCCGATCGACGACGCCGAAACGAAGCGTCTGGGTGACGTCGCCTCGGTGGTGGAAGACCATCAGCCGCTCATCGGTGATGCCATCGTGAAGGGCGCTCCCGCGCTCATGCTCGTGGTCGAGAAACTCCCCTGGGCCAATACGTACGCGGTGACGCAGGAACTGGAAAAGGCGCTTGCGGCGCTGCGGCCTGGTCTCTCGGGCTTGGAGATGGACTCCTCCCTCTTTCGGCCCGCGACCTTCCTCGACCTGGCGGTCGGCAACCTGAGCCGGGCGCTGCTCATCGGGTCCGTCCTCATGCTGGTGGCGCTCTTTGCATTCTTCTCCAACTGGCGTACCGCGTTGATCAGCGCCGTCGTCATTCTCCTGTCGGTGATGGTCGCAGGGACCGTGCTCTACGTGCGTGGAGTGACGGTCAATATGATGATCGTCGCGGGGCTGCTGGTCGCCCTCGCTGCCGTGATCGACGACGCCATCGTCGACACAGGAAACATCGTGCGGCGCCTCCGCCAGCATCGAAAGGTGGGGAGCGACGAATCGACGGCGAGGATGGTCCTCGAAGCCTCGCTCGAGATGCGCCGGCCCGTCCTCTACGCGACCGTGATCATGGCGCTGGCGGTCGTGCCGGCGTTCTTCGTGGAAGGCGTCTCCGCCGCGTTTTGGCAGCCGTTCGCCACGTCCTATATCCTGGCGTTGCTCGCCTCCATGGTGGTCGCCCTGACCGTCACGCCGGCACTGAGCCTGCTGTTCTTGCGCAACGCGTCCCTCCAGAGCGCCGATTCTCCCTCCGCCGGGGCGCTGCGCGGAATCTCCAACGCGCTTTTCGGCTGGGCCGCCCGCACACCGCGCCTCGCCTTCGTCGCTGTCTGCGCCATCGTCGTCGCGGGCCTTTTCTCGATGCCGTTCCTCCGTCAGGAGTCACTGATTCCGAACTTCAAGGAGAACGACCTGGTGGTTCGTTGGGACGGCAGTTCCAGCGCGTCCCATCCGGCCATGAGCCGGATCACGACGCTGGCCAGTCGTGAGTTGCGGTCGATTCCGGGCGTCCGCAACGTGAGTGCCAACATGGGGCGCGCCATCCTGTCGGATAAGCGGAAGAATATCAACGCCGGCGAGATCTGGGTCAGCATCGATCCCAAGGCCGACTACGACACCACGGTGGCTGCGGTGAAGGAAGTGGTGGCGGGCTATCCCGGTCTGTCTCCCGAAGTGCTGACCAATCTGCAGGCCAAACTCAGACAGGAGCTGTCGGGAACAGGCGAATCCCTCGTCATGCGCGTCTACGGCGAGGACATGACGATCATCCGCAAGAAGGCGGATGAGGTGCAGAAGGTTCTCGCCGGGGTCGCGGGTGTCGTCGATGCAAGAGTCCAGTATCCGGAAGAAATGCCGGCCCTGGAAATCGAAGTCAACCTCGACAAAGCCAAACACTACGGCCTCAAGCCTGGGGACGTGCGCCGGGCCGCGACCACACTGGTGTCCGGCCTCGAGGTCGGCAATCTGTTCGACGAACAGAAGGTATTCGAAGTGGTGGTGTGGGGCACGCCCAACACGCGGCGAAATCTGACCAGTATCCAAGAGCTTCTGATCGAGACACCCTCACGCGGATACGTGCCCCTGAAGGATGTCGCGGATGTGCGCATCAGACCCACGGCGACCGAAATCCATCGAGATATGGCCGCGCGTCGGATGGACGTGACGGCCAGCGTGCGTGGACGCGATCTCGCCGCCGTCGCCGCGGACATCGAACGCGGCCTCAAGGGAATCCAGTTCCCGCTCGAATACCGCGCGGAGCTGTTGGGAGAGTACGCGGACCGGCTGGCGGCCCAAAAGCGTGTGCTCACGTTTGGGGTGGCCGCTGCGATCGGGATTTTCCTCCTTCTGCAGGCGTTCTTCCGGAGCTGGCCCCTGGCGACCGTCGTCTTCGTGACCCTGCCGATGGCTCTGGTGGGCGGCGCGCTGGCGGCGTTCGTCGCCGAGGACGGCCTGCTCTCACTCGGTTCGATCGCTGGATTCGTCGCGTTGCTGGGAATCGCCGTGCGCAACGGGGTGACGCTGGTCAACCGCTATCGACACCTCGAGCAGCATGACGGCGAAGTCTTCGGTGCCGAGCTGGTCCGACGCGGCACGCGCGACCAATCTGCGCCCATCTTGATGACTGCTGTCACAACCGCCCTGGCCTTCTTGCCCTTGGCGGTGTTCGGCGACATCGCCGGTCTCGAGATCATGCGGCCGATGGCGGTCGTGATCCTGGGCGGCCTGGTGACGACGACACTGTTCAGCCTGGTCGGTGTTCCCGCCATGTACGTGCTGTTCGGGGCGACCCGTGAGCCCGAGCTTGAAGACCTTTCGGCCACTGTCGTCAGCGAAGAGGGGATGCGCAGGGCCACGGTGAAGGCCTAACGAGTGGAAGGAACCGTGCGCGACAACACACGGCAACCCAGAGGAGAGAGCTGATGATGCGACGGGATAGTCTCTTGATGGTTGGGATACTCGTCTTTGCCGGTCTACAACTTCCGGCGTGCAAACACTCTCCCGCGTCGGCCAAGGGCCACGCCGAGAGCCCCGCCCAGGTCAAGCGCGTCGAGGGGACGGAGTTCAGTACTGTGACGCTGACCGAGAAGGCCGTCCAGCGGCTCGGTCTCAAAACCGATCAGGTTCGTGAGGAGAAGGTGACCCGGCAGAATCAGACGCTTGGAACGCGGAAGGTCGTGCCCTACTCGTCGTTGATTTACGACTCGCAGGGTCAGACCTGGATCTATACGAGCCCGAGCGACCGAACCTTCGTCCGGAAGAAAGTCGAGGTCGACCAGATTCAAGGTGACGTGGCGGTCCTGAAGGACGGCCCACCCTCCGGCACCGTCGTGGCGTCGGTCGGAGTGGCCGAGCTCTACGGCACCGAATTCAAGGTTGGACACTAACCTGCGAATGGAGCCTCTCCTCCGAACGGAGCTGCTGCGATGATGCGTTGGATCGTTGGGTCCAGCCTGAAGTTTCGGTTCCTGGTGATCGCCGTCGCCGTGGCTATGATGTACTTCGGTATCCTCCAGGTCCAGCGGATGCCGGTGGACGTCTTCCCCGAGTTCGCGCCGCCGCTCGTGGAGGTTCAGACGATCTGTCTCGGGCTCACCGCGGTCGAAGTCGAAAGCCTGGTGACCGTTCCGATGGAGCAGTCGCTCGCCGGATTGCCGGGTCTTGACGTCTTGCGCTCCAAGTCGGTTTCCCAGTTGTCGTCGGTCAAAATGTTGTTCAAGCGTGGGACCGACCTGCTGCGGGCGCGGCAGATGGTGGAAGAGCGCATCGCGATGGTCACACCCTCGATGCCGAAGTGGGCGGCCCCGCCGGTGGTGTTGCCGCCGCTGTCCTCGACGAGCCGGATGATGAAGATCGGGATTTCGTCGAAAACCCGGTCCGTGATGGACCTGTCGATGATCACCTACTGGACCATCAGACAGCGCCTGTTGCGCGTGCCCGGTGTGGCCAACGTCGCCATCTGGGGCGAACGGTTGCAAATGCTGAATGTGAACGTCGTGCCGGATCTGCTGCAGAAGCACCGGGTCACGCTCGACGAGGTCATGACGGTCACGGCGGATGCCCTGGACTCGGGGATGTTCACGTTCTCGCAAGGCCACCATATCGGTACGGGCGGGTGGATCGATACCCCCAATCAACGGCTTCAAGTCCGGCACGTCGCGCCTCTCGTCTACAAGTATGACGAAGTCAGGCCGGACCCCCTGGCCAACGTGCCCCTCGCGGTGAGAGACGGCAAGCAACTGCTTCTGAAGGATGTGGCGCGCGTCGTGGTCGATCATCAGCCGATGGTTGGGGACGCGATCATCAACGACGGTCCCGGCCTCCTCCTCATCGTCGAAAAATTCCCCTGGGCCAACACGCTGCAGGTGACGCGGGGCGTGGAAGCAGCGCTCGATACGCTACGGCCGGGTCTTCCCGACGTGGAGATCGACTCGACGATCTTCCGGCCGGCGACCTTTATCGAGATGTCACTCCACAACCTCACCATGGCGATGCTCATCGGGGGCATTCTCTGTATTCTGGTGCTCGTCGCCTTCCTGTATGAGTGGCGGGTCGCGACGATCAGCATCGTGGCGATGCCGTTGTCTCTGGTCGCTGCCGGGCTCGTCCTCTACTGGCGTGGCGCGACCATTAACGTGATGATCCTGGCCGGGTTCGTGATCGCCCTCGGCGCGATCGTCGACGACGCGATCATCGACATCGAAAACATCGTGCGGCGCCTCCGGGAGTATCGCAAGAGTGGTCGTCGAGACAAATCGCTGGCGAGGATTATTCTCGACGCGTCGCTCGAAGTGCGGAGCGCGATCGTCTACGCGACCCTGATCTCGGTGCTGGCGATTTCGCCGGTCTTCTTCCTGGAAGGGCTGTCCGGCGCATTCTTCCAGCCCCTGGTTCTCTCGTATGCGCTGGCGATGCTGGCATCCCTGGTTGTCGCGCTGACCGTCACGCCGGCGATGGCCCTGATCCTCTTGCGCAACGTCCCGCTCGAGCGCCGCCAGTCCCCGCTGGTGCCGTGGCTGCAGCGTCGCTACGAGGCGATGCTTTCACGTATCATCCGCACACCGCGCCCGGCGTACGCCACCGTCGGTGTCATTGCGCTGGCCGGCCTCCTGGTGGCGCCGTACCTCGGGCAGTCGCTGCTGCCTTCATTCAAGGAGCGGGACTTCCTGATGCACTGGCTGACCAAGCCCGGTACCTCCTGGCCGGAAATGAACCGGATCACGATTCAGGGGAGCAAAGAGCTGCGGAGCATACCCGGCGTCCGCAACTTCGGTGCCCACATCGGGCAGGCCCTGATCATGGATGAGGTGGTCGGCGTCAATTTCGGGGAGAATTGGATCAGCGTCGACCCCAAGGTCGACTACGACAAGACGCTGGCGAAAATTCAGGAGACGGTGGACGGCTATCCCGGCCTCTATCGCGACGTGCAGACCTACCTGAAGGAGAGAATCCGGGAGGTGCTCACCGGGCATTCCGAGGCCATCGTCGTGCGCATCTATGGCGACGACATTGACGTCCTCCACACGCTTGGGGCGAAGGTGAAGGATGCTCTCACGGGCATCGCCGGCATCATCGATCTGCACGTGGAATTCCATGAGAACGTCCCACAGATCGACGTCAAGGTCGATCTCGACAAGGCGTTCGTGCATGGCCTCAAGCCCGGCGACGTGCGGCGGGCGGCGACCACCCTGGTAGCCCTCGAAGAAGCCGGCGACATCCACATTGCCAACCGGACGTACGACGTGAACGTGTGGAGCGTCCCCGAGGCGCGCTCCAGTCTGACGGCGATTCGCCAGTTGCCGATCGACAAACCGAGCGGGGGTCACGTGCAGTTACAGCAGGTGGCGGACGTGAGCATCAAGCCGACGCCGAATATCGTCGAGCATGAAAATCTTCATCGTCGCATCGGCGTCAAGGCCAACGTGCGGGGACGTGACCTCGGCGCCATCGTGGACGAGGTCGAAGATGCACTCCACACAGTCAAGTTCCCGCTTGGATACTACCCGGAGCTGGTCGGCGAGTACCAGGAGCGGCAGGCGGCCCAGAAGAACTTGCTCTCCGTGTCGATCGTCGCCGCGATCGGGGTCTTTCTGCTCCTGCTGACCTCCTTCGGGAGCGCTCGTCTGGCGCTGCTGTCCTTCTTGACGTTGCCCTCGGCCCTGGTGGGCGGCGTGCTGGCGGCCTACCTCAGTGACGGCGTCCTCTCGCTCGGTTCGCTCGTCGGATTTCTCACGGTGTTGGGGATCGCGGCGCGCAACGGCATCTTGCTGATCGATCATTGTCAGCATCTCGAACGCTACGAAGGCGAGACCTTCGGCCCGCGGCTCGTCCTGCGCGGGGCACGCGAACGGCTGTCGCCGATCTTGATGACGACGTTGGCGACGGGACTGGCCATCGTTCCGTTGGTGGTTGCCGGCAATCTTCCCGGCCACGAGATCGAGCACCCGATGGGCGTCGTCATTCTCGGCGGCCTGGCGACGTCCACGTTGCTCAACCTGTTCGTCGTACCGTCCCTGTACCTGCGTTTTGGCCGAGCACAGGCATCCGGGTAAGAGGCGGCGACGGAGACACGCCATGAGGCCGAGAAACATCTCGACGGGCATGGCGGTGCTGGCGACGATGCTTGCGATAGGGTTGACGGGCCCGGTGGAGAGCCAGGAGCAGAAGCCGGGGGCCTCGCCGCCTGAGGTCGTCGTCTACGCGTCCGATCTGCCGACGAGCGCCCTGTTCGAGTTCGAGGTCTGGAGCAGCTCGATCTCGCCCGGGGGCAGGATGGTCGGAATTCCCAACGGCGGGGACAAGCTGGATGCTCCGCCCGAGCCCGACCCCCACGTGACCTTCGACGTGAAGGTTCAAGGCGGCGTCCCGTACCGTTGCTGGATCCATATGAGGGTGGGAGCGCCGATGGGCGTCTCGCAGGCGAACAAAGTGTATGTGCAGCTCTCGGACGCGGTTGACAAGGCCAACAAGGCCGTATTCAGGCCTGGCACGGGGAGTTATCTGACTGCGCAGGGGCCGGCTCAGCAAGGCTGGAAGTGGGTGGGCTGCGACAACTCCAAATCGCCAGACTCACTGGTCTACTTCCGAGCCAGCGGGGACGTCTCCGTCCGGGTGCAAGCCGGAATGGAAGGGGTCGGCTTCGACCAGTTTCTGTTGAGCCCCGCCCAGTTTCTGGAGAAGCCGCCCTCCGAGGCGATCGTACAGAAATAGGGCCGGCGCTCTTCCCATCGAACCCCGCGTTTGGGATGATGCCAGGCAGTGGTGCCTGACCTTCGCAATCGTCTTCGGGAGGAGCACAGGAAATGACGGACTGGAGGCTCAAGAGGCGCACGGTTGCGGCGTCGATGCTCTGCGTTCTGGCCGGGTCGACCGCCTGGGCTCAACAAGCGCCACCGCCTGAGGAGCTCGAAGCTCTCAAACGCATGATCCAGGAGGTCGTGTCGCAAAACGAGGATCTGAAACGACGGGTCCAGGAACTGGAAGCCGCAATGGCCAAGCGTGCGCAGGCGCCTGCGGAAGCTCCCAAGCCGGCCGCTCCCGCGCCGGCCACGCCTGCCGCACCCGAGCCCGCCCCCCAAGAAGTGGTCAAGGCCGGCAAAGCGCCGTTTGGGAAGATTCAGCTCGGCGGCGCCATCGAGGTTGAAGCCGCATCACGTAGGGAAGCGAAACGGAATCCTATCAGCCACGAGCGTTCAAGCGACCTCGCACTCGGCACAGCCGAGTTTGACTTCGAAGCCGACGTCGTCGACTGGGGCAAGGCGGAGCTCTCCCTCCAGTGGGGTGCCGCGACGACCGAAACCGACGCGATCACGCTCAATGAGGCCCTGCTTACGCTCGCCAAGCCCTCGGTGCTCCCTGTCTACCTGAAGACGGGCCGAGGCGTGGTGCCTTTCGGTATCTCGACGGGCACCTCCGTCGCGGCCAGGCTGGAAGAGACGCTGACCATTACCGGCCCGCTGACCCTCGACGTGTTTGAGAGCAAAGAGGATTATGCACTGCTCGGGGTCAGGGGTTATGGGCTCCATGCGGGGGCCTATGTCTTCAACGGGACGACCGACAACCGAGTACGAGGAAAGCAACTCGAACACTGGGGCGCCACTATCAGTTATGGTCTGAAAACCGACCTCGTGTCATTTGATGTCGGGGTGGACTGGATCGACTCTGTCTTCGATTCCGATGGCCTGACGGCGGAATTCGCGGAACTGCAGACTCGCCGGAGAAAGGGATATGCACCGGGCGTGGGTGCGCACGCCAGACTTGGCCTCTGGGGGTTTTCACTCGTCGGCGAATACGATGTTGCCACGGTTGGGTCTCACTTCACTCGAGCTGGGCGGCCGATCAACACCAGGCCCGAGGCCTGGCAGGTCGAACTCGGTTACACGACGAGCATCTTCGGGGTGAGGCCGTTCGGCGCGTTCAACTACTCGGAGACCTCTGGGCTGCCAGGGACGCTGAGCACGAGCACGCACGCAGGATTTCCTAAGAATAGAAAGCTCGGTGCCGTTGGCGCGTTTCTGTCCGACAACGTGCGAGTCGCCCTCGAGTACAACAGCGAGGAGGACACCTCCACGGCCTTCTTTGGCACGGGCAAAGACTCTCAGTTCTGGACCCTGCGGCTGACCTACGAATGGTGAGCCCGCCGTTTGGCGAGGGATCGAAATGACGAGACGAATGCAGATTGTGACCGGGGTGACGCTCCTGCTGGCTTCGTCTGGCCTGGCGCTGGGAACCGGCAAGGATCCGGGTCTCGCCGGGCCCTTTGGCGTCGCCCTCGTCCACCTCGAGCAGAATGTCACGGACGGCGATTCCGAAGTGGTCTTCGAGGTCAAAGCGGGGAAGGAGGGACTGGCGAAGTTGGCCGTGGTGGCTCCTGACGGGCGCACCGTCGTCGACTTCACCGCGCCCGATGCCTCCACGCTGGGGATCCGGCAGTTCCGTTTTGAGACTCCGGAGCCGAGGGATTTCAAGACCCTCAAGTCGGCTTACCCCGAGGGGGTGTATACCTTCGCCGGCGTGACGGCGACCGGTGGCAAACTCCGCGGTCAGGCAACGTTGCAGCATACGTTGCCTGCCGCGACTTCCTTTGTGTCGCCCAGGGCTGGCGCTCGGGGAGTGGTGATCAAGAATCTCAGAATCGCGTGGAACCCCGTCAAGAATCCGGCTGCCTACATCGTCAAAATCGAAGGGCGTAAGCCCGAGGCCAACCTCACGGTGCAGGTGCCTGGGACCGTGAGCACGTTCGTCGTGCCCGACGGCTTCCTCGTGCCCGGTGCGGAATATGGGGTCGCCATCGGTACGGTGTCGGAGAAGGGCAACATCTCGTTTGTGGAGACCACGTTTACCACCGGTGGAGAGAGCAAGGCCACGAATGACCGGGGCGTTGACCCCGCCCTGGCGGCGCTAGTCCGCTAGTCCCTCAGCCCGACCCATTGCCCGCCCTCGACGAACTGGTAACCGCGGGCGCGCATGCAGCTTCGGTAGGCGAATTTGTTCACCGGTATGCCGGCGTAGACGCCCCGCTGCGCCTCCAGCCCACACGCGTGGCTGTCCCGATTGAAGTCCTCGACCGTGGCGCCTGTCTTGGTCCAATGCCTCTCGGCACAGCCGGCAGCACCGACGGCCGTCAGAATGGCGAGCGCCACGTATCCGCGCGGGCTCAATGCGTTGGCTCCTCAGCGTGTCGCTGCATGATCCGGGCGCGCTCCGCTCTAACCAGCCGGCAGGGTCAGCTCCGCCCGCAGCCCGCCGAGGCTCGAGCTCCCGAGCGCGATGGAACCGCTGTAGAGACTCGCCAGGTCTCGCACGATCGCGAGGCCCAGGCCGGTCCCCGGCACCTTCTCGTCGAACCGCGCGCCCGGAGCGAGAGCGGACCCCTGCTGCTCCGGGGGCAAGCCGGGTCCGTCGTCCTCGATCGTGATCGTCAGGCGGCCGTCGTCGGAGCGGCTCGTCGCCGCGACGCAGCGCCGGGCCCATTTGCAGGCGTTGTCCATCAGGTTGCCGAGCATCTCCTCGAGGTCCTGCTGCTCACCGCGGAACACATGATCGACCGGGACGTCGATCGCGAACTCTAGATCGCGACTGGCATAGAGGTGTGTGAGGGTGCGTTGGATCGCTGCGACGGTCGGCGCGACCAGCACGCGCGCGCCCGGCACGTCGAGGGATGCGGCGGCGCGCGCCCGAGCCAAGTGGTAATCGATCTGCTGTCGCATCGTGACGATCTGGCCTCGCATCGACCCGGCAAGCTGCGGAACGCCGTCGGCGGCGAGCCGATCGACCTCGTTCGCCAGGATGCTCAGCGGCGTCTTCAAGCCATGCGCCAGGTTGCCGGCCTGGATGCGGCCACGGGTGACGACCTCCTCGTTGCGTTGAAGCAGCGCGTTGAGATCCTCGACCAGCGGCTGGGTCTCGGTGGGGAACGGGCCCTCGAGCCGTTTGATCCGCCCTTCGCGTATCGCCGCCACCCCGGCGCGGAGCCGGTGGAGCGGTCTGAGTCCGATCCGGACCTGGATCGCCACGGCCGCGATCAGGGCAAAGGCCAGGACGCCGAGGGACAGGGTGAGCGTGCGCGTGAAGGCCGCGGCCGCCTCGGTCACCTCCTTTTCGTCCGTGGCGGTGACCACCCGGTAGGCTCCGGGCGCATCGGGGAGCGTGACCGTCCGTTCCAGGGCGATCAGTCTCTGCCCGTCGGGACCTGCGATCCGATGGCGATGGACCCGGCGGTGGCCCCCGCCGTCGGCGGATGCATCAGGATGCAGGCGGAGGGCGACGTCCCACAGCGACCGTGATCGGAAGATCGGCCCGTCGGGCCCCTCGACCTGCCAGTAGACCCCGGAATACGGCTTGCGGAATCGCGGGTCGTTCAGCTGATGCGACAGGATGAGCTGTCCCGTGCCCGGGCGATCGAGCGCTGCCGCGATCTGCTCGAGCTGATTCGTCAGCTCGGCCTCGAGCCGCCGCTCGACATGGGCGCGGAAGAGAGCTGCCAGGAGCGTGCCGGCGGCGGCCAGGGCGAGCACGATCCAGACGACCGCGCCGGCGAGCAGCCGGAGGCGCAGGGAATTGACGGCAATCACGACGGCTCGTCCAGTCGATAGCCGAGGCCGCGGACCGTCGTGATGACGTTGACCCCGAGCTTCCGTCGGAGCCGAGCGACGAACACCTCGATGGTGTTGGAGTCGCGGTCGAAGTCCTGGGCGTAGATGTGCTCGATCAGCTCGCTGCGCGAGACGACCTGACCCTTGTGGTGCATGAGATAGCGGAGCACGCGGTACTCGTGGGCCGAGAGGTCGACGGGGCACCCGTTCACCGTCACCTTGCCCGAGCGGGTGTCGAGGGTGACGCCCTCGCACGTCAGCTCGCTCGTGGCGTGCCCGTGAGCGCGGCGGATCAGGGCGCGCAGCCTGGCGAGGAGCTCCTCCATCTGGAACGGCTTGGCCAGATAGTCGTCGGCCCCGGCGTCGATGCCCTGCACCTTCTCGGCCCAGCTGCCGCGCGCCGTCAGGATCAAGACCGGCATCGTCCGCCCCGCGGCCCGCCACCGCCTGAGCACCGTGATTCCATCGAGCCGTGGCAGGCCGAGATCGAGGACGACGGCGTTGTACGGCTCGGTGTCGCCGAGGAAGTGTCCCTCCTCGCCATCGCCGGCGCAATCGACCGCATCACCGGTGCGCGACAGCGTGTCCGCAAGCTGCCGGCTGAGAACCGGGTCATCCTCGACAATCAGAATCCGCATCACCCAGAATCCGCATCACGCTCAGCGCTGCCGACGCGCCGCGTCGGCCCCGCGGCCTTTGACCCGAAGCAGCCGTGCGTCGCGGGCATCATACTCGAGCCTCACGATCGCCCCGCCCGGCGCCAGCAGCTTGACCTTGTAGATCCAGCGGCCGTCGTCATCGTCGAGCTCGACTTCGACCGGGGACCCGATGAACTCTGCCTGCACCCGGTCGAGGACTGCCTGGAGCGACACGATCTCGCCGGCCTCGCGCGCGGCTTTGGCGCGTGCGTGATCATCGTCGTCGGCCATCACCGCCGCGGCGCACGCGAGAACCACGGGAACCGCCAGGAGCGCCAACCGGCGACGCAAATCCATGTTGCATAATACCTCAGTGCCACCTGAACGGCTCATGAACGCCGGGCTCAGGCCCGGTTCAGGCTCCCCCGTCTTTGATGGTAAGCAGAACGAGGGCCGGCGAGCTCACGACACGAAGAAAGGAGCTTCAGCATGAACAGACTTCGGTGGCTTCCCTTAATCGTCGCGCTCGGCGTCGGGGTCGTGCTGCTCGGTGCGTGGCTCGGGTCCGGCACGTGGGCGATGGCCTTCCGGACCGAGCCCGGCGAACTGGCCTGCGAGACCGTGAAGACTCCGGCCGGGAAGGTCATGAACTGTTTGACGGTGGAGGAGACGACGCTCTGGCAACGTCTCACCACGGACTACACGTACTATGCTCCCGCCACCGGGACGGTCAGGACGGGCCGATGAATCTGATCGGAGCCGAACGACACACACAAAGGGGTGTCCTCATGCGCAGATTTCTGTGGCTCGCGGTTGTCGTTGCTGCCGGGATCGGTGTCCTCACGCTTGGAGCGTGTCTCGGGTCAGGTGCGTGGTCCGGCACGTGGACCTCGGTCTTCCCGACGGAGCCCGACGAACTGGTCCCCACCGGCCGCAACCCCTATTTCATCCTGGAACCAGGCTACACGCTCGTGCTCGAGGGCGGCGATGCCCGGTTGACCATCACCGTCCTGAACGAGACCAAGAAGGTCGACGGCGTGGAGACGCGGGTCGTCGAGGAGCGCGAAACCAAGGGCGGCCAGCTCATCGAGGTGGCCAGGAACTATTTCGCGATCAGCAAGCGGACCAACGACGTCTTCTACTTCGGCGAAGACGTTGACATGTACAAAGATGGCCGGCTCGTGAACCACGATGGGACGTGGCTCTCGGGTGTCAACGGTAGCAAGTTCGGCCTCATCATGCCGGGCCGGCCGCTGCTGAATGCAAGGTACTACCAGGAGGTCGCCCCCAAGGTCGCAATGGATCGCGCCACGATCGTCAGCGTGAGCGAGACCGTCAAGACACCAGCCGGGGAGTTCACGAACTGCCTGAAGGTGGAGGAGACGACTCCCCTCGAGCGTTTCGTCACGGAGTACAAATACTACGCCCCCGGCATCGGGATGGTGCGGGACGGGTCGCTGAGACTGGTGAAGGTCACAGGAGGACAGCGGTGAGGGCTCGCGGGGTCACGACCAACAGCGTGCTCTCCCGCCGCGCGTTACTCCGGGGCGGGCTTCTCGTGGGAGTCGCGACGCTCGCGGATGCGACGATCTCGATCGCCCAAGCCCCACCGCAGCAGCCGGGCCAGCCCGGCGGCGGACTGCAGGCGCCGACTTCTCTGGCGCAAGCGGTCCGCGTCGCCGAGAAGCAGACCGGTGGACGCGCCAGGAAGGCCGAGTGGGAACGCGAGAAGGGCGTCGATGTGTACGAGGTCAAGACGCTCTCGAGGGACGGGTCGGCCAAAGTCCTCGTCGACCCTGCCTCCGGGAACGTCCTGCGAGTGGACACGCCGGGGTTCGTCTCCTCCATCGCCAACGTCTTCGACCGGGACGACCAGCGGAAAGACCAGGCGGCGTTCGCTCGGCTCGAAGCGTCTTCGATGACGCTCGCGGCTGCCATCGATGCGGCGCAGAAGGAGAGCGGCGGCAGGGCGGTCCGGGCGGCGTTGACGAGCCGGTACGACGCGACGCTCTTCGAGGTGCGCGTGGTCAAAGACTGGACCACGCAGAACGTCCTGGTGGACCCCGCGACCGCCAAGGTCGTGACGGTCCCCCCGCGCGGGAAACACAAAAACGATGACGACTGAGACGGCGTGAGCCCTCGCGTGAACCGATCGACAGCCGCGCGCTGGCGCATCGTGTGCCTGGCCTCACTGGGCATCTTCCTGGGCCTCGGCCTCGCGGTCTACGCGACCGGTGTCCTGCCGGGCGACGTCTTCCTCCGCCGTGAGCTGTTGGTGAGCGACGCCGGTCTCGTGCACGAGCTCGCGCGCTGGGTGAACTATGGGGGCAGGGCGCAAGTGCTCGTCCCGGGGGCTCTCCTGTTGTTCTTCCTGTCGGCGGTAGCGCGGCGCCACTGGTGGCTCTGGTGTTCGGTTCTGGTCGGCTCCTCGCTGATCCAGCATGTCGTCAAGTTCCTGGTGGGCCGCTCCCGCCCGAGCGGGTCTTCCCTCGGATTCCCGAGCGGCCACGCCACGGCCGCGACGACCTTCGCCGTGGTGCTGATCTATGTCGCGAGCCGCGAGCGGCTCAGCCGGGTGCAGCGGTTCGCCATCGAAGCGCTGGCCGTATGCTTGATGCTCGCCGTCGGCTGGGCGCGCATCATGCGTCACGCCCATTGGCCCTCGGACGTGCTCGGCGGCTTTCTCCTCGGCACTTGCTGCGCGGCGGCCGCCGCTTGGTGGGAGACCGCGCAGTCCGAGGCCGGAGCCCCCGATGAATCCCCAGTGCGGCCTCTGGCCACGCGCGCTCGCCTGGGCGGGGACGCGAGCCCGCCCAGCCTGTGACCGACTCCGCTGCTCTGGCCTGTGAAAGAGCTTGCGCAACGGAACCCCACGCTTGCAGGGTGCGGGTAACCCGCGTCATAGCAGACGCGAGACGTTCGGCATTTCCGGATAACCGGATGGGCCTTCGCGGGCCGCGGCTTGGCGCTGACGAGCCGAGAAACTGTGCGCCCGGCCATCACCTTCCCGTGTTGGCACTCCCGTTGCTCGGTAGAATCGCGATGCCCGCGGATCCACTGCAGGAGCGTCGTGAGCACGAGCGGAAGGCCAAGGTCGCCTCACGCCAGGATCTGCTCTTCATCGTGTCTCGTCACGCGCTGGATCATTACGAACGCCTCAAGGGGATCTTCGCCGACGCCAATACGGTGACGATCATTCTCGATCGCCGCCGGCAGGAACGTCGGAAAACATCGGGCACGCGGAGCCGCGAACGACGTCGGGCCGATCGTCGCTCACGGCCTGCGATCGATGGCCGGTTGCACATCCATGGCTGGGCCATGGTGCGTCTCGAGCTCTCGATGGACACCCCCAATCGGAAGTGATCCGTGAAGACGACGATTCCGACGACCACGTGTGAGCCGGACGTGGCTCTGTGCGGAATGAATCGCCCGTCCGACGGACGCTCGCGCTCCTGGTGGGCCGTCGGCGTCGGCGCCGCCACGCTCCTGCTTGGGTTCGGCGTCTGGCTGGTTGTCTCCGATCCACCGGTGTACCGCTTCCTCGTGCGACTCTGCGCGGACCGGGACTTCATGCAGGCGACGCTGCGCCAGTGGTCCATTCTGGCCCCGCTCGTCGTCATTCTGATTCAGGCCCTGCAGGTCCTGATCGCACCGATTCCGGGTGAGCTCACGGGTTGGCTCGGCGGCTTTGTGTTTGGCCAGTGGCTCGGGTTCCTCTACTCCACGGTCGGATTGACGGCCGGCTCGCTCGCCGCGTTCTGGGTTGGCCGACGGCTCGGGACGCCGTGGGTGCGGCGGATGCTGGGCTCGCAGGTGTGGGAGCGCATGGAGTTTATTGCGGAGGGAAGGGGAGCTGTCCTCTGCTTCGCCATCTACCTCACCCCTGGGCTGCCGAAGGACATCGTCTGCTACCTCTTCGGCATCAGCCCCATGTCCTTCTGGCTCTTCGCAGCGGCCTCGACGGTCGGACGACTACCGGGTACCTGGGTCTTGTCGGCCCAAGGCGCTCAGGCCGCGGCGGGCGAGTACGTCGAGCTGCTCCTGCTGACCGCCCTCGTGGCGGCAGTCGCCTTGCCTCTGTACGCCTATCGTTCCCAGATCGTGTCGTGGCTTCAGCGGCGGGCCTGATCTGGTCGCCCTCCCGATGGCAGGACAGGGCGACTCCCTGAGGGAGTGACCCTCGATCGACTGTCCGGTACGCGTCGCCACTGTCATCGCTGGAACACCTGCCGTGAGAACCAGGACGGCGGCCGACTTTCAAAATCGCGAGCTTCGATCGAATTCATCGGATGGCGTAGGTCTTGCTCGCGCGGGACAGCGATGTTGGCCGGCCGCCCGCTCGCCATGTTCGCGAGCGACCTTGCGATCGGCGTAAGGACCGTCGATCCCCGTGTCTCCGTTCGGGGCAAGGGGATTGAGCTCGACTCGCCCTCCAACAGCCAGGAAGTCCTTTGATTCACCGAGTTTCCCCAGGAAGGCGGTGACGACACGACCCTGTCCTGGCGCCTCCTCCGTTTGGTGCTCAGGGAGATCATCACTGACCGCTCCAGAGCCGGGTGCGGCGGGGCCCCGCTGACAGGACGGCTCGAGAACCGTTATCTGATCGTCGTCGCTCGGAATCAGCCGGCTCTCTACGAGCATCTGCGTCATCGCCATGGCCGCGATCCGAGCGTTCGGGTGGTGGTCGACCGGCGCGGTACCGGCGACGGAGACGGTACCGGCGACGGAGAGATGAGGGATGGCTCGCCACCCGTCGAGCGCCGACGGCGGCGGTCGTGGCTGGCCACCGGAGCGTCTCACGAGCTCGTCGAGCTCACGCGGAAGGACACGACCGAGTCCCCGAGTCCGAATCAGCAACCCAGCATTCCCTCTGAGGAGGCACGGCGACAGATGAAGGAGACGGAGACCTTCGACGATCCGCAGCGCGTCACCCGGTGGCTCGCCGAAAGCCAGCAAGTGCTCGGCCGCGTGCTCCCGACGCTGATCGAGGATCGGGATCGCGTGCGCCAGGCTCTCCAGGTGAGAGAGCACGAATGCGAGCGACTCACCGGAGAACTCGGTGAGCTTCGCCTCGACCTCGGCGCCGCCCGGCGTGAGCTCGAGACGCTACGCGACGAGCGGGTGGCGATGGCCGAGGCTTGCGGCGGCATCGTGGACTTGCTGGGACAGCTCCAGCGGCCGCTGGACGAGATCATGCGCCGGCTTCATTCGGCGCAGCCGGTCGCCGTCGAGACTTCCATTCCAGATTCAGGGGCGGCTCCGGGGACGGATTCGGGAGCGGCGCACCGTCTGCCCCGCCGCACACACGATCGCCGTTCCTGATGTGCACGCCGGTCAGTCACAACGGAATCGCCAGTAACGTGTCGAAGCGGTTACTGTCACAGACGACGATGCGCTCGCGAAAGCGCAGGGCGCCGGCCTGGTCGACCAGGGCGTCGACGTACCGGCCGGTGGCGAAGAGGTCCATCGTGCCGTCGCGCATGATGCGGACGACCAGGAACGGGGTCTCGACGCGCACGGCGCCGTCGGCGTCCCCGAGGATCGCCGGCAGACCGACGATGTGACGATAGGTCTGACGCTCGTAGACGTTTGCCTCGCGCAGCGCCGCGACGCGGTCCCGGAGCATACCCTGCGAGTCGGCGTAGACAACGCCCGCCTCGAACCCCTGCCGGTAGTTGTCGGCGGACGTGATCTTGTAGACGCATTGCTCGACGAAGAAGCCCGGCCAGGCCTCGAGCCGGTCGTCGTCGATGGCACGCGCATAGTCAGCGTTCAGGGCGGAGACGAGCGGCAGCAGGTCCATGGCTGGCAGGTCCGCCCCCATGTCAGCAGCCCATGTAACGCCGGTAGGCCTTCCAGAACCCCCGCACCGACGTCTCGGTCGCACGCGTGTCCTGCGACTCGGCGCCCTCCCCGCCCATGTTGACCACCGCCAGCTCGTCCGCGGCGGCCGCGACGCCGCGCTGGACGAAGCCGCCGACGCAGCCGTCCTCCATGGACACGTAGCCCGCGGGGCCGACGAGGTTCGCCTGCTTCAGTCGACGGCGGCGCATCGCGGGCGTGTCGTCGGCGAAGCCGAAGTACGTCCAGGAGAGCTCCATCGCGCCCGCGCCCTTGGGCAGAACCTGGCGGACGGCGAGGCAGTTCCCGATCTGCTGGAGCACGAAGTTGGGGAACGCGGTGAGGATCTGCAGCTTGATGCCGTCGCCGAACTCATCCACGGTGTCGAGCAGGCTCGGATCGGCGAGGCGATAGCCGTCGTGGTCCGCGCGGAGGCCCTGCTCGCGATAGGCCGCGCCCTCGCGGTCGTCGGCTCGATCGATCGTGGCGCTCACGTGGTGGCCGCCGTCGGGACTCACCACCACGCCGCCGCCCTGCGTGAGCCGCGTGACGCGGAAGGTCGTGAAGAACGTGTGGAGGAGGCTCGCGTGGTAAGTGTCCTTCACGTTCTCGACGTAGAGCTTCCAGTTGTTCGGCAACATCTGGACGAAGCGGCCGAGCACCTGCACGGGCTTGTGCAGCACCCGCGCGACGCGCCGCCGCACCTCCTCGCCCAGGTACTCCTCGAGCGGCGGCGCCTCCGCAGACAGGCTCGCAAAGACGAGGCCACAGAGCGTCGCCGTGCGCAGCTTCCGCGGCCCGTGCTCGGCCTTGCAGAACCCGGCCGGCATCCCGCCCCGACCGTGGGACCCCTTCTCGAACGCGACGCCGACCAGGTTGCCCTCGAGGTCGTAGCTCCACGCGTGATAGACGCACTGGAACCGCTTGACCGTCCCCGCGTCGTCGAGCGCGATGAGCGCGCCTCGGTGCGCGCACCGATTCTCGAAGGCGTGGATGACCTTGTCCTCACCGCGCACGACGATCACCGGCATCTCGCCCACGAACGTGGTGCGATAGTCGCCGGGGCGGAGAACGTCCGAGTCGAGACACACGTAGTTCCAGACGGGCCCCTCGAAGATTCGACGAAGCTCGGCGCGGTAGTTCGCTTCGTCCTGGTAGACCCAGTAGGGCACGCGGGTGAGCGTTCCCTCCGGCCAAGCCCGCGGCGCGGTGGGAGTCGTCATGCGCGGCCTCCTTCCGGTGAACGGCTGCGTGTGAAGATAGCACACGCGCCCTGTGCCTGCCGTTTTACGGCAGCCGGAATGCCGAAATGTCAGGGTCGCGGACGCATAACCTTTTGATTGTGTGCACGATCCCGGACGGCACACGCCTTGCCACGATACCTCGCCGTGGTTTATTGCCGAAAGGAGCCGCTTCGATGAGGACTGGAGCAGCGCTGGCTTTAGTGCTGATCGCCTTGCTCGCTTCTCCCGTCGGGGCTGTCACGGTGAAGATCGATGAGTTTCCGATCCCCACCGCCGCCAGTAGCCCGCGCAGCATCACGGTCGGCGCCGACGGTAACCTCTGGTTCACAGAGCTCTTCGGCAACAACATCGGCCGGATCACCCGCTCCGGCGTGATCACCGAGTTCCCGGTCCGCACGAGCTTCGGCGGCCCCGCCACGATCACGTCCGGCCCCGACGGCGCTCTCTGGTTCACGGAGAATAACGCCGGCAAGATCGGAAGGATCACCACCGCGGGCGAGGTCACCGAGTTTTCGCTCTCCATGCTGAGCGGTCCCGACGGCATCACGGCTGGCCCCGACGGCGCCCTCTGGTTCACGGAGGAGGGCGGGAACAAGATCGGGCGGATCACCCCGACCGGCGCCGTCACCGAGTTCTCCATCCCCACGGCTAACAGCGTTCCCAGGGCGATCGCGGCCGGCCGCGACGGTAACCTCTGGTTCACGGAGGAGGGTGGGAACAAGATCGGGCGGATCACTCCCGCCGGCAAGATCGACGAGTTCCTCATCCCGACGGCCAACAGCTTTCCCAAGTCCATCACGGCCGGCCCCGACGGTAACCTCTGGTTCACGGAGGAGGGTGGGAACAAGATCGGGCGGATCACCCCTCTCGGCGTCATCACGGAGTTCCCAATCCCCACTCTCAACGGTGGCCCCCGCGGAATCACGGTCGGGCCCGACGGCAACCTCTGGTTCACGGAGACCACCGGGAACGAGGTCGGGCGGATCACTCCTGGCGGCCAAATCGACGAGTTTCCCCTCACCGCCACCAGCAACCCCCTCTTCGGCATTGCGGCCGGGCCCGACGGCAACCTCTGGTTCGTAGAAGAAGGCGGGAACAACATCGGCCGGCTCGCTGTCCTGCCTGAGACCGTCAGCAACCCGGCGCCCACGGTCGGTTCCCTCTCACCGAGCAGCGCCACCGCGGGCACCGCCCCCTTCACGCTGGCGGTCAAGGGCGGTAACTTCATTCCGTCGTCGGTTGTGCAATGGAACGGCGCCGCCCGGGGCACGACCTTCGTGAGCGGCACCGAGCTCCACGCGGCCATCTCCAGCGTGGACGTCGCCGCGGCAGGCACCTCGCAGGTCACCGTGGTCACGCCCGCGCCGGGTGGCGGCACCTCCACGACCATGACCTTCGCGATTCAGGCGCCCGTCCCAATTCAGGTGCCCATCCCACAGGAGCGCCATGGTCGCGGTCAGTACCGGCATGGTGACGAACGTCACGGCGAGCGCGAGGGGCGTGATTATCACGGGCCCGCCGACAAACGCGGTCACGGTGAACGGTCCCGCGAGGAGAACGACCGTGATGATTCTGACTAGGCCAAGGTCCCCGTGGCTACTCTTCGGCGGGCGACTCCTCGGCATCGATCGCGGAGATGCGACTGAAGCTCACGGCACGGCGCTCTGACGGGCCGGTCTGAACGAGGATCCCTTCGTCGGTCAGCTCGATCAACGTCCCGACGATCGGCCGCGCTGAGCCCAAGATGGAGACGGCGACGCGCCGTCCCCTGTACTCTGCTGCTTCGGCCCGCCACAACACCTCCATGGCCCGGCTGAGATCATGCACCTCCCGGATTGCCCCGAGGCCCGGCACCGTGTGCGTTTCTGCCGTTTGTGGGCTCATCCCTTCTACGGTAGTGACAAAGGTCAGGCTTGCCGGCGGAGGAGCGGGCGCTGCCCAAGCCGTTGGCACGGGGCTCTCTGGGGCGGTGACGCTCGCTGGCTCCGGATGGGTGGGCGGCGCTGACTCGACCGCCGGGCGAATGGCTGCCGGCGTCGGGGGTGGCGCGGCGCGTGCCCAACCTCCCGCCGCCGGCTCGACAGGAGCTCTCGGTGCTTCGGCGCCTGGCCGACCACCCGATCGCGTCGCGAACTCCGCCGCCCGCCTGAGCGCCAGGATGAGATCGGACATCTGCCCCATGAGCCGGCGGAAGACCCAAAAGCCCAGGAGGGCGATGGCGAGGGCAAGGCCGAGACCCACCTGAGCCTGCAGCTTTGTGAGCACGCCGAGGGTGTGAACCGTCCAGACGAAGAGGAGAAGAGGCAGAACGGTGGTCAGAGCGAACACAGCGGAGGCGGCTTGCCGAAGCGTGTTGGACCGCGTCTTCGGCTTCGCTGCGCCCGCGCCCCCGCCCCCGGACGGCCCTGCCATCAGCCTTGATCCTAGAGAACAAGTCCCCGATTCGCCCAAAGAAAACCGCGACGCTACGGGCTCCCCCTGATCCCTTCGCAGAGTGCGACGGAAGCGCTCCGGCTTCGCTGACGCAGCTCGAAGGTGGTCGAGGCGTGGACGACCCTGCCGAAGGTTCCCCGGAGCGCCGCCTCGAAGGCGCGCTTTTCGGGGGGATCGGTATCGCGGATGGCGGGGAACACCATGCGGAGATAACCCGGGTCGCTCCAGTTGTGCTCGATGACCACCCATTGCGCCTCGCTCACGACGCGCGCGCAGGTCTCCCGGAAGTGCGCCACGGGCGTATACGCGGGCGTCATCACGTCGATCGCTGCGGCGTGGTGGCGTCCGGTCAAGTAGGGGAGCATCGGGCAAAAGGGGTAGAAGAAAAAGGCGTCGCCCGCGGGGGTGCGGTCCACCTGAGCGATGAGGGCCGCGAAGTCTCCGGCGAAGTCGTTGGCCGACAGACCGCGGCCCGGCACGACGAGGCCCCGCGCCGTCGGCACGGAGCGTGATCGACTGGCGTGCGCGACCATCTCGAGGGCGCCTCGGACGCCGGGGAGGCAGAGGCCGACCAGGAGCACTCCCGCGGCGAGCCGGGCGCGGCGCCCCAGGTGCCCGAGGAGATTCGTCATGGCCAGCCCGAAGAGAGGGCACGCGAGCGCCGCGGTGAAGGCGATGTGAGTCGCATCGCCGCGCGGATAGATGCCGAGCAGGCCGACCACGGCGAGCGCCAGCGACGCGTCGAAGCGCGGCTCGCCGAGTGGTGCGCCGCGCCCGAGGGCCACGGTCGCGCCGGCGAGCACGAAGGTCACGGGAAAGAGCGCGACGAGAGCCCAGTTCTGCGCGGACACCCAGCTGCCGAAGGGGACGGGCTGGATCCAGGCGTGGTACCGGCCCGGGAACCTGATCACATCGTCGAACGCCGAGGCGAGGGTTCCCCCGGCGGCGAGGTAGAGGATCATCGCCGCCGGGACGAGGGCTTCGCCGGCGATCGCACTCGCCAGCCGGGAGCGGTCCCTGGGGAGGGTGAGGAGCACCGCGACAATGGCGACGCACAGGAGCGCGCCGCGCGTCTGGGTGATCATGGCGGCGGTGCCGGCGAAGAGGCCTGCGGCGAAGGCAGCCCGCCGGCGAGGCGCGCCGTCGAGCGCCAGGAACAGGCCAGCGGCCGAGGCCATCGAGGCTCCCGTCGTGAGCCAGTGGTGGTGGACGCCGGTCCAGTCGCCCTGCGAGAAGACGGCCCAGCCGATCGCGAGCAGCGCGGCGAGGGGACGGGGTCCGGACGCGAGACGGGCCGTGGCGTAGATGAGGGCGGCGATCGCCGCGACGACGCACACGGCAAGCGTCCGCACCGAGGCGAAGCCGATGCCGAAGAGCTTCATCCAGCTCGCGACGATCAGGAAGCCTCCGGGCGGAAGGAACTCGAAGAAGTCGCGATACAGCGCCTCTCCGCCGAGGATCCGCGCGGCCCCGTGGAGTATGACGCCTTCATCGCCGAGCCACTCGACGTAGCGGAAGAATGGGACGCAGACCAGCGCCGCGCTCAGCGCGACTCCGTAGAGCAGCGGATCGCGGAGCAGCGATGGGCGCCGGGTCAGCATCTCGCGTTCGTCGGTGTTCTGACAGTCTGCGGCATGCGCGGGCCATATGGTCGCTCGTTTCCAATGTTATGTTCTCGATTTTTTGGATCATTCCCGTGGCATCCATCTTGCGGGAATGAACCGATACCGGGAGGTCACTCTAGACGATCGTTTGGAAACGCTGGATCAGGCGAAACCAAGAGTCCTAGTCGTCGACGACGATCCTCTCACGCGCTCCCTCCTCAGCCTCGCGCTCCAGGCACATGCGTTCGAGGTCATCCCCGCGGGGGACGCCGGAACGGCTCTCGAACAGGTGAGGTCGGAGGCGCCTGAGATCGTGATTCTGGATCTCCGGCTGCCCGGGCTCGATGGGATGGAGGCTCTGCGCAGGTTCAAGGAGATCGCGCCGGAGCTCCCGGTCGTCATCCTCACAGGGTACGGAGATGTCCCGTCAGCGGTCGAGGCCATGCGTCTCGGCGCGTACGACTTCCTGACCAAACCCGTCGAGCCGGCAAAGGTTCTCGTCGTCGTCCGGCGCGCCCTCAAGCATCGGGCGCTGGGCACCGAGCTCAAGGAGCTCAGACGGCTCGGGCAACGCGACGCGCTCCGCTGGCTCATGGGCCGGGGCCAGGAGATCCAGCAGGTCATCCAGCAGATCAGGCAAGTGGCCGACTCCAACTTCACCATCCTGATCCAGGGCGAGACCGGCACAGGGAAAGAACTGGTGGCTCGCTCGATCCACCAGCTCAGTGCCCGTCGCGAGAAGCCCTTCGTGGCTCTGGACTGCGGCGCGATTCCCGAAACCCTGATCGAGTCGGAATTGTTCGGCTACGAGAAGGGCGCGTTCACCGGGGCGGACCGCCGACGGGAGGGGCACTTCCAGCTGGCCCAGGGTGGGACGCTGTTCCTCGACGAGATCGTCAACCTTCCCTTTCCAACGCAGGCAAAGCTTCTCCGCACGCTCGAGGAACGCCAGGTGCAGGTCCTCGGGGCCAAGGGCCCGCTCTCGGTCGATGTGCGGATCATTGCGGCGGCCAACGTCCCCATGGACGGTGAGATTCGAGCGGGCCGATTCCGCCAGGATCTCTATTACCGTCTGAACGAATTCGTCATCGTCGTGCCCGCGCTGCGGGAGCGTATGGAGGACATCGTCTACCTCGCAGAGCGATTTCTCGCCGAGGCCTCAATGGAGCTCCAGCGCCCGGTCCGGGGGATCTCGGACGAGGGCGTCCAGGTTCTCCTCGGGTATCACTGGCCGGGCAACGTCCGCGAGCTCAGGAACGTGATTCGCCGGGCCGTCCTCCTGAGCTCGGATCTCATCGAACCCGGGCATCTCTTGCCCCTCCCCGCGAACAGCCCGGAGGCGCGTCCCGTCGAGGTCTCGGCCTTTTTGCCTCCCGGGCTTCCGCTCAGGGAGATGGCCCGCATGGCCGCCGCCGAGGCTGAGCGGCGGGCGATCCGGCAGGCGCTACGAACGGCTCGAGGAAACAAGAGCGAAGCGGCCCGGATCCTCGGGACGGATTTCAAGACTCTTCACCTCAAGATGAGACGCTACGGCATCCGACCCGGAGAGTTGTCCTAGGCTGTCCACGTCAGGGGGTTGCCTCGCCGAAATTCGAGGAAATCCCTGGGAGGTATGGCACCCCGGCCAGAACGTCCGCGCCATAGATCTGGCGCCAGCGCCAGAGTCCTGCCGCCCGACGTAGATCGCACGCCCCTCTCGCCCATTCTTACCCGCTCCCAATTCGTATCGGTGCTCCCGGTGGTTACGGCGGCCCGCGCGATTAGCCTGCTTTGGCCTCAGGCCGCGGCACAGGACTTGCCGACTCGTTTCGCGAAAGGGGGGACCCCCATGAAGAGTCGTATACGGGTTCTCAAGTCTTCGCTCGCGGCGTGCGCCATCCTCGTCGGGGGGATCGCGTGGGCCATCCCGGTCCAGGCTCAGACTGCTTACAGCGGTCGGGCCTTCGCTGCGTTCGTCAACACGTTCCTCACCGGCCCCACACACATCACCGATACGGGTGAGTTGCCACCGAGCGGCGGCTTCAAATCCGACGCGCTCCTGGACACCAGAGACCTCCACCTGGCGCCCCTGGACAGCGCTCTGACGGCCGAGGTGCTGGCGGCTTCGACCAGCGGCGCGAGCGGTGTGGCCGAGAGCTCCGCCTCGCTGGCAAACGTGAGGGTTCTTCCCGGCACGTCGACGCAGGTCACCGCCTCCTTTATCGGGGCTCGGACCGAGGCGACGTGTGCCGGCGTCCAGGGCTCAACCGAGATCGCCGACCTGACATTCGGCGGCCAGTCGATCGCGGTGACTCCGGGCGTGCCCAATCAGACGTTCGTGATCCGTGACCCCAGTGGTGTGGCCCTCGCAACGCTCATCGTCAACGAGCAAATGGTGACGACAAGCGGGACGTACCACGAGATCCGGGTCAACGCCCTCCACCTCATCGTGCCCGGCGTTGCGGAGGTGATCCTGTCGAGCGCGAAAAGCGACATCAACTGCGGGGTGACGACCCAGCCCGGTCCCTGCCACGACTTCGTGACGGGCGGCGGGTGGATCGAGGTCGGACAGGGCCGGGCAAACTTTGGCTTCAACGCGGGGTTCAAGGCCGGATCCACCACGCCCGACGTCCACCTCAACTACATCGACCACAACAGCGGCAGGAAGGTGAAGGCGACCAGCATCACCGTGTACGTGGTGGGCAGGACAGCCACGAGCCGCCACCTCGAAGGGAGCGCCGAGGTCGACGGAAAGGCGGGCTATACCTACGTGGTCGACGTCGACGACGAAGGCGAGCCCGGACGGAACGATACCTTCTCGATCCGTCTGAACGACGGCTACACCGCCGCGGGCGCGCTCGACGGCGGGAACATTCAGCTTCACAAGTCGTGTCGGTGAGTTCTAGGACATTGGGTCCTCGACCACGGGCGCCCCGATTCTGACGGGCGCCCGTGGCCCGGGTCAGCTCGCCTCTACCGGCGTGACGGAAAGCTCGATCCTTTCCTGACCCCGGATGACGGCGACGGCGGTCTCCACGCCGATCGCCGCGCCGGCGAGAGCGCGGTGCACGTCATCGACCGTCGCCACAGGGTGCCCGCCGATGGCGACGATCGAGTCGCCTTCGCGCAGGTCGGCCCGCGCGGCGGGGCTCTCGGGCTCGACGGAGAGGACCTCGACCGCTTGCGCGCTCGGAAGACCCAAGCGGCGCGCGAGGCGACGGTCGAGAGGACGCGTCTGTGCCCCGATCCCGAGCCAGGCGCGCCGGACACGGCCTCCCACGAGCAGCTCGGCGATCACCCATTTCGCGGTGTCGATCGGAATCGCGAAGCTCAAACCCTGTGCGATGGCGATCACCGCGGTGTTGATGCCGACGACGCGCGCCTCGGAGTCCACGAGGGGGCCTCCGGAGTTGCCCGGGTTGAGCGCGACGTCGGTCTGGATGACGCCGTCGATCAGTCGCCCGGTCGTGCTTCGGAAGGAACGCCCGACGGCACTCACCACCCCGGTCGACACGGTGGACTGAAAGCCGTAGGGATTGCCGATGGCGACGACGAGCTGGCCGACGCGCAGCGTCGCCGATTGCCCGAGCGCTGCAGTCGGCAGACCCGTGTCATTGACGCGGATGAGCGCCAGGTCGGTCGAGGGGTCGTCGCCGACGAGCACCGCCCCGAGCGTCCGGCCGTCGGTCAGCGTGGCTTCGAGCCGGCTGGCGCCGTGAATGACGTGGCTGTTCGTGACGACGTAACCGTCGGGCGCGACGATCACGCCGGAGCCAGCCGCCGTCGTCGCCGAGCGACCGCCCCCGGGGCGCGGGCCCGCCGAGATGCTGACGACGGTCGGCCCCACGCGCTCGACGACCGAGACAACCACCCGGGAGTAGGCGTCCAGGAGTCCGGTGTCGTCCGTCCTTGCCTCGGTCATACTTTGGCCACCTCCACCCTTTAGATGCACCCTGGATGCGCGTCGCACCAGGGCGGGGGTGGAGGGGGCCCGCTGACAGGCGACCCGGAGCGCTTTGGTGCGCTCTTAAACTACTGGACTCGAAACGCTCCGATGCGTTAGCTCTGGTCTCGTGGCGCGCTGCGGACCGGCCTGGATCGCCGTCGCCATCGTCCTGCTCGCAGGATGCGCTCGCCCGCGTCCCGTCGCTCTCCCCCCGGGCCCTGCTCGAATCGGCTACGAGGAGACCGGACTGGCGTCCTGGTACGGGAACCCGTTCCATGGTCGACGGACGGCCAGCGGCGAGGTGTACGACATGACGGAGATGACCGCCGCGCACCGCACCTTGCCCTTCAACACGTGGCTCATCGTCGAGAACCTGAACAATCACCGTACCGTCGAGGTACGGGTCAACGACCGGGGACCGTTCGCCGGCTCACGAATTCTCGACCTGTCCTACGGCGCCGCACGGCTCCTTGGAGCGACCGGGCCGGGGGTCGTCCCCATCCGACTGCGCGTGCTCGGCGGCTCGACGTCTGCGCCCGTGTCGCGCGACCGGGCCTTCGCGGTCCAGGTTGGAGCGTTCAGCGCTCAGGACAAGGCGCTCGCGCTCCAGCGAGAGCTTGCGGGAACGGGGACCGAGGCGAACGTGCAGCAGGCGGAGGTCGGCGGGCGGACGATCTACCGAGTGCGCGTCGGACGCTTCGCCAGCTCCGCCGAGGCCACAGCCACCGCGCGACGCCTCGCCCAGGGCGGGTACGCAGTCATCGTCGTGGCGGAGTGATCCCCGAGCTTAGCTGCTGGCTTTCCGCCAGCGTTGACTCGCGTCGGGAGTCCCTGTGTCGGCGCGGTCCAGGCGTCGCAGGATGCGGTTCACGTACTGGCGCGTCTGCCGGTAGGGTGGGATTCCACGGTGGACGATCACGGCTTGCCCGCCGGCGTTGTACGCGGCCAGGGCGAGCGGCAGGTTGTTGTCGAATTGGTCCATCAGGGCGCGAAGGTGCCGGACGCCGGCTTCGATGTTCTCTCGCGGGTCGAAGGGGTCGCCCACGCCGAGCGTTGCGGCGGTCCCGGGCATGAGCTGCATCAGCCCGCGCGCGCCTCGGCGGGAGACGGCGCGCGGGTTGAACGATGACTCGGCCTCGATGATCGCCACGATGAGATCCGGCGACACGCCGTATCGGTTCCCCACGTCCCTAATATGAGCGTGGAGACTTGCCGAAACACCGACGACGCCCCGCGTGTCGTGCGGGCCGGCCGCGCGAGAGGCCACGTACCCCGAGGCCATGGTGAGCAGAAGGAGCGCGAGGCCGAGCTGGTGCCGGATCCGCGACGACATTTAGCGAGCCGAGCCTCGGTGCTTCCGGGGCACCGCTTGTGGTACGACGACCCAGCCGACCGCGCGCAGGAGCCCGTCGATCCGGAACGGCAAGCGGCGATCGCCCTGGCGCCGTTCGGCCGCGCAGGGGCCGTTGCGCGCGCGCCGTTCCACCACGCGCTGATTGAGGACCACGCGAACAGTGCCGTTGCCGGCGAAGGCCCGCTTGAGATGCTCGTAGAGGTTCTCGCGATTGCGCGCCACGACGACGAGCTGCCGGACCATCTCTGGCGCCTCGTCATTCGGTTTCGCCTCGGACGGGCTCTTGTCGGGGCGCTGCGCGCGGCGTGCCGATGCGGCCCGCTCCAGGAAGCGCGAGAGCGAGGTCCACGTCTCGCTCCCGCAGGCCGGGCACGTCTCCGGCCCCGTCCCGAAGCACTCGTCGCAATCGAGACACACCGCGAGCCGCCGTAGCGGGAGATGCGCAGGCGGCGCGACCGTTCGTTCGCGGCTCGTCATCGACGTTTGGTCGAACCCCGAGGGGCAACGTCGGACCTTGCCCTCCATAGTTCTCCGCGGTCGCGAAGAGCCAGCCACTCGATGTATGGATCGGCTGCGGGCCGGCGCCGCCTGCGGACGGCGATCTGTCCTGCGCCGTACAAGAGCAGGGCGACCCCGGCCAGCGGCGCCATAAGAAGAGCGATGGTCAAAAGGAGCACCCGGCCTTTCCTTGGGAACATCATCATCCCGCCTCCATGGGAGGGGGATAGGGCAACGATCGGACCAAACCAATGGAATTCCGGTAAGGCCTTGATTCAATGGGTATTCTTGGGAGTGAACCCCTCTGGCGTAGAGCCGAAGGGGCTGATCAAAATCTTACCGACGGGGACGATTTCTTCCAGGGTTGAGGGCTATTCGATGTGTCTGACTGAGTAGCCCTTCCGCTCCATGCAGCGGTTGAACCCCGCGCGGTCGAGACGCTGCTCGATCGTGAGAGCGAACGCCCCAGGATCCTGTGACTCCTGGCGGCAGGCCGTGAGGTCGCGGTCCAGCCGCGCCGGCGTCACGCCCTTCTTGTCGTACGCCCACTGCTCCCCGGTCGCGCACGCGGTGACCAACCAGTAGACAGCCAGCGCGACGGCCACGCCAGGCTTCACTCGGACGGGCGAGCGAGCGCCGTCGATATCCGGAATTTCGCACACGTCCGCGACGACCCGGGTACCACGCATGGGGCGAGCCTATCAAAGTGATGGGGAAATTGGTATGATCCCCCGCGACATGGCGCAGGGGCTGCGAGACTTGGTGGGCCGGGCGATGGTCGATCCGGACTTCCTCCTCGAGCTGCAGGGGTCACCGAACGCCCTCCTGGCGGATTACGAGCTCAGCGACGACGAGCGAGCGACGATTCTCCGGGCGCTCGCACGGCTCGTGAAAACGCCCGCCGGCCAACGCCGGCACGAGTTCCGCAACGCGCTCCTCCGTCGCGTGGCCACGTAGGCGCGTGGGGCGCGACCGGTGGGGGCGCATCTAGAGTTCCTGCGGGACGTCCGCCTCTTCACCCGGTTCGCGGAGTCGGAGCTGAGTGCGCTCGCGGAGAGCCTTCACGAGCGGCGCCTGCGCAAGAACCAGCTGCTCTTCCGCGAGGGCGATCCCGGCGATGAGATGTTCATCGTCCGCCACGGTGCGGTCCTCGTCTCCAAGGCCATCAAGGGGCGCGTCGAGCAGGTGCTCGACCGGGTGCTCCCCGCCGACTTCTTCGGCGAGATGAGCCTGCTCGACGGCTCGCCGCGGTCGGCGACGGTTCAGGCCGAGACCGACGCGACGCTGTTCGCCCTCGACCGGCGTGGTCTCGAGCGCCTCATCGACACGAACCCGCGCGCCGCCGCGGCGTTCTTCCGCGCGCTGGTCCACGTGTTCATCGAGCGGCTCAGGCGGTCGACCCACCAGGTAGCCGAGGCGACGCGCTGGGGTCTCGAGGCGACGGGGCTGGATGTGGAGTCGCGGTGACCGAGCGCCCCGCGCCCGCGAAGCTCGAGCTCCTGGTCCGCCGCGACGACGAGAGCTTCGAGGTCCGCGAGGTCGGGAGCTCCCTCGGCTTCATCCAGTCGCGCCCCCAGCGGGGGCCCGAGGGCTCCTTCGAGATCTCCGAGGTCCGGTCGTCCGTGGCGCGGGAGCGGTCGTTCATCCTCAAGAACACCGCGACCGACCGGTTCCTCGTCCTCTCGGAACCGGAGACGTTCCTCTGGGAGCAGATGGATGGCACCACATCGCTCCAGGAGATCGCGACCGCCTACGTCCTGCGATACGGCGAGTTCGATTTCGACATCATCCCGAACCTGATCCGGAAGCTCCAGCGCGCCGGGCTCCTCACCCTCGAGCCGAAATCGCGGCTGCGCCAGACGCTCGCGCGGAACCGCCGCCAGCGCGTGGCGAAGGCGGTCGAGGCGATCCTCACGGGCCTCGAGCGCGTCAACCTCTCCAGTCGCCGGGTCCAGTCGGGCTTCCAGCGCCTCCACCGCTGGGGCGGCTTCGTCCTGTTCACCCGCGCTGCGACCGTCCTCTGCCTGGCGCTCGGCGTGATCGGGGGCGTTGCCGCGGTGGCGCTCGTGCAAGGGCTGGACGACGTCTTCTCGGGCTTCGGGGGCCACGCGCTGGGCGGCGTCCTCGTCGTGAAGCTGCTCTTCTTCGCGAGCGTCGCCCTCCACCAGCTCGTCCACGGGCTCGCCTGCGTCCACTACCGTCGCCGCGTGCGCGAGTTCGGCTTCGCCTTCCTGCACGGCTTCGTGCCGACCTTCTACGTGGACGTGACGGACATCTTCATGGCGACTCGGCGGGCCCGCGTCGTCACGGCGGTGTCGGGCGCGCTCGTCCACCTGGTGCTCGGCGCCGTCGCGTTTCTCGTCGCGGCGTACGCGCCCGTGGGAAGCTTCGCGCAGGCGTTCGCCGCGGCGTCGGGGATCATCCAGTGGCAGGCGCTCGCGATCTCGCTCTACCCCTTCGGCTTCATCGAGATGGACGGCTACCACGTCTTCGTCGACCTGCTGGGCGTCCCGACGCTCAAGCACGACGCGCTCTCGTACGTGAGGGCGCTGCTCGGGGGCCGGGCACGGCTCCGCTCGGGGTGGCTCGAAGCGCTCTGGCTCGCCTACGTCGGGCTCTCGGTGGTCTCGATCGCGGCGTTTCTCGCCTTCAACGTCTGGATCGTCGTGCGCGCGGTCTCCTGACGCTCAGGCTTCCACGTCCCGCAGCAAGGCCTCGATCGCGTCGCCGATCGCGCGAGCGTGCCGGTCGTCGGCCGCCGGCGGCGCGTCGAGCGCCGCGGCCTGGGCCGCGGGCGGCAGCGCCGCGAGCCGCGCCTGGGCGCGCGCGCGCACCGTGTCGCCGACGAGCGCGCCGAGCTCCACGAGCGCGGCGAGCGCGAGCGTGCCCCGGGGGCGACGCCCGCGTGTGGCGGTGATCAGCTCGGCGAGCACGCGCCGGAAGCGCCCCGAGACGCGAATCCGTTCCGCCTCGATCAGGACGAGATCGCGCGCGACCGCGCCCCACTCGAACGCGACCGCGCCTGCGACGTCCTCGATGACGGGGACGAGAGGCGGGGCGCTCCCCGCGGCGACGATCGCCGCGACTCCCGCCACGATCTCGGGCCCGATCGGGCTGGTGGGGCATGCGTGCGGCACGGGTTCGAGGACGCACCGTAGGTCTCCCTCGGACGAGAGGAGCAGATGGTCCTCGAGCGGGCGCCCGAGGGCCCAGAGCGAGCAGAGCACGCCCTCGGGGACGTCGCGCACACGCCTCGGGGCTTGACGCGTGATGGACTGCCAGTCCGGCCGGTAATAGGTGGTGCCCTGGAACACCACCTTCTCCACGCGGCCGCGACGCTGGACGTAAAGCCCGTCAGCCGCGAAGAGGCGCTCGTGGGGCGCGGGTGTCCAGGCGAGCCCGCCGGACATGAAAGCCGCGAGCGGATCGGCGGCGTCCGCAGGCTCGTAACGGAACGACTCGAGGAGCGCCAGAAAGAGCTGCTCGGTCGGGTAGGGGCCGCGGTAGGCGAGGCGAGCCGCGCCCTGCTCGCGAGCCAGCTCGGCGATCAGGTTCAGCACCGCCGTGCCGCCACCGGGCGGCAGGCGCGTGGGCTCGGCGAGCGGCGGGATGCGATCGATGCGTGCCCAGTCGAGCGCTTCGAACACGGTGAGGGGTTCCCCCGATGGACCGCCGACTTCCGGAAATCGTTCGGCACGCCACACGCGATCGGCGAGCCCCCAGGGCGCCGCGGTCGTCGCGCGGGGCTCGATCGCGAGCCACTCGCCGTCGGGCAATCGCACCCGGGCGGATGCGAGCGCGCCGTCGCGGGTCCAGGCGAGCTCGCTCACCGGGTGGCCGTGACGATCAAAGGACTGCACGACGCGGAATGATACAATGCGAATAGTCGATGCTCATCTGGCAGTCGGCTCTCGAAATCTCCGGCCTCGTGCGAGCCAAGAAGCTCTCGCCGATCGAGGTGACGGACGCGGTCCTGTCGCGGATCGACGCGGTCAACCCGACCCTCAACGCGTTCTGCGTCGTCGCCGCCGAGCAGGCGCGCGCCGCGGCGCGCGAGGCGGAGATCGCGGTCACGAAGGGCGAGCCGCTCGGCCCGCTCCACGGCGTGCCCGTCTCGATCAAGGACGTCCTCTTCACCCGCGGGCTCACGACGACGGGGGGCTCACGGCTCTTCGCCGATTACGTCCCCGAAGAGGACGCGATTGCCGTCGCGCGCCTGAAGGCGGCCGGCGCGCTCGTCCTCGGGAAGACCAACACGTCGGAGTTCGGTCACAAGGCCGTCACCGAGAACCCGCTCTTCGACGTGACGCGGAGCCCGTGGAACCCCGAGCTCACGCCGGGTGGCTCGAGCGGCGGCGCGGCGGTCGCCGTGGCGAGCGGCTGCGGCCCGCTGGCGCTCGGCACGGACGGCGGCGGCTCGATCCGTATCCCCGCCGCGTTCTGCGGGGTGTACGGCTTCAAGCCTTCGTACGGCCGCGTGCCGGAGGGACGTGGATTTCCCGGTGGGTTCGCCGGCGTCTCCCACGTGGGACCCATCACGCGCACGGTCCGTGACGCCGCGCTCGTGCTCGACGTGATCGCTGGCGGCGACGACCGCGACCGGCACTCGCTCCCGCGCGAGGCGGGCTCGTACCTCGAGGCGTGCGACGGCCGGGTGAAGGGGCTCAACGTCGCGTGGACGTCCGACCTCGGCTACGCCCGAGTGGATCCGCGCGTCGTCGAGCTCGCCGGCGACGCCGCCGCTGAGTTCGAGTCGCTCGGGTGCCACGTGGAAGTCGTCAACCCGGGTTGGGAGGATCCGGAAGAGTTCTTCGGGACCATGATCGCGGCGCAGTTCTACGCCGCGTGGTCGGATCGGCTGCCGGAGGCGGAGGCCCTGATGGACCCGACGCTCGTGAAGTTCATTCGCCGGGGCGGCGCCGTCACGGCACGGGACTACCTCCGGGCACGCGAGCGCGCGGACGCGTACTGGCGCGAGGTGCACGCGTTCCTCGAGCGCTTCGACCTCCTCCTGATGCCGACCGTCGCGGTGCTCCCGTTCGCCGCGGGCCAGGCGCCGCCGCGCGAGATCGCGGGCGAGCCCGCCTCGCCCCTCGGCTGGATGCCGTTCACGTTCCCGTTCAATCTCACCGGCCAACCCGCCGCCTCCGTGCCCGCGGGCTGGACCGACGACGGGCTGCCGGTTGGCCTGCAGATCGTGGGTCGCCGGCACGCCGACGCGACGGTCCTCGCCGCCTCCGCGGCCTTCGAGGAGGCGCGGCCCTGGAGCGAGCGCCGCCCCGCGCTGTGAGGCCGTGCCCGGTGAGCCCATGACCGATCGCGCGCGCAGGACCCTCGTCATGGGCGTCCTCGCCGCAGCGCTGGCGCTCGTGATCTGGCTCGTCGTGGCGGAGTCGCCGTTCATCCAGTGGCTGGTGCGGCTCTACGAGGACAAGCACCTCCTCAAGCAGACGGTGCGGTCGTGGGGGTGGATGGCGCCGCTCGTGTTCATCGCGATCCAGGCCCTGCAGGTCATCATCTCCCCGATCCCCGGCGAGGTGACGGGCCCCGTCGGGGGCGCGCTCTTCGGCGTGTGGTGGGGCGTCGTCTACTCGACGATCGGGCTCACGGCCGGCACGCTCTTCTGCTTCTGGGTCGGCCACCGCTGGGGCGAGCCGCTCGTCAGGGCGTGGCTCAGCGAGCACAACTGGAACCGGATGAACTTCATCCTCGAAGCCGAGGGCGCGATCATCTGCTTCATTCTCTACCTCATTCCCGGCTTCCCGAAGGACATCATCTCCTACCTGTTCGGGATCAGCCCGATGCCCTTCTGGGTCTTCGCGGTCGTCTCGACGATCGGGCGCTTGCCGGGCACCATCATCTCTTCGTACTTCGGCGCCCACGTCGCCGAGCAGCAGTACATCTACACGCTCGCGTTCCTGGCGGGCGTCGTGGCGCTCTGCCTGCCGCTCTACTATTATCGGGACCGCATTCTGAGGCACTTTCATAAGCCGGGAGCTCGGAAGGCGGAGAAAGCGCTTGACGGTCGGACTCCGGGCCGGTAGAGTACCCGCCACGATGGGCAGTCACCCGACGTGGTTCTCCTTTTTCTACTTCGGCGGGGTCTGCCCAGGTGCTCTGAGCTAGGACATCCAGAGCACCGCGGGCGGACCGGACGCCCGCGGCGCCGACGACACGAGGCCGCGGGCGACCCCCGCGGCCTTTGTTTTTTGTCGACGCGGGCAGAGCGGAGCCGGGCAGCGCCTTTCTCAGGCCACCCACGGTGTGAGCCGGGCTCGCCAACCCCGCTACAGTGTGGCGGCGGGCACGCGGACCCGCTACAAAGGAGATCGGCATGATCATCGTACTGAGGGCCGGCTCGTCGGACGCCGAAGTGGAGGACGTGTGCCGTCGCATCGAGCGGATGGGCTACCGAGCGCACACCATCCGCGGCGAGCTCCGGACCGTCATCGGGGCGATCGGCGACGACCGTGGCAAGGACCGGCTCAAGAGCCTCGAGTCCCTCGAGTGCGTCGAGGCGGTGCAGCCGATCCTTCAGCCCTTCAAGCTGGCGAGCCGCGAGGTGCGCCGCGAGGCGACCGTGGTCCCCGTGGACGGGGTGCGGGTCGGCGGCAGAGCGATCGTGGTGATGGCGGGGCCGTGCTCGGTGGAGTCGCGCGCGCAGGTGCTCGAGGTCGCCGCGAAGGTCAAGGCGGCGGGCGCCTCGGTCTTGCGGGGCGGCGCCTTCAAGCCGCGCACGTCGCCGTACTCCTTCCAGGGGCTCGAGGAGGAGGGGCTCAAGTACCTCGCCGAGGCCAAGCGCGAGACGGGCCTTCCCGTCGTGACCGAGGTCATGGAGCCCGAGAAGGTCGAGCTGGTGGCCAACTACTCGGATATCCTCCAGATCGGGGCGCGCAACATCCAGAACTTCTCGCTGCTCCGCCGCGTGGCGGAGACACGGAAGCCCGTGCTGCTCAAGCGCGGCATGGCCACCTCGATCCAGGAGTGGCTCCTGTCTGCCGAGTACGTCCTCAGCGGTGGCAACCCGCACGTGATCCTCTGCGAGCGCGGCATCCGCACCTTCGAGACGGCGACGCGCTTCACCCTGGACCTCAACGCCATCCCGGTCGTGAAGAAGCTCTCGCACCTGCCGGTGGTCGTGGACCCGAGCCACGGCACGGGCTACTGGGAATACGTGGAGTCGATGGCGTTGGCGGGCGTGGCGGCCGGTGCGGACGGGCTCATCATCGAGGTGCACCCGCGGCCCGAGGAGGCGCTGTCGGACGGTCCCCAGTCGCTCAAGCCCGACCGGTTCGCCGCGCTGGTCGACCGCGTGCGGCGGGTCGCCCGGGCCCTGGATCGGGACCTCTAACGGCTATAATCGGGGGGTGCGCATCAGCCTCGAAGAGCTCGGCCGCAATCGGACCCTCGTCAGTGTCGCTGGCTCGGTCGCAATCCACGCGCTTGTCTTCGCCGCGCTCGTCTGGGTGAAGCCTCCGTTGACGGTCATGACCGTGAAGCGAGGCGAGCCGCTCTTCGTGGAGCTGCCCGAGGCCGATGAGCAAGCCCAGCGTGGCCTCCCGGCCCCGCCGACGCCCGAGCGTGCAAAGGTGCCGCCGGCGCCCAAGCCCGTCGTGCCGGCCGCCAGGCCGGCGCCGGCCCCTCCGGCTCCGCCGATGGTCGCCAAGGCGGCGCCCGAGCCGGAGCCGGCGATGCCGCTGCCCGCTCCCAGCACGCCACCCGCTCCCAGCACGCCGCCCGTGGCGCCCACCCCGGAGCCACCGCCGTCTGTCGCTCAGGCGCCTACGCCTGCCGAACCTCCCAGGGAGGCGCCGCCCGAGGCGGCCGGGCCGAGGGTGGCCGTCGCGCCGCCGACGCCCCGGGAGACGGTCCCCGACATCCGCTCGGCGCTCCGCCGCGGCGGTCCTGGCCGCGCCGGCGGCAGCGGCGAAGGGCGCGCGGGGATCGAGGGGGAGCCGATCCCGCTCGACTCCAAGGACCCGCGCTACAACGATTACCTCGACCGGATCCGCCGGATGATCAAGTCGAAGTGGGGGTATCCGTGCGTGAGGAACCAGGCGACGGACCCCTGCGAGTACAAATCGGCGCAGCTGACGGTCGAGTTCGGCATCCTCAAGGAGGGCCGGGTGCCGTACGTGACGGTGCTCCAGCGGTCAGGGTTCGATATCTACGACGACTACGCGGTAAACGCGATCAAGTTCGCCTCACCCTTCCCGCCCCTCCCGCCGGCCTTGATGGCGGCTGCGCGGCCTGGGAGCACGGGCGTCCCCATCACGGTGCATTTCATCTACGTCCTCGAGTCCTCGTTGACGAATCTGCTGCGCTGAGGGTAGCATGATCGGTACTCTGGATAGGCTCGTAGCTCAGTGGGAGAGCGCCTCTCTGACGCAGAGGAGGTCGGCGGTTCGAAACCGCCCGAGCCTACCATTCATTCCTGAGAACGAGCGCCCCACTGTCTGAAGAAGAGCGACACCTCAAGCTGACCGGCGAGTTCGACTGCGATCCCTCGCCGCTCGCGACGCTCCGCCATTCCGCCTCGCACGTCATGGCCCAGGCCGTGAAGCGCCTCTTTCCCGCCGTGAAGCTCGCGATCGGGCCCGCGATCGAGGACGGCTTCTACTACGACTTCGGGAAGGCCGAGCCCTTCACGCCCGAGGACCTGGCGCGGATCGAAGAGGTCATGCGCGAGATCGCGAAGGCGGACTTCCGCTTCGAGCGTCAGGAGCTTGGCCGAACGGACGCGATCCGCTTCTTCCGCGAGCGCGGCGAGCCCTACAAGGTCGAGATCCTCGAGGGGATCGACGCCCCGCGCGTGTCGCTCTATCGCCAGGGAGAGTTCGTCGACCTCTGCCGCGGGCCGCACGTGCGCTCGACGGGCGAGGTGAAGCACTTCAAGCTCCTCGCGTCCTCGGGCGCCTACTGGCGCGGCGACGAGAAGAACCCGATGCTCCAGCGGATCTACGGCACCGCCTGGCTCACCCAGGAGGAGCTCGACACGCACCTCTGGCGGCTGGACGAAGCGAAGAAGCGTGACCACCGGCGGCTCGGGCGCGAGCTCGACCTCTTCGTCTTCCACGACGTCTCGCCCGGCGCGCCCTTCTGGCTGCCGCACGGCTGGACGCTCGTGCGCGAGCTCGAGCGCTTCGCCCGCGAGGCGCTCGACGCGCGCGGCTACGCGGAGATCTCGACGCCGATCCTCGTCAACAGGAAACTCTGGGAGCAGTCGGGACACTGGGAGCACTTCCGCGAGAACATGTTCCTCGTGGAGGCGGAGGGGCAGATCTTCAGCCTCAAGCCGATGAACTGCCCGGAGTCCACGCTCGTCTATCGTCACGCGCTGCGCTCGTACCGGGACCTGCCGCTGCGCTTCGCCGACATGGGACGGCTGCACCGGAACGAGCGGTCCGGCACGCTCACGGGGCTCCTCCGCGTCCGGCAGTTCACGCAGGACGATGCGCACATCTACTGCCGGCCCGACCAGCTCCAGGACGAGATCAAAGAGTTGCTCGAACTGATCAGCGACTGGTACAAGACCTTCGCCCTCGGCCCGTTCTTCAAGCTCTCGACGCGCCCGCCGAAGTCGATGGGGACGGACGAGCAGTGGCAGGTCGCCGAGCAGGCCCTGCACGACGCGCTGAAGGCGAACGGGCTCGCGTACGACCTCAACCCGGGCGACGGCGCCTTCTACGGGCCGAAGATCGACATCGACGTGCAGGACGCGCTCGGGCGCCGCTGGCAGCTTGCGACCATCCAGATCGACTTCGCGCAGCCCGATCGCTTCGAGCTCGAGTACGTGGACAGCGACGGACAGCCGAAGCGCCCGGTCATGGTCCATCGCGCGATCTTCGGCACGTTCGAGCGGTTCATCGGTGTGCTCGTCGAGCACTACGCGGGCGCCTTCCCGACGTGGCTCGCGCCGGTCCAGGCGCGCGTGCTGCCGGTGAGCGAGAAGCACGTCGCGTACGGGCGGACCGTCTGGGAGAAGCTCCGCGCCGGACGCGTGCGGGCGGAGCTCGACGAGCGCAACGAGAAGCTCGGTTACCGGATCCGCGACGCGCAGATCCGAAAGGTCCCGTACATGCTCGTCGTCGGCGAGCGGGAGAGCCAGAACGGGACCGTCAGCCTCCGGCACCGCAGCGGGGAGGACCTTGGGGCCGTCCCCCTCGACCGCGTGCTAGCCGATCTCGCACGCGAGATCGGCTCGCGTGCGTCCGGTCTCACCGTGGGCCGCTCGTGATCGAGCGGCCGGGCCTCGCCATCCACGCCGGCTGCGGCGGCGGCTAACCACGAGGAGCGCGTCTATCAGTCAAGCGAAAGAGATCCGTATCAACGAGGGAATCCGGGTGCGAGAGGTTCGGGTCGTCGGGGCCGACGGGACGCAGCTCGGCGTCATGCCCATCCAGCAGGCGCTCGAGACCGCGAGGCAGGCGGAGCTGGACCTCGTCGAAGTCGCTCCCGAGGCGCAGCCGCCGGTGTGCCGCATCATGGACTTCGGCAAGTACAAGTACACGCAGGCGCGGCGACTGAAGGAGGCGCGCAAGAAGCAGACGATGATCCTCGTCAAGGAAGTCAAGATGGGGCCGAAGACCGAGAAGCACGACTTCGACTTCAAGCTCAAGCACGTGCGGCGCTTCCTCGAGGAGGGCCACAAGGCCAAGGTGACGGTGCGCTTCAAGGGGCGCGAGATGGCGCACACGGAGCTGGGCTGGAAGATGCTCAACCGGATGGTCGAGGCGACGCAGGACATCGCCGTTACGGAGAACAACCCCAGAATGGAGGGGCGAATGCTCCACATCATCCTGAGCCCGAAGTCGCACAACTGAGACCGAGCGGGAGAGGCATGCGATGCCAAAGATGAAGACCAAGCGCGGCGCGGCCAAGCGCCTGAAGCGCACGGCCTCCGGGAAGCTTCGGCGCGCCGGCGGGTGGAAGCAGCACAAGCTCGAGAAGAAAAATCCGAAGCGCCGCCGGCATCTCCGCGCGAACAAGCTGATCGACATCACGGACGAGCGCCGTCTGCGGCCGCTCGTGCCCTATCTCTGATCGGGGAGGACGGGACACATGCCACGGGCCAAGGGTGGACCGAAGACACGGCGCCGGCGCAAGAAGATCCTCAAGCAGGCGAAGGGGTATGTCGGCGGACGACGCAAGCTCTACCGCACGGCCGCCGAGACCGTCCTCCGCGCCGGCGCGTTCGCCTATCGCGGTCGCAAGCAGAAGAAGCGGCGGGCGCGTGCGCTCTGGATCGTCCGCATCAACGCCGCGTGCCGCCAGGTCGGGCTCTCGTACTCGCGGTTCATGGCCGCGCTCAAACGGGCCGGGATCCTGCTCGATCGCAAGGTCCTGGCCGAGCTGGCGGTGCGCGACCCGCAGGGGTTCGCGAAGCTCGCCGAGACCGCCAAGACGCAGAGCCGGTAGTTCGTGGGTCATCCGAGCGTCGACGCGATCACGCAGGAGGCGCGTGAGGCCGTCGCCGCCGCGCAGTCCGCCGCCGAGCTCGAGCAAGTCCGCGTCAGGTTCCTCGGCCGCCAGGGCGTCCTGACCCAGCTCCTCCGCTCGCTCGGCACCCTCGCACCCGAGGAGCGGCCACGCGTCGGCGCCGCGGCGAACGCGGCCAAGCGCGAGCTCGAAGCCCTCCTGGACGGGCGCCTGGACCAGGCCCTCGAGGCGGAGCGCGGCGCCCGGCGGGCGCGCGCGCGGCTCGACCTCACGCTGCCGGGACGGCGTCCGCCCCGCGGCGCGCTCCACCCCCTCACGCGCGTCCACGACGAGATCGTCGCGATCTTCGCCGGCCTCGGCTTCTCGGTCGCCGAGGGGCCCGAGGTCGAGACCGACGCCTACAATTTCGAGGCGCTCAACATCCCCCGCGACCATCCCGCGAGGGACATGCAGGACACGTTCTACCTCTCGGAGTCCACCCTCCTCCGCACCCACACGTCACCGGTCCAGATCCGGACGATGCTGGTGCAGAAGCCGCCGGTGCGGATCATCGTCCCCGGGAAGGTCTTCCGCCGCGACGTCGCCGACATGTCGCACTCGCCGATGTTCCACCAGGTCGAAGGGCTCGCCGTGGACCGCGCCATCACGATGGGCGATCTCAAGGGGACGCTCGAGCTGTTCGCGCGCGAGATGTTCGGGTCGAAGTCGCGGACGCGGTTTCGACCGTCGTTCTTCCCGTTCACGGAACCCTCCGCCGAGGTGGACGTGCTCTGCTTCGTCTGCCAGGGCGCGGGCTGCCGGCTCTGCAAGCAGGGCGGCTGGCTCGAGATCCTGGGCTCGGGCATGGTGCACCCGAACGTCCTGCGCAACGTCGGCTACGACCCCGAGGAGGTCACGGGCTGGGCGTTCGGGATGGGGATCGAGCGGATCGCGATTCTCAAGTACGGCATCGATGACCTGCGGCTCTTCTTCGATAACGACCTGCGCTTCCTGAGACAGTTCGCGTGAAAATCCCGTACAAGTGGCTCCGGGAGTTCGTCGACCTCCGGCTCTCGCCTGTCGAGGCGGCGGACCGCCTGCTGAACGCCGGAATCGAGGTCGCGGCCGTCACGCCGCTCGCCCCCGACGTACGCGGGGTGGTGGTCGGCGAGATCGAGGCGATCGAGCGCGAGCTCGGCGAGAGTCACGGCCACCGCCTGCTCCTCTGCCGCGTCTCGACCGGGTCCCAGACGTTCTCCGTGGTCTCTGGGGCGCCCAACACCAAGGTGGGGGTCCGCGCCGCCTTCGCCCCGCCGGGCGCCGTCCTGCCGGGCGATCGCCGGGTCGAGACCGCGACGATCCGCGGCGTGCCGTCCCAGGGCATGCTGTGCTCGGAGCGGGAGCTCGGAATCGGTCCGGAGCACGAGGCGGGGATCCTCGTCCTCGACGGCGACGCGCCGCTCGGCCGGGACCTCGTCGCGCATCTCGGCCTCGACGACCACGTCCTCGAGGTGGAGATCACCCCCAACCGTCCGGACTGCCTCTCCGTCCTCGGCGTGGCGCGGGAGCTGGGGGCGCTCACCGGCGCGCGCCTGCGCCGGCCGAAGACCGTGCTGACCGAGTCCGGGGCCCGGGCGCGCGCGCTGGTGCGCGTGCGGATCGAGGCGCCGGACCTCTGCCACCGCTTCACCGCGCGGGTGCTGAGCGGCGTGACCGTGGGCCCCTCGCCCGCGTGGCTCCAGGCGCGCCTGCGCGCGGTGGGACTGCGCCCGATCAGCACCGTGGTCGACGTCACCAACTACGTCCTCTGGGAGCTGGGACACCCGCTCCACGCCTTCGACTACGACACGGTGACCGACGCGACGATCGTCGTGCGGCGGGCGCGCGCCGGCGAGAGCTTCACGACCCTCGACGGCCAGACGCGCGCCCTCGACGACTCGATGCTCGTCATCGCCGACCCGCGCCGCGCGATCGGGATCGCCGGCGTCATGGGCGGCGCCAACACCGAGGTCACCGACGCGACCACCCACGTCCTCCTCGAGAGCGCCTGGTTCGACCCGGTCTCGATCCGGCGCACCGCGCGGACGCTCGGCCTCTCGACCGATGCCGCCTACCGCTTCGAGCGTGGCGCCGACATCGAGGCGCTCGTGGACGCCTCCGCGCGCGCCGCCCAGCTCATCGCGGAGCTCGCGGGAGGCGCCGTCGCGCGCGGCCTGGTGGACGCCTACCCGCGGCGCCGCAAGCCACGGCGCATCAGGCTCCGGATGGCGCGCGTCGCGCGCGTGCTCGGAGTGGCGCCGCCGCAGGCGAAGGCCCGGGCGATCCTCGCCGGGCTCGGGCTCCCGACGCGGCAGAAGGGGACGGCGCTCGAGGTCGACGTGCCGAGCTTCCGGCGCGACCTCGCGATCGAGGACGACCTCGTCGAGGAGATCATCCGCGTGTGGGGCTACGACAAGCTCCCGTCGACGCTCCCGGCGAGCGCTGTCGATGTCGTCAAGCACCCGGCGAGCCTGCGCCAGGCCGAGACCGTACGCCGCGCACTCGTCGGCGCCGGCCTCGCGGAGGCGATCACGCACGCCTTCAGCGACCCGGCGCGCGCGGCGCTCCTCCGGGCGCCCGGCGCCCCCGAGCCGCTCCGCCTGGTCAACCCGCTGAGCCAGGACGCGTCGCTCCTCCGCAGCCATCCGCTGGAGGGCGTGCTCGCCGCCGTCGCGGTCAACGTGCGGCGCCAGCAGCCCGACGTCGCCGTGTTCGAGATCTGCAAGACCTACGAGGCCGGCGAGGGGGAGACCGGCGCGCGCGAGCCGCGCTGGGCGGCGATCGCGCTCACGGGGGCGCGCGCCGAGCACGCGTGGCCCACCGCCGACGCGCGCGCGGACGTCTACGACGCCAAGGGCCTCGGTGAGCACGTCCTCGACGCGCTCGGGGTCGGCCGCCTCCGGCCGGGCGGCCCCGGCCGACTCGCCGGCTTCGAGCCCGACTCTCACGGCACGCTCGCGACCGACGGCGGTGCCCTCGCAGCCGAGTTCGGCGAGGTGGCGGCCCGCGTACGGGAGGCGTTCGGCATCGACGTGCCCGTCTTCGCCGCTGCGGTGTCCCTCGACGTCGCGGCGGCGGCGCCGCAACCACCGCTCCGCTACCAGGCGCTGCCGCGCTTCCCCGCGGTCCAGCGCGATCTCGCGTTCGTCCTCGGCGCCGACCAGCCGTTGACCGCCGCCGAGCTCGAGGCGAAGCTCGTCGAGGCGGCGGGCCCGCTCCTCCGGCGCGTGACGCTCTTCGACGTCTTCCGCTTCCCCGACGGCCGGCGGAGCCTCGCGTGGCGGCTCACCTTCCAGGCCGAGGACCGGACGCTGACGGACGACGAGGTGAATGCGGTCCAGGCGCGCGTCACCGAGGCGCTCAAGGGGACCTTCGGCGTCACACTGAGAAGCGCCTGAGATGGGGAGGAGCGCGTGATGGGCGACTCCGTTGTCGAGCGTGTCGCCGAGCTCGAGGAAGCGGTCCGCCGTGCCGTCGACACGCTGGGCCGGCTCCGGGACGAGAACCTCCAGCTCAGGCGCGAGGTGCGGCGACTCACCGACGAGCGCAAGCAAGTGTTGACGCAGGTGGACTCGATCCTGAAGGACATCGTCAAGCTCGAGCTGGACAAGCCCGAATGAGTGAGGGGAGACGCGTCGAGCTGACGTTCCTGGGCCAGGCGTTGGTCCTCCGCACCGAGGCGTCGCCCGACTACATCCGGAAGCTCGCGAAGTTCGTGGAAGAGCGGGTGGCCGAGCTCAAGCGCGCCGGAGTCAAGGATCCGCTCAAGGCGCTGTCGCTCGCCGCGCTCGACATCACCGACGAGCTGTTCCGTGCGCGTGACGAGAAGGCGCACGGGGCCGGCGACGTCGGCGCGCGCCTCGGAGCGCTCGTCGCCCTCCTCGACAAGGCCGCTCCGAAGGACCGCGCTTAGGCGAAGCCGCCGTGGCGGCCGGCGCCGGCCGCGAAGCGGCGGGCGCCTTCCAGGCTCTCGCCGGTGGCCGCCGAGCGCATGCCGAGCGCGTGCTCGCGTCGCAAGGCTGCGCCGAGCCGCGCGCCGAGCGAGTCATAGGCCGACTGCCGGTCACTCCTGACGCAGTTCGGCGGGAAGCCGGCGATCCGGAGGGCGAGCGCCTGGGCCTCCTCGCGCGCCCTGCCCTTCGCCACGACCCGGTTCGCGAGGCCGATGCGCTCGGCCTCGCGCGCGTCCACGGGCCGGCCCGTCAGGATCAGCTCGAGTGCCTTGCCGAGGCCGACGACCGCGGGCAGCCGCACCGTCCCGCCGTCGATGAGCGGGACGCCCCAGCGGCGGTTGAAGACGCCCAGGATCGCGTCCTCCTCGACCACGCGCAGATCGCACCAGAGGGCGAGCTCGAAGCCGCCGGCGACCGCATAGCCTGACACCGCGGCGATCACCGGTTTGCCGAGCCGCATGCGCGTCGGGCCCATCGGCCCCTCACCGTACGCGCGTGAGAGTCTCCGCGGAGCCGCGGCAAAGGCCTTCAGATCGTAGCCCGCGCAGAACGTCCCGTTGGCGCCCCAGAGCACGGCGACGCGCGCCGTACGGTCCTTCTCGAAGGCGCGGAACGCCGCACGCAGCGCGGCCGCCGTCGGCGGATCCACCGCGTTCCGCCGCTCGAGCCGGTCGAGGATGATCGTCGTCACGGGGCCGTTCGTCTCGGACCTCACGCCGGGGCGTTCCATCACTTGCATCCTCCTCGCCCGTCATGGTACACACGGAAGGTCCCTGCGCTGTTTGTGATGCCGGGGGGAAGTTTCAACCTCGGGCACACAACGGGAGCTGTGGCAGAGGGTGGTGCGCAAGCCCCTCCGAGAAGGGGAAGCCTGAAGCCCTCTAATTAACGGCGCCCACCTGGTCAAACCAGGTTCGAAACACCGTCGGCGCACGGCAGAGGCGGGGATTTGACTGATTCCTTCCCTGCCGCCTATACTTGCGGAAATGCACGAAGTTTGGCTGAGTCTCGACGCGATCTTTGCGCTCATCGGCCTGGTCATCGGCATTGGCCTCCACAAGTGGTTCACCGAGCGTAAGGTCGGCGAGGCCCAAAGCCGCGCCGAAGCCCTCGTCCGGGAAGCCGCGCGGGACGTCGAAAACCTCCGCAAGACCGCTGAGCTAGAAGTCAAGGAGAGCGCCCTCCAGGCCCGGACCGTCTTCGAGGACGAGACGCGCCGGCGGGAGCGCGAGATCCAGCAGATCGAGCAGCGCGTCGTCGCCAAGGAGGAGGATCTCGCCCGGAAGCTCGACCAGCTCGAGCGACGGCTGACCGAGTCCGCCACCAGGGAGCGGGACCTCGGCTCGCGCGAAAAGGCGCTCGGCGAGAAGGAAGGCCGCCTCGCCGTGGCGCTCGAGGAGCAGAAGCGCAAGCTCGAGACGATCGCCGGGCTCACCGCGGAGGAGGCGAGGCGCCAGCTCCTCGCGGCCATGGAGGGGGAGGCGCGCCGCGAGGCGCAGATCCTCGCCATGCGCCTCGACGAGGAGGCGCGCGAGACGGCGGACGTCAAGGCCAAGGAGGTCCTCGCGACGACCATCCAGCGCCTCGCGCCCGACTACACCGTCGAGACGGCGGTGTCGGTCGTGGACCTGCCGTCGGACGACATGAAGGGGCGCATCATCGGCCGCGAGGGGCGCAACATCCGCGCCCTCGAGCTCCACACGGGCGTGGACCTCATCGTGGACGACACGCCGGAGGCCGTCCTGATCTCCTCGTACGACCCCTACCGGCGCGAGATCGCCCGGCAGGCGTTGCAGATCCTGGTCGCCGACGGCCGCATTCACCCGGCGCGTATCGAAGAGGTCGTCGAGAAGGTCAAGAAGGAGATGGAGCAGCACCTGAAGGACGAGGGCGAGAAGGCCTGCTTCGAGGTGGGTGTCCATGGCCTCCACCCCGAGCTCGTCAAGCTCGTCGGCCGGCTCAAGTTCCGGACCTCCTACGGCCAGAACTGCCTGCAGCACTCGAAGGAGGTCGCGTGGCTCGCCGGGATGATGGCGGCGGAGATCCGCGGCGACGCCAAGCTCGCCAAGCGTATGGGGCTCCTGCACGACATCGGCAAGGCGCTCACCCACGAGCAGGAGGGGAGCCACCCGGAGCTCTCGCTCCAAGTCCTCACCAAGTACAACGAGTCGCCTACGGTCATCAACGCGGCCCTCTGTGGCCACGAGAACATCAAAGCCGAGACGATCGAGGCCGTGCTGGTCGAGGCGGCCGACGGCATCTCGGCGGCGCGTCCCGGCGCCCGACGGGACGTGCTCGAGTCGTACATCAAGCGTCTCGCGAAGCTCGAAGAGATCGCGATGTCCTACCGGGGCGTCGAGATGTGCTACGCCATCCAGGCCGGGCGCGAGCTGCGTGTGATGACGAAGGCCGATATCGTCTCCGACCTCGACGCCCACCAGCTCGCCAAGGACATCACCAAGCGGATCGAGGCCGAGATGCAGTACCCGGGACACATCAAGGTGGTCGTCATCCGCGAGACCCGCGCCGTCGAAGTGGCGAAGTAGGGCGCGATGAACATCCTGATGGTCGGCGACGTCTACGGCGAGCCGGGGCGTGCCGCGATCACGAAGCTCCTCCCGAGGCTCCGTCAGGAGCACGCGATCGACTGCTGCGTGGTCAACGTCGAGAACGCCGCGGGTGGCTTCGGGGTGACGCCGCAGATCGCGCGGCAGATCCTGGCCGCCGGCGCCGACGTGATGACCTCGGGCAACCACATCTGGGATAAGAAGGAGGTCGTCGAGTACATCGTGAAAGAGAACCTGCTCCTGCGTCCCGCGAACTTCCCCGCGGGCACGCCCGGGGTGGGCCACGTCACCGTCAAGTGCGGGCCCCACAAGGTCGGCGTCGTGAACCTCATGGGGCGCGTCTTCATGCTCCCGATCGACTGCCCCTTCCGGAAGGCCGACGAGCTCGCCGCCGAGCTACGCCGCGAGACGCCGATCGTCCTCGTGGACATGCACGCCGAGGCGACCAGCGAGTCGCTCGCGATGGGCTGGTACCTGGACGGGCGGGTGAGCGCCGTCGTCGGGACGCACCGCCACGTGCAGACCGCCGACGAGCGCGTGCTGCCCGGCGGGACGGCGTACATCACCGACCTCGGGCTCACGGGTCCGACCGACGGCGTGATCGGCGTGGACCGCGACCAGATCATCCAGCGCTTCCTTTACCAGATGCCGCTGCGCTTCGAGACCGCCAAGGGGCCCGCGGCCTTGCACGGCGCGGTCATCGTCGTCGAGCCGGACACCGGCCGCGCGTCGTCGATTCGCCGCCTCAGCGTCCCGGCCTGATTCCCTGTTGATCCTCGACGGTCGGAGCGTCGCCCAAAAAGTCCTCGGCGAGGTCAAGGCCGGCGTCGAGCGGCTGCGCGGAGAGACCGGGGTGGCACCCATGCTCGCGGTCGTGCTCGTCGGCGACTTCGCGCCGTCGAAGATCTACGTCGCCAATAAGATGAAGGCCTCGGACGCCGTCGGCATCGCCACGCGCGACCACGTCCATCCCGCCGGGCTCACCCAGGCGGAGCTGCTCGCCCTCCTCGGCTCGTTGAACGCGGACCCTGCCGTGCACGGCATCCTGCTCCAGCTCCCGCTGCCGAAAGGGCTCGACGAGGACGAGGCGATCGCGGCGATCGCTCCGCAGAAGGACGTGGACGGCCTCCACCCGACGAACCTCGGGCGGCTCCTCGCCGGCGCGCCGACCGTCGTCCCGTGCACGCCCGCCGGATGCCTGGAGATCCTCGACCACTACGGCGCCAAGCTCGAGGGTCAGGAGGCCGTCGTCGTCGGCCGCTCGCGCCTCGTCGGGAAGCCTCTGGCCCAGCTCCTGCTCGCGCGCCACGCCACCGTGACCATGTGCCACACGCGCACGCGCGATCTCGCCGAGCACACGCGCCGCGCCGACGTCCTGTGCGTCGCCGCGGGCCGGCCGCGGGTGATCACGGGCGACATGGTGAAGGAGGGGGCGTGGGTGATCGACGTCGGGATCAATCGACTCGAGACGGGGCGCCTCGTCGGCGACGTCGACTTCGACGCGGCGTCGGCGCGCGCGCAGGCGATCACGCCGGTGCCCGGAGGCGTCGGGCCCATGACGGTCGCGATGCTGCTGCGGAACACGTTGCGCGCGGCGCAACGTCAATTGCTCGGCGGGGGGCTTCGCCCCCCTGCCGCCGCCTCCTCTCCGGAGGCGCGCGGGCGACGCCCGCGCGCGAACGCATGACCGGTAGCCGCACCGTGGTGACGGTCTCCCAGCTCACCGAGGAGCTGCGGGCGACGCTCGAGGAGCGCTTCCCGGCGGTGTGGGTCGAGGGCGAGATCTCGAACTTCCGCGCCTACGGCTCCGGTCACGCCTACTTCACCCTGAAGGACGTCGACGCCCAGCTCCGCTGCGTCGTCTTCCGGACGCGCGCGCAGCGGATCCGGTTCCAGCCGGCCGACGGCCTCCACGTGGTCGCGTTCGGCTCGGTCGAGGTGTACGCCCAGCGCGGCGAGTACCAGCTGGTCGTCGAGCTGCTCGAGCCCAAGGGGCTCGGCGCGCTCCAGCTCGCGTTCGAGCAGCTGAAGGCGCGGCTCGGGGCCGAGGGCCTGTTCGATACGGCGCGGAAGCGGGAGCTGCCGCGATTCCCGAGGAAGATCGGGATCGTCACCTCGCCGAGCGGCGCCGCCCTGCGCGACATGCTCCGGGTGATCGGCCGGCGCTTCGGCGAGCTCCACATCGTGATCGCGCCGTGCCGGGTGCAGGGGGAGGGCGCCGCGGAGGAGGTCGCGCAGGGGCTCCGGGACCTCGACGCACTCGGCGACGTCGACGTGATCATCGTCGGCCGGGGCGGCGGCTCGCTCGAGGACCTCTGGGCCTTCAACGAGGAGGTAGTCGCCCGCGCGATCGCGGCCGCGAAGGCGCCGGTCATCTCGGCGGTCGGCCACGAGGTGGACTTCACGATCGCCGATTTCGTCGCCGACCTGCGGGCGCCGACCCCGTCGGCCGCGGCCGAGCTGGTGGTGCGGGAGAAGCAAGCGGTTGTGCACACGCTCGAGGAGTTACGCGGGCGGCTCGAGCGCGCCGCGACACGGCCGCTCCGGGACCTGGAGCGCCGCGTGGACGACCTGTCGCTGCGCCTGCGCCGCGCGATGACCGGTGAGCTGCGACACACGAGCCATCGGGTCGAGATGCTCACCTCCACGCTCCGCTCGACGAGCCCCGTCGCGCGCGTCGCCACCGGCCGCCATCGCCTGGAGCGCCTGGACGCGCGGCTCGCCGCCGCGGTCACCCGGAGCTGCGAGCATTCGCGCGCCCGGTTGCGAGCCGTGGTGGCCAAGCTCGACTCGCTCTCGCCGCTGGCCGTGCTCGGCCGCGGCTACAGTCTCACGCGCACCTCCGCCGGCGCGATCGTGCGGAACGCGCGACAGGTGCGGGCGGGGGACGACGTCCACGTCCTGCTTCACGAGGGGAGTCTCGACTGCCGCGTCGCGCGGACGAGGGACCAGGATGACCGACCTCAAGTTTGAGGACTCGCTCGCGCGGCTCGAGCAGATCGTGAGCCGGCTCGAGAGCGGCAACCTGCCGCTCGAGGAGTCGCTCCAGTCCTTCGAGGAGGGGATCGCCCTCGCGCGCCGGTGCGCGAAGTATCTGGAAGAGGCCGAGCGGCGCATCGAGATCCTGGCGAAGGACGAGGCGGGCGCGCTCGGCACCAAGCCGTTTTCGTGGGAGCCGGAAGGGGAAGCGTGAGCGGCTTCGCCCTGCAGGCCTACCTCAAGGAGCGCCGTGCACTGGTCGATGCGGCGCTCGAGCGCGCGCTGCCGGGGGAGGACGTCCCGCCGCCCACCGTCCACCGTGCCATGCGCTACAGCGTCATGGCGGGCGGCAAACGGCTGCGCCCGATCCTCGTCATCGCCGGCGCCGAGACCGTCGGCGGCACGGCCGCGATGGTCCTGCCGACGGCGTGCGCGCTCGAGCTGATCCACACGTACTCCCTGATCCACGACGATCTGCCCGCGATGGACGACGACGACTACCGCCGCGGGCGCCTCACCAGCCACAAGGTGTTCGGCGACGCGGTCGCGATCCTGGCGGGCGACGCGCTGCTCACGCTCGCGTTCCGGCTCATCGCCGACAACGCCGACCTCGTGCGCGATCCCCGCTCGATCCGTGACGTGGTCGCCGAGGTCGCGGACGCCGCCGGAACCGCCGGGATGGTCGGCGGGCAGGTCGTGGACATCGAGTCGGAGGGCAAGGCGATCTCGGTCGAGACGCTCGAGTACATCCACCGCCACAAGACCGCCGCCCTCATCCGCGCCTCGCTCCGCGTGGGGGCGCGCCTCGCCGGCGGCGACGCGGCAGCCGTGGCCGTGATCAGCGAGGCAGGCGGCGATCTCGGGCTCGCCTTTCAGATCGTGGATGATATCCTCGACGTCGAAGGGAACCTCGAGGAGCTCGGCAAGACCGCGGGGAGCGACGAGCGGAAGCAGAAGGCGACCTATCCCGCGGTCCACGGCCTCGAGGCCTCACGGCGCCAGGCGAGGATGCTGATCGAGCGAGCGAAGGAGCGGCTCGGCGTGTTCGACGCACGGTCGGCGCCGCTCTGCGCCCTCGCGGACTACGTGTTCGAGCGGAAGAACTAGCGTGTCGGCCATCTCCCACGTCTACGCCCGAGAGATCCTCGACTCGCGCGGTCACCCCACGATCGAGGTGGACGCGCAGCTCGAGTCGGGGGCGTGGGGGCGGGCCGCGGTGCCGTCGGGCGCCTCCACCGGCAAACGCGAGGCCGTCGAGCTTCGCGACGGCGACAGTCAGCGCTATCGGGGCAAGGGCGTGCGCCGCGCCGTGCGGAACGTCGAGGAGACGATCGCCCCCGAGATCGAGGGGATGGAGGCCTCCGAGCAGGCCGCGGTCGACCAGGCGCTCCTCGAGCTGGACGGCACGCCGAACAAATCGGCGCTGGGCGCCAACGCGATTCTCGCCGTCTCGCTCGCCGTCGCCCGCGCCGCGGCGGACGACGCGGGGCTGCCGCTCTACGCCTACCTCGGCGGCGTCGGCGGCCGGCTCATGCCGGTGCCGATGATCAACGTCCTGAACGGTGGCGCCCACGCCGACAACGGGCTCGACTTCCAGGAGTTCATGCTGGTGCCGGCGGGTGCCGAAAACTTGTCGTCGGCGCTCCGCGTGGCCTCCGAGGTCTTCCACACGCTCAAGGAGCTGCTGAAGGAAAAGGGGCTCGCGACCGGCGTGGGTGACGAGGGGGGGTTCGCGCCGAACCTGCCGAACAACAGCGTCGCGCTCGACTTCCTCATGCAGGCGCTCGAGCGCGCCGGCTACCGGCCCGGCGAGGACGTCCTGCTCGCGCTCGATCCCGCGGCGAGTGAGTTCGCGGAGGCGGGCGGGCGCTACCGACTGCAGCGCGAGGGCGTCACGCTCTCGAGCGACGAGATGATCCACCGCTACGAGCAGCTCGTCGACCGCTACCCGATCGTGTCGATCGAGGACGGCCTGGGCGAGGACGACGTCGCCGGCTGGGAGGCGCTCACGCGGAAGCTCGGCGCGCGTGTCCAGCTCGTGGGCGACGATCTCTTCGTCACGAACCCCGCGATCATCCAGCAGGGGATCAAGAACGGCCTCGCGAACGCCGTGCTCGTCAAGGTGAATCAGGTGGGCACGCTGACCGAGACGCTCCAGGCGATCGAGCTGGCCAAACGCGCTGGCTACGGCACGATCATCTCCCACCGCTCGGGCGAGACCGAGGACACCTTCGTAGCGGACCTCGCCGTCGCGATCAACGCGGGCCAGATCAAGACGGGCTCGATCGCCCGCGGCGAGCGGACCGCCAAGTACAACCAGCTCCTCCGGATCGAGGAGGAGCTGGGCAACGCCGCCTCCTGGCCCGGCCGCTCGCTGTACGCGCGGAGCGCCCGCTGGACGCCCGCGCGCTAGGCCGCCGGCGTCTCGGGATCGCCGCGCTCGTGCTCCTCACGGCGAGCCTCGCGGGCTTCGGGCTGCGAGAGTCGATCCGGGTCTGGCAGATGCGCCAGGAGCTCTCCGCCCTCGAGCGAGACGTGAGCGCGCTCACCGAGAAGCAGAAGGCGCTCGAAGCCCTCGCCGAGCGCTTGCGGAGCGACCCCGCGTACCTCGAGAAACTCGCCCGCGAGGAGATGGGCATGGTGCGCGAGGGCGAGACCGTCCTGAAGTTTCCGTCCACGCCGAACCGCTGACCGCACCGGCCGCGCCATGGACGCGTTCGTGGAGTGGTTCTGGGGCACGGGATGGTTCTGGGTCGTCGTGTTCTGGGCGGGGCTCGTCGTCAACGGCCGCGCCGCCTTCAAGCTCCTGCTGGACTGGAAGGGCATGCTCACGACGTGGCGCTTCGTCGACGGAGCGTACGCGAGCCTCGACGCGCTCCCCGATGAGGCCACGCTCGAACACGAGGCCGCGGCGCCCGTGTTCGTGCACGTCGTGCCCGCGTGGGAGGAGCCCGCCATCGCGACGACGCTGCGCGCGCTGCTCGACTCGCGCTATCCGCACGGCAAGCTCCATGTCGTCGTCGTCACCAAGGAGGCGGAGGAGCGCGCGCCCCACCCTCTGATGGAGGCGCCGACGGCCGAGCTGGTCCGCCGCTTTCGCGCCGAGCTCCCGCCGTGGCAGCAGAAGCAGCTCACGCAGCTCACGCTGCCAGGGGAGGGGCGGAAGGCCCAGCAGCTCAACTGGGCGCTCCGTCCCGCGTTCTTACAATCGCTCCTCGACGGCCACGCCGACCCCGCGCGGGTCTGGGTCGGCGTGAGCGACGCCGACTCGATCCCCGACCCGAACACCTATCGCTGGATCGCCGCGGACATCCTGACGGGCGGCGGGCCCGAGGGCGGCGACGGTCGCGCCTACCAGGGCGTGACGCTCTCCCTCGCCAACGTCCACCGCCTCGGGACGCGCGGGCGCGTGTGCGCCGTCCAGCAATCGTCCATCTTCACCCGCGTCTCGATCGCGCGGCTCATCAACGAGCGCAGACGCGTCGCGTGGTTCGCGCGGCTCGAGGCGCGGGCGCCGCGGCTCGCGCGGCTGGCGCGGCCCGTCTTCGAGTTCTGCTTCCGGCGCTCGCAGATCTGCCTCGGCCACCACGAGTTTGTGCGCCTCGACACGCTCCAGGCCATCGGGCTCTTCCCGGTCTCCGGCGCGACGGAAGACTCCACGCTCGGCTACGCCCTCGGCGCGCGCGGAATCCTGATTCGGGCGCTCCCGCTGCTCGAGCTGGTGGACCTGCCGGAGACGACCGAGGGAATGGTCAGCCAGAACGCGCGCTGGTACCAGGGCGTGCTCGACGACGTGCCCTTCCTCTGGCAGACGTGGCGTGCCCGGCCGAGCGCGTTCAACCTGGCGCAGCTCTGTCGCCATGTCGGCAACAAGGCCGTCGAGTGGCCAACCGCCGCCCTCGTCTATCCGGTGCTCGGCTTCCTCGCCTGGCACCTCGCGTACCGCTTCGCGTCGCACCCGGTGTGGTTCGCGCTCGGCGTCACGCTGCCGCCCCTGTCGCTCGGCCTCACCGTCTGGGTCGGCGGCATCGTCACCCAGAGGCTGATCGAGCGCCTCACGCCCCACTGCCCACGTCCCGTGGACATCGCGCGCACGACCTTGGGCGCGAAGCTCTGGGGGACGTTCCGATGCCAGACGTACTGGCTCCTGGCGACGCGTGGCGCCTGGCGCGTGCTGTGGGCGCTCGGGCGGACGGGACGCTACGAAGCCGCCAAGACCGACCGCGTCGCGCCGGCGGTCCTGACGCGAACGGGGTCTCGGCCCTAGATCAGCTCACGTTATTTCTTGTCGCCGGACTGCGCCGCCCCGGTGGCGACTTCGGTGACCCAGTACTGCCCGTCCTGCTCCTTCAGCGTGATCGTGCCCGGCCCGCGCGTCTCGCTGTCGCCCACCTTCAATCCCAGCTCCTCGACCGTGATGCCCTTCACCTTCATGTCCTCTCGCACGGTCGAGAGCCCACGGAACGGGAACACCAGAGAGACCTCGGCCTTCTGCGCGGCCGGCTCGAGCGTGAAGGCCTTGTCGCCGACCTTCACCGTGACCTGCACGGCCGCCACGGTCTTGAGCTCGTCCCACCGCTGGCCGCCCCACGCCGTCAGGAAGGTCAGGGCGGTTTTGATGTGTGGGGGAGCCTGCTCCTGCGCGGGCGCGGCGCGCGCCGATAGCAGGGTGAAAACGGCAACCAGGAGAACGATTCTTGCCCGATGCGACGACATAGGGTCACCTCCCAGATCCTCCGAACGCGACGTCCCCTGCGGACGTAGCACGATTATGCCCTGACGCGTCCGCCGCTCAAATCGAAAATCCGGTTCAGCGTCCCGTGTTACTTTTGCCCGAGAGATGCCTGACATCTTCCAGGGCGCGCTCGAGGGGATGATCCGGCGCATCGACCAGACGGGGGCGCAGGTCAAGGGCGCCTTCCCCCACTACGCCAACGCCAAGGGCGAGTGGACGACGACGCCCGACGGCGACTGGACGGGCGGCTTCTGGCCCGGCATGTGCTGGCTTGCCGCCAGAGCGACCGCCGGGGCGCGTTACCGGCGCTGGGCGCTCGAATGGGCCGAGCGGCTGCGCCCGCGCGCGACGTCGGACTCCGTCTTCCGCGGCTTCCTGTTCTACTACGGCGCGATGCTGGGCGCGGTGCTCTTCAACGATCCGGCGGCGCGCGCGATCGCGCTCGATGGCGCGCGCAACTGGGCGACAACCTACAACCCGAAGGCCGGCTGCTTCCCCCTGGGCGACGCCGCCGAGGAGGCCACCGACGTCGGCCAGGGAGAGGCCTCGGTGGACACCGTGCAGGGCGCCGCGCTTCTCGTCTGGGCCGCGCAGGCCGCGAACGAGCCCGCGTTACGGGAGCTCGCCGTCCTCCACGCGCGCCGCCACGTCGAGTTCTGCATCCGCGATGACGGCTCGGTGTGCCAGTCCGCGTCGTTCGACCCGCAGACGGGCCAGCTGCTCCGTCGCTACACCCACAAGGGCTTCACCAACGAGTCCACCTGGGCGCGCGCGCAGGCGTGGGCGATGCTCGGTTACGCGGTCATGCATCAGTGGACGGGGGAGCGCGACTTCCTCGACGTGGCCCTCAAGTGCGCCGACTGGTGGATCGTCCACGTGCCGCCGAACCGCGTCGCCTACTGGGACTTCGACGCGCCGGTCGGCCCCGACACCGAGCACGACACCTCGGCCACGGCCATCACCGCGGCCGCGCTCCTGAAGATCGCCGCGGCGCTGAAGGACGCGCCGAAGCGCAAGGAGATCCGCGCGGCCGCCGAGGGCACGGTGCGGATGCTGATCGACGGCTATCTGGACTCGCGCGGCATCCTCGACCACGGCTGCTACTCCAAGCGCCTCAACGTCGCCACGCAGAACGAGCTGATCTGGGGGTCTTACTATCTTTTCGAGGCGCTCTGCGTGCTCACGGGGAAGCTCGAGGCGGCGAGGATTTGACACCCGGAGAGCGCTAGGGTACCGTGGGCGAAGTCACCGCGGGGTGGAGCAGCCCGGTAGCTCGTTGGGCTCATAACCCAAAGGTCGCTGGTTCAAATCCAGCCCCCGCAACCAAATAATTCAAGGGGCTACGGTTCATGCCGTAGCCCCTTGGGGTTTTCAACCCAAACGTCGGATGCCGTTCATGCCACTTCACGGGCCCCAGCGGGGCATACGCTGAAACATTGCGAGCAGGTCCCCCTCAAGACCTATCGCACCGCCCGCGCCGCCGCCGACGATTACGAACGTTACATCTGCCTCAACGATCACGCTGGTTGTACCCTTCAACTTCACGACGCGCCGCATGATCGCACTCTTGGTTCCGATATCTCGCATCGCCGTCTCGATCACGAGCTCTTCACCAATCGCCGCAGCTCTACGGTAATTGATATTGATATTTACGATCACGAACCCGAGCCTGTTGTTAACAAGGAATTCGATCGATCCGTATTTTTCAATGCAACGCCAAGCCGCTTCCTCGAGGAACTCCAGATACCGCGGGTGGTGGACGTGTCCATATCCATCGAGGTGGTAGCCGCGCACCTTGATCTCGGTAAAATGCGGACTCAGTGCCTCAGACATCGTGCCTCTTCGATCGTGACGGGCTATTCGTCTCCCCACGAAGAGCTGTTGTTTCGTTTCAGAGCGTCCCAGGCTGGCTCTTCGTCAGTCGCGCCGCCGAAAGGTCGCTAGCATCATTGCAACGGCGACCGCCGCGATCCCCGCCCCTTGAACCGCGGATACCCGTTCATCAAGAACAATAGACGCAAGTAGCGTCCCGAAGACTGGGACAAGGACGAAGAAGAACGACGTCTGTGAAGCACCTAGCACGTGAACGGCGCGCACATAGAGGAAGAGCGCAGCGACACTCGTGAACACTCCCTGGAAGACCGCTTGGCCGATGATTTCGCCAAAGGGTACAGCCGTGAGCGACTGCAGATCGCTGAGAACTGCGTAGACGGGAAGCCATATCCCGGCGGACAATACGTTGATCACTGCTGCGGCAGTCAGTGGTGGGACTTGCCAGCGGCGCAAGAGCACCGTATAGAGCGCGTACGAGATCGACGCGGCGGCGAACATCATGTCGCCTAGCCAGACGCTCGGCCCGACTGACCACAGTCCGGGTCCCGCGACTCGAACGATACCTACGAGCGCCACTGGAATCCCGATGATCGCCCTAAGAGTTACGGGCTCTCCAAGCATGGCATGCGCGAGGATTGCACCAGCGATTGGGGTAAAGCCCGGAGTAATCACCGTCGCATGCACCCCGGGCGCGAACTGAACGCCCACCATCACGAGGAATGCGTACGGAGCGCCGCCCAACAGTGTCAGCGTCGCCCCTCGCATCCATCCGACTCCACCGAGGTTCCGCACGCCCCCCCACTTCAGCAAGAGCGGCACGAATACCAGTCCGGGGAGGACGTAGCGCAACGCGACGAGGTCTCGGGACGTTAGCCCAGCAACCGCGCCGTGGCGACCCGCGACAAAATAGCCGCCGAACATGAGCATTGCGAGGACGAGGCCTCCAAAGGCGACGATCCAGCGCCGACGGTGCGGACAGTTCGACTCGCGTCGATCACGTCCATGGCCCCCGGTCGTCAGAATCGCTGCGTTCGGATCGGTACCCCTCAATGCGATGTCCTCGCACGCCCGGTAGTAACTCTGCGGAGTTTCAGGAGCGCAGCGGGAAGCGCCCTCTGGCACAGGCTTTGCCGTCGTCTCTGGAGAGAGACGACGGCCGGGATGGCTAGCCGGTCAACGACCCGGCGCCATCAGGTCAGGTCATGACGACGCGGATTCGGATGAGGATGACTGCGGCGGCGGTGGCGGCGGCGAGGACGACTAGGGCGTGAAGGTTCAAGAGATTGTTACAGCCTGGGCAGCAGGGCCCCCACGCGCGAATCCAGCGGCTCGAACTCCAGCGTCGGCGCGGCGAGGAGCCCGCCGCCCAGCAGCGCAGCGATCATCGCCGCTACGGCGATCCACGTGAGCACCCGGTGGTCCCAGCGCGGCGCGAGGGTCTCCGCGGTTTCGGACTGGCGTCGGGCGATCATCGTCTCGCGAGCGCGCAGCTGGGTGAGATAGACGCGACGGCGTTCTTCACGAGTGAGCCGGTTCATTCTTCCACTCCCGAGCGCACGGCAACCATGGCTCAGGCTAGGCTCGACGGCAAATAGCCGAATATCAGGTGGTTTGAGCGGTCGGTATAGGGAGAATACCCGGAGCCTAGTCGGGAAACACCCGAGAAGCCTATTGCCCAGCCCACCCTCGTGTGATATGGCTTTCCGCGCGTTCAGACTGGAGGCTCGCCCACGAGGAACTCTTGGTGTGTGGTCCTCTGGACCGGGGGCGCGTGACAGCGCGCGTTTGGCAGCCTCGTGCCATTTGCTGGCAGCTGTTGTGGCTGGAACGCACGCGCGACAGGCATCGCGCGGACAACGAGACGTTTGCCGGCGTACGCCCGGCCTCGCCGGACGGGGACGTCAACGGGGATGTCATTTGAAGGGAGCTGCTGAAGTGCTGGGGTATTCTCGGGGACGCGTCTCACTCTGTGGCGTGCAGTACGGCGGTCCGCACTCCCGCTTTGTCCGGTGGTTGCCCCGGCACCAACTCGACCTCCCGCACATCGAACGCCGAGTCGTCATCCGCCGCGGCAGCGCGGCGAACGAGAGGGCATGACACATGAGAAGTGCTCACCTTGTCATCGCGCTGATCGGCGTCGGCTGTGTTCTCCTCGCCGTGGGCATCGGCTTCGCGGAGCAGAGCAACTTCACGCTGGCACCGCAGCAGTCGGTCGCCGTCGGCCACTACACGGTGACCTACGTGGGGCTCACGAACGGCGGCTGGCCGGCATACACGCTGTATCTCCAAGGGGGCGGCAGACTCGCGGCGTTTCCGCCGAATCCGCTTCCGGCTACATGCTGCGACTATCTGTTTCAGAACGTTTCGATCACGACCACGGCGATTGCCCCTGGTGGGGCGACCGTCGCCGGTGTCATCACGGTCCGCTGATGCACACGTCGCCGTCCCGACTTCGGACGATCGGTGAGCGAAGCCCGATCGAACACAGTCGAGAAACCGCGGACGGAGAACGACATCGAGGATGCCGACGATGAGATCACACAGCAGCCGGTTGGCGTTCATGACCGTGATCGCGGCGCTGGCCCTGGCCACCGAGGCGGTCGCGACGGAGCTGCAGTTCGCCGAAAAACGCTCGCACACGAATGTCGTGGCCGCCGGCGTGGGTGGGCTCCGGAATCAGATGTCAGGGTCCATCACGATCAGCGGAGCGTCGGGCACGGTGACGAAGGCCTATCTCTACTGGCAGGGGCCAACGAATTCGACGTCACCGACCGTCAACAGCTCGATCACCGTCAATGGCACTCCGGTGGTCGGCTCGAACATCGGGTTCGGGCACGACTGCAACTGGGGCTTTTCCAACAGTCAGGCCTATCGAGCGGACGTGACCGCGATCGTGACCGGTAATGGCACCTATTCACTCACCGGCTTCAAGATCGATTCGTCGGAAACGGCGAACGGTGCCAACACGAACGGAGCGTCGCTCATCGTCTTTTCCAACGGCGGCGCCGTCACGAGCCGGCGCGACGTCTACCTGTTCCACGGAAACGATACCAACGTTGCCACCGCGTTCGATGGCACCGGCTGGCATGCGACGCTGTCCGGAATCAACTACTCGGCGGGCACGGCGAACCTGCAGGTTCACGTCGGCGACGGACAAGATTTCGGTCCGGACCAGCCGGACAAGCCGCTGTTGCTGAACGGAAACCAGCTCACGCCATCGACGTTCGACGGCAATACCGTCCCTTCCACGAACACTGGGCCGAACAACAACGGCAACTTGTGGGACATCCGCAGCTACTCCGTCTCGTCGTTTCTCGCGGCGGGTTCGAACACGCTGACCGCCGATGAATCGTTCGATTGCCTCGCCCTCGTCGCCGTCGTCGTCGATGTGCCGAATACGAACCAGGCGCCGGTTGCGACTGCCGATCAGTACGTCGTCAACGTCGGACAGACGCTGACGGTCGGGGCACCCGGTGTCCTCGCCAACGACGTCGACCCCGACGGCGATCCGTTGACGGCGCAGCTCGTGAGCGGTCCCTTGCATGCTGCCACCGGAGGTTTCACGCTGAATTCCGACGGATCGTTCACCTATACGCCGGCGGCCGGTTTCACCGGCACCGATTCGTTCACGTATACGGCGAACGACGGAGCCTCTTTCGAGGGGCCTCCGCCCGCCTCCAGCATCGGATTCGTGACGATCAAAGTGAACGATCCCAACGCTCAGACCGCGAACGTCCAGAACTTCAGCTCGACGTGCGAGGTGACGCTCAACCTGACGTTCAATGCCGGGACGACCGATACGTTCGTCATCCGCCCGACGGACTTCCATAAATCTTGGCACTGCCATCTGCTGAATTTGACGACAGGGCAGGAAGTTCCGCCGAAGAGCGTTCATGGCGCGCCCGGCATCACGCTCCAGATCGATCCTACTGTTCCCGGCGACCTGCAGAAGCTGCTGGCCGGCCAAACAGCAACGTTCGAGGCGCGCGGCAACCTGTGCCAGGTCTTCGATATCACCGACGGCAACTACAAGGCCTCATGCAGTGCCGAGAACTCCATCACCGACCCAACGGTTGATCCAGCGGGCAACTGTATCGATCCGAACACGACCGGATGCCTCGGTGCGCCCATCCGTACGTATGTGGCGCCGGCGCAGGACCTTCTCTTCGGCGCGACCGGCGGCTCGATCGCGCCCGGAGACCAGTGCCCGACGCTGGATGGCGGCGCAGGCGAAGGTGCCGCCGGAACTGGGTGTCCGATCGCCTATCAGCTCCTCGTGACCCTCAACAAGCATGCGCTCGCGAACGTAGCTGTTCGCATCTTCTCTCGGAACAATCCGAGCTTCCTTCAGGTGACCGGCGGCGACAAGAACCCGCCGTCGACGCTGTACCCGAAGATCTACGAGGCCGATCAGGGCAGGGTGGGCTCGTGCCTCACCAATACGTTCGGCCGCTGCACGGCCGGCATGCCGTTGAAAGAGGCGCTGCTCATCCTCGTTAAGTTCACCAACCCCACGACTGGAAAAGCGGACTACGACGGCTCGCCGGCCAGTTCGAGCGACTTCAAGACGAGCCCAATCGTTGGCACGAAGGAACTGAGCATTAAGCGATGAGGGGAATGACGACGATGACCATGCGAGTCACGACACTTGCTCTCGCCCTGGTCTCATGGGTGCTGGGTAGCGCCGGCGTGGCCCATGCCCAGGTCGTGTATCCCGTCAACACGACGTATCCGTTCGCACCGAATCCGGGATCGACGGTGACCATTACGCTCTCGCAGGCGAACTGGCTACCGACGCGGAACGGGTTCGTCGACCTCACGGTCAACTCCGCTGGTGCCGCGGATAATGCGGCGACGATCAGCCTGGTGTGCCCCGACGGTAGCCTGACGACGGGGGTCTGTAGCAATCCCGCGACCTTGGCTCAATCGAACCCCATCGTCGCGCACGCGCTGACGACATCCGCCTATCCAGGGGTTTGCACGAACTCAGGTTCGTCGACCGATCTGTCGGCTGACTTCTCGATCAGCGGGAATCGCCTGACGTCACTCGATTGTGCCGGAATGGCGGTGGTCAGTGTCACGCTGAGTACCGGTAACGGGCCCTTCTACTTCATCATCCCCCAGGATTCCAACTTCAACGGCATGCCCGACACGTGGGAAGTGAAGTACGGTGGCAGCCTCGTCGCGAGCGCGGACAACGATGGCGACGGCTGGTCGAACATGGACGAGTATCGTGGCGCCTTCTTTGGCGGCCAGTACATACGGCTGCATCCGCTCGAGCGCGACCTCTTCATAAGTTTTCTCAATCCGGGATGCGGCCTGACCACCCTGATCGGAGCGCCTCCTCCGACCAATCCGGTAACTTACCTCCCCGATCCGAGCAACGCACTATCGCTGTTCTCCAACCTCGACAACTTGCTGCCGGCGACGGCTGGTGCGGACCCAGCGGGCCCGAGGGTTCACGTCCTGGGCTGGTCGGCGACAGCGGGAAACCACGGCGCGGACAGCGGCGAGTGGGTGGACAACTTCACGGGGTGTACGTTCGACCCCGTTGCGGGTGACATCAGCTTCGCCGGACTCTCGGGCGTCGACCGTATCGTGATGCCGAACGCGCTCTATCAGGTGTCGGAGAGTCCCCTGACTACGCTGACTCCGTCGGCGGTGAGCGGCAACGGCGTGACTTTCACGGCTGGGTCGAAGGTGTTCAATCAGACGCACGTTGGCGCATCCCTGAGGAGCGGGAACGCGGTTGCCACCATCCGTAATATCGGCCGCGTTCCGGGCGTGGATCAGCTCACACCAGCCAATCAGGTCGTAGCAGACATCAGTCCCAATGCGCCTTTTGCATCCACGGCGGCGATCGCGGCCGGTTCGTGGCGCATCAGCGGCGCCGACCAGAAGGGCCTGAGATGCGCCGAGTCCGCTGACAACACCTCGACGACGATCTTCGCGAAGTCTACGTGGACGACGTCGGACGACACACACCAGTGCAGTATCTTCACGAAGCGCATCGAGACTCGCATGTTGGATGCGACTACCGGGCTGATCCCCAAAGGGGGGACCCGGAAGCTCAAGGTCGTGACGAGCACGGATGGAGGTCGCACCTGGGGCAGCGTCGTCTTCGACCAGGCCACCTCGTGCAACGGCGCGTGTGCGCCTGCGGAGGCTCAGCGCCGCGTCGTAGCGGAGGTGATCCGCTTCTACGCGACCATGGAGTTCGGGCACGGTGGCAAGCTCAACGCGGTGCTCGGTACGTGCGCGAACCACGACTGCGCAGGGTCCGGCTACCTCAACGACAAGGACTTCACCCAGGTGATCGACAGCAAGACGACGGGCTACAACACGTTCCGGATCCCGACGCTATCAAACCCCGCGCAGTCCTCGGCATTCAAGCTGAGGAACCCTTGACACGTTCACGAACTCGACGTGGAACGCGAGGAGAATCCATGCGACTGGCTAAGCTCACCGTGGCCGTGGCTGTCATTGCCGTACTCTGCGGGTTCGCTACGGAAGCCCGCGCCGCCGGCGGAGGCGAGGCGTGTGTGGTGACGTCGAAGACCGATATCCAAGGCGCCGACAAGATCAGAGGATCCGGCGTCATCGTGTTGAAGAATTTCGATGGGACGAACGCGACGAGCGCCGACGCGACACTGACGCTGACCTCTGCCGATGGCACGACCGCCACCTTCAGGACAAGCGTCCCGAATCCACAGGTCGTCAGCGCGGAAGAAGTGATGTGCGAGGTGCTCGACGCGAATCCGACGACGTCGGGCGGCCAGACGATTTTCCAGGCTTTCGGCTTTCCTACGCCGACGGGTCCGATCGACACTGTGTTGAAGCTCTGCCTCATCACCAGGATCCTCAGCTCGGGAAAAGAGCAGATCGTCTGCCAGTCGATCTCCGGTCTCGACTTCAGCCCGATCCCGAACACGCCGGACTGGAGCGGAACGATCCCTGATCTGACGATCTATCGGTTGCGGTAGGAGGACTCCGCACCAGACGACTGCGTCGCGTGCAACAGCGACGTCGCCAGGCTGCGGGCTCGCCGGCCGCTGCCCGGCGCCACACGCCGAGAAGACGACGATGATTCCTGGCAGGGTTGTCCAGGCCGTTCTGCTGTCGGTCCTGTCCGGGAGTCTGCTGGTGCTCACCTTCCCGAGCTTCGACCTTCACATCCTCGCGTGGGTGGCCCTCGTCCCGCTCCTGCTCGCGATCGAGGACAAGCGGCCCGCGCCGGCGTACGTGTATTCCCTCGTCGCCGGAATCGTCTTCTTCCCCGGAACGTGGTATGCGGTCTACGCGGTTCCCGGGTTCAAGATCGTCGACGGCGCGCTGATATCTCTCTATCTCGCTCAGTACGTCGCGGTCTGGGGTTTGGCCGTCAACTGCATCCGCGGACGGACGCAGCTACCGTTGACGCTCGTCGCGGCGCCGCTCTGGGTCGCTGTCGAATATCTGCGGTGTCATATCGGCTTCCTGAGCCTGCCCTGGGCGCAGCTGGGCGATTCGCAGTACGAGTCGCTCGCGCTCCTCCAGATGGCCTCGCTGACCGGGGTCTACGGTTTGTCGTTCCTCATCGTCTTCGTCAACGCCGCGATGACCGAAGCGATCCTGCAAGGGCGTCGCGCTTCGATGTGGCTGGGAATTCCGCGGGCCAGCCTGATCGCCGCGTCGCTGCTGATCGCAATCTTCGTCCACGGCGTCGTGGTTCTCGCCCGCCGGCCGACGCCTGAGACCACCAGGATCGCGGTCGTCCAGGGCAACATTCCCCAGGAGCGCAAGTGGGACGCCGCGTTCCGACAGGCGACGCTCGAAAAGTACGGCATGCTGACGCGGGAGGCCGCCGCGCATCGACCGACGCTCATCGTCTGGCCGGAGACGGCCGTCCCCGGCGACGTCCGGCACGACGCCCGACTCCGCCGCGCAGTCAGCGCCATTGCGAGCGAAGCGGGTACCCATCTCCTCGTCGGCAGCTCCGAGTACGCGAAGTTCACCAGACAAGAGCTCCGCGGCAAGCACTACAACAGCATGGTGCTCTTCGGTCCCGACGGGCAGACCCGCGGCGAGTACCGCAAGATGGTCCTCGTGCCCTGGGCGGAATATCCGCCGCTTCAAGACTGGTTCGACTGGCCCCGAGCGCTCGTCTCCAAGATCGGCGGCTTCGTTGGGGGTGAGGACTATACTGTGTTCGCCGTGGGGCCGGCCAAGGTCGGCGTCACGATTTGCTGGGAGAACATCTTCCCGGACCTCTTTCGCGAGTTCGCCAAGCGCGGTGTGAATCTAATGATCAACGCGACGAACGAGGCGTGGTTCGGTGAGACGGCGGCGTCGCGGCAGTTCCTCACGATGAGCGCCATGAGGGCCGCCGAGCATCGCATTGCCATCGCACGCGCGACGAACACCGGGATCTCCGTCTTCATCGACGATCGGGGCAAGATCACCCAGCGACTCACGGGGGCCGGCGGCAAGGATATGTTCGTCGATGGCGTGCTGCTCGACGATGTGCCGCTGACGACGATGAGGACGTTCTACACGCGCTATGGCGACGAGTTCGCCGGTTCGCAGGTCGCGCTCGCGGTCCTGCTGCTGATCGCTGCCGGATTGCCGGCTCGGGCGCGCGTGCGATTCGTCAGGCGGTCTCCGAAACTCACCACGCTGCGGCCGGCGACGTAACGGGCGGCTGTCTTTATGGCGACCGTAATTCCGACGACGGCAGGAGCGGGGGCGCCACGCGAGGGCCATCGGCGCGTCGCCGCGATGGCGCTCATGTCGCGGCCGGCGCGCGTGATGTTCGTGTCCATCCTCGTCGCCGGCGCGCTCATCAGCCTGGTGTGCATCTTCGCGAGCGGCACCTGGATCGACCGGCCGTTCGCCGGGGTGACGATCAACGAGCGGATGGCCGTCGCGAACATCGGCCGGTTGAACTGGACCGGTCTCGACCGCGGCTTCAAGTATCCCGATAAGATCGTCGCCGTGGATGGTCGGCCGGTTCACTCGATGAAAGAGCTGAACGACATCATCCTCGGTAGCCCCGTCGGCGAAGCGCATACGTACCTCGTCGAGCGCGGAGACAGGCGTTTCCAGCTCACCATCCCGACGATGCGCTTCACCTGGATCGACTTGATCCTGACCTTCGGCCTCATGCTCGTCGCCGGGCTCATGTATCTTTCGATGGGGACGGTCGTGTTCCTGCTGAAGCCGTCGGCGCGCCCGAGCTGGGCCTTCCTGCTGGTCGCGTTCTCGCTGAGCGTGTACTCAATCACCGCGTTCGATGTCGTCACGACGCTGCTGGGGTTCGCGCGGCTCCACCTCATGGGGCTCGCGTTCTTCGGAGGCGCGCTGATCCACCTGAGCCTCGTGTTCCCCGAACAGTACCGGTTCGTCGAGCGCCGGCCGTCCGTGCAGCTGCTCCCGTACATCGGGTCGACGGTGCTCACGATCCCGCTGCAGATCCTCTATCCCGCTCCGGGGTTCGTGCTCTTCCACCGGCTGATCCTCGTGTACGTCGTCCTGGGGGCCGTTGCGCTGTTCGTCTCGGCCGCGCATGCGTATTTCAAGAGCTCTCCCCTCGCCCGTCAGCGCGCGAAGGTGGTCGTGTTCGGCGCGGCCCTGGCCTTGCCGGCGCCCGCGGCGGCGCACGCGTTTTCTCTGTTCGGCGGCGCCGCGATTCCGCCGAACTACGTCGCCATCCCGCTGGTCGTGTTTCCCGCCGCCATCGCCTACGCCATCGCCAAGCACAACCTCTTCGACGCGGACGTGTACATCAAGCGTGCGGTGGGCTATGGCGCCATGACCGCGGTCGTCGGCGTCGCGTACTTCACGAGCCAGACCTTGATCAACAGGGCCACACGGCCGGTGCTGGGACAGCAAGCCGACACGATCTATCCGATCGTGTTCGCGGCGCTCGTCGTGTTCCTGTTCAACCCCGTGAGCCGCAAGGTCCAGCAGATGGTCGACCGGCTGTTCTTCCGCGGCGGCTCGGACTACAAGCAGACGATCAGCGTCGTGAGCAACGCGCTCGCGGCCATGCTGAACCTCGAGCAGATCCTCAAGCAGGTCGTCGGCACTGTCCGGACGGCGATGTTCGTGGACGCCTCGGGTGTCATCGTCCTCGATCACGAAACGAAGACGTGCCGGACGTTCTTCGTCGCCGACCACCTCGGGACGGACGGCGGAGCAACTCCTGTCGCGCTCGGCTATGACGATCCGCTGCTGGAGGTGATCCGCGAGCGCAAGAAGCTCGTCACCCGCTATGACGTGGAAGAGGAGCCTTCCTATCTCAGCGTTCGGGAGGCCTGCCTGGCGCGCTTCAACGAGCTCGGCGCCACCGTCGCGATCCCGCTGCTCTATCAAGGCACGCTGAGCGGCGTCCTGGCGGTGGGGCAGAAGAAATCCGGGCACTTCTACGGCCGCGAGGACATCGAGCTGCTGAGCACTATGGCGAACCAGGCCGCGGTGGCGATTCAGAACGCGAGCGCGCACGAGAAGGTCGTGCGCTATGCGGAGGAGCTCGAGGCGAGCCTCAAGCGCATTCAGCTCCTCGAGAGCATCAAGTCGAACCTCTCGAAATTCGTGCCCCGGACGGTCCAGGAGCTCATCGAGGAATCGCCGCAGGCGCCGTTGCTCGACAAGCGGGAGCTCGACGTGTCGGTTCTGTTCGCCGACATCACCGGGTACACGCGACTGAGCGCAGAGATGGAGCTGGAGCGCGTGAACGAGCTGGTGGAACGCTACTTCGGCGCGTTCCTCGACGAGATCATGAAAAACGGCGGGGACGTCAACGAGACGGCGGGCGACGGTCTCATGGTCATCTTCAAGGGCACCGACCACGCCCGCGCCGCCGCGCTGACGGCCCTCGCCATCCTGCGCCGCACCCAGGAGATCAACACCGAGCTGCGTGACCGTCTCACGCCGATCGCCATGAAGGTCGGAGTCAATTCAGGCATCGCCTCCGTGGGTGCCACGAAGATCGAAGGCGCGGCGGGCACCCGCTGGACGTACACGGCGTCCGGCCCGACGACGAACATCGCCGCGAGACTCGCGGCGCTGACGGAGGGCGGGGCGGTTGTCATCAGCGAAGCGACAAAATCGCGGATCGGCGACGACTTCGAGACCGAGGATCTCGGGCCGCAGTCACTCAAGAACGTTCCGCACCCCGTACGCGCGTACCGACTGACGAGCCGATCAGCCGAGGAGGTCGATCAGCCCGCCTCGTCGACGGCTTGAGCCGGATGCTTTCGCGCCGCACTCTCGTAGGGTTTGTCGCGGCGGCGTTGACGTTGTGGGGGGTGGCGCCGGCCGCCACACAGCATCACCACCACTCCCAGCCTGGGCCGAGCGGCACGCCGAAGGCCGAGATGCCGAGCGTCGACTTGCACGACGATCGAGATGGCCATTTCCTGACGGTGTTGATCGGCCCGCTCAATGTACCGCCACGCACCGAACACCTCACGCTTCGTGTGCCATCGGTGATGGTGCCACTCGACGGCTGGCTCGTCGCCTACAAGCCGAAAGTGGTCGACGAGAAGGGCACGACGATGGCGCAGCGGGTGATCCACCACGTGGAATTGCTCAACGCCAGCAGGCCGAGCCTCATCTGCCCCCAGCTACCGGAGCTCCTCTTTGCCGCCGGATCGGAGCTGGCTGACTGGCCGCCGGTGCCCGACGTCGGCTACCGCGTGACGCAGGGGATGCCGCTTCGGATCAACCTGATGCTCACCAATCCGACCGAGGAGCCGGTCTCCGATGCGTATGTGGCGCTCGAGATCCACTATCGACGGTCGGCAGAAGCTCGGCTGAAGACCGTCTATCCGGTCTGGTTCATGGTCACGCATTGCGGGCCCACGATGTACGACCTCCAGCCTGGCCGGGACGTCAAGGCCAGTGAGCTCACGATCCCCTACGCGGGCCGACTGCTCGCTGTCGGCGGCCACATCCACGACTACGGCCGCGAGGTCCGGCTCGAAAACGTCACGCGCAACGAGAACATCGCCACGCTGAAGACGGTTCTGGATGCCGATGGACGATTCGTCTCCCTTCCGACGATCATCTTCCCGCCTCGTGGCGCCTATCGCTTCAAGATCGGCGACGTCGTGAAGGTCACGGCGGTCTACGACAACCCGACGGGGCAGAAGCTACCCAAAGCGGCCATGGGCGTCGCGGTCGGATACTTCCTGCCGGACAACGACCAAGCGATCGCGAAGCTGAAGCTCGAGCCCCGCATCCGCTTCCGGCGCTAGTTCAGTCGCGGACCGAGCGCTCCATCGAGGGCCTCCTTCGGGCCGGCGAGCGCCATCGGCTTGCGGAGGACGGTGAACCCCAGCCGCCTCCGTGCCGGTTCGAGACCGCGCAGACGCCGTCAGCAGGATGACGCCGAGCGCCGAGTTGTGCTCCCGGACGCGTTCGAGAGCATAGACGGGATAAAGGCCCTCTTGACGGAACATCCCTTCTCACCCGCGCGAGGACCGAGCGCGATGCGCCCCTGAATCGAGGCGCTGCTGATGCCGGCCAGAGCGGGAGATTCTTCGACAACGGGATCGGCCTGGAATAGGTCGGCATCGCCGGGATCGAGGCCGCGGCGCTGGAGCAGACGCTGCACCCGCGCGGCGATCCGCGCGAGCACGACGCCGACCTCTTCATCGGTCGGAGGGGGCAGGGGCCGGAAAGCGAGCGTGCCATTCCCGCCTTCAGCGAAGAAGACGCCATCGAAGAGCAGCGTGTGGAAATGGATGTTCAAATCCAATCCGCCCCCAAAGCGCTGGATGACGGTCACGCATCCCGACCGCCCGTCGCGGATCCCGTATCGGCGCGCGCGGTGGCGGCACGGCTCCTGAACTTCGCCCGCCCGGGCCAGATCGTGATCAGCGCCGCCACCCGCTACGCTACTGAGGGTGCCTTTGTCCTCGGCGACCTCGGGGGCGCGGGCGTCGACGGCAGGGCCGATCCGGTTCGTGCCTACGCCGTGACGCGCGAGATCGGCGTACGCGAGGACGACTACCTGCGCGACCTAGTGGAGGCGTAGTCGTCCAGCTCGCGCTAGTCGTGTCGGACCTTCGGCCGGAACACGTCGAACCACACCGCATCGTTGCGCTCGTGCTTCCGGAATGTTCCCCAGGAGAAGAGGTCAGCCGCCCGCAAGCCGAGGTCCTCCGTCGGCGCGCGCGGAAGTTGCTGGGATAAGCGACGCGAAGCGTCTAGTCGCACGGCCACGGCTTAGAACCATCCCGGCGTATCGATCTTTGGACATTGTCAGCGGCTATGTCGACGCGATAGTCGCTCTCATGAGCCCTGAGGCGATCCACGAGTTCATCATCTCCGGCCACGCGCGATTCGAGATGGAGCGCCGCGGAATCTCCGACGAAGTGGTCCGGCAGGTCCTCGAGTTCCCGGAGCAGCGCTTCCAGACGCGCAAGGGCCGAGTCGTGCTCCACTCGAGGGTGCTCCTGGGCGCGCCCGCGACGATGTATCTTGTACGTGTGGTCGTAGATGTGGATCGAAGGCCGGCGGAGGTAGTTACCGTCTACCGCACGACCAAGCTAAGCAAGTACTGGAGGGAGGAGCCGTGAGGATTACCTACGACCGGCACACGGACACGCTGAGCCTCGTCCTGAAAGAGGGAGCGGCTGTCGCAGAGAGCGACGAGGGCAGACCCGGGGTGATTCTGGACTACGACGCGGCCGGCGATCTCGTGTCGCTCGAGATCCTCGACGCCTCGCGGCGGGTCACCGAGGCAGGACGGGTCGAGTACCAGACGACGGGATAGATATTTGTTAGCACCCCCTTATCGAGGGGCGGTTAGCCCTCGAGCCCGCCGGGATCGATCCCGTGCTCGATCAGCTTCTTCCGCAGCGTGTTGCGGTTGATCCCGAGGATCTGCGCGGCCCGCACCTGGTTGCCGCCCGTCTCCCGGAGCACGGCGCGCAGGAGCGGCTTCTCCACGAGCCCGAGCATCAGGTCGTAGAGGGTCGCGCTCGC